>NZ_JAXKVR010000023.1:0-125144 GCF_034497725.1 Flavobacterium psychraquaticum
ACCAACTGCTGCTACTTTAGCTGCAACTGATACTTGTGGAAATGCAACTGTAACCTTTAACGAAGTAAGAACAGATGGATCTTGTGTTAGTAATTATACCTTAACTCGAACTTGGACTGCAACTGATGTTTGTGGAAATGCAACTTCTGTATCACAAATCATAACGGTTAAAGATTCAACAGCTCCAACATTCACTTCAACAGCTCCCGCAAATGTGACTGTAGAATGTGATGCAGTACCAACTGCTGCTACTTTAGCTGCAACTGATACTTGTGGAAATGCAACTGTAACCTTTAACGAAGTAAGAACAGATGGATCTTGTGTTAGTAATTATACCTTAACTCGAACTTGGACTGCAACTGATAATTGTGGAAATGCAACTTCCGTATCGCAAATCATAACGGTTAAAGATTCAACAGCTCCAATGATCACAATAAATGCTACTAATATTGAAGTAGAATGTGATGGAACTGGTAATACTGAAGCTTTAAACAATTGGTTAAATTCTAATGGTGGCGCAGTAGCTTCCGACGTTTGTTCAACTGTAACTTGGAGTAATAACTTTAATTCAGTATCTGATACGTGTGGTGCAACTGGAACAGCAACTGTAATTTTTACAGCAACTGATAACTGTGGAAACACTTCAACTTCAACGGCAACCTTTACAATTATTGATACAACAAGCCCAACAATTTCAACACAAGCTGCTGATCTTTCAGTGCAATGTGATGGAACTGGTAATACTGAAGCTTTAAACAATTGGTTAAGTTCTAATGGTGGCGCAGTAGCTTCCGACGTTTGTTCAACTGTAACTTGGAGTAATAACTTTACTTCAGTATCTGATACGTGTGGCGCAACAGGAACAGCAACTGTAATCTTTACAGCAACTGACAACTGTGGAAACTACTCAACTTCATCGGCAACATTTACAATTATTGATTCTTCTAATCCAACTATTTCAACACAAGCTGCTGATCTTACAGTAGAATGTGATGGAAATGGAAATACTCAAGCTTTAAATACTTGGTTAGCTTCTAATGGTGGTGCAGTAGCAACGGATATTTGTTCGGATGTAACTTGGAGTAATAACTTTACTTCTGTATCTGATACGTGTGGCGCAACAGGAACAGCAACTGTAATCTTTACAGCAACTGATAACTGTGGAAATTATTCAACTTCATCTGCAACATTTACAATTGTTGATACAACAATACCAGTATTTACAAGTGATTTACCAGGAAACATAAGTGTTTCATGTGATAATCTTCCTGAAGTACAAACGTTAACAGCAGTTGATAATTGTGATGCTAATGTAGTAGTTACAGTAGCTGATACTTTAAACTATGAAGGCTCTAATTGCGCCGGTTCTTATAGTATTATTAGAACTTGGACTGCAACTGATGCTTGTAACAATAATGAAAGTCATACTCAGATTATTACTGTTACAGATACAACACCTCCTACTCTTATAACTCCTTTAGAAGCTGTAATCGATGTAATGTGTTCAGAAATTCCACCAGTACCAACACCGGAATTTACAGATAATTGTTCAGGAATATTAGATGTAGTTTATTCAGAGACAGTTACTACAATTTCTATTTACGATTATACAATTACACATCAATGGATTGTATCTGACAATTGTGGAAATGAAGCAACATTTTCTCAAGTAATTAACGTAAAAGTTGAAGAGCCATTTGATGCAATTAACTATTCTATTTGTACTGAAGATCAGGAAATTGATTTATTTTCTGTATTGGGAGTTACTACTCCTACCAATGGAGTTTGGTCTGAAGTTACTAGTTCTGGCGGTTTAAATGGAAATATATTTAATCCGTTAAACGTAACCGTTGGCTATTACACGATACAATATGTAGTTACTCAAGAAAATAATGATTGTCCTCTGATATTTGAAATTTATTTAAATGTAAACGATGATTGTATCGTACTAGCAGCTTGTGATATCACTGTTTACAATGCAGTTTCTCCTAATGGAGACGGCTCAAACGACTTCTTCTTCATTGACGGATTAGAATGTTACCCTACAAACAATGTGGAGATTTATAACAGATGGGGAATACTTGTTTATGACGAAAGTGGTTATGATAATGCAATGAAATCATTTAAAGGGAATTCTGAAGGAAGAAGTACTATCAACAAAAACGAGCCGCTACCTGACGGAACATATTTCTACATTTTGAAATATACAGATGAGGAAAATAAAAATTTTAATAAATCTGGGTATTTGTACCTTAATCGTTAATGAATTATAGTAATTAAAAAAATGAACAAGATGAAAACATATATCTCTATAATTTGTACATTACTTTTATGTGGTTTGAGCTATTCACAACAAGACTCTCAATATACCCAGTACATGTATAACACTGCAAATGTAAATCCGGCCTATGCGGGTTCAAGAGGAACTTTAAGTGCATTTCTCTTACATCGAACTCAATGGGTAGGATTAGATGGAGCTCCATTAACTAATAATTTTAGTGTAAACACACCTTTAGGCGATTCAAATTTTGGTGTTGGATTATCATTCACAAATGATAAAATAGGACCAACAAATGAAAATCAAATTTCGGCAGATTTAGCTTATTTTATTCAAGTATCTGAAAACTATAAATTATCTGTAGGACTAAAAGGAACTGCTAATTTGTTTAATTTAGATGTAAATAAATTGACTATATATGATCCTCTTGATCCTCAATTTCAAAATGTAGATACCGAATTTTCTCCAAATGTAGGAGCCGGTTTGTATTTGTTTTCTGAAAAAGGATATGCAGGATTGTCAGTTCCTAACTTTTTTGAAAGCTACAGATATAATGATAATGACATAGAAATTACTAAAGAAAAAATGCATTTTTATTTAATTGGAGGCTATGTTTTTGATATAAGCGAAAGTTTAAAATTCAAACCTGCTTTGTTAGCTAAAATTGTAGAAGGTGCACCAATTCAAGCAGATGTAACAGCTAATTTCTTATTATTTGATAAGTTAACGTTAGGAGCTGCTTATAGATGGGACGCTGCTGTTAGTGGTTTAGCCGGATTTCAAATTTCTGATTCGTGGTTTATTGGCTATGGATATGATATGGAAACCACTAAGTTAGCACGATTCAATTCAGGTTCGCACGAAATATTTCTTCGTTATGAACTTTTTAGTAAAACTCGAGTTTCTGCACCTAGATTCTTTTAAAAAAATATGATTATGAAAACAAAGTATATTTTTATTATCCTAATAGGTATGACCTTCTCAACATTTGGTCAATCGGCTAAATTAAAAACAGCCGATAAAAAATACGAACGCTATTCTTATATTGATGCAATTGAGATTTATGAAAAAGTTGCGGAAAAAGGTTATAAGTCAGTAGATTTATTTGAAAAATTAGGAAACTCTTACTATTTCAATGGCGATTTAGATAAGGCAGGAAAAGCGTATGAAGAATTGTTTGCACTTAGCCAAGATGTGGATTCTGAATATTATTTCAGATATGCTCAGACTTTGAAATCTCAAGAAAAATATGAGATGGCAGATGAATATATGGCTAAATTTAATCAGAAAACATCTGATTCTAGAGGTAGATTGTATGCCCAAAACAAAGATTATATAAAAGATATAAATGCAGTTTCAGGTAAATATGCAGTTGATAATACAGCTATAAATTCTGAATTTTATGATTACGGACCTTCATTTTTTGGAAAGAAATTAGTTTTTACTTCTTCTAGGATTGACGGGAATACAAATCCAAAAATTCACGATTGGACTAAGCAAAACTTCACAGATTTATTTGTAACATCAATTGACAATGAAGGAAAACTTGGAGCGGTAGAAAACTTTTCAAATGAGATCAATACTAAATTCAATGAGTCTTCTCCCATTTTTACCAAAGATGGAAAAACAATGTATTTTACTAGAAATAATTACAACAACGGAAAAAAAAGAAAGAGTAATGATAAAGTAAGTATTTTAGAGAAAATATATAAAGCAGAATTAGTTGATGGTAAATGGACCAATGTTACTGAGTTACCATTTTGTAATGATAACTATTCAACAGCTCATCCAGCTTTAAGTCCAGATGACAAAACAATGTATTTTGCATCTGATATGCCAGGAACTTATGGATTGTCTGATTTGTTCAAAGTAACAATTGATGCCAATGGAAAGTTTGGAACACCAGAAAATTTAGGAGCTACTATAAATACGGAAGGTCGAGAAACATTCCCTTTTGTTGATGCTGATAACAACTTATTCTTTGCATCTAATGGTCATCCTGGTTTAGGAGGTTTAGATATTTTCGAAGCAAAATATGTAAACAAGCAATTTCAAAATCCAGAAAACGTAGGTAAACCAATCAATAGTCCTAAAGATGATTTTGGATATGTAAATAGAGATAAATTAGGATTTTTCTCTTCAAATAGAAATGGTGGCGCTGGTTATGATGATATTTATTCGTTTAAAATTTGTACCCATAAATTATCTGGTATAATAACTGATATAGACACTAAAAAGGTTTTACCCAATTCAAAAGTGATTATATTTGACAATCAGATGAAACAAATAAGTGAGACAAATTCTTCAGAAACAGGATATTACGAATTTGAAATAAACTGTGATAAACAATATTATGTGAGAGCTTCAAAAGAAGAATACGAAACTACTGAAAAAATATTTGAACCTGTTAACGAAAAAGGTGAATCAAAATTAAATATTGAATTAAAACGTAATATAATTCCAATTGAAGAAGGTACGGATTTAGCGAAAGTATTGAACATAAGTATTATCTATTTTGATTTAGATAAATGGAATATTAGACCAGATGCTGCATTAGATTTGGAAAAAATAATTGCCGTTATGAAACAGTATCCATCTATGATAATTGACATCCGATCACATACCGATAGTCGTCAAACGCATAAATACAATGAATTACTTTCAGACCGTAGAGCAAAATCTACTTTAGAATTTATGGTTAAAAATGGAATTGAGAGAAAAAGATTAACGGCAAAAGGATTTGGAGAATCTAAATTAATAAATGACTGTAGTGATGGAGTTCCGTGCACTGAAACAGAACACCAACAGAACAGAAGAAGTGAGTTTATTGTAATTAAAATGTAATTAATTAAGTCTTATAAAAAAAGCAGCTATTCCTCTAAATGAAATAGCTGCTTTTTTGGTACTAACAAATATGAAAAACTACTTTTTTATAAACATATTTGTATAATATTTTTTTCCGTCAGCATCTGTTTTTATAGATACACCAAAATGAGTGTAATCACCTTCTAAATTTGCTTTGTGGCTTTGACTATTAATCCAAGCATTTACAGTTGAAAACGAGGATGAATAACCATAAGCAACGTTCTCTCCTACTCTAGCAGCACCTAAAACTTGCTGTAAATTTACTTTTCTTTCGCTAAATCCATCATGATTTACGCTCTTTACAGCAATCATATATTGATTATGTTCACTTGATTTGTAAGAAATATGTTCAATAATTTCTAAAGCATTTAACCCTATTGAAACTCGATAAGCATTAACCTCATCTAATAATTCTAGTTCCATCGCAGAATGAGAATAGCCTTTTAACGCTTCAATTGCAGTTGGGTTTGCAGCATTATCTGAATCAGATGAACAAGAAGTAAAGGTCAATACTGTAATTGCTAAAAAAGCTGCTATATAATTTTTCATAATTTCTATCTTTATACGGTAAACGGTCAAAATAACCGACGAAATAAGTAATACACTTGACAAAAGTATAAAACTATCGATAACACGCAAATATAATCGATGAAATGCTTAAAAATTTAACATATTTTGTGCTATAATAAGTATTAATTAATATTTTACTTACAAAAAAATCCCAACTAGTACTAGTTGGGATTTTTTTTGCGAAATTTTTTTATTATTTTATGGTGCTAATCTTTCTATTCGCCACTCATAATTATCTTTTAATTTGTATCTAATTCGATCATGTAAACGATTAGGTCGACCTTGCCAAAATTCTACTTCTACAGGTCGAACTAAAAATCCTCCCCAATTGGTAGGTCTTAGAATTTCATTCCCTTCCAAATCATTTTCTAACTGTTTTAAATTATTCTCCAAAAATTTCCTGTCGGGAATAATTTCACTTTGCGGCGAAACAATTGCACCGAGTTTACTTCCGTCGGGTCTTGAGGCAAAATAATTATCAGAAACAATAGCACTCGTTTTTTCAGCAATTCCTTTAATTATAATCTGACGTTCTACGGTTGGCCAAAAAAAAGATAAACAGACATTTGGATTGTTTGCTAGTGCTTTTCCCTTTTCGGAATTATAATTAGTATAAAAAATAAAACCTTCTTCATTAAATTTTTTCAATAATACAATACGGGCCTTTGGAAAACCATCTAAACCAATTGTATTTACCGTCATAGCATTCACTTCTTCAGCGGCGTTTAATTCTTCGGCTTCATAAAACCATCGGTGAAATAAATTAATTGGATCTTCAGGAATTGAATCTTCCAAAAGTTCACTTTTCTCGTATGACTTTCTATAATTACTTAAATCTTTCATCTTAATAAGCTGTTTATACAACAAAGTTACAACTCAAAAATAGAATTACCTCAAAACAAAAATTAAAATTAAACCTTTTTGAATATCTTTAGTCTTAAGTAATCAAACGTACTACTTTGCAAGACGAAAAAGCATTTATTTTAGAACTATTACATCCGAAAACGCAGAACGAAGCGTTTAGGAACCTCTTGCAATTGTATCAAAAACCATTATACAATCATATCAGAGGAATGGTTTTGAATCACGATGATGCTGATGATGTACTTCAAAATACGTTTGTGAAAATTTTCGGCAATCTTAAAAATTTTAAAGGTGATAGTAAATTATTTTCTTGGATGTATCGAATTGCCACGAATGAAGCGATAACTTTTATGCAACAAAGAGCTAAAAAACAAGGTATTTCAAATGAAGAAGTGCAGCAAAAAGCAATAAACAGTTTAGAAAGTGATGTGTATTTTGATGGAAATGAAATTCAACTCAAGTTGCAAAAAGCAATTACACTCTTGCCTGAAAAACAGCAGATTGTATTCAAAATGAAATACTTTCAAGAGTTAAAATATGAAGAAATGTCTGAAATCTTAGAAACTTCTGTTGGCGCACTAAAAGCGAGTTATCATCTTGCAGTTAAGAAAGTTGAACATTTTTTAAAAACAAATTAAACCTTTACGAATTATAATTGTCTAATGAATATGGAACCAATAGATAGAGAACATAACGATAAAATTGAATCCGGATTTAAAATTCCAGCAAATTACTTTGAGCAGTTTGAAGCTAAAATGATGGCACAAATTTCAGTGGAAAAGGAAATAAAAGTTGTTTCAATCTTTCAAAATAAGCAACTTTGGATTAGCAGTATTGCAGCTGCGGTTTTGCTAGCAATTGGTATTCCGGTTTACTTTACTATGGCTAATGAAACTAAGTTAGATGCTACAACTATTGAAAATTATTTAGCAACGCAAAAAAGTGTTGGTATGATAGAATTAACAAAACATTTAACTGATGACGATATTGAAGAATTAGAAGTTTCACTTGGAGTTACTATTGCAAACACAGACGGAATTGAAAACTATTTATCTGAAACAGAAAATTTAGACTACATTATAAACGAATAACATTATGATAAGAAAATTTATTGTACCCATTTTATTTCTTCTCGTTACCAATTTTTCCTTTGCACAAGGACACAAAGAAAAGCAAGAGAAGATAAAAGCCCTTAAAGTGGCTTACATTACTGAACAGTTAGAATTAACAACTGATGAAGCACAAAAGTTTTGGCCAATTTATAACGACTATCAAGAGAAACAATTCGATTTGCGTCACGAAAAAATGCGCACAATTCTTGGAAAATTAGATGTAGGAAATATTGAGAAATTATCTGAAAAAGAAGCTTCTTCCCTACTGTCACAAATGCAAAGTATTGAAGAAACATTATTCACACTTCAAAAAAAGTACACCAAAGACTTACAAGGAATAATGAGCGATAAAAAAATAATGAAGCTCAAAAAAGCAGAAGGTGATTTCAACCGTCATTTATTAAAACAAATGCGAGAAAAACATAAAAATTAAGGCAGAAGCGCTCAACAAATTGTTGGGCGTTTTTTATTTAATATCAAACCGGATTAATTTATTTTTACCAGTGGCATAAAATATTTTTTTAGAGGCAAATCTAAAGGTAAATAAGTCTTTATCGTCTGAAAATTTAATCCAATTCTTCCCAAAATCTGCTGAATAAAACAAACCGGTTCCTCCTACTGAAATTAATTGCTTTCCCTTAGTATTTGGTACGAATTGAACGCAAGAAGCATAACCAAAAGCCTGGTTTTCGGCTATTAAATCCCACGATTTTCCTCCATTAATAGTAATTGCTTTGTTTCCTGAATTTTGTTCTTGTTTTAAGTAATTCCCACCAGCGATAATTCCCATTTTAGCATCATAAAAATCAGCTGTGAAAATTCCAGTCATTTCTTCCCCTTGAATAATTGGCGTGTTATAAACATTCCAAGTTTTTCCAAAATCATTCGACACAAAAACACGAGATTTTTTTCCGCCTGAAACCATAAAAATGCTTTTTCCTCTTACGATTAAATTCGTATTACTAGTTGCGAATGCTCCTTCTCCATCTTCTACTTTTGGTAAATTTTCACATGGAACTTTTTGCCAAGAATTTCCGCCATCAGTAGTTTTGATAAACGATAAGCAATTTCCCATTGGATCGCCCATTGCAAAACCATTTAATTCATCTGCAAATTGCATACTGTCGTAAAAAACTTTATCGTCTTCTTCTTTATAAACTATTGTTTCTTTTTTGGTTTTTTTATCAATCTTCAACAACAAAGCGGGATTTCCAACCGTTAGTATAAAAACTGCTTCTTTAGTAATTGCAATGCTTCGGAACTCTGTTGAATTTGATACAAATCCGATTGTTTTTAATAGTAAAGTGTCTTTTTTCTTATCGTAATAACCAAATCTTCCTTTATCCATTCCCAACCAAATATAATCTTCATCCACTAAAAGAGCTCTACAACTCATTTTTTCATTGGAAAGTAGTTGAGATTGGAACTTTGGGCTAACCAAACTATTTTGTTTTGTAGCACATCCGAAGCAGAAAATCAGCAATAAAAAGAAATAATTTTTCATAGTTATAAATTATTCTCCAAATATAAAAAATCTGTTACAATAAAAGCAAAAACGCAACTACCTATAATTCAATAAATTAATCTGTAAAATATTTTTTGGCACAGAAATTGGATAGTCAAAATTAAGAAATATGTGTTTAACCTAAATACGGAAATTATGAAAACGAAATTACTGACTTTGAGTGCAATTGCAATGTTATCGATAACATCATTAGTCGCTCAGGATAAAACCACAGTTAGAGCAACAAGTGCTGATATTAGTGACAACTTAGATTTAAGAGCTATTGCGACCGTATTTGGTGATGCATCTAATTTAGAAGATTTTGAAAATAGAATCAACGATCCTAAAGCTCAAATTTCAAACCTAGATTTGAATAACGACAATTATGTTGATTATTTACGTGTTATTGAATCGGTTGAAGGAAATGCACATTTAGTAATTGTACAAGCCGTTTTAGAAAAAGATGTTTACCAAGACGTTGCTACAATTGAAGTGCAAAGAGACCGAAACAATAAAATTCAAGTTCAAGTTGTAGGTGACGTGTTTATGTATGGTGAAAATTACATTTACGAACCTGTTTATGTTCACAGTCCTAGAATTTATAATACATTTTGGGTAACTAATTATAGTCCGTATTATTCTTCTTGGCATTGGAATTATTATCCAAGTTATTATACTTATTGGGCTCCATATCCAGTTTACAGATATCGTAATAACGTTCACATTCACATAAATTTTGGTCATTCTTATCATTATGTAACGAATAGAAGATGTCAAGTTGCTTATTCTTCCTACTATGGAAGAAGAGGAAACGGTTATGAAACTAGGTATCCAGATCGTTCATTTTCGCACCGAAATGCAGGTTATGCAAATCGTCAAGATTTAGACAATAATAGGAGAGTAAATTCGCCAAGAGGAAGAAATGAAATGGCCGGAAATAATTCGAGAAACAGCGATTCAAATGGCGTCAGAGGAAATAGAGAAACTAGTACTTCGCCAAGAACGAGAGAAGTTAATGGTTCTAGAGATACAAATACGACGCCAAGAACTAGAGAAGTGAATGGAACTAGAGATGCGAATACATCACCTAGAACCAGAGAAGTTAACGCAACTAGAGATGCTAATGCTACTCCAAGAACTAGAACTGCAGAAGTTTCGCCAACAAGAAACACATCTCTTCCTAGAACAAATTCAACTAGAGCAGAATCCAATGCACCTAGACAAAGAGATGCAAATATAGCTTCTAGCACAAATACGCCAAGAAATTCTCCAAGAGCGGAAAACCAAAGAAATTCGGCTGAACCTAGAACATCTTCTCCTAGAGCGGATAATCAAAGAAATTCGGCTCCTTCAAGATCGAGTGGTCCAAGTGCTGGAAATCAAAGAAGTTCTTCACAATCTAGTCCAAGAATGAGTGCACCTAGAGGAGATTCAGGCCAACGAAATAGTTCCCAGAGAAGTGATTCGGGTTCAAGAAGTTCCGATTCCCGAAGCTCAGGAAGAGGATAAATCATAAAGCTGCCAAATAAGGCAGCTTTTTTTATTTAAATTCGTATCTTTGCAAGCTGATTTAAAATATAAAATGAGATTACATAGAAATTTAGTATTCACAACGATTGATTCGCTAATGGCAATTTTCAATGACGCTGAATATGCTGATAAAGTGGTAGCTAGAGCTTTAAAAAAAGACAAACGTTGGGGAAGTACGGATAGAAAATTCGTAGCAGAAACGATTTATGAAATTGTGCGATGGAAACGTTTATACGTTGAAATTGCAGAAGTAAGAGAACCATTTGATAGAGATAAAATTTGGAGAATATTTGCTGTTTGGGCTGTTTTAAGAGGTTACACCCTACCCGATTGGAAATATTTCGAAGAAACGCCGGTTAGAAGAATCAAAGGGAAATTTGACGAATTAACAAAAACTAGAAAATACAAAGAGTCAATTCCAGATTGGATGGACGAATTGGGTGTTAAAGAATTGGGCGAAGAAATTTGGACCAAAGAGTTAGCGGCTCAAAACCAACAAGCTAAAGTAATTCTGAGAGTAAATCTTTTGAAAACAACAAAAGAAAAACTAAGAGCTATTTTGATGGATTTAAATATTGCAACGGAATTTAACAAAGAGTATCCAGACGCTTTAATCTTAACAGAAAGAGCGAATGTGTTTTTAACAGATGCTTTTAGAGACGGTTTGTTTGAAGTACAAGATGCTTCTTCTCAATTAGTGGCTTATTTCTTGGATGTAAAACCAGGAATGCGAGTTGTAGATACTTGTGCAGGTGCAGGTGGAAAAACCTTGCATTTGGCTTCATTAATGGAGAATAAAGGGCAAATTATTGCAATGGATTTATATGAAAGTAAATTAAAGCAATTAAAAATTCGTGCTAAACGAAATGGTGCATTTAATATTGAACCAAGAGTTATTGAAAGCACGAAAACTATTAAAAAATTACACGAAAAAGCGGATCGAGTTTTAATCGATGCACCTTGTAGTGGTTTAGGAGTTTTAAAAAGAAATCCGGATAGTAAATGGAAACTTCAACCTGAATTTATTGAGAATATCAAAAAAATTCAGGCGGAAGTATTAGAAAATTATTCTAAAATCGTAAAACCAGGTGGTAAATTAGTTTATGCTACTTGTTCCGTTTTACCTTCAGAAAATCAAGAACAAATTGAGCGTTTCTTAACCACAGAAATTGGAAAAGAATTCACTTTTATTCAAGATAGAAAAGTTTTAGCACACGAAAGTGGTTTTGACGGTTTTTATATGGCTTTATTAGAACGAAAAAATAAATAGTATGAAAAAGAACTTTACTTTAATATTTTTTGCATTTGTTTCTTTAGCTTTTTCACAAGCTGGAGCACCAGCAACACCATATTACAATGGTTTTAACTGGACTTTAACTGGAATGAGTTTAAAAAGTGCTTTGGAAACAAAGATTACAAGCACTCATACCAAATTTCTCACTTACGCTGAAGCTGAAGATGCTATTAAAATTATTGATTTAGATCCAAATGACGTAACTAATACCTATTTATTTTTAGTTTATGGATTTAGTAGTAATGTTTGTACTTACGTAAGTGAATCCAACTTTGGGAATTCATTAGATGATAATGATCATCGAAGAAGACATAAAGAAGCAGATAGTGGCGCTCAAAATTGTGCTTGGAACAGAGAACATACTTATCCAAGAGCTTTAGGAACACCAAATTTAGAAGACAATGAAGCCAACGCAGATGTACATCATTTAAGAGCTGCTGACGTTGCAAGAAATGGATTACGCGATAACAATAAGTTTATTGATGGAAATGGAAATTCTTTTGAAAGTGGAATTTTATGGTATCCAGGTGATGAGTGGAAAGGTGATGTTGCACGAATGATGATGTATATGTATTTAAGATACGGATCACAATGTTTGCCAACAGGTGTAGCACAAACTGGAATAGCAACTGCCGCAAATGATAGTAATATGGTGCAATTATTTTTAGAATGGAATGCAGAAGATCCTGTTTCTCAATATGAAGATAACAGAAATACTTATCTTGGAAATACAGCAAATACTTATGCACAAGGAAATAGAAATCCGTTTATTGATAATCCTTACTTGGCAACCGTAATTTGGGGTGGTCCTCAAGCGGAAAATAGATGGCCAACAGTTTTCGTATTAGCTACAGATACTTATGCTTTGGAAAATAGCTTAGTTTATCCGAACCCTGCTGTGAACAATGAAGTTTATGTTACAACGTCAACAGAATTAAAAACCATCATTTTATACAATGTTAACGGACAAATTATACAAGAGATTAAAAATCCATCTAAAGTTGAAAACAACGCTTATAAAGTGTCTAATTTACCAACAGGTTTTTACATCATGCAATTAGCATCTGAAAATGCATCAACTATAAAAAAATTGATTGTAAACTAATACTTTCAAGCTATAAAATAAAAAAGCATCATTTAACGTGATGCTTTTTTTATGGTTTAGATTGTTACAAATGAAATTACAAAACTCATTTAATAGTAACTAAAAACTATTAATGGCAATCAACTTCAGGCTGAACAAATAAACTTGTATTGCTTGGAGAGATGTAAGGAATATCAAGACCTAATCCTCTTATAATAAACAACATTCCTATTAAAACTGCAATTACTGGAATTGCTTTTTGAATCTTTCCTCTTAAAGAAAATGACATTATATTGGAAGCATAAACCACTACTGTTAACATTGGGATTGTTCCTATTCCGAATAAAATCATATACAAAACTCCTAAAGATACACTTTGCATTGCTGTTGCTCCAAATATTGCGACGTAAACCATTCCGCAAGGCAAAAAACCATTTAATAAACCAATGGTAAACAAGGATTTATAGTTCTTCTTTTTAAATTGTTGGCCCAAACTCGATTTTACTTTCATAATAATCTTGTAAACCGGTTTTGAAAAGTTATATTTTGCAAATACTTTTTCAGGAACCAACGCCACTACTATCATCAAAATTCCGACAACGATAGATAATTGCTGTTGCATTCCGGCTAAATAAAAGCTTTTTCCTAACAAGCCAAAAACCAATCCTAAACTACCATAAGCAAATAATTTGCCAATGTGATACGTAAAGATTTGAGTGATTTTCTTTGCCTGATTGTTTCGATCTACAGGCAACATCATAGCAATAGGACCGCACATTCCTACACAGTGAAAGCTACTTATTAAACCAAAGATAAAAGCTGAATAAAGCATATTATTAAATCAAAAAATAAATTATAAATTCCAAATAGAACTAAAACTAAGCAGGCTTTATAACTAGGATTAGAAATAGACAGTTTCTTTGTTCAAATAGTCTTTTCCTTCGTAATTCCAATCTACAGAAATGTCCCACAGACCGCCGGTCAAATTACTTTTAGGTATGAGCAAATGTGAACTAGTTAGTGAAATCGAAACTTCAAAATCTAGTTTTTGACTTGACGGTCTATATAAGGACACTTTTCCATTAATTTTTGAATAATCGAAATCAGCTGGAAATTCAACTTGAATTCCTTCATCATTCTTTTTTATTATTACTTGAGTTGCTAAAGCATTCGCATTATTTTTCTTTTCAATTTCGTGATCAAGAGCTCCTTCTGCTTTGTAATAATCTTCAGTTACTAATTCATTATCATATTTTCGATCGGTTTGTACTCTATATACAAACGATAAAATAAATAGTATAAACAAAGTAAATGCAATTACAATTCCTGTTCCCCAACTAATTTTCATATCTATAATTTTATTTAAAACGTTCTTGGACCCATAAAATTGGTCGTTGCGGTTTCTATTAATTTATCACCACTGTAAACTTCAATGACAATTTCCATTTTATCATCTTCTAAAAGTGCTTGATTAATTTCAACAAACATGGTTCCTTGTACTAATCCTTGTTCTTTTATAACAATTGCTTCTTTACCAACTAATTTGATTTCACCCTTAGTGTTTCTAAGTTTAAAGTTAATATCTTTTAATTCGTTAACGGTTTTGTTTACAATTTTAAAAGTAAAAACATTACTAATGTTCTCGCCTTTATGTTCAAACATTTGACCCGGCATTCTTAGTACAGTTGCTTCAACATCATTACGTAAAAACAGCATTGCAATTAAAACACCAATTAAGATGATTAAAACTGCTATATACCCTTTCATTCGAAGAGTCAATTCGAACTTGCGTTTATTTACAATTTCATCTTCACTGGCATAACGAATTAGTCCTTTTGGTAAGCCTACTTTTTCCATAACAGCATCACACTCGTCGATACAAGCGGTACAGTTTACACATTCTAACTGCGTACCGTTACGAATATCAATTCCGGTAGGACAAACTACAACACATTGGTTACAATCGATACAATCACCATAACCAGCAGCTTCTCTATCTTCACCATTTCTCCATTTTTTTCTACCTTTCTCACCTTCTCCTCTAACGTGATCGTAAGCGACATTAATCGATTTATTATCTAATAACACACCTTGCATTCTTCCGTAAGGACAAGCAATAATACATACTTGTTCTCTAAACCAAGCAAAAACAAAATAGAAAATACCTGTAAAAATTAATAAAGGAATTAGTGTGCTTGTATTATTTACTGGTCCTTCAGTTATTAGTTTTAACAACTCATCACTTCCAATTAAATACGCTAAAAAAACATTTGCTATGAAGAATGAAAAAATAAAAAAGATCGTCCATTTAGTAGCTCTTTTTCTTATTTTTTCAGCATCCCATTTTTGTCTGTCTAAGCGTAATTGTGAACCTCTGTCGCCATCAATCCAATATTCAATTCTTCTGAAAACCATTTCCATAAAAATAGTTTGCGGACAAAACCAACCACAAAATATTCTTCCAAAAGCAACAGTGAATAAAGTTAATCCTATAATCCCAACAATCATTGACATCACGAACAGATAAAAATCTTGTGGCCAAAAAGGAAGTCCAAAAATATTAAATCTACGTTCCATAATGTTAAACATCAAGAACTGATTTCCATTTATTTTAATAAAAGGTGCTACTACTAAAACAACTAATAATATGTAGCTAAGTATTTTTCTTTTCTCCCAATAAGGTCCAGAAGGTTTCTTTGGAAAAACATAATTTCTTTTTCCATCTTCAGATATAGTTGAAATACTATCTCTGAAACTTTCGTCTGGTAAATTTATATTAGACATATTTTATACATTTTTAGTGCTTATAATTTAATTAAAAAAGGTTTTGGGTTTTCCCAAAACCTTTTTAGTTTTATTATTGCGTTGTTGTTTCACAACGTAAAATACTTAATTATTCTGCTACTGGAGCCATAACTTCTGCGGTTGGAGCCATATCAGCATCTACAGCTGGAGCAGCAGCACCTTCTTCTACCCAAACTTTTGCTTCTGGCTCAGTTGGTTTTGGGTCTGCAGGATTAGATCCTTGCAATGAAAGCACATAACTAGCTAATTTTTGTAAATCAGTTGGTTTAATTTGATCTTTCCAAGGAATCATACCTTTACCTGGTCTTCCACCTTCCATTAAAGTGTTGAATACATTCTTGATGCCTCCACCTAAAATCCAATGATCATCCGTTAAGTTAGGTCCAATTGCGCCTCCTGCGTCAGGTCTGTGGCAAGCGATACAATTTGCCTCGTAGATTTTTTTACCTTCGGCTAAGGCAGCAGCATCAGTTAATAAAATAACTTTATCCATATCCATTTGATCTGGAGCTGTTTTTAAATATTCTTCAACCTCTTTGTCTTTTTCTGCCATTTCGGTTAAAAATTCTTCATCTTGCGTGTAGTCTCCAACTACGTGAAAACGAACCATATAAACGATAGCAAAAATGATACCAGCCCAAAACAATCCAACCCACCAAGGTGGTAAAACATTATCTAGTTCTTTAATACCATCATAATCGTGGTCAAGCAAAACATCATTTTCTTCCTCGATGTTTTTAGTACGAGTTAATTTTTGTACAATATTTTGATAGAAATTGCTTTCCATGAAAGGCATAGCTTGCGCTTCCGCTAATTGTTTTTTCTGTTCATCTGTTAATAGATGATAAGTTATTTTGTCAACCGCACTAACTACAACTTCAATTGCAATTAATAAAAATAGAAATACACCTAAAAATAAAGAAACCATAGGAAACCTTACAAAAGCTGGTTGACTTCCGGAGTCAATAAAATATTCCAATGCTACAAATACAATTGCGAAAAGTACTGGAACTCTTACATATGCTGGAATTAGTTTTTTCATTTGATTAAATTTTAAAATTTGATAACGATAAGGTTATATAGACTTCCACTACTGCAAACTAGAGCGGAAGCTATTTATTTATTTTTCATCTTTGAATGGTAATTCACTCAATTCTTTGATTTTATCTTTACTGTATGTCATTGCCCAAACAATGAAAACAACGAATATTACGAAGAACAAAGTCAATGAAATTATCGGATAGATATCAACGCCGTTGATAGTTTCTAAATTATGTTTAATGAATTTTAACATTATTCAGATTTTTTAACTTTTATATCAGTTCCCATACGTTGTAAATAAGCAATAAGAGCAACAATTTCTCTGTCTTTCATTGGTACAAAAGTTTCTCCCTTTGCTGCTGAATTTTTCTTACTAGTTTCATACGATTTTACAAAATCTGGATCATTATGTAAGTTTTTCTCGATTTTAGAAGATTGGTCTTCAATGCTTTTTCTTGCATTTTTAATATCTTCTGGTGTATATGGAACTCCTAAAGTTACCATTACATCCATTTTTTTCTCGATCAAAGAATGATCCATTGCCTCATTATCAAATAACCATTTATAAGCTGGCATAATCGATTTTTCATCCATACGTTGTGGACTCCACATATGGTTGAAGTGCCAGTTATCGTTATATTTCCCTCCAATTCTCATTAAATCTGGACCTGTTCTTTTAGAACCCCATAAGTGTGGGTGATCATAAACATATTCACCTGATTTAGAATATTCACCGTAACGTTTTACTTCCGAACGGAAAGGTCTAATCATTTGCGAGTGACAGTTATTACAACCCTCTCTAATATAAATATCTCTCCCTTGTAACTCTAAAGGTGAATAAGGTTTCACACTAGAAATTGTAGGGATATTAGATTTTACAACTATTATCGGTACGATTTGAACAATACCTCCAATTGCAACAGCAATTGTAGTTAAAATTGTAAATTGGATTGGTTTTCTTTCTAACCAAGAATGCCATTTTTCACCTTTTAATTGTTTTCCTGAAATAGTTGTCAATGGAGCTGCTTCTGCTAATTCATCTTCGAATGCTGAACCTTGTCTTACCGTTCTGATAACATTATATACTAAAACTAAAAGTCCAATGAAGTATAATGTTCCTCCAATTGCTCTCATAATATACATTGGCATAATTTCAGTAACAGTTTCTAGAAAGTTTCCATATACTAAAGTTCCGTCTGGATTGAATTGTTTCCACATTGAAGCTTGTAAAAAACCGGCAACATACATAGGTATTGTGTAAAGAATAACTCCTAAAGTTCCTATCCAAAAGTGGAAATTTGCTAATTTTTCAGAGAATAATTTGGTTTTTGTCATTCTTGGGATTAACCAATAAATCATACCAAAAGTCATAAAACCATTCCATGCTAATGTTCCTACGTGAACGTGAGCAACGATCCAGTCAGTAAAGTGAGCAATAGCATTTACGTTTTTCAAAGATAACATTGGCCCTTCAAAAGTAGACATACCATAACCTGTTATAGCTACAACGTAAAATTTAAGTACAGAATCTTCTCTAACTTTATCCCAAACACCTCTTAATGTTAACAGTCCATTTATCATACCACCCCAAGATGGTGCTAATAACATAATTGAGAAAGCAACACCTAAATTCTGAGCCCAATCTGGCAATGCAGAATATAATAAATGGTGAGGTCCTGCCCAAATGTAGATGAAAATTAACGACCAGAAGTGAATAATAGATAATCTGTAAGAATAGACAGGACGGTTAGCAGCTTTAGGCACAAAATAATACATCAATCCTAAGAAAGGCGTCGTCAGGAAGAATGCCACTGCATTATGTCCATACCACCACTGCACTAATGCATCTTGAACTCCAGCATAAACTGAATACGATTTGAATGCAGAAACCGGAATTTCTAAACTGTTAAAAATATGTAGTAAAGCAATTGCAATAAAAGTAGCTAGGTAAAACCAAATGGCTACATAAATATGACGCTCTCTTCTTTTGATAATTGTGCCAATCATATTCACACCAAATGAAACCCAAATCAGAGCGATGGCAATGTCAAACGGCCATTCTAATTCTGCATATTCTTTTGATGTTGTAAAACCTAAAGGTAAAGTGATTGCAGCTCCTAAAATAATTAACTGCCAACCCCAAAAGTTAAGTTTACTTAAGAAATCGCTGTACATTCTTGTCTTTAACAAACGTTGTAGTGAGTAATATGCCCCTGCAAAAACAGCATTCCCAACGAAAGCGAAAATTACTGCGTTAGTATGCAAAGGTCTTAGTCTCCCGTAACTTAACCACGGAATTCCGTCCGTTAAATTTGGAAACAGGTATAAGAAGGCTACGATTAGCCCTACAAGCATTCCTACAACTCCAAAAAGTATTGAGGCGTAAAGGAAGTTTCTTACAATTTTGTTGTCGTAATAAAATTGTTGCTTCTCCATAATTAGATTGATTTTTGTTTTTCTGTTTGTGTTTGTATTAATTTGTCTGGATTTTCTTTTACTAATTCATCGTCAAATAACATTCTGACAGATGGCGTATAATCATCATCATATTGTCCACTTCTTACTGCTTTTATAAAAGCAAATAGAAAAAAAACAGCAACGCTTATACTTACTGCGATTAATATATAAATGACACTCATACCTTAATTTTGTGTTAACAAAGTTACTTCTGCTCTATTTTATAAAATATGATAATTATCATATCAATTTTTTTAATTGAAATTACTTGCCTTTAGCAAATAAATTACTCATAATGGTCACGAAACTTACAATTGTAATTGTACTCAAGGGCATAATAATCGCGGCAACTACTGGTGCTAATTCCCCTGTTACCGCATAACTTAAACCAACTATATTATATAACAATGATAAACCAAAACTCATATAAATAGTTTTCATAGCATTTTTAGCATAGTTCATTAAAAATCCAATGGATTCAAACCTACTGGCATCGACGATTCCATCGCAAGCGGGCGAAAACACGTTTACATTTTCTGAAATTACGATTCCCACATTACTCTGTGCTAAAGCTCCGGCATCATTAAGCCCATCTCCTACCATCATCACATTATGCGAATTTTGTTGCAACTGCTCAATATATTGCAACTTTTGCTCTGGTTTTTGGTTAAAAACTAAAACCGTATTTGAGGGTAACATTTTCTCTAAAATCTTGCGTTCACCATCATTATCTCCTGATAAAATAACCAATTGATACTTTTTAGAAAGCTCGGCAAATAATTGCTCTAAACCTTTTCTATATTGATTATTGAAGACATAACTTCCTTTGTAAACACCATTAACTTCTACGTGCACTTTTGTCTTTTTGTGCGTATTCTCGCTCATATGTTCCAAAAACTGCGAAGAACCTAATTTTATTGAACCTTCTTCAAAAGTAGTAAAAATTCCTTTACCGATCACTTCTTCGAAGCTAGTTGTTGCTAATTTTTCTTGATTTGGTAAGAAATCGTATAATCTTCTACTTAGTGGATGATTTGATCCTCTTAACGCATTTTTCAATAATTTTAAATCAAAATCAGTTAAGGCTTCGCCTTCGTAAGTAATTGATGTCTTTTTATTAGTCGTAATCGTTCCAGTTTTATCAAAAACTATGGTATCGACTTTTGCTAATTGTTCTACTACCAATGCATTTTTTAAGTAAAATTTGCGTTTTCCTAAAATACGCAAGACATTTCCTAAAGTAAACGGAGCCGTTAAGGCTAAAGCACAAGGACAAGCAACAATTAAAATGGCTGTAAAGACATTAAAAGCTGTAGTAATATCAATGAAAAACCAATATATAAAAGATATAAATGCCAAAGCTAATAAAGCAGGCGTAAAATAGCGACTGATTTTATCGGTAACCGTTTTATGTTGTTGTTCTACTCTTTTTTGGAAAACATCATTGCTCCATAACTGCGTTAAATAGCTTTGGGAAACAGAAAATAAAACTTCAATTTCGATTACTTTTCCAATTTGTTTTCCACCTGCAAAAACTTTATCGCCCGATTTTTTATCAATCGCAACTGCTTCTCCCGTAACAAAACTATAGTCTATGGAACCGTTTTCAGAAATTAAAATTCCATCTACCGGAATTAATTCTTGGTTTCGAATTAACAATCGATCGCCTTTTTCAATATCATAAACCTGAACGGATTCTTCGGTTCCATTTGGTAGAATTTTTGTGATTGCAATAGGGAAATAAGACTTATAATCGCGTTCAAATGAAAGGAAATCATAGGTCTTTTGTTGAAATAACTTCCCTAAAAGCATAAAGAATACTAAACCGGCCATACTGTCGAAAAATCCTTGACCATAATCAAAAATAATATCTACCGTACTCCGAATAAACATCACAATTATTCCTAAAGCTATAGGAATATCGATATTTAACATCCCCGATTTAATACTTTTCCAAGCAGAAACGTAGTAACCAGAGGCCGAATAAAAAAAGGACGGAAGTGCTAATGCAAAAATCAACCATCGGAAAAAACCACGGTATTGATTGATCCAAAACTCTTCTACCTCAAAATATTCTGGGAACGATAATAGCATAATATTTCCGAAACAGAAAAATGCAACCCCTATTTTGTAGATTAAACTTCTATCGATTTTCTTCTTCCCTTCGTCAAAGTTTTCTAAACTAATATAAGGTTCATAACCAATAGTGCTTAATAAATAAACAATTTCTTTTAAAGTAGTCTTTTCGGAATTGTATGTAATACGTACTTTTTTCTCCGGAAAATTTACCTGAGAAGTGCTTATTCCTGGTTGAAGTTTTTGTAAATTTTCCAAAATCCAAATACACGAACTACAATGTATATGAGGAATGTAGAGTGAAACAATATATGTATTGCTCTCTTGGAAGTCAAGTAATTTGTTAACAATTTCGTCATTATCTAAAAAGTCATATTTTCCTTGTATGTCTTGTGGTGTTGCACCCGGCGCTACTTGAAAATCATAATAACACGTCAGATCATTCAGACTAAAAATTTCGTAAACGGTTTTACATCCGTTGCAACAAAACTTCTTATCATCAAATAAAACCTCGTCTTTTTTTATAATTTCATTACCACAATGGAAACAATTTTCTGCGTCCATAAATCTGCTCATTTTACCTTTTGCAAAGTTCTTTTATAATTATAACTCAAAATATGATAATTGTCATACATTTTTGTAATTTTGCAGACTTAAAATAACTGCATTCTATGGGTAAATGTGAACAATGTATCGTGAGGCAATTTAGTTCTTTAAAAGCATTAAACAAAGAAGAACTTGTACGAATGGCCGATTGCAAAACTTCTTATACAATTAAAAAAGGAGAACCTATTTTTGAAGAAGGAGAAGTGACAAATGGCATTTATTGCATTAAAGAAGGCGTTTGTAAATTGTCTAAATTAAGTGATAATGGAAAAGACCAAATTGTAAAATTGGTAAAACCAGGAGAACTTTTAGGACAACGCTCCATGATTAGTGATGAACCTGCAAATTTAAGTGCAGTAGCATTAGAAGATATGGAAGTTTGTTTTATTCCAAGAAACGAAGTGATGCATTTTTTTACTGAAAACAATCAGTTTTCTATGAATGTGATGAAAACCATTTGTGAAGATTTAAAAGGTGCCGATGATCATATGGTAAATATGGCTCAGAAAACCGTTCGTCAGCGTTTAGTGGATACCTTAATTTATTTGGAAGAGACTTTTGGAAAAAATCAAGACGGAACGTTACGTATTCAGCTTTCAAGAGAAGAACTAGCCGGAATGATTGGAACTGCAACAGAAAGTTGCATCCGTTTGCTTTCCGAACTGAACAAATCAAAATTAATTGAATTAACCGGAAAGAAGATTCTTCTTGTTGACAAAGTAAAATTGAAAAAATTCGCTTAATAAAATAAAATTATAATTTCATTGAAAAAGCTGTTTTAGAAATCTAAAACAGCTTTTTTTATTAAAACCTGAATATTCAAAAAAGGTATTAAAAACTTTATGTTATAAGAATTAATTCCTTTTCCAAAATGGATGGTAAAAATTCAACACCCTATAATTTTAAAAATAGACCGATGCATAGTTTATTGTTGTGTGACTGATTCCCCTTAAATATTGGAGACGTAGGCTTTTTTGCATGCCCGAACGGGTGGAAATGACATACACCATTACAGCTACTTCAACAACCTGACTACCCGTGTCCTTCGTTTCACCAGCATCGGTTCAATTTTTATTTAATTTGACTCCCAACAGCCATAGAGAACTAAATCAGAATGCAGTTTTTTCTTTATTTTTATTTCTACTGTTGTAAAAATTAATAGGTAAAGATATACTTGAATTCTGTTTAGTAAATTTATGAAAAACACCTTGTTAAGCTTTATAGAATTTTAATAAATTATTATAACATTCTGAGTTTATGACGTAAATTTCAATAAAAATAAGATTAAATGTAAAAACTGCTTTAAGTATTCCGAAAATCCCTTAATAGCCCTGGTTGGATGAAAATCCTTTTGTTTTTATTAAAAAAAACAAAAGATTGTAAGGAAAACAGGAATATGGATTCCTGACAGTGCCGGAAACATTCGCTTCAAAGAAAAGATAATTTATATAAATAGAAACGCCCCGATTTTACAGTCGAGGCGTTAGTTTGAAGGTTTATTTCTTTTCTTCATTGTTCATTTTATCATCTAAATCTGGCAATTCGCCCTTGAATTTCTGTGTGTCAACGTCATAATTTTCATCATTCGTTAAAACCTCTTCGTGATCTTTATATTGATGTTTTCGCATATCACTTCTGTTGTCACTTCCTTTGTTTTTCGCTGCTTGCGGATTTTTGTTTGCGCTCATACTATTTGTTTTTAATGTTAGGATAAAATTACAAAAAAGTATGTGCAAATGTTTTACATAATTATTGTTAATAGTTACATAATCATATCATTATAACGAAAATCAGCGCAGCATCCTTAGATCAAATTAACTTATTTCTATAGAAGTTTTAAATAAAAAAATCCGCTAAATGCGGATTTTAGCTATTATGAAATTTTCTTATTCCGTTGGTCCCTCCCACTGAGAGATTCCGCCTAGTAAATTATATGCGTTTTCGAAACCAAGTTGCTTCATTACCCCACAAGCTTGCCCGCTTCTTCCGCCAGACAAACAATAAACGTAGTAGTTTTTAGATTTATCTAACTCCTCCAGCCTGTAAATAAAGCCTTGTCCTTTATAAATATCAATGTTTAAAGCCCCCGGAATTTTACTGCTTTCAAATTCTTCATCGGTTCTTACATCTAAGATTATTCCATTTTGGTCGGCTTCAAACTTGCTCCACCATTCGTTTTGTTCTAAATTCATTGTCTTCTATTTTTACCAAAAGTACTATGCAAATTTTTAATTTCAAAAAATTAATATAAAATTAACACACATTTGTAGCTACAAATAAAATATTTACTACATTTGTACCTACAATTATTAAAATAACAAATGAGAATCGAAGACATTATAAAACCTACTTCCCCAATGCCAATTGAAAAGCGCACATTGTTAAACGTGATGTTTACGCAACACGTCATTGCTGAAAAGTTTAATGAGATTTTAAAACCATTTGAAATATCGGCTGAACAATTTAATGTATTGCGTATTTTAAGAGGTCAAAAAGGAAATCCGGTAAACATGTTTACGATTCAAGAACGAATGATTGCAAAAACTAGTAATACCACAAGATTGGTAGATAAATTACTCTTGAAAGAATTCGTAAACAGAGAAATTTGTTTGGAAAACAGAAGAAAAATGGAGATTACTATCACTTCGAAAGGATTGGAATTACTGACCCAATTAGATCCAGTAGTAGAAGCGCACGAAAAGACATTCACTAGCAACCTTTCGAAAAATGAAATCGAATTATTGAATGAACTTTTAGAAAAATTTAGAATTAAATCATAAGAATTAAAGATGAGTAACTTCATAGAGAATCAAAATTGGCGTTATGCCACCAAAAAATTTGATGCCACCAAAAAAATATCGGCAACAGATTTAGAACTATTAAAAAAAGCAATTCAGTTGAGTTCTTCTTCTTATGGTTTGCAACTATACAAAGTGTTTATCATAGAAAATCCAGCTATTAGAGAGCGATTAAAGCCCGTTTCTTGGAATCAAGCTCAGATTGTTGATGCTTCTCACCTATTCGTTTTTGCCAACATTGTTGATGTGCAAGACAAACATATCGATGCTTACGTGGAGAATGTAGCCAAAACAAGAGGTGTCGACATTGAAACATTAAAAGGGTATTCTGATTTTATGAAATCTAAAATTGTGACACTTCCGGTGGAAGAAAAAGCAGTTTGGACTTCAAAACAAACGTATTTGGCTTTGGGAAATTTAATTAATGCTTCTGCCGAATTGAAGATTGACGTAACTCCGATGGAAGGTTTTGATGCAGAAAAATACAACGACATTTTGGGCTTGACCCAATTAGGTTTAAATGCGTCATTAGTTGCTCCTGCTGGTTATCGTCACGAAGATGATAGCACACAACACAGCCAAAAAGTTAGAAAACCAATCGAAGAATTATTCGAAATTATATAATAACAAACCTTAAAAAAATCAAACAATGAAAAATTTAAAATCAATTGCATTTGCATTAGTTGCTTTCCTAACATTATCGACAACAGCACAAACTAAAAAAGTTGACGCTACAAAAAGCACGATAAACTGGGTTGGGAAAAAAGTAACAGGATCGCATGAAGGAACAATTAACCTGAAAGATGGTGCTTTAGTTTTCAAAGGAACTCAATTATCAGGTGGAATGTTCAATGTGGACATGCCATCAATTATTGTAACCGATTTGGAAGGAAAAAGCAAGGCGAGTTTAGAAGGTCATTTAAAATCGGAAGATTTCTTTGGAACAGAAAAATTTTCAACAGCAAATTTAGTATTCAAAAAAATTACCGATAAAGGAAATGGCGTTTATGGAATAACTGCAGATTTAACTATTAAAGGAAAAACTAATCCAATTAATTTTGACATCATTGTTTCAGGAAATTCAGCTACTGCAGATTTAAAAGTCGATAGAACCAAATATGACATTACATACAAATCAGGAAACTTTTTTACCGATTTAGGCGATAAAGCAATTTATGATGATTTTCAATTAAAAGTAAAATTAGTGTTCTAGATTAAATTGGGGGAATTGCTATGAAAAAGAAAGCCTTGGAGAAATTCAAGGCTTTTTTGTGTTTACTTATTGCTCAATCTCTCCAAGTAATATCGTCCAAACCTCTTTTCTTGTTGTTCCAAAAGATTTTAAAACAGGTTTAAATTTGACATTTTGAAAATAATGCGATTTGCTTTTTTTACTGTTTTGAATCACTGTTAATTTGTATTGCATCGTCCAATAATCGGAAGCTACAATTGAACTTTCAAAATCGGAAACTAGAAAAGTATAATTTTTATTTTGAATTTTATCGATGAATTTATTTAAAGGAATAAATGGTTTTTCATCGGTTGTAAAATCAATTATATTCACATTTTCTGTTTCAAAAAAGCTATAAATTGAAGCTTTAATTTCGATTTTTAATACTCCAGAAGTAGTTTCATTAGATAATAATGTTAGATAATTATAGAAATCCTCTACTTTTAAAGTTGCACTTTCTTGATATGCTTTCACCGAAGCTGTCGTAAAATTAGCTTTTATAGTTTTTGTTGCAGGAGAATTTACACTTTGTCCAAAGGAAAAAAATGTAAGCAATAGAAAAACGATGTGATAAGTTCTAATCTTCATATTATTCTTGTAAAATTCTTATAAAATTAATTTCGTTCATATTATTTCTTTGAATATCAATTACTTTCATTTTCTTAAGAGAAACACTCGGAACAATTAACTTTTCTGAAAATTCTTTTTTGTTGAAATATTCAATGCCTAAATCATTTTTCAGCATTACTAAAACTTCTAAATCTGTCGCTAAAATTTTATGCAATTGCTCTTTTCGAGTTTGCCAATCTTTGATGTCCGATTTCATAAAACCTTTTAAAATCATTGCAGAATCATCAGGTTGCAGCGAGATATCAGAATTTGAATTCTTATTAATGATAACCGTTTTGTCTTTGTAATACGGACTTTTCAATACGATTTTCGAACTATCTTTCGCGTTAATTTGAATTTTAGAATCAATAATTTCAATTGGCGTTTCTACATTTTCTTCAATCAAGATGGCTTTTACTTCGTCGCTATTTACTTGTTCTTCGGTAAAGGCGTTTTTTACTTCAATGGTTTGTAAATTTTCCTTTTTTATAAATTTATAGCTTAAATACATAAGTAATAATACAACTAGAAAAAGCACAAAATAAATTTTAGCACGATTTGACGATTTCTCTTGTGCAACTATAATCGGTTCTTCTTTCCCTTTAAAAACATATTCATCCCAACCCGAACAACCTACAAATTGTGCTAAAATATCCAACATATCTTTCCGCGGAAGTTTCTCGTTAGTTTCCGATTTTAGATGCGTGTAAATCCATTTTTCACTTATAGTTTGTTTTACATTTATAGTAACTAAATCGATTAGATTCTGAATGTCTTGCGAACTAAATGTTTTCCAATTTCCCTTAAAATAAGGATATTGCTTCTGATAGGTCAAAAGCACATCTTCTTTAAGTTTTTGAAAGACAAGTATTGGATTCATTAATTGTATTAGGATTCAAAAGTAATTTACAGTTCTTATTATTCGCTGTAAAACTACTGTAAAAGTAATGAAAAATCTTTACCAACAAAGGAAAGTGGTTTTACTGCAGTACTTTTTGTTTTGAAATGTAGTATTGCATTATTATAATCTTAAAAAAACAAAAACATGAAAACGCAATTCCTTTTATTAAACGAAAAAATTAAATTCTTTATTGTATTATTTCTGCTTACAACTTTTGCTTCTCTTGCCCAAATTAGCGGGAATCAAATCTATGAAAATAGCGATTACAGTTCGAAGAATTATAATCAAACAACTACCTCTAATAGTACAAGTTTTTCCATTAATGATAATAATTTATCATTTACGATCAAAATATTGCTGAATAACAAAGCAGATGGATTCATAATTACATTAGGATTGAATGAAGAAAACGAAAGCGTTTCTGGTTGTAACCAAAAAATAAATTCTAGACTCAATGGATTTATTGGAAAACTTAAAGCAATCGGTATTAAGCCTGAACATACTTATGTCGATTTTATTTCGCAAACTAAAATTTACGATTTCACTACAAATGATTTAACGGCTAAACAATTTGAAAAGGGATTTGAAATAAAAAAGAATATCATTATTTCGACTTCAAACGTTGTGAATTTAGAAAAAATAATCACTTTGGCTTCTGAATATGAAATTTACGATGTTATTAAGGTAGATTATTTCAACACTGATTTAGATGCGATTCACAATTCACTTTTTGATGAAGCATTGCGTTTGGCAGAAAGCAAAAAAGTTAGTTATCTGAAAGCATTTGGCAAACGAATTGTTGGCACACCAACTGCTA
Organism: Flavobacterium psychraquaticum; assembly: GCF_034497725.1. Taxonomy (NCBI): domain Bacteria; kingdom Pseudomonadati; phylum Bacteroidota; class Flavobacteriia; order Flavobacteriales; family Flavobacteriaceae; genus Flavobacterium; species Flavobacterium psychraquaticum. The sequence continues at coordinate 28,443 of NZ_JAXKVR010000023.1, forward strand.
CAGAGAACTTTACGACGTTTTTACCAAAATCACAATACAAAACTTATCAAGCTTTTGAAAGTTCGGAAATACAAACGAATTCCAATTCTAGAGCGCAATATTTAAAAAAGATGGAACGTAAAAATAAAACATTTTACTACGATGGAATGTCAAATGCTGGTTATGATAAAGTAATAAATGCGAATCAGACGGAAGTTGGAATTCAATACGCAATAACACTTACGGTTTCATATAAAATTGATACGTCAATCTAAATCCATAAAAAAAGCCCTGAATTGCTTCAGGGCTTTTGTAAATAAAAATGGGTGAAAGACGGGGCTCGAACCCGCGACCCTCGGTACCACAAACCGATGCTCTAACCAACTGAGCTACAATCACCATTTGTTTAACGGGTGCAAATATAAGGCAAAAGTTCTATTTTGCAAACCTTTTTAGATAATTTTTATTACAATTTTATTTCAAATCACTTAAACTATTGACTGCCAAATATCTTTCAGTTGTAAAACCTTCCGCATAAGTCACATTTACTAGTCTTCCTAGATCTTGCGCACGATATTTTACACTGTCTAAAAAGTTTTTTGAAGTAATTGGAGAAACGGGTTCATTGGAGTTTGGATTATAAAATTGGGATCCATAAGCTAAAACTGAATCCATCTTTTTATCCATAAAATCAGAAATATCTACAACAAAATCAGGTTCAATATTTTGCCACTGAATGTAATGATAAACTATTTTTGGACGCCAAGCTTCTTGAGCAACACCATCTAAATCGGTTTCAATTCTAATTAATCCGGATAAGAAACAAGCGTCGCTTACCAATTTACTTCCTTTTCCGTGGTCAATGTGTCGGTCTTGAATTGCGTTACACAACACAATTTCAGGTTTATATTTACGAATCATTTCAATTATTTTCAATTGATGCGCTTCGTCATTTAAGAAAAAACCATCACGCATGTCTAAATTTTCACGTGCAACAACTCCCAAAATAGCTGAAGCTTTTGCAGATTCCGAATTACGTATTTCAACCGAACCACGAGTTCCTAATTCGCCTCGCGTTAAATCTATAATTCCGACTTTTTTTCCTAAACTTATTTCTTTAGCGATTGTACCGCTGCAACCTAACTCTACATCATCAGGATGTGCTCCAAAAGCAAGTATATCTAATTTCATTTTTATAGTTTAAAAGTTATTAGTTTATGCGTTTACAACCAAAATATTCCGCATCGTCATTGATTTATTCTCCGTTTCAATAAATTCTTTTTCAGGGTTACTGTCTTTTGTGATGCCACAACCTACGTAAATGTTCACAACATCATTATCCACTTCCAAACAACGTAAATTTACGAATAAATCGGTTTGATTGTCTTTATTATATTCGCCTAAAAATCCAGCGTAATATTTTCGATTGTAACCTTCACTTTTCAGAATAAAATCAATTGCATTTTCCTTGGGTAAACCACAAACCGCTGGAGTTGGATGTAATATTTTTATCAAATCAATCAACTGAAAATCAGTTGTTAATTCTCCTGAAATAAACGATTTTAAATGTGCTAAATTTCCAGCTTTAACTGTTTTAGCATTAGAAATAATAAGTTTATTTACTTTATCTTTTACTTTAGCAACAATATAATCCGTTACAAATTGTTGTTCTTCGATTTCTTTGGTTGCCCAAGTTACGCTTTCTGAATACAATTGCGTTCCAGCTAAAGCCACCGTTTCAAAATTATTGTGATTGATTTTTACCAATTGCTCAGGCGTTGCTCCCATCCATAATCCAATTTTGGGATGAAAAAACAAATAACGAAAAGCCGTTTGATAAGTGGCAATTAAATTTTGAAACGTATCCAAAATTGCAAGATTTTCGTTCAAAACAATTTTTCGAGAAACTACAACTTTTTGAAAAATTCCTTTGTTAATTTCGACAATTCCTTTGGAAACTAATGCTTCAAACGCTAACTTTTCTGCAATTTCTGAAGGTTTAAAAGCTTTTGAAGATTCTTTTTGTGACACCACAAATTCTTCTGTTTGAAATGAATTACCTTCAAATGGAAGTACAACTTTTAATCCCGCATCAAAAGGCATAAACACAAATCCCGATTGTCCTGAAAATTCGTTTAATTCCGAATTGTTTTGAATTAATAAATTCCCAATAGTTTCGTTTGGTTTTGCATAACAAACGAATGGTTTTTCACCAATTAAAAGTATATTTATTTGTTCAAAAATATTCATTATTGTCTTCTCGATAATACCATATTAGTCAACTTACAAAGCGAAATTAATTTGCCTTCTTCGTCCACAATTCTAATTTCCCATAAATGAAGACTTGCCCCTTTATGAATTATTTTGGCAGTTGCGGTAACCATTCCTTCGCGCTTACTTTTTAAATGATTGGCCGCGATTTCAATACCCCGAACTTCCTGTTTTTCTGGATTTATAAACATCAACGAAGCGGCACTTCCAACACTTTCTGCTAAAGCAACTGTAGCACCACCGTGTAATAAGCCCATAGGTTGATGAACTCTAGGATTTACAGGCATTGTAGCGGTCAAAAAATCTTCACCAGCATCTGTGTAAACAATATCTAAGGTATTCATTAAGGTGTTTTTGCTCCAATCGTTACACAATTGCAACATTTTTTCTCTATCAAAAATCATAACTTTATTTTTTGTAAAATTAAACATTCCTAAGAGAATATTTCTACTGATTTAACGTTTTAATAAGTATTTTAAGCTTATTTTGTTTTTAGAAATTTAAAATTAATAATTATATTTACAAAAATTCTACTAAAGATGCGTCGTTTATTACTTTTATTATTGATTGGATTTGCTGTTTCATTAACTTCTTGTAGAAACGATTTTGATTTTGAATCAAGCAACGGAGGTTTGCGCTTTTCAAAAGACACGGTTTACTTAGATACTGTTTTTACTAATATTGGTTCAAGTACCTACACTCTAAAGGTGTATAATAAAAGTGATAAAAATATTGCGATTCCTTCACTTAAACTGGGAAAAGGAATGGCATCAAAATACCGATTAATGGTGGATGGAATTCCTGGACAAGAATTTCAAAATGTAGAAATGCTAGCGAAAGATAGTATGTATATTTTTGTATCCGTTACTGCAGATGTTGCCGATTCAAATCCAACCGATTTTTTATACACCGATCAAATTTTATTTGGAGAAGGAACAAATCAACAAAAAGTAGCATTAGTTACTTTAATTCAAGATGCTGTCTTCTTATATCCTCAAAAATTTTCTGACGGAACAACTGAAACTTTACCTTTAGGCGATGAAGAAATATACGGTTTTTTCTTAGACGAAGCAGATCCTAATAATGGAAACGAATTGCATTGGACCAATACTAAACCTTATGTCGTTTATGGTTATGCCGCTGTTCCAAGTACGAAAACATTAATTGTTGATGCAGGCGCAAGAGTCCATTTTCACGCAGAATCGGGATTAATTGTAGCGAACAACGCATCATTACAAATAAACGGAAGTTCCTCTTCAACAGCAGCTTTAGAAAACGAAGTCATTTTTGAAGGCGATCGATTAGAGCCCGATTTTTCGGAAGTTCCAGGACAATGGGGAACTATTTGGTTAACCCAAGGAAGCACAAATAACAGTATTTCAAATCTTACAGTTAAAAATGCAACGGTAGGATTATTAGTTACCGGAAATGATGGTACTTCTACCCCAACTTACATCAATAATACCCAAATTTATAATTGTGCGAACGTAGGAATATTAGCTCGAACTGGAAATATTGAAGGTAGAAATATAGTAATTAATAACTGCGGACAAAGCTCTTTTGCAGGAACTTTTGGAGGAAGTTACGAATTTACACATTGTACCTTTGCTAATCATTGGTCAAGCCCGAATCAAACTGCAGTAGTTTTAAGTAATGAAAATATTGCGACGGAACCTCCAATTCCAACAGAACTAACAAAAGCTTATTTTAAAAACTGTATTATTTATGGTTCGACAAATCTAGCTATGAGTTTAAAAAAAGAAGGTGCAACTTTCAATTATAGTTTTGATCATTGTTTAATTAAATTCGTAGATCTTGGCAACCAATTTGGAACGAATCCGCTATATCAATTTTCAGGAACTAATTATGTAAATTGCCTAATTGCATCAAGTTCTAGTAATAAGAGGCCATTCTTTAAAGATCCTAATAACAATGAATTAATTATTGGAGAAGATTCAGCTGCAAAAGGGAGTGCTAATGGAAGTTACTCTACATTTAATGATATTTTAAATAATCCGAGAACTGGTGCTACTGATATGGGCGCATATAACTGGATAACTTTTGACTAAATTTAAGTTAAAAATGAAATCATAAGAAAAATTTTATTAAATTTGCATACCCCAAATATTTAAAAAATTTAAATAGGTCCTAAAAGTTTGGTAGCTTCTTTTTATAATTTTTCGATGAAATTTTTTATTGTTATTCTTTTATTCGTTTTCAGCTCTCAAGCACAAGTAGGAATTGGAACTACAGATTTAGAACCTAGTGTTTTACTAAAGTTGGAAAGCAAAAATCAGGCTTTTGTTACTACTAGAGTTTCTACAACGCAAATGAATGCTATTGTTAATCCGTTAGAAGGTTCGTTTGTGTTTAACATTACGGAACAATCGCCTTTTGTTTACATCAATGGAGCTTGGGTAAAATCTGAAAGCAATAGAACTCCTTCGCTTCTTATGGGAAGAAGTTCTGGAAACTTTGCTGCATCTACAACAATGGAATATCAATTTCCTTTAAATATATCAAACGCAATTGTAAATGATGCTTCTGTGTTTGGAATTAATAATTCAAATGGTAAGGTAACTATATTAAAAGATGGTATTTATTTTTTTTCAGCAACTTTAAGTGCTGTAGATCTTAAAGCCGGAAACCGAAAATTTTATCTAAAACTCTATAAGAATAATATAGATATTGGAAATTTATCAGCAATAACTTTTTACATGCCATCCAATGATTATTGGGGAGGAAATGGTGTGTTTATGATTAATGCTAAAGCCAATGATGTTTTTGATTTACGTTATTATTTAAATGAAAACGAAAGCAAAAAAATTGCAATTTTAACTTATAATATCACTAAATTAAGATAATGAAAACAGTTCTTACCTTTATATTAATTATAACCTCTTTTATAGCAGCGGCCCAAGTAGGCATCGGAACAACGACGCCTAGTCCTAGCTCAATTCTAGAATTACAAAGTACTACACAAACATTTGTTCCTCCTAGAATGACAGGAGCAGAAATGAATGCAATTGCATCTCCATTAAACGGCTCTATTGTGTACAACACTACTGAAGATGCTATGTATATTAAAACAAGCGCAGGATGGCAAAGTATGTTTTTTGTAAACAATGATGTTTTATTATTAAATAAAGAGTTTTCTGTAGGGAATAATGCACTTACTACAGTAAATAATTCCTATTCTAAATTACCAATCAATAGTGCGGACATTATACAAATCGAACCTCTTACCTATTTAGTAACTGGAAATGGAACTATAAAAATTTTAAAATCAGGAGTTTATTCGATTGTTGCAGCTTTGTCAACTTCAAATTTACCAGCTGGAAATGCTAAATATATTATCGCAGTATATAAAAACGGAATTTTATATAATTATTTAGCAAGAGGAGTTTCTAATAATTCCTCAACTGATGAGTTTGGATTTAGTGGTTCAACAGGTATCACTGTAAATGCCGGAGATGTAATAAGTATACAATATGTATTAAATAATGGTGGTGCTCCAATAGATGCTAAGTATATTAATTTAGGAATAACTAGATTGAAGTAGACAGTAGTTTTTTGAAGTTCTAAACATAAGAAGTAGTGCTATAAATCTTTTACGAATTACAATAGTAAAATATATTCTAATTAGAATCTGCTTGTTATGTGTGATTTTGCGAAACGAAGCATGTAATCAAAGACTTAATAAAAGAAATGAACAATAAAATTATTTCAAAATCCGAAAAAAGTTTAACAAACACTATCATTATTTTTATTGGTATAATTTTATTTACTTTCTTTATATTTTTAATAAATAATAATTTTCAACCAAAAAACAATTATGAAGAAAATCTGAAATTATTAGGATTTTTAGTTTTAAGTTCAATTATTTTTTATTGTATTTATTATTTGGTTAACCAAAAACGAATTTATGTTTATGAAAATTATTTTGAAATCAAAAAAAATTTTCAAACTCAAAAATATAATTATTCTGAAATAGTAACTCACTTTTCTGAACATTTTGAAGGGAAATACAATTCTTGGACTGAATATTACCTTATATTAAAAAACGGTAAAAAAATTACTTTAATTGATTCTGAATATTCTAATTTTTATAGCTTTTACTCTAAAATAGAACAAAGAGTGAAAATAAGTGAAGAAATAAATGCAAAATTGTCAGAACCAAAATATTTAAAATATGCTATAATTTGTGGAATTTTTGGGATTTTGATATTTTATTTTTCAAGTTTTTTTTATAATTTTAAAAAAATAGAAAACAACGATTTTGTTTATTTTACAAGCAAACTTAAAAATGATATAACTCTTGAAAAAGGCAGAAAAGGAAAAAACAATTTCGTTATTCAATTAACTGATTATTCAAATTTTAATTTTAAAATATCAGGTCGAAATTACGACGGTATATTTGATGATGATGAATTTCTAAAAACATTCAAAAGTGGTGATATAATCACAATTGGATTAGACAAAGATGATTTTAACAAAAAAATATCAAAAATAAAGGAATTGAATTTACTGGATAAATATTTAAATTTTTCAGTTATTCAAGTGAAACAAATAATGAATAATAAAAACAAGCCTTTAATAAACTTGGAAGAAGTTAACAGTCTTCTTATTCAAAATAATTATATTGGTATTGGACTATTTTCTTTTTTCAGTTTATTCTTTTTTTTCTTAACTTATGGAAATTATAAAGCATATATTAAATCCTTAAATCAATTAACAAATAAAAACCACACATAATAGTGGTCTGTAAATATTGTTTTATTTGTTGGAATCACCGTAAACAATTAGATTTACGATAAATAAATTAAGAATTGTTTTCATAAGAAAACAACATTCACAAGCCACAAAACGAAATAAATATTGAGTTTTCAACACTATTTTTTAAACCTGTTGAAAAAAGATATTTATTTTGATTTTTATAACAATATAAAACTTTGAACTTGAAGTTATTTTAAATAAATTTGCACTTTCAAAACAACAACACAAACGCACTGATAAGTCTAGACTTGTCACTAAAATTTCAACACAATGATTCATTTCTTCGGAAACCAATCCAACACGGTTTTTGCGGTTCAATCGCAAAACGAAATTTCATCAGAAGACAGCAACAAATTAAATTGGCTTTTTGGCAACGCTCATAAAATTGAAAAATCCGTATTGACGGATTTTTTTGTTGGACCTCGTGCCACTATGATCACGCCTTGGAGCACTAATGCCGTTGAAATCACTCAAAATATGGGGATTTCTGGAATTATTAGAATCGAGGAGTTTGAAAAAGTTACAGCTGATTTCACTGATTTTGATCCGATGCTTTCGCAAAAATATTCGGAATTAAATCAAGAAATTTTTGCCATTAATATTCAGCCAGAACCTATTTTAGAAATTGATGATATCGATGCTTACAACAAACAAGAAGGTTTAGCCTTAAGTTTGGAAGAAGTAGGTTATTTAGATGATTTGGTAACCAAATTGGGTAGAAAATTAACGGATTCTGAAATTTTTGCATTTTCTCAAGCCAATTCAGAACACTGTCGTCATAAAATTTTCAACGGAACTTTTATAATCGATGGCGAAGAAAAACCAACTTCATTATTCAAATTAATTCGAAAAACGTCTGAAACGAATCCAAACGAAATTGTTTCAGCTTATAAAGATAACGTAGCTTTTGTAAAAGGTCCGAAAGTGACTCAGTTTGCTCCAAAAAGCGCTGACAAACCTGATTTTTACGAAGAAAAAGAATTTGATTCGGTACTTTCTTTAAAAGCAGAAACGCACAACTTCCCTACAACTGTTGAACCTTTCAATGGAGCAGCAACAGGATCTGGAGGAGAAATTCGTGATCGTTTAGCCGGAGGTCAAGGTTCATTACCCCTAGCAGGAACTGCAGTTTATATGACTTCTTATTCTCGTTTGGACAATGACAGGACTTGGGAAGAAAATATGGAAGAAAGACCTTGGTTATATCAAACACCAATGGATATTTTAATTAAAGCTTCAAACGGAGCTTCAGATTATGGAAATAAATTTGGACAACCTTTGATTACAGGTTCTATTTTAACTTTCGAACACGAAGAAAATAACCGTAAAATTGGTTACGATAAAGTAATTATGCAAGCGGGAGGAATTGGTTACGGAAAATTAGACCAAGCCATAAAAAAGACACCACAAGAAGGCGATAAAATCGTCATTTTAGGGGGTGAAAATTATAGAATTGGAATGGGTGGAGCTGCAGTTTCTTCAGCAGATACAGGCGCTTTTGGTTCAGGAATTGAATTAAATGCAATCCAACGTTCTAATCCAGAAATGCAAAAACGTGCAGCTAATGCTATTCGAGGAATGGTAGAAAGCGATGTGAATCCAATAGTTTCTATTCACGATCACGGCGCTGGTGGTCACTTAAATTGTTTGTCCGAATTAGTAGAAGACACCGGAGGTTTAATCGATTTAGATAAATTACCAGTTGGCGACCCGACACTTTCTGCTAAAGAAATCATCGGAAATGAATCTCAAGAACGTATGGGATTAATTATCGCTAAGAAAGACATCGCTATTTTACAAAGAATTGCAGACAGAGAACGTTCTCCAATGTATGAAGTTGGTGATGTTACTAGCGATCATCGATTTACTTTCGAATCAAAAACAACCGGTGAAAAACCGATGGATTATGCTTTGGAAGATTTCTTCGGAAGTTCGCCAAAAACCGTTATGACTGATAAAACAGTTGTAGCAAATTATGCAGAATTAACTTATTCTCAAGATACTATTGCACATTATTTAAATCAGGTGTTGCAATTAGAAGCTGTCGGTTGTAAAGACTGGTTAACTAATAAAGTAGACCGTTGTGTAGGCGGACGCGTTGCAAAACAGCAATGTGTTGGACCGTTACAATTGCCTTTAAACAATGTGGGTGTAATGGCTTTGGATTATAAAGGTAAAGAAGGAATTGCAACTTCAATTGGCCACTCTCCTATTGCTGCTTTAATCGATCCTGTTGCTGGTTCAAGAACTGCTATTGGTGAATCTCTATCAAATCTTGTTTGGGCTCCTTTAAAAGACGGAATGCAATCCGTTTCTTTATCAGCAAACTGGATGTGGGCTTGTAAAAATGAAGGTGAAGATGCTCGTTTATATGAAGCTGTAAAAGGTTGTTCGGATTTTGCTATTGAATTGGGAATCAATATTCCGACAGGAAAAGATTCGCTTTCAATGAAACAAAAATATCCTAATGATGAAGTAATTGCACCAGGAACGGTTATTATTTCGGCTGCAGGAAATTGTTCCAACATTACGAAAGTTGTGGAACCTGTTTTACAAAGAAATGGCGGAAATATCTATTACATCAACTTATCGCAAGATTCGTTTAAGTTGGGAGGAACATCATTTGCCCAAGTTTTAAATAAAATTGGTACGGAAGTTCCTACTATTAAAGATGCAAAGTTCTTTAAATCGGCATTCAATGTATTGCAAGATTTAATTAAAGAACGTAAAATTAAAGCAGGTCACGATATCGGAAGTGGTGGATTAATCACAACTTTATTAGAAATGTGTTTTGCAGATGATAAATTAGGAGCATTAATCGACTTGACTTCCTTAGGAGAAAAAGATACGGTAAAAGCATTATTTAATGAAAATATTGGAGTAGTTTTCCAAGCAGATGCATCGGTTGAAGCTACTTTCAAACAACATAATATCGAAATTTTCAATATTGGTTCAGCTATTGACGGTGACGCGTTTACAATCATTAATAACGAAGACAGTTTAACTTTTAGTATTTCAACATTAAGAGATACTTGGTATAAAACATCATTCTTATTAGATTTAAAACAATCTAAAAACGGAATGGCCGCTGCTCGATATGAAAATTATAAAAATCAAAAGTTAGAATTTACGTTCCCATCACATTTTGATGGAAAACTACCTGCAATTGATGCTTCAAAATCAAGACCAAAAGCAGCTATTATTCGTGAAAAAGGAAGTAATTCTGAACGTGAAATGGCAAATGCAATGTTCTTAGCTGGTTTTGATGTAAAAGATGTGCACATGACCGATTTAATTTCGGGAAGAGAAACATTGGAAGACATTCAATTCATTGGAGCGGTTGGAGGATTCTCAAATTCAGATGTATTAGGTTCGGCTAAAGGTTGGGCCGGAGCCTTTTTATACAATGAAAAAGCAAACTCAGCGTTGAAAAATTTCTTTAAACGTGAAGACACACTTTCTGTTGGAATTTGCAATGGTTGTCAGTTATTTATGGAATTAGAATTAGTAAATCCAGCACATGAAGTGCACGGAAAAATGCAACATAATACGTCTCAAAAACACGAAAGTGGCTTTACTTCAGTGACGATTCAAAAAAACAACTCGGTGATGCTTTCTAGTTTAGAAGGTTCAACTTTAGGCGTTTGGATTTCACATGGGGAAGGAAAATTCAAGTTACCTTATTTGGAAGAAAAATATAATATTGTTGCAAAATATGCTTATGAGGGTTATCCCGCAAATCCAAATGGTTCTGACTTTAACACAGCAATGATGACGGACAAAACCGGAAGACATTTAGTAATGATGCCACATATTGAACGTTCTACTTTCCCTTGGAACTGGGCACATTATCCGGAAAGAGGTCAGAAAGATGAAGTTTCACCTTGGTTAGAAGCTTTTGTAAATGCCAAAAAATGGATTGAAAATAAGTAATAAAATCAATAAAGCTCTCAATATAATGAGAGCTTTATCTCTAGAAAAAGAAAACTTTATAAAAAGTTCTCCTTTCTTTAGGTCCCCAAACCTAAAAAAATAAACTTATCTTTATACTAGTAATTTGTTAAATATATGCGTCAATTAGATTCTATTTGAAATTGAATAAATACTGTTCTATTGGTATTAAATCAAATTAATATCGATTTGTAATAGTTATCTTCTCATCATTTTATGATCAATTGGAAGGTTAGGTCTTTGATTCATTTTATCTTTAAATGAAACAGCGTTGTTAACCATTTTACCTTCTAAAAAATTTTCAAAACCCGGCGCTAGATTTTCCATATGGCCAATGGTTTCATACTCGATATCTTCTACTTCTTCTTCAATTTTTGTTGTAAAATTTGCTGTGGTTTCTTTCACTGCTTTCGCAATTAATTTTCTGGTTTTTTTACCTTTATGAGGAGCAAAAAGTACTCCTACTGAAGCACCAATTAAGGCGCCAATTATAAAACTACCCGCAGCTAATCCGATGTTGTTATTTCTAGTTGTCATATTTCTGTATTTTATAGTTATACTTAAATAAGGAATGCATCTCCATTCAAAATTAAGTCGTCAATGTTTTTTTACCTTTTACAAACCTCACTATCACTAATGTCACAGCCGCAATTAATGCCAGATGAATAAAATCTCCTATGTCATAAATAAAAAATCCAATTCCCCATATTCCAAAAAGAATAAATGCTATTACATATATTAAATTTCTCATTACCATAATTTCTATTGTTTTTAGGAGTGTTATACAAATTTCAGAAAAATTGAAGTAACTTGTGTTATACAATTAATTGCAATGTTTATAAAATTTACCTTTTTTGTAGATTATAGAAGAAAGTCTTATTAGTTTTTCAAACAAACGAGACTTATGAACATTATTTCATAGGATTCCAACAATTTTGATTAGAATTTAATAATTTCACTAAATTAGTAGGCGAGCATAGTATTTTTATATGTTCAAAAATTTAAAGTAAAGATTATCAATTGTTTAAAAAATTGCACAATTAGTTTTATTTTTATACTTTGCATTAAATATTAATTGTGAATTATGGACAATATTACACGCTTATTTGACTTTCCTTATCACCAATTAGAAAAGTACAATTTATCGGACGCTCTAGTAACCAAATATGGTAACGATTGGATCAAGACATCAACTAAAGAATATTTAGAGAAAGCCAATGCTTTTTCCAGAGGATTAATTAGACTTGGCGTCAATAAAAATGACAAAATTGCTATTATTTCTTCTAACAACCGAACGGAATGGCATATTACCGATATCGGTGTACTACAAACAGGAGCGCAAAATGTGCCTATTTATCCTACAATTTCAGCAGAAGATTATGAATATATTCTGAATCACTCTGATTCTTCGTATTGTTTTGTGTCTGATCAGGAAGTTTATGAAAAATTGATTAGTGTAAAACATAATATCCCAAATCTTAAAGAAATATATTGTTATAATGATATTTCTGGTTGTAAAAGTTGGAAAGAAATTCTTGAATTAGGAAAAGATGAATCCAATCAAGATGTGGTGGAAGAAAGAAAAAATAATGTAAATACAACTGATTTAGCTACAATTATTTATACTTCGGGAACTACGGGAAGACCAAAAGGCGTTATGTTATCTCATCAAAATATAGTTTCAGATGTTTTAATGAGTGCGCCAAGAGTTCCTTTGAGACCAGGTGACGCTAGAGGTTTAAGTTTCTTACCTATTTGCCATATTTTCGAAAGAATGATAACTTACATCTATCAATATTATGGAATTTCAATCTACTTTGCAGAAAGTATTGACAAAATTTCAGACAATTTAAAAGAAGTAAAACCTCACGTAATGTCTGTTGTTCCTCGATTATTGGAAAAAGTTTACGATAAAATCTACGCAAAAGGAGCCGATTTATCTGGCATCAAAAAGAAATTATTTTTCTGGGCAACAGGTTTAGGAATTCAGTTCAAACCTTATAAAGAAAATGGTTGGTTCTACGAATTCCAATTAAAAATTGCTAGAAAATTGATTTTTTCAAAATGGCAAGAAGGTCTTGGAGGCGAATTAGAACTTTTAGTTTCTGGAAGTGCAGCATTACAACCAAGATTAACAAGAGTTTTCACCGCCGCTGGAATTCCAGTAATGGAAGGTTACGGGCTTACAGAAACTTCACCAGTAATCTCAGTTAATGATATGAGAAATGGCGGTTTTAGAGTAGGAACCGTAGGAAGAGTTTTAGACGGTGTCGAAGTTAAAATTGCAGAAGATGGTGAAATTCTTTGTAAAGGACCAAACGTAATGCTCGGCTATTACAAAGATGAAGAACAAACAAAAGTAGCTATGGAAGGTGGTTATTTCCATACAGGAGATATTGGAGAAATTGACACCGATGGTTTCTTAAAAATTACAGACCGTAAAAAAGAGATGTTCAAAACATCAGGCGGAAAATATGTTGCACCACAATTACTTGAAAATACGTTCAAACAATCAAGATTTATTGACCAAATAATGGTAATTGGTGAAGGCGAAAAAATGCCGGCTGCTTTTATTCAAGTAAATTTTGACTTCGTTAAAGAATGGGCAAATAGAAATAGATTTAATATTGGAGCTACAAACCAAGAAATTTGTTCGAATAGTGAAGTAATCAAACGTATTCAAGAAGAAGTAGATCACTACAATGAAAAATTTGGAAATTGGGAAAAAGTAAAACGTTTTGAGTTGACACCCGAGATTTGGTCAATTGAAGAAGGACACCTTACGCCTACTATGAAATTAAAACGTAAAATTATCATTGAAAAATACAAAGCCCTATATACTAAAATATATGGTGAACATTAAATAATTCCTGTTCATATGGATGAATTACATTTTTTAAATGTTAAAAAATGGTCATTTTATAAAAAAAAACTAAAAATACTATGCGCGCATAGTATTTTTTTTTATATTTGAATTAAATTACAAAGATGCAAGACAAAACGATAGATTACATATTAAGATCCACCTGGCAAGGTGTGGCGAGAATGTATAACGAAGAGGCAACAAAATATGGTGCTACTATGGCTACAGGTTTTGCATTGTTAAGCATTGACCGAGAACACGGAACCTCTTCAACCGCATTAGGTCCAAGAATGGGAATGGAAGCCACTAGCCTAACTAGAACCCTGAAATCAATGGAAGAAAAAGGATTAATCTATCGCAAAAAAAATCCGGCAGATGGAAGAGGTGTCTTAATATTCCTGACAGAATTGGGAAAGGAAAAAAGAGAATTGTCTAAAAACACGGTATTGAAATTTAATGATACAGTGAAAGCAAATCTTAGCGAAGAAAAACTAAGAATTTTTGCGGAAGTCTCCGAAACGATAAATGAATTAATCACAGATAAAAAAATATTTAACGACAAATAATTAACCTAGACATGAAACGAAATATTAAGAAAGTTGCTGTTATCGGTTCTGGTATTATGGGAAGTGGCATAGCGTGTCATTTTGCTAATATCGGTGTAGAAGTCTTATTATTAGACATTGCACCAAACGAGTTAACAGAAGCAGAACAAAAAAAAGGACTAACTTTAGAAAGTAAAGCTGTTAGAAATCGATTAGTAAATGATCATCTTGCAAACGCTTTAAAATCGAAGCCCTCTCCTATTTATCATCCAAGTTTTGCTAGTAGAATTACTACTGGAAACACTACTGATGATATGAAAAAAATTGCTGAGGTAGATTGGATCATCGAAGTTGTTGTAGAACGCTTAGATATTAAAAAATTGGTTTTCGAACAAGTTGAAAAATACCGTAAACCAGGCACTTTAATTACTTCAAACACTTCAGGTATTCCAATTCATTTTATGAGTGAAGGCAGAAGCGAAGATTTCCAACAACATTTTTGTGGAACGCATTTCTTCAATCCAGCACGTTATTTAAAATTATTCGAAATCATTCCGGGTCCAAAAACATCGCAAGAAGTATTAGACTTCTTAACAGTTTATGGAGAAAAATTTTTAGGAAAAACTTCTGTTGTTGCTAAAGATACACCAGCTTTTATTGGAAATAGAATTGGAATCTTCGGAATTCAAAGTTTATTTCACCAAGTAAAAGAAATGGGACTAACGGTTGAAGAAGTTGATAAATTAACCGGTCCAGTTATTGGTCGTCCAAAATCAGCTACTTTCAGAACCGTTGATGTTGTAGGATTAGATACATTAGTTCACGTAGCTAACGGAATCTACGAAAATTGTCCAAACGACGAAGCGCACGAATTGTTTAAATTGCCAGAATTTGTTACCAAAATGATGGAAAACAAATGGTTAGGAAGCAAATCAGGACAAGGTTTCTACAAAAAAGAAGGAAAAGAGATTCTAACATTAGATTTAGATACTTTAGAATATAGAGCAAGTAAGAAAGCTTCATTCGCTACTTTAGAATTAACCAAAACGATTGAAAAACCAATCGATAGATTCAAAGTTTTAGTTACAGGAAAAGACAAAGCAGGAGAATTTTACAGAAAAAACTTCGCTTCTATGTTCCAGTATTGTTCGAATAGAATTCCTGAAATTACAGATGCATTTTACAAAATCGACGACGCTATGAAAGCTGGTTTTGGTTGGGAAAATGGTCCATTCGAAATTTGGGATGCTATTGGAGTTGAAAAAGGAATTGAATTAATGAAAGCAGAAGGTTATGAACCAGCAGCTTGGGTTACTGAAATGTTAGCAGCAGGAGTTACTACTTTCTATGCTGTAAAAGAGGGATCAACTTACTTCTACTCTATCACAAACAAAAAATTAGAAAAAGTTCCAGGACAAGATTCGTTTATTATCTTGAACAACATTCGCGAAAGCAAAAAAATATGGAACAACAGCGATTCGATCATTACCGATTTAGGTGATGGAATTATCAATTTAGAATTTACTTCAAAAATGAATTCAATTGGAGCTGGAGTTTTACAAGGAATCAACAAAGCAATTGATATTGCGGAGAAAGAGTACAACGGTTTAGTAATTGGAAATCAAGGCACAAATTTCTCTGTAGGAGCAAATTTAGGTATGATTTTTATGATGGCTGTTGAGCAAGAATACGACGAATTAAATATGGCAATCAAAATGTTCCAGGACACTATGATGCGTTGTCGTTATTCGGCTATTCCAGTTATTGCTGCTCCTCACGGTATGACGCTTGGTGGTGGTTGTGAACTTACAATGCACGCTGACAGAGCTGTTGCTGCTGCTGAAACTTATATTGGTTTAGTTGAATTTGGAGTGGGTGTAATTCCAGGTGGTGGTGGTTCTAAAGAAATGGCTTTGAGAGCTTCCGATTTATTCCGTAAAAATGATGTAGAATTAAACGTGTTACAAGAATATTTCTTAACGGTTGGAATGGCTAAAGTTGCTACTTCTGCTTATGAAGGATTTGACACAGGTGTTTTACAAAAAGGAAGAGACATTGTTGTAGTAAACAAAGACCGTCAAATTGCAACTGCGAAACAAGTAGCAATGCAAATGGCAGATCAAGGTTATACACAAGCACCAAGAAGAAAAGACATTAAAGTTTTAGGAAAACAAGCTTTAGGAATGTTCTTAGTAGGAACTGATCAAATGGAAGCTGGTAAATATATTTCAGAACACGATAAAAAAATTGCAAATAAATTAGCTTATGTTATGGCTGGTGGTGATTTATCTGAACCAACATTAGTAACTGAGCAATACTTATTAGATCTTGAAAGAGAGGCATTCTTATCACTTACAGGTGAAAGAAAATCTTTGGAAAGAATTCAATTTATGTTAACCAAAGGGAAACCGTTGAGAAACTAATAATATTAATATCCTATATATTTACAGGAACACAGATTAAAGAAATAAATATAATTTTAAAAATTTATCTAATTTCTTAAATCTGTGTTCCAAAAATAAAAAAACAAGAATATGAAAACAGCATATATAGTAAAAGCATATAGAACGGCAGTTGGTAAAGCACCAAAAGGAGTTTTTCGTTTCAAAAGACCTGATGAATTGGCCGCTGAAACAATCGAATACATGATGGCAGAATTACCAAACTTCGACAAAACGCGTATTGACGATGTTATGGTGGGTAATGCGATGCCAGAAGCAGAACAAGGATTGAACGTCGGTCGTTTGATTTCATTAATGGGATTAAAAGTTGAAGATGTTCCTGGAGTAACTGTAAACAGATACTGTGCTTCTGGAATTGAAACTATCGGAATGGCAACAGCTAAAATTCAATCAGGAATGGCAAGTTGTATTATCGCTGGTGGTGCCGAAAGTATGAGTTTTATTCCAATGGGAGGCTACAAACCTACTCCAGATTATAAAGTAGCTAAAGCCGGAAATGAAGATTATTATTGGGGAATGGGATTAACTGCTGAAGCTGTTGCAAAACAATTCAATGTTTCTCGTGAAGACCAAGACGAATTTGCATACCATTCGCACATGAAAGCATTAAAAGCTCAGGCTGAAGGTAAATTTGACGCACAAATTGTTCCAATTACGGTTGAAGAAACTTTTGTAAACGCAAATGGTAAAAAAGAAACGCGTTCATACGTTGTAAATAAAGATGAAGGTCCAAGAGCAGGAACTTCTAAAGAAGGTTTAGCAGGTTTAAGAGCTGTATTTGCTGACGGCGGGAGCGTAACGGCTGGAAACTCATCGCAAATGAGTGATGGTGCTGCTTTCGTATTAGTAATGAGTGAAGAAATGGTAAAAGAATTAAACCTTGAACCAATTGCTCGTTTGGTAAACTTCGCTTCGGCGGGTGTTGAACCAAGAATTATGGGAATGGGTCCTGTAAAAGCAATTCCAAAAGTATTGAAACAAGCAGGTTTAGATTTAAAAGACATTGACTTAATTGAATTAAATGAGGCTTTTGCTTCACAATCTTTAGCAGTTATTCGTGAATTAGGTTTAAATCAAGAGATCGTGAATGTTAATGGTGGTGCAATTGCATTGGGTCACCCACTTGGTTGTACAGGTGCAAAATTATCAATTCAGTTATTTGACGAAATGCGCAAGCGTGGCAATGCGAAATACGGAATGGTAACGATGTGTGTAGGAACAGGACAAGGAACTGCAGGTATTTACGAATTTTTAAAATAATAGAGAAACAACACAGACTTAAGAAATAAATAAAATTTATAAAATCTGTGTTAAAAAAACAAATAACAATATTAAATTATAAATCATGGCAGATATTATTAGAGGAGGTCAATTCCTTGTAACAGAAACAAAATGTGAAGACGTTTTCACACCAGAAGATTTCAACGAAGAGCAAATTATGATGCGTGATTCTGTTATTGAATTCGTGGATAAAGAAATTTGGCCTTATAAAGAAAGATTCGAAAAGAAAGATTATGCACTTACGGAAGAAGTAATGCGTAAAGCGGGAGAATTAGGTTATTTAAGTATTGCTGTTCCTGCAGAATATGGTGGAATGGGAATGGGATTTGTGAACACAGCTTTAGTTTGTGATTACATTTCTGGAGCAACAGGTTCATTTTCTACTGCTTTTGGAGCGCATACTGGAATTGGAACTATGCCAATCACGTTATATGGAACAGAAGAGCAAAAACAAAAATATGTACCAAAATTAGCTTCTGGCGAATGGTTTGGTGCGTATTGTTTAACAGAACCTGGAGCAGGATCTGATGCAAATTCAGGAAAAACAAAAGCTGTTTTATCTGAAGATGGTAAATATTACAGCATTACGGGTGGAAAAATGTGGATTTCAAATGCAGGTTTTTGTAGTGTAATGATCGTTTTCGCTCGTATTGGAGATGATAAAAACATTACAGGTTTCATCGTGGAAAATGATCCTGCAAACGGAATTTCAATGGGTGATGAAGAACATAAATTAGGAATTCGTTCTTCTTCTACACGTCAGGTGTATTTTAATGACACTAAAGTTCCTGTAGAAAATATGTTGGCAGGTCGTGGTGAAGGATTTAAAATTGCAATGAACGCTTTGAACGTTGGTCGTATTAAATTAGCAGCTGCGTGTTTAGAAGCACAAAGAAGAACTATTACCGGTGCTGTAAATTATGCTAACGAAAGAATGCAATTTAATGTTCCAATTTCTAGCTTTGGCGCTATTCAAGCTAAAATTGCTGAAATGGCTACAAATGCTTATGCTGGCGAAAGTGCAACTTATAGAGCAGCTTCAGATATTGAAACTAGAATTAAAATTAGAGTAAGTGAAGGAAATTCGCACCAAGAAGCAGAATTAAAAGGTGTTGAAGAATTCGCAATCGAATGTTCTATCTTAAAAGTTGCCGTTTCTGAAGACGTACAAGCTTGTACCGATGAAGGAATTCAAATTTTTGGTGGAATGGGATTCTCTGAAGACGCTCCTATGGAAAGTGCTTGGAGAGATGCTCGTATTGCTAGAATCTATGAGGGAACTAACGAAATCAACAGAATGTTATCGGTTGGAATGTTAGTGAAAAAAGCAATGAAAGGGCATATTGACTTTTTAGGTCCAGCAATGGCTGTGGGTGAAGAATTAATGGGAATTCCATCGTTTGATGTACCAGATTATTCTGAATTATTTGCTGAAGAAAAAGAAATGCTTGTTAAGTTGAAAAAAGTATTCTTAATGGTTGCAGGTGCTGCTGTTCAAAAATATGGACCAGAATTAGAAGCACACCAACAATTGTTAATGGCTGCTTCTGATATCTTAATTGAAATCTATATGGCGGAAAGTACTATTCTTAGAACTGAGAAATTAGCTAAAAAAGAAGGTGCTGATAAAGTACAAGAACAAATTGCTATGGCACAATTATACTTATATCACGCGGTAGACGTCATTAACCAAAAAGGAAAAGAAGGAATTGTTTCTTTTGCTGAAGGCGATGAACAACGTATGATGCTAATGGGTTTAAAACGTTTCACAAAATATGCGAACATGCCAAATGTAATTGGTCTTCGTGAAAAAATTGCTGCAAAAGTAATTAGTGAAAACAAATACGCTTTCTAATATTATTTTTGAGTTATATTAAACTTAAAACCGTCAAGTATTCAATTACTTGACGGTTTTTTTATAAGGGTACATCAATGTCGATTTTTAAATTTGAATCATCATTTAAATTATTTTTAATTGTAGAAGAATCTGTATTGGTTTTATTGAGCATTAAACCTAACATCATAATTAGCGCAGTTAATACAATAACCTGAATTATTAAGGCATTATTAACCAAATCGATTTTGAGTGTTGACGGAATGCCAATAAATAATAAAATGGTTATCAAACCTCTTGGTGCTACAAACAATAAAGGCATCAATTTAACTTTATAAATTTTTAGCTGAATAGCTCTAACTGAATAAATTAGAATTACAATTCCGACAGCTAATTCAAATGTATGCGGATTAATTACATCTTCTGTTCTAATCAAAAATCCAAAAAGTATAAAGAATAAAGAACGAACTAAAAATGCAGCTTCGATAACTAATTCTTTAAATTTATGAACTTCCTTTTCAAGTGTTCTTGGCTTTAGCGTTTTAATCCAACTATAGTGTTCTAATTCATCAAAATTACCCATAATTATACCAAATATCATAATAAAAATTAAGGCCGGTAAATGATAAATTTCAGATACCGCATAAATTAATATTATAAAAAGTACGATTGGTACAAACTTAACATGATGATCTATTCTACTTAATAAAAAAGCTAGAAAAGCCGTTGCTATAAACGAAATAACTAACATTACTAAAATTTGTAATCCAAAACTTCCAAATGTTTCTATATTAATAACTTCATTTAAAACCAAAAAATTAAAGAATAATACTCCAATAATATCAGATAAACTACTTTCATAAATAGCAAATTCTTTATTAAATGAACTTAAACTACCAACGCTTGAAATTGCAATTGCACTACTAATTATACACAGCGGAATAGCATTTATTAATCCTTGTTTATAATCGGCCTCTAAAAAATAGTAGAAGAAATGACCTATGGCAAAAGCGGTTATTACTAAAGGAACTATTGCTGTAACTACTGTTTTACCAATAAAAGGTAACTTTCGCTTATTTAATTGCAATTCTAAAGAACCTTCTAGAACAATTAATATTAAACCTACCGTACCAAAAAAAGGTAATAACGGATTTAAATCAGGAATAATAATTTGCAACAAATCGATGCCTTGTTTAACCAACCATCCCATTAAGATTAATAATATAACCGAAGGAATTTGTGTTTTATTAGACGAAACAGTAAAAGCATACGCTAATAATAGTAAAACACAAATTGTAACAATAATTACATAATTCATAAAAAAATAGTTTTTAGCAAGATAAAAATACTTTTAAAAAAAATACAATTTAACGCTACATATTTTCAAATTTTATCTGAACTATTAAAAAGTGGAAGTTTCTAAAAAAAAAGTATTTTTGCAAAAAGATATTAAATGAATATTCGACTTATAACAATAGGGAAAACCGATAATAAAAATTTACAATCACTAATTGAAGACTACACGAAACGTTTATCGTTTTACGTAAAGTTTGATTTAGATATTATTGCCGATATAAAAAATGTGAAAAATTTATCGGAAGCCCAACAAAAGGAAAAAGAAGGCGAATTAATTTTATCTAAAATAAGTGCAACTGACAACTTAATCTTGTTAGACGAAAACGGAAAAACATTTAATAGTGTGGGATTCTCCAATTATTTACAAAAAAAGATGAATGCAGGAACCAAAACTTTAGTTTTCGTCATTGGTGGTCCTTATGGATTTAGCGAAACGGTTTATCAGAAAGCAAATGGAAAAGTTTCCTTATCTGAAATGACATTTTCACATCAAATGGTTAGACTATTTGTAATTGAACAAATTTACAGAGGATTTACGATATTAAAGAACGAACCTTATCATCACCAATAAAAAGTACTTTAAATTTCAACGTATCGTTTAATTATTTCAAATAATTTGCTGCTGTCAAATGGTTTTACGATTACATCATCAATTTGCGCTTCTTTCACTTTATCCATAATTTCTTGCTTATCGAATGCTGTGACTGCAATAATAGGTGTGGTAATTCCTTCTTGTCTAATTAATTTTGAAGTTTCAAATCCATTGATTTTTGGCATATTTATATCCATCAAAATAATATCATAGCTTTTTTGTTCTAATAAGTCTAAAGCGTTATACCCATCATCCACCATATCACAAATAAAATGATTGTTTTCTAATAATTTTCGAGTTACTATTTGATTAATCTTATTATCTTCAACTACTAAAACAGTATAATTTTTAGTAATCGATAATTCGACCGGTAAATTATTAATTAGCTCAATGATCCTATTTTCATCAATTTCAAATGGAATTGTTAATGTTATTTTGGTTCCTAAATTTTCTTCACTTTCTAATGCGATCGTTCCTTTAAAAAGTTCAACCATTTTCTTTACAATTGTGAGTCCAAGTCCAGTTCCTTGATAATCATCCTCTTTTCGGACAATTTGAATAAATTTCTCAAATACTTTTTCATGATTTTTTTTAGCAATTCCGATACCATTATCAATTATTTCAAATTGAATATTAGCTGCTGTTTTTGTTTTTTCTATTAAATTAGCTTTAATGGTTACAAAACCATCGGTAGTAAATTTTAAAGAATTACTTACTAAATTAATAAATATTTGAGAAAGCCTTATTTTATCACCAATAACATATTCCGGAATTGTAGAATCAAATTCAATCGTAATTTGATTATTGTTTTTTATGGCAATAAAATGAAGTGAATCCTTAATAATTTCAATTTCATCCTTCAAATTAAAAACGTTGTTCTCTAAAAGAACTTGGTTTTCTTCAATTTTGTAGACGTTTAAAATATCATTAACCAAGGATAATAAATATTTTGCCGAAAATTTTAACGATTTTAAGTGCGGACTATCTTTTAATTCTTTGTGTTCTTCTAAAATGATATCAGTTATTCCTACAACACCATATAAAGGAGTTCTCAATTCGTGACTTACTGTCGAAATAAATTGTGATTTTAAATGAGATGCTTCTTCTGCTTTTTCTTTTGCAAATAATAAGTCAGCATTTGCCTTTTTTAACTGAACATTAATAAGTGTTTTTAATCTATTATTTCTAATGAATGAAAACAATAACAAGAGTAAAGTAGTTACAATAATTACGGATAAAACGATGAACTGGTTATTTTTATTAATGCGTTCTTCTTGCGCTACTTTCTCGGCTTCAATGGCTTGAATTTTTCTGTTAATTTCGTCATATTCTATTTCTACGCCCGCAACTTTTACACCGTCTAACCTATTTGTATTATATATTTCTTCTTTTAAATCATTGTGTTTTGTTAGATAAAAATGTGCTTTTTCAAAATCCTTATACTTCAAATAAAAATTTGAAAAATCCTTATAGAGAACACATATATTCGATTTTATTAATTCAACGTCATTTTGATCTGCAAATTCTATTGCTTTTAAATAATATTCTTCTGCTTTTTTAAAATCATTTAAATTATTATGATACAAAGCAAAATTAGAATTTAAAGATATTTTAGCTTCAATATTGTCTTCAGTTTCTACAAATTCTTTAATTTCATTTAGATATTTGATACCATTATCGAAATCTAAAACTGTAAAATAGGCACTACCAATATTTAATTTTGTAAAAGCTAACTCATATTGATCATTGAGCTTTTCAGAATATATAAGTGCTTTTTTGTAATTTTCAATACCTTTTGTAAAATCGATTTTATGATAGCAATATACATTGCCAAGATTATTAAACAACCAAGATTTTACAGTGTCATTATTTGTTTTTAAAGCTAAATTAATTCCTTTGTTATAATACTCAATTGCTTTATTATATTCAGAAAATTCATCAAAATTTAAACCTATTAAGTTGTAGGCTTTTGCTGCTAAAAGATAATCTTCAGTACGCAAGGACAATTCTAGAGATTGTTTGGCATATTTTAAAGACCTTTTCCCTTCTAATTCTATAAAACTTTGTCCTGCTTTTGTTAGCAATTGTTTTGCTTCCTTATTACTATCATTTTCTTGTGACCAAAGTAAATGGAAACTTAAAAAAAGAAGCGAAAACAGAAATAAAGGTTTAGAAAATATCATTATTAATTTAGTAATTTGACTATGCCAATATAAAAAAAATCCTGAAGAAATCAGGATTTTTTTTAACATTTATTTATCGAATTAATTTCTTGTATTTAATTCTTGTTGGCGTAACATCTTTTCCTAAACGTTTGCGTTTATTTTCTTCATATTCGGAGAAACTTCCTTCAAAACAATAGACTTGAGAATCACCTTCAAAAGCTAAGATATGCGTACAAACTCTGTCTAAAAACCATCGGTCGTGAGAAATAATAACAGCACAACCAGCAAAATTTTCTAACCCTTCTTCCAACGCACGTAATGTATTGATATCCAAATCATTCGTGGGCTCATCTAAAAGCAATACGTTTCCTTCTTCTTTCAAAGTCATGGCAAGGTGCAATCTATTTCTTTCCCCACCTGATAAAGTTGCAACTTTTTTGTTTTGATCACTTCCACCAAAGTTAAAACGAGATAAATAAGCTCTTGAATTTACTTGTCTTCCGCCCATCATAATCAATTCTTGACCATCACAGAAGTTTTCCCAAAGTGATTTATTAACATCAATATTAGAATGCGATTGATCTACATAAGCGATTTTTACGGTATCACCAATTTCAAAAGTTCCTCCGTCTGGCTGTTGTTCTCCCATAATCATTTTGAAAATGGTCGATTTACCAGCACCGTTTGGACCAATAATTCCAACAATTCCAGCTTGTGGAAGTACAAAATTTAAATCGTCATATAATAATTTATCACCAAATGCTTTTGCAACACCTTTAGCTTCAATTACATTAGTTCCTAAACGTGGTCCATTAGGAATATAAATTTCTAATTTCTCGTCTAATTCTTTTTGATCTTCGTTTAATAACTTATCATAATTCTGTAAACGTGCTTTTTGTTTGGTTTGACGTCCTTTTGCTCCTTGACGTACCCAATCTAACTCACGTTCTAAGTTTTTTCTACGTTTTGAAGCTACTTTTTCCTCTTGCGCCATACGCGTCGATTTTTGATCTAACCAAGATGAATAATTTCCTTTCCAAGGAATACCTTCTCCTCTGTCTAACTCTAAAATCCAACCGGCTACATTATCTAAGAAATATCTATCGTGTGTAACAGCGATTACTGTTCCAGCATATTGTGCTAAATGTTGTTCTAACCAAAGCACCGATTCGGCATCCAAGTGATTCGTAGGTTCGTCTAATAATAATACATCTGGTTGTTGCAATAATAAACGACATAAAGCTACACGACGCTTTTCTCCGCCCGATAACACATTAATTGGTGTATCTGCTTCCGGTGTGCGCAATGCATCCATTGCAATTTCTAATTTGGTATCGATTTCCCAAGCGTCACAAGCGTCAATTCTATCCTGTAATTCTGCCTGACGGTCCATAAGTTTTTCCATTTTTTCTGGATTCTCATACACTTCTGGCAAACTAAAATCGTCGTTAATTTTATTAAATTCAGCTAATAATGCGAATGTTTCTGCAGCTCCTTCACGAACAATTTCAATTACTGTTTTAGTTTCGTCTAAAAGTGGTTCTTGTTCCAAATAACCAACGGTATAGCCTGGTTGAAAAACCACATCACCTTGATAATTTTTATCAATTCCTGCAATAATTTTTAATAAAGAAGATTTTCCTGAACCATTTAATCCAAGGATACCAATTTTTGCACCATAGAAAAAGCTTAAATAAATGTTTTTTAGAACCGGTTTGTCGGCTCCTGGATAACTTTTACTCAATTTTTGCATTGAGAAAATTACTTTCTTATCATCTGACATAATATAAATTTATTTTTAAGAATATTTTTTTTAACCAAATCGCTAACAACTACTTACACTCTTCCCTTTAAAGCATTAAAAACCCAAGCAATAGCAAAAAAACCTACACCTACAGCCGAAAAACCCCAGCCTGCAACATCTGCGTAGCGATAAATTCCTAATCCAATTAGAAGTAATCCCATTAAAATCATAATGAAAGTAGCCCAAGCTAATATTGTGTTTTTATTCATTCCCATTTTGTGCACGTTTTGTTTTAATAAAAATTTAGGACTGCAAATATAAGCATTATAAAAGGTTTCTTGGAAATTCAGGTTTAATTAAAAATATTAATCAACATTTCCTTTAATAAATCGTGCTGAGTCATCGATGCGGCACCAACACCTTTACTTTTTACGTCGATATCGCGAAGCGTTCCAACAATAGCGCTTACTTTTCGCATTGGATAATTTCTGGCTGCCAATTCATAATCTTTTACAAAAAAAGGATTAATTTTAAGTTCCTTAGCCACATTAAACTTTGATTTATCTTTTAGACCATGATACTGCAATAATTGAGAAAAGTATGAAAACACCATTGCCGTAGTAACAACTAGCGGATTATCTTTCGGATTTTGAGCAAAGTAATCAACGATTTGGTACGATTTTAATTGATTTTTTTCACCAAGAGCACTTCTTAGTTCAAAATTGTTAAAATCTTTGCTAAAACCTATATTTTCTTCAATGTCTTTAGCGGTTATCGTGTGACCTTTGTGCAAAATAATTTTCAATTTATCCAATTCATTACTAATTTTAGACAAATCCGTCCCTAGAAACTCTACTAAAATAGATGAAGCTTTGGGTTCGATGGCATAACCTTGACCCGATAAAACGCGCTTAATCCAATCGCCAACTTGATTATCGTATAATTTTTTACTTTCAAAAACGACTCCAAATTTTTCTAATAACTTGGTCACTCTTTTTCGTTTATCTAATGTTTTATACTTGTAAGCAAAAACCAAAACAGTTGTCGGTTGTGGATTTTCGACATAAGATTCTAGCTTATCAATATATCTTGATAATTCTTGGGCTTCCCTAACAATAACTACTTGCCTATCGGCCATCATTGGATAGCGTTTTGCATTCGAAACTACTTCTTCAATCGTAGTATCTCTACCATAAATTATGGTTTGATTAAAATCGCGCTCATGTTCTTGCAAGATATTTTCCTGAATAAAATCGGTCAATTTATCAATGTAATAAGGCTCTTCACCCATAAAAAAGTAAATTGGCTTAATATTTCCTGCTTTAATATCTTTTGTAATTTGAATTACTTCATCCATAATTTAATCGTCAGTGTTCAGTAAATAGTTGGCAGTTACTAATTTTTAAGTAATTTTGACCTATGAAAAAGTTGAATTTCCCAACCTATTCGTTTCGGTTCAAAAATAGTGAAAATAAAGTGTCTATTTTTGATGAAATTAGAAAAAAATTTATTGTGCTTTCGCCCGAAGAATGGGTGCGCCAAAACGTGATTCAGTTTTTATTACAGAACAAAAACTACCCAAAATCTTATATTAACGTTGAAAAGCTAATTAAAGTCAACGGATTAAGTAAGCGTTATGATGGCATTGTTTTTAAGCCAAATGGTGAAATATTCTTACTTATTGAATGCAAAGCTCCGGAAGTTCCTATTTCACAAGATACTTTTGATCAAATTGCTCGATACAATTTAGAATTAAAAGCCCAATATTTAATGGTTACCAATGGCTTAAATCACTATTTTTGTCAAATGGATTTTGAAAACGAAACATATATTTTTCTGAAAGAACTTCCAGATTTTAAAAGCTAATTATGGTAAAAAGAGATTTAATTTTAGACCAAATTGAACAAATGGGTGCGTTTCTCAGGAAGTTAGTCGCAAAATTTTCAAACAGTAATTCGTTCAATGATGGTAATGGAGCTTCTGATTCAGTTATAAATGAATTGAATGATGAAATAGGTTTTGATTTGAATTTATTTTTAACCCTTTCGGTAGAAGATGCTAAAAAATATCTTTCTAGCTATAAATTTTCGGAAGAACATTTAGAAACTTTATCAAATTTATTAGTTAAATTAAGTGTTGATGCAACTACTAAAATGGAATATTTATCGAAGGCACTCTTGATCTTAGATTTTTCAGATGGCATTTCAAATACTTTTTCTTTTGAACGAAATAATACAAAAAACAAGATTAAAGAATTAATAAAAAATTAGTAATTGAAAAAAATAGCAGTAGTCATTCTCAATTGGAACGGTGCGAAATTATTAGAACAATTTTTGCCTTCAATAGTAGCGCATTCGGACGAAGCAACAGTTTATGTAGCTGATAATGCCTCAACTGATAATTCAATTGAAGTCATCAAACAACAATTTCCATCAGTAAAAATAATTAAAAATACGGATAATTTTGGTTTTGCAAAAGGATATAATGAAGCATTGAAAAATGTAGAAGAACCTTATTATGCTTTAGTAAATTCGGATATAGAAGTAACAAAAAATTGGTTAGCTCCTATTATAAATATCTTTGAAACGGAACCGAAAACAGCAATAATTCAACCAAAACTATTAGATTTCAAGAAGAAAACTCATTTTGAATATGCCGGCGGAGCAGGTGGTTTCATTGACAAATACGGATATCCCTTTTGTCGTGGCCGTATTTTCAATACGATTGAAGAAGATAAAAATCAATACGATGATGAAATTAAAATATTTTGGGCAACTGGTGCTTGTTTTTTCATTAGAAAAGAAGTGTATCGCATTTTAAATGGCTTTGATGATGATTTCTTTGCCCATCAAGAAGAAATTGATTTATGTTGGCGTGCCTTCAACTTAGGCTATATTTCAAAATTCACTTCAAAATCAATAGTTTATCACGTTGGTGGCGCAACTTTAAACGAAGGAAATCCGAAAAAAACATTTTTAAATTTTAGAAATTCTTTGCTGATGTTGGTCAAAAATCTTCCTAAAAAACAATTGATTTCTATAATCTTTACGCGAATGATTTTAGATGGTTTAGCAGGATTTCAATTTATTCTGAAAGGTAAATTCAAACATTTTTTTGCTATTCTTCAAGCGCATTATTCTTTTTATTTACTTGCGCATATATTTTATAAAAAAAGAAATAGCATACAAAAAACAAATTATTTTAAAATAAAAAGCATCGTTTCTCGTTATTTTATAAATAATGGCAAGGAGTTTGATAAATTGTTTTAACAATAGTTTAAGTATAAAAATTTCATATCCTTGAACTTCCTGTATAAATTTGTAAAAAATAATTATTAGTATGAAAAAAGTATTGTTAGTCATCACCATTGTTTCAATGTCGCTAACTTCTTGTGTTTCTAAAAAGAAATACACGGAATTAGAAACGAAGAACAAAGAAATTCAAGATTTATTAAACACAGCTACAGTAAAGTTAAACTCTTGCTTAACGGAAAGAGAAGCATTAGCCAGCCAAATTGATTTTTTAAAGAAGAATAATTCTGATTTAATTAACAATATGGGTAATTTAACTACACTTACTACAAAAGGAGCTGAAAACCTTGAAAAATCACTAGAAAGCTTAAAAGAGAAAGATTTAAGAATCACTCGTTTACAAGATGCTTTAACGAAAAAAGATAGTGTAACATTGGCTTTAGTTACAAGCTTAAAACGTGAAGTAGGTATTGATGATCCAGACATTAATATTAATGTTGAAAAAGGAGTTATTATGATTTCTATCGCTGATAATTTATTATTTAAGTCAGGAAGTTATGACGTTAGTGATAGAGCCAAAGAAGTTTTAGCTAAAGTAGCAAAAGTAATTAACAGCAAACCAGATTTTGAATGTATGGTTGAAGGTCATACCGATAATTTACCAATTAAAAATGCAGTTTTATTAGACAATTGGGATTTATCTGTAAAAAGAGCAACATCTATTGTAAGAGTATTACATAAAGATTTAGGTGTAAATCCAAAACAATTAATTCCAGCAGGAAGAAGCTCATACATTCCTTTAGTGGATAACGATTCTCCTGCAAATAGAGCTAAAAACCGTAGAACAAAAATTATCATAATGCCAAAAATTGATCAGTTTTACGAAATGGTTGAAAAAGAAATGAAAAACTTGAGTAACGGTAAATAAGCGACTTAGATACAATTTATAAAATTAAAACACCTCATTTGCTTGAGGTGTTTTTTTTTATTCATTTTTTTTTAGAAAAGGTTTCGATACATAATTAGCACTTCATCTATGATTTTAAACAATTCGTAGAAAAGTAGATCAAAAAATACAATATTAACATCTTAAAGTTTGTATAATTAAATAATCTGTATAATTTTGGTAAAAATAAAACGCATTTAGCCCCCCAAAGCTACTTTGATAGAATGCCGCTGATAAAAACAACTCACCTAACTTTTTGGTCATATTTATATTTTGAATTTAATAACCAATTAAATATTTATATTATGAAAAAAGTTGTTTTAAGCATCTCCGCGATGCTATTTGGACTTGCAATGTGTGCACAAGCCAATTTAAGTTTAGTAAACCAAACAGGTTTAAGTAACTCGTCTGATGTGGACCAATTCGGATTGTTAAATTATTCTTCTGTAGATCAAAACGGCCGTTTCAACGTTGCCGAAGTAGATCAAGTCGGAGCGCTTAACGGATCAGATATAATTCAAGATGGAAGACGAAATGATGCTAAAGTAGATCAATTTGGTATTGCAAATTATTCCAATGTCAATCAAGACGGAAGAAGAAACGAAGCCGATGTAATGCAAGTTGGTATTGGAAATGATTCTGACATTGATCAAGTAGGAAGAAGAAATAGTTCTTCTGTAGATCAATTAGGACTTTTCAATGAAGCAAATGTTGCACAAACAGGATTACGCAACGATGCTACTGTTTTACAAATTGGAGATGATAACGTTGCTGATCAAATCCAATATGGAAATGACAATTCAGCTGATGTAATTCAATTTGGAGAACGTAACTATTCTTACCAAGGACAAGATGGAAATGGAAACTCAGCTTTGACATTACAACTAGGAGAAGACAATACTTCTGTTCAATGGCAAATTGGTGATGACAACTCTGCTATCCATATGCAAGATGGTGATGGTAACTACGCCTTCTCTAACCAAGTTGGGCAAGATAACTTTTCTTTAATTATGCAAGATGGTACTACAAATAGTGCTATTACAAATCAAACAGGTCAAATGCATATGAGTTTTGTTAACCAAAGTGGAACTAGCAACAATTCATTAGTAAATCAATCGAACTAATTTTT
Source organism: Flavobacterium psychraquaticum (assembly GCF_034497725.1). Taxonomy (NCBI): domain Bacteria; kingdom Pseudomonadati; phylum Bacteroidota; class Flavobacteriia; order Flavobacteriales; family Flavobacteriaceae; genus Flavobacterium; species Flavobacterium psychraquaticum. Next base: position 59,588 of record NZ_JAXKVR010000023.1, read on the forward strand.
TAATAGATAGGACAAGTGAGTATTCTTACTTGTCCTATTTTTATTCATATGAAAAATCTAACTAAAATATTCTTTCTTTTTACAGTGCTAATTGGCTCAAATGGAGCTTTTTCGCAAGAAATTTTATTGAAAGAAGCCGAAGTTTTAAATCAAATTAATACAGCATACAAATTAACAGCAACAGTCTCCGAAAAAAATAGTGTTATAGTTACACAAATAGGATCGCAAAACTGGAATCAAAATACGATAACAGCAAATCAATCAACCATTCAAATTTATCAGAACGGACAATTTAATGCTACTGACATTTATCGAATGGAAAACGAGGTAAATGAATTTATAATTCAAAATGGGGATTACAATTCAATAAATGAAATGGTTATCGGAAGTTACAATTCAACAAACAATTATTTAATCCAAAACGGTGATAATAATAGAATTACAAGTTTTGGAAGTAACTCAATATCTGAAGATTTAAAAATTAAGATTAATGGAAATAATACTTCAGTACTAATAATTAACCGATGAAACCTAAAAGCTTATTATATGCTATCTTATCAATTATACTTTTTAGTACTCCACTTCAAGGGCAAATTTTGAATATAGAAGTAAAAGCGAAAATCGAGTTAAGTTATTTTGAAGAAATGGTTTCTGTAACAGGAACTGCAGAAAACTTAGCTGATGGTATGAAGAATTTATCTTACACCCTGTCAGTTATTAAAAAAGATAAAAAAAATGGAAATACTTCAAATAATTCTCAAAAAGGAGATTTTACTTTGAAACCAAATCAAAAACAAGAACTTTCTACAACTAAAATCAACCAAAGTGCCACAGACGAAATTATCATTTTACTTTTAATTTACGATGAAAATGATATTATGGTTGGAAAAGATCGAATCGTTGTGGATGAAAAAAAAAGTGAAATAGCACGGAAAAATGAAGATGAGTTAGAAATACTAGGAATCGTCTCCGATGATACCAAAACCAAAATAGGAAAAGATTTTTACGATTTATATTTCTCGAAATACAATATGGAAGCCATTAAAGGCAATCAAATTGTACAAATTGAAGAACAACTTAGTATGGGGAGAACCACTATTATAAAAATAAGCATAGATAACAGAATAATTTCAGAGTTTATAGCCAATCCAAATGAGGAGTTTTTAGCGCAAAAAGCAAACGAAGTAATCCAATTAACTAAAAGATATTTTAAAGATATCGCAAAGCTCCGAAATAGAGTGGAACAATATTAAAAGCTAGAAAAATGAAAACATATTTAACAGTACTTGCTTGTTTTTTTGTGGGATTTTCATTGGCTCAAGATTTAACATACAAACCTAAAAACCCTGCATTTGGCGGAGACACATTCAATTACCAATGGATGTTAAGTTCGGCAGAAGCTCAAAATTTATTGAAAGATCCAGAAGCCGAGAAAGGTTTTGGACAAAAGTCAGAATTAGAACGATTTAAGGACAACTTAAACTCTCAATTGCTTAGTTATTTGTCTAGAGAATTATTTAATAATCAATTTGGAACAGGGACAAATGGTTCTGGAACTGGGACTGGTGGGACAGGAACAGCCGGAAGTTTGCAAAACGGTGTTTATACCTTTGGAAGTTTATCAGTTGAAATATATAGTTCAAACTTAGGGTTAGTAATTAATATTTTAGACATACTAACAGGTGAAGAAACACAAGTTATCATTCCTGGGAATTGATAGATAGACAAATAATTTCTATAATAGTTTTAAAAAGCCTTTAAACTCTCATTTTACTTAAAACCGTACCGATGAAACCAATTATAACCCTATTTTGTTGTAGTTTATTTTTACTTTTAACTAGTTGTGGCGCCTATTTTAATCAACCCGTAACCGAGCAAAAAGCATCTTATGGTGAACAAACACCAGCTACGGTTTCTTTAAAAAATTTACCACTACCAAAAGAGCAAATCGTAGTTGGTGTCTATAAATTTAGAGATCAAACCGGACAATATAAACCATCAGAAAATGGAAGTAATTTTAGTACGGCGGTTACCCAAGGCTCTACATCTATACTTATAAAAGCATTGGAAGATTCAAAATGGTTTATTCCTATCGAAAGAGAAAATCTAGCCAATTTATTACAAGAAAGAAATATCATAAGAACTACGCGTCAAGAATATTTGAAAGATGCCAGTCCAAAAGACGCACAACTAACTCCACTACTCTATGCTGGTGTTTTGTTGGAAGGTGGAATTGTTTCTTATGATTCTAATATCATTACAGGCGGTTTTGGAGCACGCTATTTTGGCGCGGGAAGCTCTACACGATACAGACAAGATAGAGTTACAATCTATTTAAGGTTAGTTTCTACTCAAAACGGAAAGATTTTAAAAACAATCTACGTTTCAAAAACTATTTTATCTCAATCAATTGATGCCAGTCTTTTTCGCTATGTAAAATTCAAAAGATTATTAGAAGTAGAAACAGGATTTACTAAAAATGAACCGTTACAATTAGCCGTTACTGAAGCGATTGAAAAAGCAGTAGAAGGTTTGGTAATTGAAGGTATAAACGATAATATTTGGGTTTCAAATGCTCCTATTTCTACCTTAACAGAAGTAATTAACGAATACAATAAAGAGAAAGATGAATCAGAATCTACCTTAATTTATAAACGCTATTTCAAAGAACGCAGAGCAAAATTTGCGCTTAATGCAGATATTGGTGGTGCATTAATTCAAGGCGATTATCCAAGTCCAGTTATAAAACCTGCGCTCCGGGTAGGAATGCGTTACTTCGTAATCCCCTCATTTAGTATCAGTACCTCAGCCAATATATTTTGGTTAGAAAATAAAAACAAATTTAATGATGCGCACACTTCGTTCGATTTGAATTCTGAAATTATATTTCTTCCTTATGATAGAATTTCACCTTTATTATACATAGGAACAGGAATCGGAGCACGATCAAACTATGAAGCACCTTATTTGAAATTACAAAGTGGATTAGGAATAGAATATTTAGCAACTGATAATCTTGGCATTCGCATTTTAGGAGAAATAAATCTTACCCAAACAGACAAAATAGATGCTATTGAAGCAGGAATTCGAGATGATAACTATTATCGCTTTTACTTTAGCTTAAACTACTATTTTCCGCGAAAAAAATATGACGAAAAAGCAATCAAGCGACACGTAAAAGAACTATCAACTGAAGGAACTCTTAATTTAAATTAATTATGAACAAGCTACATAAAATAGGCCTTTTCTTAATAATGTTAGCATTATCGTTCTCTTGTTCAGAAGAAACCCTTGATGAAAGTGGATTTGGAACTGTGAAAGGTCGTGTTGTGCAAGCAATTACTTTTGAACCCATTGCAAATGCAAAAGTTTCATCGAATCCTAACTCCAGTTCTGTTTTTACAGATGTTGATGGATATTATACAATTGAAAATATCAAAACTGGAGATTATGCATTTGAAGCTCGAAAAGACGGATATATCGCAAAATTTGAAGCAGGAACAGTTATAAAAGATTTGGTAATTGAGGTTATTTTTGAGTTGGCACCTGTAGAAGAAATTAATCAATCGCCAACAACACCAGTACTTTTGACCCCCGCCGACAATGCAACTGATATTAGTTTGAGTGTTAATTTAACTTGGCAATCAACCGATGTTGAATTGGATCCGCTAACTTATAAAGTAACACTTCGAAATGATATAACGAATGAAATTACAGTTTTTGAAGATATTACAACTGCTTCTTATACTTTAACGGGATTGAATTATAGCACGAAGTACTTCTGGGAAGTTTCTGTTTCTGATGGAATAAATCCGGATGTAAATAGTTTGACACATTCTTTTAGAACTTTAGCTTTTCCAAATGCACGGTATCTTTTTACCAGAAAAATTGGTGATAATAATGTAATCTACACAGCCGATGATGCTGGAAATAAATTGCAAATTACTTCAGACGCAACAAATAGTTTCCGACCAAGAAAAAATATTCCAGCTAATAAAATTGCTTTTTTAAGAACAACTGGAGGTCAAGCCCATATTTATACTATGAATCCAGATGGTTCAAATGTTTTTAAAGTTACAGCCGGAATTCCTGCTGCAGGATTCAATCTAGATCATTATAATTTTAGTTGGAAAAGTAACGGAAGTCAGCTCATCTATTCCAATTTTGATAAACTCTATAAAATTAATGCCGATGGAAGTGGCTTAGAACTCATTTTTCAAACACCAAACGGTAAATTAATTTCCGAATGCGATTGGAGTATTGACAGTTCTATTATTGCGATAAAAGTCAATAATTTGTATGGTTATGAAACCGAAATTTATGTGATTGATTCCGGCGGAACAATTATAGAAAATGTAATATCTGGAACTTTGGGTGCAATTAGTGGTTTACATCTTTCTGTAACGAACAACAAACTAATCTATACCAGAGACATTACGGGCTTTGAAAGTTTTGATTACCGTCAGTTGGATTCTAGAATTTTTCAATATGATTTCATTACAGATTTAAGTACTGCAGTTGATGTACAAAAACCAGCAGGTTATAATGATAGTGACGTTAGATATTCACCAACTGAAGCCGAATTATTATTTATGAGTACACCAAATGATGGATTATCGCCAAAAAATAGTTATAAATATTCAATAGGAACAACAAGTTCAAGAGTACAACTTTATGAAAACGCAATAATGCCCGATTGGAAATAAAAAAAGCAGGCCTAAAAGACCTGCTAAATGTAAATCCTAATCTTTTTATTAATAACCAATTAAATATTAAATTAAGAAAATACATAGTTTTAAAGTTTAACTTCTAAAACTGTGAATGTCTTGACTTAAAATTGGTATTACTTAGAATAGTATAAGCTAAATTATAATTAAAAAGCGATAAAAAAAATATTTATCTACAAAATATCTAAACTTCCTTTTCCTTCACGAATAACTTCGGGCTCATCACCAGTTAAATCTATAATAGTTGAAGCTATATTGTCTCCATAACCTCCATCAATGATTAGATCCACTTTGTTTTGCCACTTTTCGAAAATTAATTCAGGATCAGTTGAATACTCGATTACATCATCGTCATCTTTAATAGAAGTTGATATTATTGGATTACCAAGCATTTCTACAATTTGCAAAGCAATATTATTCTGCGGAACACGAATTCCAACTGTTTTTTTCTTTCTAAATTCTTTTGGCAAGTCATTATTTCCTGGTAAAATAAAAGTATAAGGTCCAGGCAAAGCACGTTTTAAAATCTTAAACGTTGATGTATCAATTTGCTTCACATAATCAGAAATATTGCTCAAACTAGAACAAACGAAAGAAAAATTTGCCTTTTCTAACTTAATTCCCTTGATTTTAGCCAATTTTTCTAAAGCACGCGAATTCGTAATATCACAACCAAAACCATAAACAGTATCGGTTGGATAAATAATTATGCCACCATCTTTCAACACAGCAACTACTTTTTTAATAGCAGCTTCATTGGGTTTATCTTCGTATATTTTTATAAATTCTGCCATAACTTTTTGTTTCAGGTTAATTTTGTTTGAAGTTTCAGATTTTATCCAATCACTTCCAATTTTGCAAAACGAAGTAATAATTTCTTCAATCCGCCAACATCAAATCTAATTTCGGCTTTTTTATCAGCTCCAATTCCTTCTATATTTACAATTTGTCCTTTTCCAAATCGTTCGTGCATTACTATATTTCCCGGAGCTAAATTCGAATCAAATAAATTAGCACTTCCTGAATTCGAATTGCTCGACATTGGCTTCAGCTTTCTGATATTTGCTGATGGATTTAGTTGATCGCTTATCAAATTAGCCGGTGGTGTTCCCATTTTTGGTTTAGCCAATCTTAACTTAGATTTATCAATATCACCAAAAACATCAATATCCATTACAGGTTTATAACGATAACCGGAATCAACTGGATTCAAATATTCTAAATATTGGTCGTCAATTTCTTCAATGAATCGAGAAGGCTCACTATCTACTAGTTTTCCCCAACGATAACGCGATTGGGCGTAAGTCAAATACGCTTGATGTTCTGCACGCGTTAAAGCCACGTAAAACAAACGACGTTCTTCTTCCAATTCACTTCTGGTATTCATACTCATCGCACTTGGAAATAAATCTTCTTCCAATCCGACTACAAATACGTGTGGAAACTCTAATCCTTTCGCCAAGTGAATCGTCATTAACGCTACTCTATCGTCATCACCCGTATCATTATCTAAATCGGTAACCAAAGCAACATCTTCCATAAATTCGGCTAATGCTCCTCTTGCTCCATCAATTTCAACTTGTCCTTCTGTAAAATCTTTGATCCCGTTTAAAAGTTCTTCGATATTTTCAATTTTAGCAATTCCTTCCGGCGTTCCGTCTTTTTTCAATTCTTGAACTAATCCTGTTTTTTTGGTAACGTGCTCTGTCAAGAAAAAAGCATCTTGATTTTCATTAATTACTTGAAAACTTTTAATCATCATCACAAAATCATTCAATTTAGTTTTCGTTCCTGAATTTAATTTCAAATCAATCTTGTCAATATGTTCCATTACTTCAAAAATCGAACGCTTGTAGTGATTTGCAGCAACAGTTAATTTTTCCAAAGTTGTATCGCCAATTCCCCTTGCCGGGTAATTGATAACTCGCACCAAAGCTTCTTCATCTTTTGGATTAATCACCAATCTAAGATAAGCCAAAACGTCTTTAATTTCTTTACGCTGATAAAATGATAAGCCACCATAAATTCGATACGGAATATCACGCTTACGCAATGCATCCTCCATAGCACGCGATTGTGCATTGGTACGATATAAAATTGCAAATTGACCGTTTAACATTTGGTTTTGCATCTTTTCTTCAAAAATGGTAGCCGCTACAAAACGACCTTCTTCCCCATCCGTTAAACTGCGATGCACTTTTATCTTTGGACCATCTTGATTCGCAGTCCAAACAATTTTATCTAATTTGGTTTTATTCTTATCAATTACGTTATTAGCCGCTTCTACAATGTTTTTTGAAGAACGATAATTTTGTTCTAATCGATACATTTGAACATTCTCATAATCTTTCTGGAAATTCAAAATATTATTGATATTCGCTCCACGGAAGGCATAAATACTCTGGGCATCATCACCAACTACACAAATGTTATGAAAACGATCTGATAAAGCACGAACAATTAAATATTGCGAATGGTTTGTATCTTGGTACTCATCAACTAAAATATAACGAAAACGATCTTGATATTTCGCTAAAACTTCCGGAAAAAGATTCAATAATTCGTTTGTTTTTAATAACAAATCATCAAAATCCATCGCACCTGATTTGAAGCAACGCTCTACATAATTCTGATAAATTTCTCCCATTCGAGGCTTTTTGCTCATCGCATCGGCTTCCTGTAATTCGGGATTATTAAAATACGCTTTAACCGTAATTAATGAGTTTTTGTAGGAAGAAATTCGGCCTAAAATCTGTTTTGGTTTGTAAATTTCTTTGTCCAATTGCATTTCCTTGATGATTCCACCAATACAACGCAATGAATCTTGCGAGTCATAAATCGTAAAGTTCGAAGGATAACCCAATTTATCGGCTTCACTTCTTAGAATTTTAGCAAATACCGAGTGAAATGTTCCCATCCAAAGGTTTTTAGCTTCGTTATTTCCTACAATATCAGCAATACGTTTTTTCATTTCACGTGCTGCTTTGTTAGTAAATGTCAAAGACAAAATATTAAAAGCATCGACTCCCTGACTCATTAAATTAGCAATACGAACCGTAAGCACACGTGTTTTTCCAGAACCTGCACCTGCAATAACAATCATTGGCCCATCTTTTTGTAAGACTGGTAACTGTTGTGCCTCGTTTAATTGGCTAATATATTTCTGTATATCCTTCATTTTCTGATTAACTTTTAACTAATCTACAAAAATACGCTTTGAAACGGGTTATTACAAGTTTTATTTTAATGCATTTATTAGAACACGGATAACACAGATTTAGCGGATTAAAACAGATTTTTTAATTTTTTATGATTTCTTAAATCTGTGTTGTTAAGTGTTTGTAATTTGATTTTTTTAAACTTAATTTGCGATAATAAAATAAACCAAAAATGACAATCGAAAGTAAATTATTAGAAATTGCCGCTTACACATTACCAGCTCTAATTACAGGTGGTGTAGCTTTTGTGATGATGCAAAAATTTTATAATAGTGAAGAAAGTAAGCGTAAATTTGAATTATTAAGAGAAAATCAAAAACAAGCTTTACCGATTCGTTTGCAAGCTTATGAGCGAGTAGTTTTACTTTTAGAACGTATAAATCCTACGCAATTACTTTTACGAGTTGCTCCTATTAGTAAAAGTAAAGAAGATTATGCGACATTGTTAACGCACAATATTCAAACGGAATACGAGCATAATTTAACACAACAAATTTATTTAACTGCCGAAACTTGGGATATTATTTTAAAAGCCAAAAACAGCACAGTTCAAATGATACGAAAAAATGCAATTCGTGAAGATATTGTTGATGCTGATAAACTTAGAGAAGCAATAATGCTAGAATTAACAGAAGTTGAATCGCCCAGTAGTATTGCAATCAGCTTTTTGAAAGAAGAATTAAAAAGAGTTTTTTAAATAGAAATCCCGAGCAAAACTCGGGATTTCTCATTTTTATTAAGTTTACAATTACATCGGAGGCAATTGGTTTGCATCGTATATAAATTCAAACGAAGACAATTCGACTTTTTCATTTGTGGCTTGCCACGCTAATAATTTGCTTTTGATATAATCACCATAAGTTAATTCCTTATCAAAATTCAAATGCAAGAGTACTAATTTCCCATCCGTCGAGAAATCAGAAAATTCTTTTATAAAAGCTACAAATTCTTTTCTGCCGACTTCAAAACCATCAACTATAATGACATTATCTTTCTTGAAATTTACCGTGAAATTGTGGTAATTCATATATTGTTGAGCGTTTTTCTTGATAAAAAGCTTTGAAAAATCTTTATCCATTTTAAATTGGACATCTGTAAATGGAAAAAAAGCTAAATTTTTCGCAATACTATCCGAATAGGTAAAAACATTGATAGAACCTTCTTTTGCGTGCGAACTTCCTTTCTTTTTTTCTTGTAATTTCATCACTTCTGGAATTACTAGTTTCAAAGGCAAACGCTTGTCAATGTTAAAAACCCAATTCGTAGAACTGATTGAATTTTTTTTATTCACTTCCACAATCGTATCTTTTTTATCTTTTAAATCAAAAAACATATAAATCGGCGAATGATCTTCAATATCTTTCATTACTGATAATTCGGCTTGTGGTAATTTTACTTCTTTATCGCTACAAGCAAACAGGCTAAACAAGGCAACTATAACTACTAATTTTTTCATCTTATTTTAATTTATCAACTAATTTTATACATTCTACCGCTTCTTTCACATCGTGAACACGTAAGATTTTAGCACCTTTTTGAACAGCAATCGTGTTTAAAACCGTTGTGCCGTTCAAAGCATCTTTTGCTGTTTTTTCTAAAACTTTATAGATCATCGATTTTCGTGAAATTCCGGCCAACAAAGGTAAATATAAAAGGGAAAATAATTCCAACTTGTTCAATACTTCGTAATTTTGTTCTAAAGTTTTAGCAAATCCAAATCCAGGATCAATAATTATATCCGAAATCCCGAAGCTTCTCGCCTTTGCCACACGTTCCGAAAAATAAAATATCATTTCCTTAACAATATCGTTATAATCCGTAAGCGCTTGCATCGTTTGAGGATTTCCACGCATATGCATCATAATGTAAGGAACTTTCAAATCGGCAACGGTTGGTAACATATTTTCGTCTAACAATCCAGCTGAAATATCATTTACAATAGCAACTCCATTTTCAACAGCAATTTTAGCCACATTTGCTCTAAAAGTATCGACTGACAAAATGATGTTTGGAAAGGTATTGACTATTTCTTTCAACACAAAATTTAACCGATTAATCTCATCAGCTTCAGAGACAAAATCGGCAGTCGGTTTGCTGGAATAAGCTCCAATATCAATAAAGGTTGCTCCATCTGAAAGCATTTTATCTACTTGATGAATTATGGTGTTGATGTTTTTATGTTTTCCACCATCGTAAAACGAATTCGGCGTCACATTTAAAATCCCCATCACTTTTGGTGTCGATAAATCAACAAGTTTTCCGTTGCAATTGATTGTAAATTGTGTGTTCATATCCATTTTTTAGTTGAAAAATTAAAAATCGTTAAGGTTCATTCTTCAAACCCAAAAATATTATTTACTTTTGATAAAATTTCATACAAATATAAAGCAAATAATGTCGAATACTTCTCAAGAATATGATAAAGTTATAGCGATTTGTCGCGAGTTATTCAGTAAAAAAATGAAAGATTATGGAAGTGCTTGGCGTATTTTGCGTTTGCCATCGCTTACCGATCAAATTTTTATTAAAGCTCAAAGAATAAGAAGTCTTCAACAAAATGAAGTGCGAAAAGTAGATGAAGATGAAACCTCAGAATTCATCGGGATTATCAATTATTGCAGTATGGCATTAATCCAAATTGACAAAGGAATCGCAGAACAACCGGATATGGGATTTGAAGAAGCAATTGTTTTATACGATGAAAAAATTGCCTTGACAAAAGCATTAATGGAAGCTAAAAATCACGATTATGGCGAAGCTTGGCGTGAAATGCGTGTTAGTAGTTTAACCGATTTGATTTTACAGAAATTACTTCGCGTTAAGCAAATTGAAGATAATAAAGGAAAAACTTTAGTTTCGGAAGGAATTGATGCCAATTATCAAGATATGATCAATTATGCTGTTTTTGCACTGATTTTAATGGAAAACAAATAACAAGTCTTTAACAACTTACCATCATAAGAATTTGTATTTTTATCGAAAATAAAATATTTTATGAAATCGCTGTAGATTAAAGCCTTTTTTGAAGAAAAGGAGAAAAAGCGAAACCATATAAGCCATTTAAACATTAAAACTTACATATATGAAAAAGGAAACTATTTCTTGGATTATTCGCGTAATTATATCCGCCTTATTTATTGTTTCTGCCTTTGCAAAATTATACCCTTCACCCTATTTTGCTATTTCTACATTTGAAGTAAAACAATTGTATCCTTTAGGATTTTCAGAAGGTTTTGCTCCGTATTTCTCACGTATTTTAATCGGAATTGAGTTTGCTTTAGGTATCGCAATCTTAATTAATCACCATATTAAAAAAATTACCATTCCTGCAACGATTTTATTATTAGTTGTTTTTATAGTCCAATTGGCTTATGAAACTTTTTTTAGCGGGAACTCAGGAAACTGTGGTTGTTTTGGAGAATTAATTCCAATGACTCCTGTTGAAGCGATTATTAAAAACATCATTGCTGTAGGCTTATTAGTTTGGTTATTAAAACTATTACCATCCGACGGAAAATCGAATATTTGGGTATTATTTACCATTTTACTTTTAGGAGTTTTGAGCTTGTTTATGTTGGCTCCAATGCAATCGAAAACCAAACAAATTGACAATTCGTTCTTTAATGAAGATAATATTCTAGGAACGGAAATTGACACTACACTTTCGACTGTAATTCCTACGGTTGAAAAATTAATTGAAGCCGAAAATAGTAAAACTGAAGCGGAAGCTTTAAAGGAAGAAGTCAAAATTGATGAGCCAAAAGCAGTAAAATCTGGCTATTCTTCTTATTTTAAAAATATTGATCAAGGTAAAAAAATTCTTTGCTTTTTTGCTCCAGGATGTGACCATTGCCAAGATACTGCAAAAGAATTACATCAAATGAAGTTAAAAGATCCTTCTTTTCCAGATGTTTACATTATCTTTATGGATGAAGAAGTAGATAAGATTCCTGAATTCTTTAAAATTGCTGGCACAAAATATCCTTTCCAAGTTATTGATATCATCAGTTTCTGGACCGTTTTAGGAAATAATAGAGATACGCCAGGTGTGAAATATTTATGGAATGGAAACGAAATAAAATTCTATGACGGAATCAATGCTAATCAATTTAATGGTGCAGAATTGAAGAAAACTATCAGCAAAAAATATTCAGAAATTAAAAAATAAGTATGAAAAAAATATTCATTTTATCGGCTTTCGTAATCAGCTTTTTTGGTTGTGCCCAAATTGAAGAAACAAGTTTCAAACCAGAAGCTTTAGCCAATCAAATGATTGGAACAGATCACGAACCAATAACATTTGCTGAAATATTAAAGCAATATGAAGGCAAAACAGTTGTAATAGATGTTTGGGCTTCTTGGTGCTCTGATTGTTTAAAAGGAATGCCTAAGGTTAAAGAATTACAATCTAAATATCCAGATGTAACTTATTTATTCATTTCTATGGATAAAACATATGATGCTTGGTTAGCTGGAATTGAAAAACACGAAGTAAAAGGCGAACACTATTTAGTTTCAGACGGAATGAAAGGTGTTTTTGGAAAGTCAGTGAATTTGAGCTGGATTCCTCGTTATATGATTGTGGATAAAACTGGAAAAATTGCACTTTATAATGTAATTGAAGCGGATGATGCGAAATTGATCAAAACATTAGATTCTTTAAAATAAAATTATGAGAAAAAATATAGTTGCAGGAAACTGGAAAATGCATAAGAATCAACAAGAAACTATCGCATTATTAGAAGAAATTATAGCTCAAAAACCAACTACAACAGCAGAAATCATTGTAGCTCCTACTTTTGTGAACTTAGCAAAAGCTGTTGAAACTACAAATGGTTCAGAAATAACGGTTGCCGCACAAAATATGCATCAAGCAGAAGGCGGAGCGTTTACTGGAGAAATTTCAGCCGGAATGTTGACTGACATTGGTGTATCAACTGTAATCTTGGGTCACAGTGAAAGAAGAGCTTATTTCAATGAAACAGATGCTTTGATTGCAAACAAAGTGGATACAGCTTTGAAACATAATATGCGTGTTATTTTTTGCTTTGGTGAAGAATTAAAAGACCGTCAAATTAATAATCATTTTAATGTGGTAGAATATCAATTGCGTGATGGTTTGTTTCATTTAGAAAAAACAGACTGGCGTAATATTGTTTTGGCCTATGAACCTGTTTGGGCAATTGGAACAGGAGAAACCGCGTCTCCAGATCAAGCACAAGAAATGCACAAATTTATTAGAGATTTAGTTGAAAAAGTATATGGATTTGATATCGCAAATGAGCTATCAATCTTATATGGTGGAAGTGTAAAACCAGACAATGCTAAAGAAATCTTCTCTAAACCTGATGTAGATGGTGGTTTAATTGGTGGAGCAGCTTTGAAAGCAAATGACTTCTTAGCGATTGTAAAAGGTTTCGAATAATATAAGTTTCGATTAGAAACAAAAAATCCTGAATTTTCATTCAGGATTTTTTTATGTCTTATTTGTTATAAACAGCTTCTTTTTTGAAATGTTTTGCTAATAAATAATAAACTACAGCTCTATATTTACTTTTGTTTGATTTTCCATATTGCTCCATAACAGCTTCAATACCTTTATCTAACTCTGGACCATCTTTTAGTCCTAATTTTTTGATTAAAAAGTTGTTTTTTACTGTTGCTAATTCTTTTTCGTCAGAACCAGCTACAGTTGAAGAATCTGCATTATAGATTGATGGACCGCAACCAATAGTTACTTTCGTTAAAAAATCCATATCTGGAGTTACACCACATTTCTCTTTTAAATCAGCTGCGTATTTAGCAATTAATTCATCTCTTTTACTCATAATGTTGTTCGTTTAAAGGTTTATCGTCTCAAATTTACAAAATTATTTTAACATTTGTTTAAAAAACTAGTTAATTGTTTAGGGATTTAAAAAAATCTAGTAAAATGGAATTATTCAATTTTTCGGGTGTAAAAATCTCTAAAATACTTGGTCCATTTTCATCGTTTACAAACAAAGAAAAATTAGCTTCCAAACTTGATTCATCACTCGCCATAAAATAATTCAAATGATACATTTTTGCTAAATGAACTGCATTTAATTGATGTGAAGTTTCGAAAAATGTATTAAAAGTCTCCGTTTCTTGATGACCTGGCAAGATTCTAAAAATTCCTCCTCCTCCATTATTCAAGATAATTATTTTGAAATTTTTCGGAATATAATTGTTCCAAAGTGCATTGCTGTCGTATAAAAAACTGATATCACCTGTAATAAAAAATGTAGGTTTCTCATTCATCACAGCAGCACCAATTGCCGTTGAAGTGCTTCCGTCAATTCCACTGGTTCCTCGGTTGCAGAAAACTTCAATAGTTGGATTCAAATCAAACAATTGGATATAACGAATCGGAGAACTATTACTAACTTGTAATTGGATATTTTTAGGTAAATGTTGCCTTAAAAAATCAAACACTTTAAAGTCTGAAAACGAAACTGATTCTGAATACATTTTATGAGCTTCAACTCTATCCTTCCAAATGGAAGCTATTAACTTTTTATAATTACTTTCTACTTTATTTGCAATCAAGAAATGATTGAAAAAAGTATTAATTGAAGTTTCAAAATGATGCGATAAAACACCGTAAGTATCATAAGCCCTCAATTCATCAACGTGCCAATGATTTTCGGGTTGGTATTTTCTTAAGAACGATTTAATTCGTTTTGAAATCACCATTCCACCAAAAGTTAACAATATTTCAGGTTGAAAATTCTCAAAATCAGCTTCCGAAAAAGGTGTAATTAAAGTATCAATCTGATTAATAAACGATTCGTGATGAATATTCGAAGTTTTTTCGGTTAAAACCACAACACTTGGATCGTTGCCTAAATTATCTAGGTATTTTTGTTCGATTGCATTTGGAAATAATTCGCCCACCAAAATTAACTTCTTAGTTGCTTTGTTCCATTGCTCTATAAATTCAGCTTGAAAATCGATCGTTTTATCAATTGCTAATTTTTCAGAAAGCGAAGGGAAATAAGTCATTTCGGAAACTGTTTCATACAACGGTTCTTCAAATGGAGCGTTGATGTGAACTGGCCCTTTTTTAGAAACAGCAATATGAAGTGCTTCTTGAATCAAATTATCATTAGCAACAGAAGTTTCATCGGATAAATTCGCATTGAATAAACTGTGATTTGCAAATACATTTTCCTGACGAATCGTTTGACCGTCTCCAATATCTATTTTACTTTGAGGTCGGTCTGCAGAAATAACAACCAAAGGAATTTGATTGTAGAATGCTTCGGCCAAAGCCGGATAATAATTCAACAAAGCCGAACCTGAAGTGCAAACTAAAGCGACCGGTTTTTGCATTTGTTGTGCCATTCCTACGGCAAAAAAAGCCGCACAACGTTCATCAGCAATACTATAACATTTAAAATAAGGATTATTAGTAAAACCAATGGTCAAAGGTGCATTTCTTGAACCTGGAGAAATTACGATATGTTGGACTTCCTTTTGTTTGCAAATTTCAATAATGCTTTGTGCTAAAGGAATTTTTGGATACATCATTTTTTTATAACTAAATGGATTACAAATTTACGAAGATGTGCTGATTTTTACTACTTTTACGCAACTATTTCACTTTAAAATGATGATTCAAATAAGAACTTACACTATTACAGATTGTCCTGCAATTTTAGCAATAATAAATGAGGTAATTTTGACTTCAACTGCCTTGTATGATTACCATCCGAGAACTTTGGAACAGCAAATTGCTATTTTTGAAGATAAAATTTCAAAGGGTTTTCCAATTATTGTGGCCGAAGAAAATAATCAAGTTATTGGTTTTGGTTATTATAGTGAATTTAGATTCAGAGAAGCGTACAAATTTACAGTAGAACATTCGGTTTATGCTGATAAAAATTATATTGGAAAAGGCATTGGAAAATTATTACTATCGGAATTAATTCAACTTGCCAAAGCTCAGAAAATGCATACTATGATTGGTGTTATCGATTCTGAAAACCTAAATAGTATATCTTTTCACGAGAAATTTGGCTTTGAGGAAGTCGGATACATTAAAGAATCGGGGTATAAATTTGACAAATGGTTGGATTCTATTTTTATGCAGAAAATATTGTAATAAAAAAATCCCAAACTCCAATAGTAAAATTGAAACTTGGGATTTAAAAAAAACAAAAACATTATAGTGAACAAAAAATTATTTTCCTTCTATCCAATTGGTAATTTCAGCATCTGTTGGAAGTGTTCTTGGTCCAACTACTTTAGCTAATTCGCCATTTTCGTTGATCAAATATTTCTGAAAATTCCATTCTACATCACTATCTTCTAAACCATTTTTAGCTTTTTGAGTTAAAAATTGATACACAGGATGCATATCTTTTCCTTTTACAGAAATTTTATCCATCATTGGAAAAGTCACTCCATAATTGCGTTGGCAAAATTCAGCAATTTCACTGCTAGTTCCAGGTTCTTGACTCATAAAGTTATTTGCAGGAAAACCTACAATTACAAAGTTCTGATCTTTATATTTATCATAAATTGCTTGTAATTGTTCATATTGTGGCGTTAATCCACATTTTGAAGCCGTATTTACTACAAGTATTTTTTTTCCTTTTAAAGTTGAAAAATCAAAATCACTGCCTTCTAACGTTTTTACTTTAAACTGATAAATAGTTTCTTTTGCCATAGTTACTGCTGTTTCTGATTCGTTAATTTGCTTTGGTTGCGCTTGATTTTGACAACTCCACAAGGAAATAATTGCCGAAAACAAGAAAATTGTATTTTTCATAGTATTTTTATTTTAGTCTTTCGAACAAATTTAGAAATTTAATTACCTTTACTATCATAAACAAACTATAAATGTTGCCTAATATTTATAATTTAAAGAAACCAGTTGACCTATGTTTTTTCTAAAAACTATTTTATTATTTCTACAAGACGAACAATACCGCGATTTGCTAATCACAACTGCAATAATTTTGCTAATTGGAACGGTAAGTTATCATTATTTAGAAGGCTGGGGCTATGTGGATTCACTTTATTTCTCAATGGTTACATTGACAACGATTGGTTATGGGGATTTTACGCCGCAAACTGACGAAGGAAAAATTTTCACTGTACTTTATATTATTGTTGGAATTGGCGTGATTTTAAGTTTTATTAACACTATTCAACAACATTATGCTAAAATGAAATACAACGAGAAAAAACATTTTTTAACTTCGCGCAAAGCTGAAAATTCAAATCATAAAAAAAGGGAAAATTAATATTTTCCCTTTTTTATATTCAATCTATTTCTTAAAATGTTTCCGGTATGGGAAATATGCAATTGCTGCGATTATCAATACAATTACTAAGATAATAAAGTAATACGTTACGTTCTGCTGTTCTCCGGAAGCATAACTATGTAAACCACTTAAGTGGAAGTTTACGCCAAAATAGGTCATAATAATAGATGCAAAAGCTAAAACACTCATTACATTATAAATCCATCGTCCGCGTAAAGCAGGTACAAAACGAGCATGAATTACAAAGGCATAAATCATAATACTAATTAGAGCCCAAGTTTCTTTTGGATCCCAACCCCAGTAACGCCCCCAACTTTCATTTGCCCATTGTCCGCCTAAGAAGTTTCCAATGGTAAGCATTACTAATCCGACAGTTAAAGCTAATTCATTGATATAAGTAATTTCATCAATGCTCATTTTCATTTTTTCTTTGTTCTTATCCGTTGTGAAAATCATCAAGAATAATGCAATTAAACCTAAAACCATCGCCAACGTAAATGGACCATAACTTCCTACGATTACCGCTACGTGAATCATTAACCAATACGAATTTAAAACAGGTTGTAAATTACCAATTGATGGATCCATCCAGTTCCAATGTGCAATCATCAAAATCATTGAAGTTACAAAAGCCGTTGATGCAACCGTTAATTTTGAATCCTTTCCAAAAGCTAAACCAAAGAACATTGTTGCCCAAGCCACATAAATCATACTTTCATAAGCATCACTCCATGGCGCGTGACCAGAAATATACCAACGCACAATTAATCCCGCCATATGCAAGGCGAAAAAGAATGCAATTAATCCATGAAAAACATTAATTATTCTACGAATTACTTTCGAATTATTAAAAATTTGAACGATACAAAATGCTAACATAAGAATTCCTCCGAACATATATAAATAATACAATTGCTTGAAAATATCATATTTATTATAGACAACTTCCGAATTGATTTTACTATCAGCAAGCATAACAGAACCACCATATTTATGCTGATATTTCGTTAAACCTGTTAGTAAACTATTTGCCATTGTATAATCGTTATTCTCTGAAGCTTTTTCTACAGCATTTAAATAAAAAGGCATAATATTTTTAATGGAATCCAGCGCAGTTCCAGTAGGTTCGTTAATTTCTAAAAACGATACCCATTTATTTGATTTATCTCCGGGAACTGGAAATACTTTTAAAATTTGACCACTTAAAGCCGAATACAATAAATTAACTTTTTTATCCGCATCAATAAAATCTTTTTGAAATTGATTTGGAACTGGTTCTTTGGATGCATCTTCTAAATAACTGGCCAACTTATAACCTCCCGTTTCATCAAAAAATGAAACCAAAGGTGCATATTTTGCATCTTTTTCAATACCAATTATTTTACGAATACTATCATTACCTCTTTTTAGATAAATGATAGGCAAACTATACCAATATTGCGGATACTGCGTCATAGAAATAAACGCCTGATCAGAATTCATATCTTCATATGTATCATTTTTGGATACTTTACGAAGTAATTCAGATGAAAACGTATTGATAGGCTTCATACGGCCACCATCTTGAATTACGATTTTACCAAATTTAGAAGCATGTTCCTCTGAAACAATATGTTTCTTAAGTAATTTAAGTGTTTCTTCTTTATTGGGTTTGTGATTGTGTTGTTCTTGTGCAAATGTTAATGAAGTGAATAATATCAAGAAAACACTAAGCATCTGACTCTTTTTGATTTTCAATTTTTCTAATTTTTCTTTAATACTAGCAAAACGCGTATTTTTAACAAACATAATTGCCATCATACCAAAATATAAAAGGAAATAACCAATGTAAGTAATCCAAGTTCCCCATAAATCGTGACTTACCGATAACTGAGTTCCTTGTTCGTCTGGATCAAAGCCAGCTTGGAAGAATCTAAATCCTCTGTAATCTAATACGTGATTCATATAAATACTATCTTTAATAGTCTTATTTTCCTCTTTATCTTGCACTTCAATTATACTTTTGAAAGCCGAATAATTTTTTTCAGTACCAGGATATTTGTCCGCAATAAAATCGTCTAATTTAATATTGAAAGGTGTGTTATATATTTTACTTCCAAAGAAAAGTGTAAATTCTAAATTTCCAATTTTAACACTTTGCGGTGTACCTTGTTGTCCTTTTGAACCAACTAATGTAAGTACTTCTTCTTTTCCTTGACTTTTAATTTTCACGACAAGCGCGTCACTGGTTTGTTTGTCTTTGAAATCATTGTTAGATTTCATTACCATTTCTCCTTTAACGGCTTCATCAGGAAATACGAATTGTGCGCCTCCAATGTTATATAGCGAACGCAACATTAAAGGTTGCACCTCATTTTTGACAACTTTTCCTTGTAATTTATCTGCCATTCGCATAAAATCACCTTCAAAAGGAGTCTGAATAGTGTAAGCGTCCGCAATTTTTGTTATATTTATTGCTCCGTCAGTATATTTATTGAAGGCAAATAATACATTGTGTAAATTTTGAACTTCGCCTTCTTTCAAAAAGTGTTCGTGACGTGTTCCTCCACTAGATTCAACCATCTTGATCATTAGTTGACCGCTTTCATTTGGCTTTAAAGTTTCGGTTGCGTTTAAAATGAATTCTTGATGGACTACTTCGAAAGGGATCTGACTAAAATCTCCACCTAATGAAAAATTATTACTAGCAAAAAAAGATAAGAACGAATCGCCTTCAACTTCCGGAGCAAATATTAAATCTTTTTCAAAAGTTTTGCGTTTCATTTCACCTTGAAAATCACCATCTACTAAAACAGTTAAGTATGCTTTATCGGAATAAATCATATTTGCACTTTCACCTTCTCTAATTGGCATCATTCCTTCATAACTGATATATCGCGTAATGAAAGCACCAACGATAATTAGAATAAACGATAAATGTAATAATAAAGTTGCCCAATTTTCCTTTTTCTGTAACTGATAACGTTTAATATTTCCAATAAAATTGATCACAAAAAACACCATTATAGATTCAAACCACCAAGAATTGTAAATTATATTTCTAGCTGTATCTGTATTGTAATAATCTTCTATAAAAGTTCCAGCTGCCATTGCTGCAGCAAAAGTGATGAACAAAACGGCCATTAAACGCGTTGAGAACAAAAATGAATATATTTTTTTTTCCATAAGATTTAGGAATTCTAAGTTTTATAAATTGGCACAAATGTACTCATTTCGAAATTCTTTATTTAAAGTTTAACAAAGGTTTTAGTAAATTTTAGCAATTGCTGCTAATACAACATTTTAACTTCTTTAACATCAAAATCAACTTCCAAATCATCTTCTAACTGCACCTTTAACTTACCTTCCGAAGTTACATTAATAATTTTACCAACAAACCGCTGATCGTAAGCACTTTCGAAAGAGGATACAATGTCCTTTTTATATAAATTATCGTGATATTTTTGCCAAAAATACGTTTCTTCAGAGTCAATAAATTTAATTAGATTATATTCTAAACGATCAACGATGTTTTTTAAAAGCAAATCTTTATCCTTTTTTTTTCGCTCCAACAGAAATAAAGAGGAGGCTTGAGGCAAATTTTCAAAATTTTCTTGATTTACATTAATGCCAATACCTATGATTGATTGTAATTCTGACTGACTTTTTATGTTATTTTCAATTAATATACCCGCAATTTTTTTATTATCTGACAAAATGTCGTTAGGCCATTTAATAAAATATTTCAAATTACTGTCTGTCTGTAATCCCTCAATAACGCTAATTGCAACGATTACATTTAAGGTAAAAAGATTAGTATTTGTTTTAAAACTGTTTTTATACAAAACACTAAAGGTAAGGTTCTTACTGGGTTCAATTAGCCAATTTGAACCACGCTGACCTCTTCCATTCGTTTGGTGTTCGGCCACAACAACTGTAAAATTATCCACTTTTTCAGAAGAAGCTAAATTCTTTAAAAAGGTATTTGTAGAATCAATGGCACTGAGTTTGATTAACTTCATATTCAAGTAACAAATTTTAATCTTATGTTAAGGTTCAAAAATAATCACAAAAAATGATACCTTTGCATAAATTCATAAAAAATAAATGGCTAAGAAAAATATAAACAACGATGATTTATTAGCAAACATCATCAAAGGTATTGAAGAAGTAAAAGGAGATAATATTAAAATTCTAGATTTAAGAACTATAGACAATACCGTTTGTGATTACTTTGTAATCTGCGATGGAAATTCGAACACACAAGTTAATGCTATCGTGGGTTCTATCCAAAAAATTGTTTCAAAAGAATTAAAAGACAAACCATGGCACGTTGAAGGTGCTGAAAATGGCGAATGGGTATTAATGGATTACGTTAACATTGTAGTACATGTCTTCCAAAAGCACATTCGTGAATACTACCGAATAGAAAATTTATGGGGTGATGCAAAAATCACTACTATCGAATCAAAATACTAAAAAACTTTTATGACACCAAATAGCAACAATAAGAATTCGGGCTTTAAGTTCAGTCCATGGATGAGTATTGCTACTGTTATAGCAATTTTTATCACTATTAGTTTTATTTCTAATGGCTTTGACTTGAGCAATCCAGGCAAAACTAGTTTGTCAAAATTCAATCAATTTTTACAAGCTGGAGAGGTAGATAAAGTAACTTTTACCAATACCAAAGCAACTGTTTTTCTTAAGAAAGAAGCATTAGAAGCAAAGAATCATGAAAAAATTAAAAATGATATCACTGGTAAATTAAATACCAAAGGACCTCATTATTATTTTGAAATTGGTGATTTAAAAACATTTCAAGAAAGCTTAAATAAGGCAGATGCAGAACAAAAAATTAACTCTTATGAAAAAGAACCTGAAAGCTTTTTAGGCGATTTAATCATCGGAATTATTCCTATCTTATTACTTGTTGTTCTATGGATCTTCATGATGCGTAGAATGTCAGGCGGTGCTGGTGGCGGTGGCGGACAAATTTTCAACATTGGAAAGTCTAAAGCAAAACTATTTGATGAAAAAACAGATACTCGAGTTACATTTGAAAATGTAGCTGGTTTAGAAGGTGCAAAAGAGGAAATTATGGAAATTGTAGAATTTCTTAAAAATCCTGAAAAATATACTTCAATTGGAGGGAAAATTCCAAAAGGAGCCTTATTAGTTGGTCCTCCAGGAACTGGAAAAACATTATTAGCAAAAGCCGTTGCCGGTGAAGCTAAAGTGCCTTTCTTCTCGCTGTCAGGTTCTGATTTTGTGGAAATGTTTGTAGGAGTTGGAGCATCTCGTGTTAGAGATTTATTCAAACAGGCTAAAGAAAAATCACCTGCAATTATCTTTATTGATGAAATTGACGCTGTCGGAAGAGCTCGTGGAAAAAACAGCATGACAGGCGGAAATGATGAAAGAGAAAACACCTTAAACCAACTTTTAACAGAAATGGATGGTTTTGGCACGAACACAAACGTAATTGTCTTGGCGGCAACAAACCGTGCCGACGTTTTAGACAAAGCTTTGTTGCGTGCTGGTCGTTTTGACCGTCAAATTTATGTGGACTTACCAGATATTAGAGAACGTAAGGAAATTTTTGAAGTGCATTTAAAGCCTATAAAAAAATCAGAAGAGTTAGATACTGAATTCCTAGCAAAACAAACCCCTGGTTTCTCTGGAGCTGATATTGCTAACGTATGTAACGAAGCAGCTTTAATTGCAGCCAGAAAAGACAAAAAAGCAGTGGACAAACAAGATTTCTTAGACGCCGTCGACCGAATTGTTGGTGGACTAGAAAAGAAAAATAAAATTGTAACGCCAAACGAAAAGAAAGCAATTGCTTATCACGAAGCGGGTCATGCAACTGTGAGTTGGATGTTAGAACACGCGGCTCCATTAGTAAAAGTCACTATTGTGCCTCGTGGACAAAGTTTAGGTGCGGCTTGGTATTTACCCGAAGAGCGCTTAATCGTTAGACCCAACCAAATGTTAGACGAAATGTGTGCTACTATGGGCGGAAGAGCTGCTGAAAAAGTAATTTTTAACGAAATTTCTACCGGTGCATTAAGTGACTTAGAAAAAGTTACGCGTCAAGCTAAAGCAATGGTTACTATTTATGGTTTAAATGAAAAGCTTGGAAACATCACTTATTATGATTCTTCTGGTCAATCAGAATATAATTTCTCAAAACCATATTCAGAAGATACTGCGAGAGTAATTGATTTTGAAATTTCTAAATTAATTGAAGAGCAATATCAAAGAGCAATTCATATTCTTGAAACTAATAAAGACAAGTTAACTCAATTAGCTACTATTTTAATTGAAAAAGAAGTTATTTTTAAAGACGATTTAGAAGCAATTTTCGGAAAGCGCCCGTTTGATAAAGAAGAAGAAATTTTTGCTGATAAATAATACTTATCAACAACAAAATCTTAATAAAAAACTCAGTTAGTGACTAATCTAACTGAGTTTTTTGTTATCTTTGATTTTAAATCATAATTTACCTACTGAGAATAGATGAGTAGTATTTTTAGAAAAATTTTCGGGAATTTAAGTGATGAGGCAAAAGACGACAAACAAAATGAAGTCAAAAGTCCTTATACGCCTAATATATCATTGCCTATAGATGAGCAATTTACTATGAATTTCATTAACAACGGTGGTAAATTCATCTATTGCGAAAATTTGAAGGAAGTTTCAGATAACTTTGAAAATATTTTAGCTGAAAATGACTGGTACGAAAAAGAAGCTTTATGTTTTGACCCAAGACTTTTTAAATTTTTAGATGAAAATAAATTGTCGCCAAACGGAACAATTAAAGACTCTAGTTTTCTGTTAGTAGGCTGTGAAAATTTAATTGCCAACGAAGGTTCAATTTTATTCTCATCTAACCAATTGAAGCATTATAAACCAGACGAATTACCAACAAATATGATTGTATTTGCTACAACTAGTCAATTAGTTGCGGAAAAAGGAGATGGAATGACTCGTATTAAAAATGCTCGTCAAAACGCTTATCCAACAAATATTACTACTATAAAATATTTTGAAGAAGTAAAAGAAATAGATTTTCTTCACTATGGAAGTTGTCATAAAAACCTATACCTACTTCTATTAGAGGATTTATAAAATGAATGAAACGCTTAAAAGAGCACTATCTGGAACAGTTTATGTAATATTACTATTGGGCTGTATCTCTTATTCAAAAGAAAGCTTAGCACTTTTATTTGGTGCTTTTTTGGTTATTGGAGTTTATGAATTTTGTAAAATAGTGAGAATCAATTTATTAATTAGTCTTTGTATAGCTTCTGTTTCTTACTTTTTATTGTGGAATCAGTATGATAACTTAGTTGCCAAAACAATAATTACAAGCATCTCTATTCTAACTTCTATAAAATTATTACTATATCTCTTCAATGCAGAAAAAACTGGTTTTAGTATTGCAACAAATTATTGCTTATTAATCGGTTATATTGTTATTCCTTTTATCTTAGTAAACTATGTAGCTATAGGAGTAAAGGGCTACAATCCTAAAATTTTAATTTCTATTTTAATTCTAATTTGGACTAATGATACTTTTGCTTATATCGTTGGCAAAAGTATCGGAAAAACTAAATTATTTCCAAGTGTTTCTCCCAAGAAAACAATCGAAGGATTTGTTGGAGGTGTTATTTTTACCATAATTAGCAGTGTTCTTTTATCTAAATTTTTTATTGAATCAAAGATTTTATACATTTGGATAACAATTGCTATTATTGTAAGTATTTTTAGCACTTTAGGTGATTTAATACAATCCAAATTTAAACGCGTTGCCGGAATAAAAGACAGTGGAAAAATTATGCCAGGACATGGCGGTATCTTAGATCGCTTAGATAGTATTATCTTTGTAATCCCAATTATTAATTTGTTTTATTTAATTTTATATTATGTTTCATAAAGAAGGTTCAAAAATCATATTTATTACATTGTTATTAGTGGTAGCAATTATTTTAGCGGCAGGCGAATTTGTAACAATCGAGTGGTTGAAAACAATTCTTATTGTCTTTGCCTTGGCTCTTTTAATTATAGTTTTACAGTTCTTTAGAAATCCTACAAGAATTGCAGACAATAGTGACAATCATATCTTAGCACCAGTAGATGGTAAAGTAGTTGTTATTGAAGAAGTATACGAACCTGAATATTTTAAAGATAAACGTTTAATGGTTTCTATCTTTATGTCACCTATAAACGTTCATGTTACAAGATACTGTGCAAATGGTACTATAAAATATAGCAAATACCATCCAGGAAAATTTCTAGTTGCTTGGCATCCAAAAGCAAGTGAAGAAAATGAAAGAACTACAGTAGTGATTGATAATCGCGTGTATGGCGAAATTCTATACAGACAAATCGCTGGTGCTTTAGCAAGAAGGATTGTCAATTATGCACAAGCAGGTATGCGCGTTACACAGGGGGATGATGCAGGATTCATTAAATTTGGTTCACGTGTTGACATTTATTTGCCTCTAGGTACAGAAGTTAACGTAAAATTGGGCGAAGTAGCTGTAGGAAATAAAACAGTAATTTGTAAAAAAGCATAATGAAGGAAAAAGATTTAAATACATTATTTGATGAAGCATTTTCACATGCTCAATTGATTCCACAAGAATCAGTTCCGCAAGATATGCAATTGGTTTTGTATGGTTTATACAAACAAGCCACCTCACAAAGTACCAATCAAGTATATGTTCAAAATCCCCAAGACTTAAGAAATGCTTTCAAATACAACGCTTGGATGCAACAAAAACACGTTTCCCCAGATGATGCTAAAATTCAATATATTGACATCATCAATCAATTAATGAAAGAACGCAATATTAAATCATGATGAAAATAACAAAATTTTTTATAGGAACATTTATACTTTTTATTCTTGTTAGTTGTAAAAAAGAAAATGAACTTATTGAAGTTCAAATTCCAGATCCGGAAGTCGAAATTGTTCAAACAATTTTTGGAAATCCCGTAGATGTAAAAGTAGATGAAGGCGGAATTTTCAAAATGAAAGGATTGAAATATGCTTACGATGATTTAGCGCCATTTATTGATGCTAAAACTATGGAAATTCATTATTCCAAACACCATTTAGGGTATGCCAATAAATTAAATAAGGCTATAGCTGGTTCTGATTTAGAACTCAAATCTATTGAAGAAATTCTTTTAAAATTAGATCTAAAAAATACTGCCGTAAGAAATAATGCTGGTGGTTATTACAATCATAATTTATTTTTTGAAATTTTAACCCCCAAAGGAACTGGAGCTCCCACAGGAGTTTTAGCTGATGCAATAAATACTGAATTCGGTTCATTTGAAGAATTTCAGAAAAAAATAACCGAAGCTGCTGCAACTCAATTTGGAAGTGGTTGGGCTTGGTTGGTCGTAACTAATGAAGGAAAATTAGCCATAACCAGTACAGCTAATCAAGATAATCCATTAATGCCTAATGCTGAAATAAAAGGTACACCAATTTTAGCAATTGATGTTTGGGAACATGCGTATTATCTAAATTATCAAAATAAAAGAAATGAATATTTAACCGCGATTTTCAATGTAATTGATTGGAATATAATTGATTCTAAATACGTAAAACTTGTTTCTCATTAATAATTATCTTTTTCCTAATAAATTAAGTCTGAAAAAGGATGCATTCATATTTAATTCACAAAAAGAAATGAAATCTCTAAAATTTTTAAAATTACATTTAGCATTTTTGCTTTTATTTAATTTTTCGGTCAACTCTCAAATAGTTTCAGGAAATGCTTTCTTACAAGTTGATCACGTGGAAATTGGTGTAAATCAACATGGCGTTTTTGGTTCTTCTACTGGTGCTCCTACTGGCTATCATCCCAAAACAGTTGACGGAAGTCTTAATTTAGGTTTTGTTGCTGATCCCGAAAAAAATGGATGGACAGTTGGAAACCCTGCCTATTATGGCGATTTTTTCGTTCCGGGTGTTCCGCAGGAAGGATTTGCAGTTGAATTTAATGGTACCACCTACAGAAATTTTAACTCTGGTACATTTAATATTCCTGGTGCAAACATCTCACATAACACAGATGCTAGCGGCGTTACTTCAGTTTGGCAAGGAAGTGTTTCAGGATTACAAATCAATCAAAAAACAATTGCCCCTCAAAATGAAGTTTTTTTTGTAGTTCGTGTAGAATTGACAAATACTACTGCAGCCGATATGAATAATGTTTATTATATGAGAACCTTAGATCCTGATAATGACGTTACTTTATCGACAAATTTTGCTACACTAAACTCCATTATTTATGATTTACCTAATCCTCAGAACAATACTTTGGTGTCTGCTAAAGGAACTATCTTTACCAATTGTTTTTTGGGACTAGGAACTAAGGACTGTCGAGCAAATTCTTTTATACTAACATCTGGCTTAAATCCCCAATTTACCAGACCTATCAGTGACTATCACAATGAAACAGCTAACGCAACAGTATATTCAGGAGTGTTTTCGGGAGATGTTGCTATTGGAATTACTTATAATATCGGCACTATAAGAGCCGGAGAAACTAAACGAATAGCGTTTACTTATATTCTGAATCAAAATGATTTAGACGTCGCTTTGAGTCAAACACTTTCGGAAGTATTTGCTAACACAACAACTCCAGTTATATCTGGAAACAACTATACTTTTTGCGAAGGCGACGTAATACCAATGTCAATTAAAAACGGTGAAGATCAAGTTTGGAAGTGGGAACCAGCGGAATATTTTTCAGCACCATTTGGTGAAAATGTAATACTGACCGTCCCATCTGAAACTGTTAATTTTATAATTACGGGGATATCAGAATGTAGTCCAGTTACTTATAACTTCAGTATCAATCCTTCTGTATTTGAAGTAGAGTTAAATGAAAGATATCATGTAATTTGTAGCGGTAGCAGCACCAATTACAATCCTATGATTGGTGTATCTTCTCCTACATCTACAATAAGTTGGTATGACGCTCCTACTGGTGGTAATTTATTAGGCTCTAGTTTTAATTTCACTACGCCGGTTTTAATAAATACAAATTCCATACCGGTTGATTATGTTTATTATTTTCAAGAAACCAATACTACTGGCTGTGTTTCGGAGAGAATACCTTTTAGAGTAAAAGTGTATGAAAGTTTAAATATTCCAAATTTTGACTTGAAAGCCTGTACAATTGGTAGTGAATTAACAGCATTCAACTTATTAGACTATCAAAACATCATTGAGCCTATAGCTAATGCGTCTTTTACTTATTACGCTTCATTGACTGATTTAGCGAATAATATTCCTATTTCAAATCCTGAAAATTATACAAACATTGTAAATAATCAAATTATTTATGTACAAATAGAGGTAAATGCTTTTTGCATTGATGTTGCTGAATTAACACTTCGCGTTTTTGACCAAATTATTGTTACGCCAACGCAGTTACAAGGTTGCGATATAGATTTTGACAATAACTTTGATTTTGATTTAACAATTTCAAATACAGTAATAAACGGTAATGCTGATTCTCAATTTTCTTACTTCTTAACATTAAGTAATGCTCAAAATAATTTGAATCCTATTACCAACTTTACAAATTATACTAATGTTATCAATCCTCAAATCATTTATGTTAAAGTTTCCAATCCAAATTGCAGCAGTATTACGGAACTTAAATTGGAGGTTTTTGCGAAACCCGAGTATAATTTTGGCATACTAAATGATTGTGAAGAAAATTTAGACGGTAGTGCAAACTTCGATCTAACCAATGCCCAGGCACAATTCAGTCCAGATAACACCAATTCTTATAATTACGCAACATCATTAAGTAATTTAGAAAATAACATTTTAATTACAAATGTTACTAATTATGTAAACATAAGTAATCCTCAAATTATTTATGTTGAAGGTATTACTTTAGATGGCTGTCGAAATAAATCTGAATTAACGCTTACTGTACTACCTGTTAACAAAATTACAATTACAGACTTTAATAAATGTGATGATGATTATGACGGTCAAACAGTATTTAACTTAACAGAAAAAGAGGCGGAAATGAATTTGGTTTTGCCAGCCGACATCTATACTTACACCTATCACTTGTCTGAATTAAATGCATTAAATGGCGCAGATGCCATATCTTCTAATTTCACTAATACATTAACGCCAGAGCAAACAATATATGTCAAAGCTAAAGGAACTGGTTGTCCTTATATTATAAGTTTTAAACTAATTGTTTTATTAAAACCTAATCCAATTATTCCAGCTACAAGAACATTATGTAAAGGTGGAACAATTGTAGTGAACGCCGGATCTAATTTTGACGCCTATTTATGGTCAACAGGAGAAACCACACAAACAATAAATATTAGTACTCCTGGTATTTATACGGTAACTGTTTCAAATAGTTTTGGTACGTTTATGTGCTCAACAACTAAAAGCATTGATGTTATAGCATCTGATATTGCTATTATTACTGATGTTCAAGTGGCAGATTTCACGAATAATGATAACAGCTTAAATATTATGTATGATGGAATTGGCGATTATGAATTCTCAATAAACGGAATTGATTATCAAGATTCACCTATTTTTGAAAACCTTGAAAGTGGTCTTTATACCGTTTTTGTAAAAGATAAAAATGGTTGCGGAATAGTTGATAAAGATGTCTATGTTTTGATGTATCCGAATTACTTTACACCAAATGGAGACGGAATTAACGACTTTTGGAATATTAAATTTTCAAGTCAAGAACCCGATTTAACCGTTTCGATATTTGATCGTTATGGTAAATTATTAAACGTAATTACAGGAGCAGGCTATGGCTGGGATGGTACTTATAATGGCGAACAACTGAGTTCTTCCGATTATTGGTTTGTTGTAACTAGAAAAGATGGGAAAGAAATTAAAGGACATTTCACATTAAAAAGATAAAAAAAAAGGGTATTCGAAATGAATACCCTTTTTTTATTTTTACTAAAGAATACTATTTCACATCCATTAGTTCTACATCAAAAACCAATGTAGCATCTGCAGGAATAACACCTCCAGCACCTCTGGATCCATATCCTAAATAAGCAGGAATCACAAAACGAGCCTTATCTCCAACTTGCAACAAAGCAATACCTTCGTCCCAACCTTCAATTACTTGTCCTGCGCCCAATTTAAAATCAATAGGTTGTTTTCTTTTGTATGAGGAATCAAAAACTTCACCGTTTTCTAAAGCACCTTGATAATGTACAGAAACCATTTTACCTTTTTCTGCCTGTTTACCATTTCCTTTTTGAATAATTTGGTAACGTAAACCACTATCTGTTTTTTGAAAACCAGCGGCTAATTTTTCCAAAGCATCCTCTGCTGTTTTTTTTTGCTCTGCTAATCTTTTTTCTCTTGAACCTGTAAATGTTATAAACGCTTCAACTGCATTCCAGTTTTTTGCCTCTTCTCCTACTCTAATAATTTCAATAGAATTTAAAG
Organism: Flavobacterium psychraquaticum; assembly: GCF_034497725.1. Classification (NCBI taxonomy): domain Bacteria; kingdom Pseudomonadati; phylum Bacteroidota; class Flavobacteriia; order Flavobacteriales; family Flavobacteriaceae; genus Flavobacterium; species Flavobacterium psychraquaticum. Next base: position 90,306 of record NZ_JAXKVR010000023.1, read on the forward strand.
CATCTGAACCTTCAACTGCATCAACAACATCCTGACCTTCGACTACGTGACCAAAAACAGTATGTTTTCCGTCTAACCAATTTGTAGGAATATGCGTAATGAAAAACTGAGAACCATTTGTTCCAGGACCAGCATTTGCCATCGATAAAACTCCTGGTCTGTCATGTTTTAAACTTGGATGAAACTCATCGTCAAATTTATAACCAGCATCACCAGTTCCTGTTCCTTGTGGACATCCGCCTTGAATCATAAAATCTGGAATTACTCTGTGAAATTTTAATCCATTATAATAAGGCGTTCCCATTGGTTTTACCGAATTTTCTAATTGACCTTCTGCTAATCCAACAAAGTTACCCACTGTTCCTGGCGTTAAATCGTGTGTTAATTTTACTAAAATTTCACCTTTTGCAGTGTTGAATTTAGCATATATTCCGTTTTCCATTGTTCTGTTTTTTTTTATTTGTAGTGCAAATTTAAATAATATTGTGGATATGACCTAAAATTTAAAATTATGAAGTGCGTTTTTAACTCAATTTTATGGACTTCAGCCTCTTAATACAAACTAATTATTTGCGTTTATAGGTCAAAAGGTAAATTAGGATAGAAAGAAGCGCCAATGCAATTCCTCCAACTGAAAAAGCGTGCCATTTTCCATAATTCCATAACCAAATTCCAAAGGCCGATCCTAAAGCCGTTCCTAAAAAACTAAACGACATAAAAATGGTGTTCATTCTATTTCTTGCTTCCGGAAGTAACGCATAAATACGAGTTTGATTAGAAATATGGATCGCTTGTAAACCCACATCTATAAATACAATCCCAATTAAAATTCCGACTAAACTTTCAGCTGAAAAATAAAAAACCATAAAACTTAGCAGTAACAAACCACATCCATAACCAATGACTTTCCTTGGATTACCTTTATCACCAAGTTTCCCAACTAATGGCGCTGCCAAGACTCCAGAAGCACCAACAATTCCAAAAAGTCCAATTGTTGCGCTGTTATAATTGAAAGGAGCATCGGAAAGTAATAGAACCATTGTGGTCCAAAATGCTCCAAATTGAGCAAAGCTTACCGCATTAATTAACGTGGCTTCTCTCAGCATTTTTTGCTCTTTTATCAAAGTAAACATCGAATTAAATAATTGCGTATAAGTTCCTTTGAAATTTGGACGATTTACCGGGAATTTCTTTTGAATGACAAGCATAATTAACAAACATAAGAAAGCTGCAATCCAAAACATACCACGCCAACCGATCCATAAACCAACAAAACCACTAACTGTCCTCGAAATTAAAATTCCAACAAGTAAACCGCTCATTATCGTTCCAATGACTTTTCCTCGCTGTTCTGGAGAAGCTAAACTAGCCGCTAAAGGCAAAATCAATTGAGGAACTATCGAAAAAGCACCAATTAAAAAACTAGCGATTTGCAACATTAAAAAACTTCTAGAAGTTGCCGCAATAATCAATGCAATAATTGCGGCAAAAGTGGTGTATTGAATTTGTTTTTTACGTTCGAGCTTATCGCCTAAAGGAACCATAACAAACATTCCAATTGCATATCCAGCTTGTGTTAGATAAGTAATTGTAGCTGCTTTTTCTTCAGCAATTAAAAATTCTTTGGCAATTAATATTACTAAAGGTTGACAATAATATAAATTAGCAACAATTAATCCGGTTGCAATTGCCATAAAACCTACATCTGTTTTTGATAAATTCATGGGTGCAAAATTAGTTTTATAAGTCTAAACTGAATCATAAATTAAACTTAAAAATGATTAATTAGTTTTAAGTTTAATTTATGATTAATTTAAGGTTTGAATGACACCAAAACCATTTTTAATATTTAATTTTACTACAAATAAAAAAATAGCTTAAAATGGAAGATTTAAAAGGTAAAAAAGCAATTATAACTGGAGGAAGCCGAGGTTTAGGAAAAGCAACTGCAATCGCTTTCGCAAAAGAAGGAATTGATGTGGCGATAACTGGAAGAAACGAAAAAAGTCTACAAGACACGGTAGCTGAACTCAAAGCTTTAGGTATAAATGCCACTTATGCACTATTTAATGTCGGAAACTACGAAGAAGTTCAAAAAGGAATAAAGTCAATTATTGCTGATTTTGGAAGTGTTGATATTTTAGTAAATAATGCTGGAATAGCCGCTTTCGGATCTTTAAATGATATGAAAGTGGATCAATGGTCAGAGATTATTCAAACGAATGTAATGGGAATGTATTACGTTACTAAAGAAGTCTTACCTTATTTAATTACTAACAATCAAGGTGATATTTTCAACGTGTCGTCTACTGCTGGATTAACTGGAAACCCAAATACTTCAGCTTATTCTGCTTCTAAATTTGCCGTAATTGGTATGTCAGAATCCTTGATGAAAGAAGTTCGAAAAAATAACATTCGTGTTTGCACTTTAACACCAAGCACAATCGCTTCCGACATGTCAATTGAATTGGGAATTGCCAATAAAAACTCCGAAGATTCTGTTTTACAACCGGAAGATTTTGCTGAATTAATCGTAGCTGGCTTAAAATTACCAAGAAGAGCGATGTTAAAAGGCGCTTCACTTTTATCAACTAATCCGTAATTTATTTCTGCTATTGAAATACAATTATAATGGAAATGAAAACCAATCTGAAATGAAAATCGTTAGCATCAACTAAAAAATAATCTACTATCTTTGCACTATGCGAATAGATATTATTACAATTTTACCCGAATTATTAAGAGGTCCTTTTGAAGCTTCCATTATGAAACGGGCCATTGAAAAAGAATTGGTGAAAGTTAATTTTCACAATTTAAGAGATTATACAACCAACAAACAAAGAAGTGTTGACGATTATCAATTTGGCGGTGGTGCCGGAATGGTGATGAGTATTCAACCGATTGATGCTTGTATTTCGAAATTAAAAGCAGAACGAACCTATGACGAAATCATTTATATGACGCCAGATGGGAAAACTTTAAATCAAAAAATGGCGAATTCCATTTCGATGTATGAAAACATCATGATTTTATGTGGTCACTATAAAGGTGTCGATCAACGAGTTCGTGATTTACATATTACACGTGAAATTTCAATTGGAGATTACGTTTTAAGTGGCGGTGAAATTGGTGCTATAGTTTTTTGTGATGCTATAATTCGATTAATCCCGGGCGTTTTGAGCGATGAAACTTCAGCCTTAACGGATAGTTTTCAAGATAATTTATTGTCGCATCCTATATATACAAGACCATCTGATTATAATGGAATGAAAGTTCCTGAGATATTATTGAGTGGTAATTTCGCCAAAATTGAAAAATGGCGGGATGATATGGCCTATGAACATACTAAAAACAGAAGACCTGATTTACTTGAAGATTTAGAGTAATTTAAGACACCGAAATTTATTCGTTTTAATTTTTAATTATAAATTAATTTTCATACTTTTGCACCCACTTTGAACCAACCTCTGGCGATACCCGTGTATGTTGCTTTGAAATAAACCTTTATTATTAAAGACTATGTCAAATTTAGTTGATTTCGTTAATAGCGAATTTGTAACAAAAAAAGATTTCCCTACATTCGGAGCTGGTGATACTATCACTGTTTACTACGAAATTAGAGAGGGTGAAAAAACAAGAACTCAGTTCTTCAAAGGAGTTGTAATCCAAAGAAGAGGAATCGGAGCTACTGAAACTTTTACAATCCGTAAAATGTCTGGAGCTATCGGTGTTGAGCGTATCTTCCCTGTAAACTTACCTGCACTTCAAAAAGTTGAAGTAAATCAAAGAGGTAAAGTTCGTAGAGCTCGTATCTACTACTTCAGAGAACTTACTGGCAAAAAAGCAAGAATCAAAGAAAGAAGATACAAAAACTAATTTGTACTTTCTCAAGTATAAAAAGCCACAACAATGTTGTGGCTTTTTTATTGAATAATAATCAAGATTTAACCGATTTTAACTAATTATCTCTTTCAAAATTCTTACATTTGGCAGATTTAACAAACTATATTCAAACATAATACATAACTTTCATGTCTAAGCAGTCAAAAATAATGTATACCATTACGGATGAAGCGCCAATGTTGGCTACACATTCGTTTTTACCTATTGTAAAAGCCTTTACAAAACCAGCTAATATTAGTATAGAAACAAGAAATATTTCTTTAGCAGGAAGAATATTAGCGAACTTTCCAGAATTCTTAAAAGACGACCAAAAAATGGGCGATGCTTTAGGAGAATTAGGAGCATTAGCTACAACTCCAGAAGCAAATATCATTAAATTACCAAACATTTCAGCTTCAATTCCACAATTAAAAGAAGCTATTGCTGAATTGCAGTCACAAGGATATACCATTCCAAATTATCCGGATGACGCAACAACAGAAGAAGAAAAATCAATCAAAACCAAATACGCTAAAGTATTAGGTTCGGCTGTAAATCCGGTTTTAAGAGAAGGGAATTCAGACCGAAGAGCACCAAAAGCTGTTAAGAATTATGCCAAAACAAATCCACATTCAATGGGAGCTTGGTCTGCAGATTCAAAAACGGAAGTTGCTCATATGGACCACGGAGATTTTTACGGAAGTGAAAAATCAGTAACGATAGCAGAAGCTTCTCAGTTTGTAATTGAATTCACAGCTGAAAACGGAACAACAACTGTTTTAAAAACTGCTTCACCATTATTGGCTGGAGAAATTATCGATTCATCGGTATTGAGCTTAAAAGCTTTAAAAGAATTTGCTACTAAAGAAATCGCTGATGCAAAAGCAAAAGGATTATTACTTTCTGTACACTTAAAAGCTACTATGATGAAGGTTTCAGATCCTATCATTTTTAGTGCTATTGTTGAAGTTTTCTTCGCCGATGTATTTGCAAAATATGCAGATTTATTCAACGAATTAAACGTTGATACTAAAAACGGTTTAGGTGATGTTTATGCAAAAATTGCAGGTCATCCAAAACAAGCAGAAGTTGAAGCTGCTTTAAACGAAGCTTTCGCAAACGGTCCGGCTGTGGCTATGGTAAATTCTGAAAAAGGAATTACGAATTTCCAAGTTCCTTCTGACGTTATTGTTGATGCTTCAATGCCTGCGATGATCAGAACTTCTGGTCAAATGTGGAACAAAGAAGGCAAACAACAAGATACTAAAGCGTTAATTCCAGACAGATGTTATGCAGGTTTATATACCGCAACTATTGATTTCTGTAAGAAAAATGGTGCTTTTGACCCAAAAACAATGGGAAGTGTTCCGAACGTAGGTTTGATGGCACAAAAAGCAGAAGAATATGGTTCGCACGATAAAACGTTCCAAATGACTGCAAACGGAACAGTGAAAGTTTCGGATGGTAACGGACACGTTTATATGGAGCAAAAAGTGGAAACAGGTGACATTTTCAGAATGTGTCAAGTGAAAGATGCACCAATTCAAGATTGGGTAAAACTAGCGGTAAACAGAGCAAGATTATCAAATACACCAGCAATCTTCTGGTTAGATGAAAATCGTGCACACGATAGAGAAATTACTAAAAAAGTAACTACTTACTTAAAAAATTACGACACTACAGGTTTAGATATTCAAATTTTAAATCCAGTGGCTGCAACTTTATACACTTTAGAGCGTTTAAAAGCTGGTTTAGACACCATTTCAGTTACAGGAAACGTTTTACGTGATTATTTGACAGACTTATTCCCTATTTTAGAATTAGGAACTTCTGCTAAAATGTTATCAATCGTTCCTTTAATGAATGGCGGTGGATTGTTTGAAACCGGTGCGGGAGGATCAGCTCCTAAACACATTGAACAATTTGTTGAAGAAGGCTATTTACGTTGGGATTCATTAGGTGAAATCTTAGCTTTAGGTGTTTCTTTAGAACATTTAGGACAATCGTTAAACAACGAAAAAGCAATGGTTTTATCAGAAACTTTAGATGAAGCTACTGAAAAATTCTTAGCAAACGACAAATCGCCAGCTCGTAAAATCGGACAATTAGACAATAGAGGTTCGCATTTTTATGTGGCTTTATATTGGTCTCAAGCTTTAGCTAATCAAGATAAAGATGCAGAATTGAAAGCTATCTTCGCTCCTATTGCTGCTGAATTAACAGCTAATGAAGAAAAAATTAATGAAGAATTAATCGCTGCTCAAGGAAAACCTCAAAATATTGGTGGTTATTATCATCCAAACTTTGAATTAACTGACAAAGCAATGCGTCCAAGTGCTACATTGAATACTATTTTAGCAAAACTAAATTAGAAAAAGTTTAACTAACACTAATTAGTTCCTATATTTAAAGCTGTTGTCAGAGAATTATTTAATTTTTTGATAACAGCTTTTTTTAATTGTAATAAAAAGTAAATTATGAAAATATTTATTGGAGTTATTTTCTGTTTGATTTCTACACATACATTCAGTCAAAAAGTAGCTATAAACTTTAAGATTGAAAATGAAAAATCTATTGTGGATTATCTTGACGAAAAGAAATTAGTCTACAATTTAGACGATATTGCCATTCTAAAAGATATAAAAGTGTTTAGCGATTACGGAAACACAGAACGACTTGTTGTTCCAGAAGCTTATTTTTTTAATAAAGAAGGTTTTTTACTGAAGAATAAGAACAAAGGAGTTGGTTGTGGTGCTTCTATCAAAAATATAACTAAAATATTAAAGAGTAAATTTGATACCAATCAACAAATTAAAAATTGGTTAAAAGACTATCAAATTCTAGGAACTAAAGATAGTTTGTCAGATGAATATGATATTTATGTACTGATAAATTGGGCGATTTTTCTCAATTCAAATAATGAAACTTCCTTTAAATGGTATACCTCTTTAAAAAATAACAAAGAATTAAAAATCAAAGTGATATTAATTAATTTAGACGTGCAAGAAATTTGGAATTTAACGGATGGTCAAAAAGAGTTTTTGGGTGTTTAATATTCAAATAAAAATGACTTAATTAAAAAGTAGTTTTATTTATTTTCTTTCCAAAGGTTTACGATAGACTAAGAAAAACTTAGCGGCCAAACCTGTATTTAAATTCCAATCATTTGTCGTAATTAGATTGCCGTTGTCATCATAAATGGCAAAAGTTGCCGTATTTGGACCTGATAATCCTTGATTAAGTGCCAAAATATCTAATAAATTATCACCTTCCTTTAAATCGATATAATGTGTTTGAAAAGCACCTTCTAAAGTTATATTCATAATCACCACCACATCATCTAAAATTACACGAACTCTATCGCCATCAGGATCTGCGAAATCACGTGTCATTAGTTTAATTCTTGGGGTTTCGACAATAAATTTTCCGAAGAAAACATCCACTTTACTTCCTTCGCTTATTTCTTTATTTAATTTAGCTTTGTAAGCATCGCCCGGATTTTTATATTCTGATTTCTTTTCTAATAAACTAGTAGTTTCATTTTTCTTTTCGAAAAGAGAATATTTTTTTAAATAAGAATCATCTTTATCTAAAATACTTTTGTAAGGAATTCCTGGAGTATTTGCACCTGTTTCTGGAGCAATTACTGGCGGTTGATCCCATTCTAATTTCAACTTTTTAGATTTGAAAGGCGAGTCATTTTGAGCCCAACTAAATTGAGAGAAACATACAAACGCAATTAATATAAACTTGAAATTCATTTAATTTATTTTCTTAAAAAGTAAAAATATAATTTTAAATAGCATTTTCTCACAAATTAACATTTGTTTTAAAAATTAACTAATTATTATACTCAAATTTGTAAATCAAAAACCGTGCAACAATGAGGCTAAAACATAAATTTTATACTTTTTTATTACTTTTTACCGTTTTTGGTTTTGCTCAAGAACGAATAACCATCAGCGGAATCATTTCAGATGCTAAAAATAACGAAACCTTAATTGGCGTTTCGGTTTATATTCCCGAATTAAAAGCAGGAACTTATACCAATGAATATGGTTTTTACTCTTTAACAATTCCCAAAGGAAGTTATGAGATTAAAACCGATTATTTAGGCTACGGCAATACTTCCGAAAAGATAGATTTTTATCAAAATACTAAGAAAAACTTCAGTTTAAACGAAAGTAGCACGGAACTTGCCGAAGTAATCGTGGTAGAAAATGCCTATAAAACTAAGATCAAAAAGCCAGAAATGAGTGTGACGAAATTATCGATTAACACCATCAAACAAATGCCGGTTTTATTAGGCGAAGTCGATGTTATTAAATCACTTTTATTCATTCCTGGTGTCACAAATGCTGGCGAAGGCCAATCAGGATTCAATGTTCGTGGTGGTGGAGCTGATCAAAACTTGGTCCTTTTAGATGAAGCGACATTATACAGCACTTCACATTTATTTGGATTATTCTCGGTTTTTAATCCAGATGCTATTAAAGATTTGTCCTTATATAAAGGAGGAATTCCAGCACGATTTGGCGGAAGAGCGTCGTCTGTTTTAGATATATATCAGAAAGATGGAAATGGTAAAAAATTTAGCATGAACGGAGGAATCGGACTTATTTCGAGTCGTTTATTAGCCGAAGGTCCGATTGTAAAAGACAAAAGTTCGTTCATTATTGCGGGAAGAGGTTCGTATGCCCATTTTTTTTTGAAATTATCCGACAATAAAAACATCGCTTATTTCTATGATTTGAACACTAAAATCAACTATAAAGTAAACGAAAACAACAACTTATATCTTTCTGGATATTTTGGAAGAGATATCTTTTCTTTAAGTGAATCATTAACAAATACGTATGGAAATTCAACCTTGAATCTGAGATGGAATCATCTGTTTTCGGACAAATTATTTTCTAATCTTTCCTTGATTTATAGTGATTATTATTACGGTTTAGATTTGAACTTTATCGGGTTTAATTGGGAATCTGGCATAAAAAATTACAACATCAAATACGATTTCAAATATTATCTTTCGGATAAAATGAAGATGAATTTTGGAACTAATTTAACTTATTTTGATTTGAATCCCGGAACGATTAATCCATTGGACGAAAACTCTTCGATAAACTTCAAACAATTGGACAAAAAATATGCTTTAGAAACCGGATGGTTTGCCGAAATGGAACAAACTTTGTCTGAAAAACTAAACTTTTCGTATGGTTTCCGTCTGAGCACTTTCAACCGTTTGGGAAATTCCACAGTGAATTATTACGCGAATGATCAAGCCGTAGTTTATAATGAAGACTTGAAAATTTATGAAAAAGGAACACCAATTTCAACAAAATACTTCGGAAAAAACAAATCAATTGCCGATTATGTAAATTTTGAACCAAGAGCAACTTTAGCTTATGAAATAGACGAAAACACATCGGTAAAAGCGAGTTATAATCGAATGACACAATATATGCAACTGGTTTCAAACACGGCTTCTCCTACTCCATTAGACGTTTGGACGCCAAGTGATAATTACATCAAACCGCAACTAGCCGACCAAATTGCAATTGGTTATTTCAAAAATTTCAGCAAAGGCGACTATTCCTTAGAAGTTGAAAGTTATTACAAAAAAATAAAAAACAGAATTGATTATATCGATGGTGCCGATTTAATTGCCAATGAAGCCATCGAACAAATTATTTTAAATGGAAGAATGCGTTCGTACGGATTAGAAGTTTTGGTACGAAAAAACTCCGGTAATTTCAACGGTTGGGTTGCTTACACTTTATCGCGTTCGGAACAACAAACGCCAGGAAGAACACCAACAGAAATAGGAATTAACAATGGCGATTGGTATCGTTCGGCTTACGATAAAACACATAATTTAGCGGTAACCGGAAGCTATAAATTAGATGCGAAATGGACTTTTGGAGCAAATTTCACCTTGCAATCGGGTCAACCTGTGACTTTTCCTTCGGGCAAATATGTATTTCAAGGCGTAACTGTTCCGAGTTATAATTCAAGAAACGAAGACCGATTACCCGCTTATCATCGCTTGGATATTTCGGCAACTTTAACACCAAAACGCAAAGATAAACACAAATACGAACGCGAATGGGTGTTTGGAATTTACAATGTTTACAGCAGATACAACGCGGCATCGATCAGTTTTAGACAAAACGATGAAACCGGAAGAAATGAAGCAGTTCGCCTTTCAATATTTGGAATTGTACCTTCAGTTTCTTATAATTTTAAATTTTAATCCGATGAAAAAAATATTCTTTTATATAACGCTATTTTTCAGTGCTACGCTATTTACCAATTGTGAAAAAGTGGTCGATATCGATTTGAATAATGATAGTCCTAAATTAGTAATTGATGCGATTATCAAATGGGAAAAAGGAACAACAGGCGAAAATCAAACCATTAAATTAAGCTTGACGAATGATTTTTTTACCAATACAATTCTTCCAGCAAGCGGTGCGGTAGTTAAAGTTTTTAATAGCACCGGAAACGAATTTGATTTTACAGAAATAATTCCGAATTCAGGAGAATACGTTTGTACTAATTTCTTACCTGCTATTGACGAAACTTATGATTTAACGATTCAATATGCTGGTGAAATTTACACTTCTTCAAGTAAATTATTTGCAACGCCCGAAATTGCATCAGTTACGCAAGAAACAGTCGTAGGCTTTTCAGGCGAAGATGAAATTCAAGTCAAATATTTCTTCCAAGATAATGGTGCAGAAGACAATTATTATTTACTAAGAATTAAAAATCCAAATAAAGCAATCCCAGAATTTGGTGCTGTTAGCGACGAGTTTTTTCAAGGAAATCTAATGTTTGGATTTTACGGAAGTAGTAAAACAGAACCAGGAACAACTTTAAATTTGAGTGTTCAAGGTATTTCGCTTGGTTATTATAATTATATGACCAAACTTTTGTCCATTGCAGGAAGTGGCGGTGGAAATCCCTTTGCGACGCCACCAGCAACCCTTAGAGGAAATATCGTGAATGAAAGTAATGTTTCGAATTATGCTTTAGGTTATTTTTTCTTAAGTGAAATTGATACTGTAGAATATTTAGTACAATAATTTAAAACATTATCTTTGACTTTTAAATAAAAATATGTCATCACACCAAATTGTTAGAGACGATCAAGAACCAGCTTTAATTATTGCAAACGGTGCTTCGTGCAGTGAAGAATTAATCGGACAACTTTTAGAATGGTCGCCTTTAGTGATTGTTTTGGATTGTGCAATGGATCGCGTTTTAGAATTAGGCATCAAAATCGATGTATTATTAGGTGATTTTGACCGCGATTTTAATCCAGAAATCTATTTAGAAAAGCAATATCCGCTAGAAATTGTGCACACGCCTAATCAAGACAAAACGGATTTAGATAAAGCATTCGATTATCTTATTACAAAAGGTCATAAAGCGGTAAATGTTATTTGGGCCACCGGAAAACGTGCTGATCATACGATTACGAACATCACCAACATTGTTGCTTATCGCGATCAGTTGAAAATTGTGGTTTTAGACGATCATTCAAAAGTGTTTTTATTGCAAAAGAAATATGAAAAATGGTATCCAAAAAACACTACAATTTCGTTAATTCCGATTGGAAAAGTTACCGGAATTACTACAAAAAATCTATTTTATCCGTTGAAGAATGAAGAATTAATTATCGGATATCGAACGGGAAGTAGCAATCACGTTGCCGAAGATGGAATTGTTACGATCGAACATCAAGAAGGCGATTTACTTTTGATGGAATGTTGGGATTAATTACTGATTGATAACATCGACCGCGTGCAAGAACCTTTTTGAATAATGTGTAGAATTCAAGTCGCTAATTGTTACTTCCATTACTTTTCCTGAAGATGCGTGAATAAATTTAGAATTTCTTCCGTTTGCTTCAGAAACGATTCCTAAATGTCCAACAGAATTTGTATCGCGATATCCTGTAAATACTAAAACATCGCCCACTTTTACATCTTCAATTGCGATTTTCCTACCATAATTTTTAAAACCGCTTGAACTTCTTGGAACTGTTATATTATAATTTTTAAAAACATAATTAATAAATCCCGAACAATCAAATCCTACTTTTGGATCTTGTTTCGCATAAACATAAGGTGTTCCTAAAAAAGTAGTAGCAAAATGAATTAAATCTTTCCTGCTAATATCATCTCGATTTTCATTAGAAGTCTCAACAATATCATTTTTTATAGTGTCCTCAATTTTAAAAAGATCAATTTGAACAATAGGAAATTCTTTAGCTGTTTGTTCAATTTTTAAATCTTCAGCAGTTTGAAAACTTAAAAAAGACGTTATAATAAGTAAGATGATTTTCATACGTGTAATTTAAAAGAAATTCCAAAAATAATGCATTCAAAATTGAATTGTGTTAAAATAAAATAAAACAGTTCTATTAACTATCTTTGTAAATTATAAAAAAATATGAAATTCCAAGTCGTTTCCGATTATGTTCCTACTGGCGATCAACCTCAAGCTATTGAAAAATTAGCAAAAGGGATCATCAACGGTGAGAAATATCAAACCCTTTTAGGTGTTACAGGTTCCGGAAAAACATTTACAGTTGCAAATGTGGTTCAGGAAGTACAAAAACCTACTTTAGTTTTAGCTCATAATAAAACTTTAGCGGCACAATTGTATTCGGAATTCAAGCAATTTTTCCCTAATAATTCGGTACAATATTTTGTTTCGTACTATGATTATTACCAACCCGAAGCTTTTATTCCCGTTACCGGAACGTATATAGAAAAAGATTTATCTATCAATGAAGAGTTGGAGAAACTTCGTTTGAGCACGACTTCTGCCCTACTTTCAGGTCGAAGAGATATTATTGTGATTTCGTCCGTTTCGTGTTTATATGGTATTGGAAATCCGGTTGAATTCCAGAAAAACGTAATTAATATTGATAAAGGCGAACAAATTTCGAGAACTAAATTATTACACAAATTAGTACAAAGTTTATATTCTAGAACGGAAGCGGATTTCGGACCAGGAAATTTTAGAATTAAAGGCGATATTGTCGAAATTTTTCCAAGTTATGGCGATGAACCGTTCCGAATTCACTTTTTTGGTGATGAAGTAGAAGAAATTGAAGCATTTGACTCGATTAATGCAAAAGTGGTGGAGCGTTACGAAAAGCTTACGGTTTATCCGGCCAATATGTTTGTGACTTCTCCTGATGTTTTACAAAATGCAATTTGGGCCATCCAACAAGATTTGGTAAAACAAGTCGATTATTTTAAAGAAATTGGGAAACATCTCGAAGCTAAACGATTAGAAGAACGTACGAATTTCGACTTAGAAATGATTCGGGAATTGGGTTATTGTTCGGGAATTGAAAACTATTCGCGTTACCTTGACGGAAGAGAGCCCGGAACAAGACCATTCTGTTTATTGGATTATTTTCCAGATGATTTTTTAATGGTTGTTGATGAAAGTCACGTTACCATTTCCCAAGTCCACGCAATGTATGGTGGCGATCGAAGTAGAAAAGAAAATTTAGTAGAATATGGTTTTAGATTACCCGCTGCGATGGACAATCGTCCTTTAAAGTTTGAAGAGTTTGAAGCCTTACAAAATCAAGTAGTTTATGTTTCTGCAACGCCAGCCGATTATGAATTACAAAAGTCGGAAGGGGTTTATGTAGAACAAGTAATTCGCCCGACAGGATTATTAGATCCAATTATTGAAGTGCGACCAAGTGCGAATCAAATTGATGATTTAATTGAAGAAATTCAGTTGCGTTGTGAAGCCGATGAACGCGTTTTAGTGACGACTTTAACCAAAAGAATGGCCGAAGAATTAGCAAAATATTTCACGAAAGTGGCGATTCGTTGTCGTTACATTCACTCGGATGTGGAAACCTTAGAACGCGTGGAAATTATGCAAGATTTGCGTAAAGGAATTTTTGATGTTTTGATTGGTGTGAATTTACTTCGTGAAGGTTTAGATTTACCCGAAGTTTCGCTGGTGGCTATTTTAGATGCTGATAAAGAAGGTTTTTTAAGAAGTCATCGTTCGTTGACGCAAACGGTTGGTCGTGCTGCCCGAAATGTAAACGGAAAAGCGATTATGTATGCCGATAAGATTACGGCTTCGATGCAAAAAACAATAGATGAAACTACTTATCGCAGAGAAAAACAAACCGCTTACAATACAAAACATGGATTAGAACCTAAAGCTTTAAAGAAAAGTTTAGGAAGTGCCTTAACCGGAAATTCAGTTTCAACTGGTTACTATGAAAAAGAAGCATTAAAGGCTGCTGAACCAGAAAGTTTATATCTTTCGAAACCCGAATTAGAGAAAAAAATCAGAGATTTGCGTAAAATGATGGAAAAAGCAGCAAAAGAATTAGACTTTATGCAAGCTGCCAAATTGCGTGATGATATTAAAGTATTACAAGATAAATTAAAATAATTATGAGTAAAATTGACAGCATTTTAAAATTAGAAGATGAAGTAGCAGTAATTGAAGCTATTGGAACACTAATTTGGGAGAAGAAAGAAGAAACACAAGATTTTTCGTCTTTAACAGATGAAGAAAAAGTATTTGTATTCATAGATATTTATGAAGGTGCGATGGGTCACGGTGGATTTGAATTCTTTTTCAAATCAGAATCTGCTAATTTTGTAGAAGAAATTATTACTTCATATTTAGAAATTAAAGCACCAAAAACAGCCGAATTAATTGCAAATGCGGTGAAATCATTTCCAGGAACTTTTACTACAGATTTAGAAGAACGTATTTCATTAATTGAAAAAGCTGATGAAGAAATAATTTCGGGTTGGGAAGATTTAGACGAAATGTTCTTTGAAAACGAAACGGAAGAAGATGTGGTTAGTCTGATTGTAGAATACATCAAAGCAAACGAAGGTCAATTCGGACAATAATTACTTTATTCTTAAAAATAATAAACTTCGCCGTAATCTAAAAAATTGGGCGAAGTTTATTATTTCTTGTGAATAATTTCGACTTAATTATCAAGTTCTCTAATTAATTTTTCTAAAATATCTCGTGCAGAAGTAAATTAAAATAGGTCCTAAATTAATTATGTTGTTCTGAGAAAACTGCTAATAAAACCGCGCCATCAATCGTTTGATCTGGTGTGTTTTTCATTATATGCAAAACCCGTTTCATTGCATATGGATTCAACCCCATATTTATCCCTATTTCATTTATTTTTACTAATTCATTTTCATGCAAAACACCATCGGTATGCATCAACAGAGCCAACCGATAAAACTGACAAATTCTATTAAATTCATCTTTGATTACAACATTACCTACGGAATTTTTAAATAAATTTAGGAAAGTTGGTTTATCAATTTCTAACTGATTCGCAATAATATCTAAGAAATCATATTCCCTATCGTGTAATTGGCCGTCTACTAAAGCAAAGGCAATCATTTCTTGTAACAAATTTATTCGTTCTTCGTAATTCTCCATCGAAATACAATTTTTATGTCTTATAATGAATCAAATATAAAAATCTAAAAGGAATTATTGCAATTTACTTTTGATATTTTATCAACATTGTATATCAGTAGCTCTGATTAATGGCAATAATTTTAAAATATCGTAAACTGTGATAGTGCAAGAATAATCATTTGATAAAAAACATAATAAGAAATTATGTGTTATAGAAATAGCAAAAGTGTATCTTTGTGGTGTTAAAGCGAAAGCGAATAATATAATAGAAATAAATAAGATGAATAACAACGATATTTTTAAAAAGTTGCGTGTAGCGTTGCAATTGCGTGATGAACAAATCATTGAAATACTAAATTTAGTTGATTTTAGAGTTTCTAAAGGTGAACTAGGTAATGTATTTCGCAATGAAGACCATCCAAATTTCATAGAATGTGGTGATCAATTGTTGCGTAATTTTTTAAATGGTTTGGTAATTTATCTACGTGGCACAAAAGAGAATCCAAAACAACCGATGGAAGTTTTGAATACGATTAAAGCAAATAAAATTCCTTTATCAGATAGTTATAAAGACGATTCGGTTAAAGAGAAGAAGCCCTATAATAAAGAAGGTGCAAAGAAATCTTTTAAACCTAAAACAGGAGAAACTAAAAAGCCTTTTGGAAAAGGAAAGCCATCTGCAAAAAATGCTAAGCCAGAAGATCCTGTAGAACGATTTAAATTTAACTCCGGAAAAGATAAAAAATAAAAAAAAATCCTGCTTTTAAGCAGGATTTTTTATTTATACTATTTTATTGATTCATCGAAATTAGAAACTCTTCATTATTTCGAGTTTTTTTAAATCGATCTTGTATAAAGTCCATGGCTTCTACAGGGTTCATATCAGCAAGATATTTACGCATTATCCACATTCTATGAACTGTATTTTCATCTAATAATAAGTCATCTCGACGCGTACTTGAAGAAACTAAGTCGATGGCAGGGAAAATACGTTTGTTAGCAATTCTTCTATCTAACTGCAATTCCATATTACCGGTTCCTTTGAATTCTTCAAAAATAACTTCGTCCATTTTAGAACCTGTTTCAGTTAACGCTGTTGCGATGATACTCAATGAACCACCATTTTCAACATTACGAGCAGCTCCAAAAAATCTTTTTGGTTTCTGTAACGCATTTGCATCAACTCCTCCACTTAAGATCTTTCCAGATGCGGGTTGAACCGTGTTGTATGCTCTTGCTAAACGCGTAATTGAATCTAAAAGAATCACTACATCGTGTCCGCATTCTACCAAACGTTTTGCTTTTTCTAAAACTATATTAGCAATCTTAACGTGCTCTTGTGGCTCTCTATCAAAAGTAGAAGCAATAACTTCACCACGCACACTACGTTGCATATCGGTTACCTCTTCTGGTCTTTCATCAATTAATAAAACAATTAAATAAACTTCCGGATGATTAGCAGCAATTGCGTTAGCAACATCTTTTAAAAGCATTGTTTTACCTGTTTTTGGTTGGGCAACAATCATTCCACGTTGACCTTTTCCTATTGGTGAAAACAAATCAATAATACGCGTTGAAATCGTACTACCACGTTCTGCCAAGTTGAATTTTTCTGTTGGGAAAACTGGCGTCAAATGTTCAAAAGAAATTCGATCACGAACAACTTGGGGATCGTGACCATTTATTTTTAAAACCTTAACCAATGGAAAATATTTTTCACCTTCTTTTGGTGGGCGTACTACTCCTTTTACAGTATCTCCGGTCTTAAGTCCGAATAATCGAATTTGAGAAGTAGATAAATAAATATCATCTGGCGAAGCTAAATAGTTATAATCTGACGAACGAAGAAATCCGTAACCATCGGGCATCATTTCTAAAACACCTTCACTTTCAATAATTCCATCAAATTCAAAATCAGGTTCTCTGAAATTTGGTTTTTTATTTTGATGTGGGGCTTTTGGAGTCGGTACTGCGTTTGCAGTATTTGTTGGAGTTCCAACACTTCCTTCAGTATTCGTACTTTTCTTGTAATCTGGATGGTTGGGATTATTTTGATTTGCCTTATGATTTGGGTTCTTAGACAAATTTCTCTCTTTTTGAGCAACTTCAGAGGTTTCTGTAGCAACTGCCACAGGAGTTTCCGCGGTCTTAGCTTCAGTACTTGCAACTTTCTTCGGTAAAGGTTTCTTTTCTTTTAAGTCTTTAACCGGAGGTTTTGGATTTGGTTTAGCAACAACTTCTTTAACTTCTTCCGCTCTGACTTCTTCTTTCACTTCAGGAGTTGCAATTTCAACTTCTTCAGGTAAATCTTTCAACGGTTTCGAAAATAGGTCTTTTTTAATTTGAGGTGATTTACTTAAGTCTTTTTTCGGTAGAATACGCGCTCTTTTTTCTTTGGGTTGGTCGTCAGCTGTGTCTGGAGTTAAATCAGATTTAATTACTTCAGGTTTCGCTGCTTGTAAGTCTAAAATCTGGTATACCAAATCATCTTTTTTCAAAGATCGGTATTTATTGATTTTAGCTACTTTTGCAATCTCTTGCAAATCAGAGAGTTTCATCTCCTTTAATACTTCAATATCAAACATAGATATAATGTAGAATAAAATTATTGAATTTGTTAAAACAAAAAAATGATAGGTATTTTTTTGTGGTCTAAGGTATCGTAAAATGAAGTACTTACGCCTTATCCTATGCAATAGTACGAAGAAATTTTAAAATAACAATAGTTTAAATAAAAAAGAAGTACTATTTTTGCTCAACAAAACAAGTAAATATGTTTCAAAGAATTCAAACGGTATATATGTTAATCAGTGCTATAATCACTGGTGGTTTGCCATTTGTATTTCCGTTATGGACTGATAATCAAAAAAATGAGGTGTTTTTTACTTCATCAATTATATATATTAGTTTGTTTGTATTATCTACTGTTTTGGCTATTTATAGTATAATAAATTTCAAAAAAAGACAACACCAATTTGTTTTAAACAGATTGAATATGATATTTAACTTTATTTTACTAGGATTTTTTGTGTATTGGTCTCTAAATCTATCCGGAGAAGCTTTGGTTTCTGAGAAGGGTATTGGGATGTTTCTTCCTGCAATTTCTATCGTTTTATTAGTCTTGGCAAACAAGGCAATAAAAAAGGACGAAGATCTCGTAAAATCTGTAGATCGGTTGCGATAAACCTAACATCTTAGTTTATTAGTGCGAAGAAAAAATCCGAAGCGAAAGTTTCGGATTTTTTTGTTGCTATAAACCGAGACTGCAAACTGAACACTGACCACTGAGCACTGAACACTGAACACTGAACACTGAAGCTTACTTCTTCCCTATCTCAATCACTTCTAAACTTTGGATTTTGTCACCATCTATTTCAAAACGCAACATTGTTCTGACTTGGTGAAAACCGTATTTTCCACAAGCTCCCGGATTCATATGCAATAAATTCAACTTCTTGTCAAATTGTACTT
This sequence comes from Flavobacterium psychraquaticum, assembly GCF_034497725.1. Classification (NCBI taxonomy): domain Bacteria; kingdom Pseudomonadati; phylum Bacteroidota; class Flavobacteriia; order Flavobacteriales; family Flavobacteriaceae; genus Flavobacterium; species Flavobacterium psychraquaticum. Next base: position 109,125 of record NZ_JAXKVR010000023.1, read on the forward strand.
TTAGAATGTGCGAATGCCCGCAAATAAATAATTTAGGCGGATTTTTATTAATTTCAGCACGAATATCCTGATTATATTTATCGGGATAACCACCAATATGCGTAATCCAAACATCAATTCCTTCACAGAAAAAACGATTGTTCAGCGGAAATTCCATTCGTGCTTTATCATCATCAATGTTGCCATAAACACCTCGAAGCGGTTTTAATTTCTTAATGGAATCGGTAACTTTTAAATCGCCAATATCTCCAGCGTGCCAAACTTCATCGGCTTGTTCAACATATTTCAAAATAACATCATCAATATGGCTGTGGGTATCGGATAACAGGAGGATTTTCTTCATAAGGCAAATTTAGGTTTTTATTATTAAATTTTGAAATTGCAATTGCCTTTGAATTTCGTAAATTTGCAAGCTATTGCACAAAACTGATTACTAATTACTGAACACTGATTACTATATTTTGAGATATTTCATAGAATTTGCATATAACGGAAAAAACTTTCACGGTTTTCAATGTCAGCCCAATGTTTCCTCAGTGCAAGAAACGATGGAGCAAGCACTTTCTACCTTATTAAGAGAAAAAATAGCCATTGTTGGAGCCGGAAGAACCGATTCTGGTGTGCACGCCAAACAAATGTATGCCCATTTTGAAACCGATCAGGAATTAGAATCGAAGTATTGGACTAGTAAATTAAATTCGTACTTACCGCCTTCCATTGTAATTTATAGAATTTTCCCAGTAGCTGATGATGCTCACGCTCGTTTTGATGCTACCTCAAGAACTTACAAATATTACATCCATTCGTATAAAAATCCTTTTCTTACGGAAGGAAGTTGGATGTATTCGCACAAATTGGACATTGATAAAATGAACGAAGCTTGTCAGATTTTATTTGATTACACCGATTTTGAATGTTTTTCAAAAGTACATACGGATGTGAATACCTTTAATTGCGACATCTCAGAAGCCTATTGGGAACAAACCGAAAATCAACTTATCTTTACCATCAAAGCCGATCGATTTTTACGTAATATGGTGCGAAGTATCGTAGGAACAATGGTAAATATTGGTCTTGGAAAAATCGAAGTCGCCGATATGCATAAAATTATCGCAAGTAAAAACCGTGGAAATGCTGGCTTTTCAGTGCCTGCTCAAGGTTTGTATTTAGTAAACGTAACTTATCCTTATATAAAAGAAAGAGAAAATAAATAATGAGTAAAACAACAAAATCTTCATTCAATAAATTGTTAGCTTATGCAAAACCCTACATAGGTAAATTATACTTTGTTGCGTTTTGGGCCATATTTTTAGCGATTATTACTGCTATAAGACCGTTTTTGTTGAATTTCACCATTGACAATTACTTAGTAGAATCCAAGAAAGAAACGAATATTATTCAGACTTATTTTGAGAATTTTATGCAGTTTTTCTTTTCCGGAAATGATAATTCTTCGAATCTAAAAATATTAGTTGTCATAATGTTTGTTGCACTTGTGCTTGAAGCTTTGGCACAATTTTTCTTTACTTATTTAGCCAACTGGTTAGGCCAAGATATTATTAAAGACCTTCGGGATAAATTATACAAACACATCAATTCGTTCAAAATGAAATATTTTGATGTGGAACCTGTGGGGAAATTAGTAACGCGTGCCGTTTCAGATATTGAATCGATTGCAAGTATTTTTAGCCAAGGTTTATTTATGATTATCAGTGATTTGCTAAAAATGATTATCGTAATTGTATTTATGCTGGTTGTAAACTGGAAAATTACAGCAGTTGTGCTTTCAATTATGCCTATTATTTTAATTGCAACGCGAATTTTCAACCGAAAAATGAAAGTTGCTTTTAAAGAGGTTCGAAATGAAGTAGCCAATTTGAATACTTTCATTCAAGAACGATTGACAGGAATGAAAATCGTGCAACTTTTCAACAGAGAAAAAATCGAATTAGAAAAGTTCAAAGAAATCAATGAAAAACACAACAAAGCTTGGTTAAAAAATATTTTATACAACTCCATCTTCTTCCCTATTGCTGATATTATTTCAAATATTAGTATTGGTTTGGTGGTTTATTTTGGGGCACTTTGGATAATAAATGGCGACACGGAAACTACTATTGGACAGTTAATTGCCTTCAATATGTACATTACGATGTTATACAATCCGTTGCGTCAAATTGCAGATAAATTCAATGTGATGCAAATGGGAATTGTCGCTGCCGATCGTGTTTTTGAAATTTTAGATACCAATGAAAACATTCAAGATAACGGTACAATTGAAGCTACTCATTTCAACGGAATTATCGACCTAAAAGACGTTCGTTTCAGTTACATTAAGAATGAAGAAGTATTAAAAGGTATAAATTTACACGTTGATTCAGGCGAAACCATTGCAATTGTCGGAAGTACTGGAGCTGGAAAATCGACAATAATCAATTTATTGAATCGTTTTTACGAAATTGATTCGGGTGAAATATTAATCGATAATCAGAATATTAAAAATTATACGAGTGCAAGTCTTCGCAGGCAAATTGCTATTGTTTTGCAAGATGTATTTTTATTTTCGGATAGTATTTTAAACAATATTACGCTCCACAACGAAGCCGTTTCTAGAGAAGATGTTATCGCTGCGGCACAAAAAATTGGAGTACACGATTTCATTATGACTTTACCTAACGGATATGATTATAATGTGAAGGAACGCGGCGTGATGTTATCTTCGGGTCAACGCCAATTGATTGCTTTTTTGCGTGCTTATGTAAGTAATCCTAGTATTTTAATCCTAGACGAAGCTACTTCTTCCATCGATACGCATTCAGAAGAATTGATTCAAAAAGCAACAGAAACAATTACTAAAGGAAGAACTTCGATTGTAATTGCACACAGATTAGCGACAATCATCAATGCAAGCAAAATCATCGTAATGGATAAAGGTCAAATTGTAGAAGCGGGAACCCATTCGGAATTAGTCTTGAAACCAAACGGTTATTACAAAAAATTATACGATTCGCAATTTGCAGTTGAAGTTTAGCAGCGGTTAAACTATTTAAACCTTCTGCACGTATTGAAATTGTTCTCGACCTTGCTCTTGATTTGAAAAAAATGCTTAAATTCGCACATTAAATAAAACCGAAAAAAGTTTACAAATGAAATACGATATTATAGTTTTAGGAAGTGGTCCTGGTGGCTATGTAACTGCCATTAGAGCATCACAATTAGGCTTCAAAGTAGCCGTTATTGAAAAAGAAAATTTGGGTGGAATTTGCTTAAACTGGGGTTGTATCCCTACAAAAGCCTTATTAAAATCGGCTCAAGTTTTTGATTACCTAAAACACGCTGCTGATTATGGACTGACTGTTTCTGATTTTGATAAAGATTTCTCAGCAGTTGTAAAACGTTCTAGAGATGTAGCAGATGGAATGAGCAAAGGTGTTCAATTCTTGATGAAAAAAAATAAAATTGACGTTATTGATGGTTTTGGAAAAATAAAACCTGGGAAAAAAGTAGACGTAAAAGCTGCTGATGGAACCGTAACGGAATATACAGCAGATCATATCATTATTGCAACGGGAGCGCGTTCAAGAGAATTACCAAACTTACCACAAGATGGTAAAAAAGTAATTGGATACCGTCAAGCAATGACTTTAGCAGAACAACCAAAATCGATGATTGTTGTAGGTTCTGGAGCTATTGGTGTTGAATTTGCACATTTTTATAATTCAATGGGAACGGATGTAACTATTGTTGAATTTATGCCCAATGTAGTTCCTGTAGAAGACGAAGACATCTCGAAACAAATGGAGCGTTCTTTGAAAAAATCAGGAATTAAAATTATGACCAACTCTTCAGTAGAACGAATTGACACTACTGGAAACGGCGTTAAAGCATTTGTAAAAACAGCTAAAGGAGAAGAAGTTTTAGAAGCTGATATCTTACTTTCTGCAGTTGGAATTAAAACAAACATTGAAAATATCGGTTTAGAAGAAACAGGTATTGCTACAGATAGAGATAAAATTTTAGTCAATACATTCTACCAAACAAACGTTCCGGGTTATTATGCGATTGGTGATGTTACGCCAGGGCAAGCTTTAGCTCACGTAGCTTCTGCTGAAGGAATTTTATGTGTAGAAAAAATTGCTGGATTGCACGTTGATGCATTAGACTATGGAAACATTCCAGGTTGTACGTATGCTACTCCAGAAATTGCATCTGTTGGTATGACAGAAAAACAAGCGATTGAAAAAGGATACGAAATTAAAGTTGGGAAATTCCCGTTTTCAGCTTCAGGAAAAGCAAAAGCAGCTGGAACACCAGACGGTTTTGTAAAAGTAATTTTTGATGCTAAATATGGCGAATGGTTAGGCTGTCATATGATTGGTGCTGGAGTTACAGATATGATTGCGGAAGCAGTTGTAGCGCGTAAATTAGAAACAACAGGTCACGAAATTTTAAAAGCAGTGCACCCGCATCCTACAATGAGTGAAGCGGTTATGGAAGCTGTTGCTATGGCTTATGGTGAAGTAATTCATTTGTAAGTACGAAATACGAGGTACGAAGTACGAAGTGAGAAATACAAAGTACGAAGTAAGAAATACAAAGTAAGAAGTACGAAGTTATAAAATAGTAAGAAATCCGGTTTGAAATTTTCAAATCGGATTTTTTTTTGCACTTAATAAAACTGCTCCAATTCATTTAAAATCACTACATTTGATAGGAAAGAAATCCATAGTTTATGAATAAATATTGGATAAAAATAAAAGAAGCTTTTCGAAATTTTCTAATTGAAGTAGGCGAAATCGCTTATTTCACTGCTAGATTTTTCAAAGAAGTTTGGCGACCTCCTTACGAATTCAAAGAATTTTTGCGTCAGTGCTTCAACATCGGGAATCGCTCGTTTTTTTTAGTAGGAATTACTGGTTTTATTATTGGATTAGTTTTCACCTTACAATCTCGTCCAACACTAGAGCAATTTGGTGCTGTTTCTTGGATGGCATCGATGGTAAGTGTTTCCATCATTAGAGAAGTCGGTCCGATTATCGTTGCCTTAATTTGTGCTGGTAAAGTGGGTTCTGGTATCGGTGCCGAATTAGGTTCAATGAAAGTTACCGAGCAAATCGATGCAATGGAAGTTTCAGGAACAAATCCTTTTAAATATCTTGTGGTTACGAGAGTACTTGCTGCTACTTTAATGTTGCCATTGCTAGTGATTTTTGGTGATCTTATTGCAATATATGGCTCCTATTTGGTTGAAAACATCAAAGGAAATGTTTCGTTTGCTTTATATTTCAACCAAGTTTTTAATATCTTACAGTTCAGCGACATTGTTCCTGCGACTATAAAAACATTCTTTTTTGGTTTTGCCATTGGATTAATTGGCTGCTACAAAGGCTATACTTGTAAAAAAGGAACGGTTGGCGTAGGAAAAGCAGCAAATGCAGCAGTTGTTTACACCTCGGTATTGCTGTTTGTGATTGATTTTATCGCCGTTTTCATTACCAACATCTTTTTATAATTACTACTATGACGAACACTAAACCCATCATAAAAATAGATAATCTGCACAAAAGCTTTGGTACGAACGTAGTATTGAATGGTTTTACGATGGATTTAAAAGAGGGCGAAAACGTCGTTGTAATGGGAAAGTCAGGTTCCGGAAAATCAGTGATGATTAAATGTGTGATTGGTCTAGAGAAACCTGATAGCGGTACGATTTTGGTGATGGATAAAGAAATCAACCATTTGAATCGGGAGGATTTAGATGAATTACGTACTGAAATTGGTTTTCTATTTCAAGGAAGTGCTTTATATGATTCGATGTCGGTTCGGGAGAATTTAGAATTCCCATTGCGACGTCATACGAAGAAGTTTGGCCACCTGAAAGACACGACGCCTTTGGTAATGGAAGCGTTAGAAAATGTAGGGTTAGCTCACGCAATCGATTTAATGCCAAATGAACTTTCTGGTGGAATGAAACGCCGAGTAGCCTTAGCACGAACACTTATTCTAAAACCAAAAATCATTCTATACGATGAACCAACGACTGGTTTAGATCCTATAACCTCAAAAGAAATCATACAATTAATGAATTCGATTCGAAAAGAATACAACACGTCTTCCATCATAATCACTCACGATGTCGATTGTGCCAAAGCCATTTCAGACCGAATGATTTTATTAATTGACGGAATTAATTATATTGAAGGTCGTTTTGAAGAATTAGAAGCATCATCAGACCCAAAAGTGAGAGCTTTTTTTAAAGAAAAATAAATTATGGAACAAGAAACATCTCAAAAAATACGTCTTGGCGTGTTTGTAATATTTGGAACATTTATATTTCTAGGTGCACTTTATGTACTTGGAAACAGGCAATTTATATTTGGAAATACATCCAATATAAAAGCCGTTTTTGAAAATGTAAGCGGTTTACAAATCGGAAATAATGTCCGTTATGCCGGAATTGATATTGGAACGGTCACCAAAATTGAAATGGAGAATGACTCTATAATTTACGTGACGATGATCATTGAAAATAAAATGATGACCCATCTAAAAAGAAATGCCGTTGCTTCTATAAGTTCCGATGGTTTAGTGGGAAATATGGTTATTAATATCGTTCCTGGTAAAGGTAATGCACCGCTAGTTGAAAATGGCGACCTGATCGCATCAAAGAGTAAAGCAGGAACCGATGCGATGTTAGAAACATTAGAAGTTACCAATAGAAATGCAGCACTTTTAACAGCTGATTTATTGAAAATTACGAATGAAATCAATCAAGGAAAAGGAACGGTTGGTTTGTTGTTGAAAGATAGTTTGATGTCTAATGATTTACAACAAACAATGCATAATCTAAAAGAAACTACGTGTGGAACTGCTGAATCTGTGGCGAATTTAAACAAGATGATTCTCTCTTTAAATCAAAAAGATAATGTTATTGGTGTTTTAAATGATAAAGATGTTGCCCTAAAAATGAAAACAATCATTACAAATTTAGAAAAATCGAGTGGCGAAATAAATAAAGTAGTTACGAATTTAAATGAAACGGTGGTAAATATAAAAGATGGAAAAGGTGCTTTGAATTATTTATCAAATGATCCGAAATTGGTCAAACAAATTGATGATACAATGTTAAATTTAAATTCGTCGAGCATCAAACTGAATGAAAATTTAGAGGCTTTAAAACACAATTTTTTGTTTAGAGGCTATTTTAGAAAACTTGAAAAAGAGAAAACTAAAGAAGCTAAAGACTAAAGTTTTTCTTTAATAATTTTTGATGCTAAATATGGTGAAAGTTAGGTTTTCTAATACGCTGAAGTAATTCACTGATAAGAAATAAAGCATTGCCACAAAATAATAAATCCGATTTGAAATTCAAATCGGATTTATTGCTATAATAAAATATATTTTAACGATTATACTCTGTGTAAATTTCAGCTATTACCCCGTCTTGATCTACTAGCGTTTTAATTTTCATATTATTCGCATTTAAAAGGACCACTTTTGAGGTTTCTCCATCTAAAACCAAATCATCGGTTGCAGCATTGTAAGTATAAATGCCACTTTCTGAAACTGGCTCAATAGGAGTTGTTTGATTCTGATTTAATGCCGGAATGGTAACCGTTACATAACCACCTATAAGATTACTATCATAAGTTCCATCTGATTTAAAATTTACTGTCCCTTCAGAATCGCCCTCAAAAGTTAAGTTAAGACCCGATCCTGTTCCTGTGCCATAGGTTTTACCTGTATTCCAAACGCCTTCAAGAGTTCCTGTTGTTGCATCACTGGAATCATCACTACTGCAAGCTGTGAAACTTAAAAAAGCGATAAGAATAAATGATAATTTAAAAATTGTTTTTTTCATTGGATTAGTTTTTAAGTTATAGTTTAATTGATAATAGTTTTAATTTTTCTTGAACCAAAGTTAATACTGTGTCAAATTGTTCTTTTTTTGTCATTGCTGAATTATCAATTGCAATAGCATCATCCGCTTTTACTAGAGGAGAATCAGCTCTGTTCGTGTCAATATAATCGCGTTCTTGCACGTTTTGCAATACTTCTTCAAACGTAACGCGTTGTCCTTTTTCTACCAATTCGTCAAAACGACGCTGTGCTCTGGTATTTGCACTTGAGGTCATAAAAAATTTCAATTCGGCATCTGGAAAAACAACGGTTCCGATGTCTCTTCCGTCCATTACAATTCCTTTTCCTTTACCCATTTCTTGTTGTTGCTCGACTAATTTAGCACGAACTTCAGAAATTTCGGCAACTTTACTTACTAAACGAGAAACTTCAATGGTACGAATTGGATTTTCAACGTTTTCATTATTCAAATACATCTCGGCAAAACCCAAATCAGGATTAAATACAAAACGCAAATTGATGTTGGCTAATTGTGCAATAAGATTTTCCTTGTCCAAATGTGTTTCTGAAACCAAGTTATGTTGGCTTGCAAAATAAGCAACCGCACGATACATTGCTCCTGTATCAACATAAACGTAACCCAATTCTTTTGCCAATTGCTTAGCCAATGTACTTTTTCCTGTTGACGAAAAACCGTCTATTGCTATGGTAATTTTATTCATATGTTTTTTTGCCACGTATTACTTTTTTATAAATGTAGCACTATTTTGCGTTTTTATACTTTTAATAGTAATGAATTCATCCATAAAATACCTCTTTTTATATGCTAGTATTTGATAAATTGGTTCATTCTCAAGAAAAATGGTGTCGTTTCTTACTTTCATTTGGTTAAAACTGATAATATCTCCAAAATCTGTTGCCGATTTTTCATAAATTTTCCATCCAGCATTCTGTAGATCCGTTTCATCAACTTTGCAGGAAACAAATAAAAGAACTGAAAAAATAATTTTATACTTCACAATTATTCCAGATCAATGGTTAAACCAAACAAACTAGTATTGGCTGCAACCGTATATCTTGAGTACGAATAATCTAATTTTACTTTTCCAAAACGCAAACCAAAACCAGCTGATATTCCGGAGAAATGGCGTTGGTCTACAATTCGTAATTCTTCGGCTCTTCTGAAGTTATAACCCAATCGGATGTTGAATCCTTTTTCTGGAAATAATTCGGCACCAATAATAACGTGACGCAAAGCGTTGTTAAAAAAAGATACTTTTTCTTCTTTTGAACCGCCGTCTAAATTACCTTCTGCTCTGTTGGGATTAGAAAAAGCAATATTCCATTGCTGTAAATTTTCCAATGTTAAATGCCAACGAATCGGCACATTTTCCATCAATTGCGAAATTCCCGCATCGATTGAAAGTGGTAATTCTTCTCTCGTATCTGCATAAGGTTTAATTTGAAATCCAATATTTCGAACCGATAAACCATAATTTATATCATTATCGACATCTACATATAAAAATCCCAAATCTACTGCTGCTCCCCACGAATTATAACTTTCTAAAGTAGAAGAAATTAGTTTTGCATTAGCACCAATGTACATATCCGTCCAAGGTAAATTATAAGCATAACCCAATGATAAAGCGGCTTCACTTCCGGTAAAATCTGAAGTCAAATCACCTAATTCATCGCGTCCTTCAAAAGTTCCATAATTGATGTAACTAACACCCGCGTGAAAAGTCTGCAAATGGCGATCGTAAGTATAAGCATAAGCGGCACTTCCATAAGAGACTTCACCAAAATAACTGCCATAACTTGCCGATAAACGATTGTGCATTTTTGCATTAATAGTTGCTGGATTATAGAATGCCTGATTGACATCATAATCTACCACAGTAACAGTTTTTCCGCCTAAAGCAGCTTGTCGCGGCGATTGTGCTAAGTTCAAAAACTGATATACATATTTTCCACCTATTTGACTAAAACCAGTAGTCGAAATAAGTAAAAAGTAAAATAGTATTCTTTTTTTAGGCATTTTATGAGGTTAGCTTAATGATAACGCAACTGCGAAGATAAAATTATAATTAGTAGTAAACAAAAAAAGAAATTCCAATAAATGTGTATTGGAATTCCTTTTTGCGTTAGTGATTGGAGCGGCATCCTTTTAGGGCTTTTTCTGCCCTAAAAGATAGAGCGGAAAGCACGACCTGAAAGGGAACGCCCTAAACTTTACTACTTGTAAAATTCTTTGGATTCTTAACATCTTGATCGGTAATCGCGATGGCTAAAACTTCACTCATTCTATCGACGTAATGAAAGGTTAATCCTTCAATATAACTCGCGTTTATCTCTTCAATATCGCGTTTATTTTCTTTACAAAGGATAATCTCTTTGATGTTTGCTCGTTTGGCAGCCAAGATTTTCTCTTTGATGCCGCCCACAGGCAACACTTTTCCACGAAGCGTAATTTCGCCCGTCATTGCAATATTTTTCTTAATTCTTTTTTGTGTGAATGAAGAAACCATTGACGTCAACATCGCAATTCCAGCACTTGGGCCATCTTTTGGCGTTGCACCTTCTGGCACGTGAATGTGAATGTTGTGGTTGTTTAAAATTTCGGGATTAATCCCTAAATCTTCAGCGTTTGCACGGATATATTCCAAGGCAATGGTAACGGATTCTTTCATTACTGTTCCTAAATTACCCGTCATTGTCATCGTTCCTTTTCCTTTTGAAACCAACGATTCAATGAACAAAATATCGCCACCAACTGATGTCCAAGCTAAACCAGTTACCACTCCGGCAACCTCGTTACTTTCATATTTATCACGTTCCATTCTTGGCGATTTTAAGACCGCTAAAATGTCTTCGTCCGTAATTTTTAAATTATACGGTTCTTCCATTGCAATAGATTTTGCAGCGTGTCGCACCACTTGAGCGATTTTTTTCTCTAATCCACGAACACCAGATTCACGCGTGTAACCGACAACTATTTTTTCGAGTTGTTTTTTACCAATTTGTAAATCCTTAGCTGATAATCCGTGTTCTTTTAATTGTTTTGGTAACAAATGCGTTTTTGCAATTTCAATTTTCTCTTCAATGGTGTAACCCGTCATTTCGATCATTTCCATACGATCGCGAAGTGCCGGTTGAATTGAAGAAACGTTATTTGCTGTCGCAATGAACATCACTTTTGATAAATCGTATCCCAATTCCAAGAAATTATCGTGAAATTCTTTATTTTGTTCCGGATCTAAAACTTCTAACAATGCAGAAGAAGGATCGCCAGTATTACTTATTGATAATTTATCGATTTCGTCTAAAACAAAAACAGGATTTGACGTTTTTGCCTTTTTTATATTTTGCAAAATACGTCCAGGCATTGCACCAATGTAGGTTTTTCTATGGCCACGAATTTCTGCTTCATCACGCAAACCACCTAATGACATTCTGATGTATTCTCTTCCTAAAGCTTCGGCAATTGATTTTCCAATCGAGGTTTTTCCAACTCCGGGAGGTCCGTACAAACACAAAATTGGCGATTTCATATCGTTACGCAATTTTAAAACTGCTAAATGTTCGATAATACGTTGCTTTACTTCTTCCAAACCATAATGATCGCGGTCTAGAATTTTTTGGGCTCTTTTTAGATCAAATTTATCTTTTGAAAATTCATTCCAAGGCAATTCTAAAAATAACTCAATATAGTTTCTTTGCGTTCCAAAATCGGGTGAATTTGGATTGGTACGTTGTAATTTTGACAACTCCTTTTCGAAATGTTTGCCCGTTTCTTCGTTCCATTTTTTCTTCAACCCTTTGGCACGCATTTCTTCAATTTCGGCTTCATAAGAAACGCCACCCAATTCCTCTTGAATGGTTTTCATTTGTTGCTGTAAGAAATATTCGCGTTGTTGTTGGTCCAAATCAAAACGTACTTTTGACTGAATATCATTACGAACTTCTAATTTCTGAAGCTCTAAATTCATATAACGCAAGGTTTCTAATGCTCTATCTTTCAGGTTTTTAATCGCTAATAATTGTTGTTTTTCTTCGACCGAAAGGTTCATATTTGAAGAAACAAAATTGATTAGGAAAGGTTCACTTTCGATATTTTTAATAGCAAAAGTAGCTTCGGTAGGAATGTTTGGACTTTCGCGAATAATCTCGATAGCCAATTCTTTGATTGATTCGATGATGGCTTTAAATTCTACATCTTTCTTTTTTGGACGTTCTTCATCAACTGCTTTAATTTTCGCTTTTAGATAAGGTTCTTCTTGCGTAAACGACTCAATTTCAAAGCGTTTTTTACCTTGAAGTATTACGGTAGTATTTCCGTCAGGCATTTTTAAAACACGCATAATTCGAGCAACAGTTCCAATATGATGTACATCTTTTGGCGATGGATCTTCTTCGTTTTCATCGATTTGAGCTACAACACCAATAATTTTTCCTTTGGCATTGGCATCATTAATCAATTTTATCGATTTATCTCTTCCGGCTGTAATCGGAATTACAACTCCTGGAAATAAAACGGTATTTCGTAAAGGTAGAATTGCAATATCTTCTGGCAACTCTTCATTGTTCATTTCTTCTTCGTCTTCCGGCGTCATTAATGGAATTAATTCTGCATCAGGATCCATTTCTTGAAGTGACAAATTGTCAAAGGCTAGTATTTTATGGTTTGGCATAATTGTATATGTGGTCTTTTTGTCAGTAATTGTTTTATCTTATACTATTCAAATTTACGAATAACTGATCTATCGCACTGATAATCAATTCGTAAAATAAATATAAAGGGTATTTCTTTAACTAATAAATCAAGATGTATGCCAATGATTACTCGTTTTTAGGCACACGCAATAAGAGTAATAATCCGACTACGAAAAATAATATTAAAAATAGGATTGCATTTTGAATTTTTCCAGTGATATCAGCAATGTAACCGTAAGTCAACATTCCGATAACAATTCCCACTTTTTCTGCTACATCGTAAAAACTAAAAAATGAAGTCGTGTCTGTGGCGTCAGCTGGAATAAATTTGGAATATGTAGAGCGAGATAACGATTGAATTCCTCCCATAACTAATCCTACAAAAGCAGCTGTAATATAAAAATCTTGTGGTGTAATTACGAAATAGGCGAAAGTACAAATTAGCACCCAAAAGAAATTAATTGCAATCAAAACCTTAATATTTCCAAATTTGGCAGAAGCTTTAGAAGTTAGCCAAGCACCGAAAACAGCAATCAATTGAATTAGCAAAATACTTACAATTAATCCCATTGTTCGTTTGCTATCGTCGCCCCATTGCACTTCCTTTTCACCAAAATAGGCGGCAATAATCATAATGGTTTGCACGGCCATACTATAAACGAAGAAAGCACCTAAATACCTACGCAATGCTTTTAACTCTTTAATTTGTTTCCAAACTTTACGCAATTCTTTGAATCCATTGAAAAATATATTTTTATGAAATTTGTTTTCGCTTTTAATATCCGGTAAATGATAATAGGTATATTGACTAAAACCCATCCACCAAATTCCCACCAAAAGAAACGAATAACGCATCATTTGGAGCTTTTGGATGTCGTCAACCGACATAACCATTGCCAAACAGATTAATAATAAAACGACGCTTCCGATATAGCCCAGACTGAAACCTTTTGCACTGATTTTATCTTGTTGCTCTTTGTGTGCAATATCTGGTAAATAGGAATTATAAAAAACTAAACTTCCCCAGAACCCTATTAAAGCCAATAAATATGAAACCAAACTCAAAACTACAGTGTCCAGCGAGAAAAAATATAGAGACATACAGGATAAAGCACCCACGTAGCAAAATAACTTTAGGAAGAATTTCTTATTTCCTAAATAATCGGCAATTCCCGAAAGCAAAGGCGATATAAATGCGATGATTAAAAAGCCTAAGGCCGTAACGTAACTAATCAATGCTTCACTTCGGACCGAAAAACCTAAGATTAGAATTTCATCAATTTCTTTTTGTCTAAATAACGCACCATAATATAGGGGAAAAATGGTTGAAGAGATAACCAATGCGTATACTGAATTTGCCCAATCGTAAAATGCCCAAGCATTTAAAAGTTTAGAGCTCCCTTTTTCTAAATTTGCCATAAAAAAATCCCGATTTTATAGGTCGGGATTCAAATATACTATTTATTTTTATTTATTTAAATTTAACACCAAATTTAGCGGCTTCTGCTTTTGCTTTTGGAAGTAAAGCAGTTAAATCTCTAATTCGAGATTCGTTACTTGGATGCGTACTTAAAATTTCAGCCGGTGCCTGACCGTTTGAAAGTGCGGACATTCTTTCCCACACTTTAACTGCATTAATTGGATCGTAACCTGCAATTGCCATAAGTGTTAAACCAATCATATCGGCTTCACTTTCGTGTGCTCTACTAAAAGGTAACATTCCTCCTACTTCCGTTCCTATTCCATAAGCTTGCATTACCAAAGCTTGCGTTTCAGCACTTTTATTTCCAACAGCAACTTGCGCACCAACGGCTCCTAACTGTTGTAATAATCCAGCACTCATTCTTTGTTGGCCGTGATTTGCTAATGCGTGCGCAACTTCGTGCCCCATAACAGCTGCAATTCCAGCATCATCTTTACAGACTGGTAAAATACCCGTGTAAAAAACAATTTTACCACCTGGCATACACCAAGCATTTAATTCTTTACTGTCTACTAATTTATATTCCCATTCATAACCCTCTAAATATTTAGATTGACCATTTGAGTTTAACCAACGTTCAGCTGCCGTTTTGATTTTCATACCAATAGTTTCAATGCGTTTTGCATCAGCCGTACCTTTCACCACTTTATTTTCAGAAAGAAACTGACTATATTGTTGAAATGCTGAAGGGAATATTTGACTATTAGGCACTAAAGCCATGGTACTCTTTCCTGTAAAAGGATTTGTAGAACATGCCCAAGCAAAGGCCAAAAGAACAACAATTAAGATTCTAGATTTATAATTCATAGCAATATGTTTTTATATAAGCTACAAATTTACTACTAAATTTATAAAAAATTAGAGCTAAAATAAATTTAACTAATTTTTATAGCTGAAAATGAAATAAAAAAAGGTAATAATAGTAATTTGCACAAAAAATTGTCGCTATGTCAAAAAATAAAAATGAAACGAAACAAAGCCAAGAAGTTCCGAATTTAATTAAAAAAATCGCTAAAGTTTTAGAGATGATTTCTCCTAAGCTTACGACAATGTTTGCTTCAAAATTATTTACTACTCCTATAAAACACAAAACACCGAAACGTGAAGTGAAAATGGATGAAGATAGTGTTCAACGATTACTAACAGTGCCTGCAATTAACAAAGAAATTGTAGTTTACGAATATGGTACAAGCGCTCGAAAAGTACTTTTAGTCCACGGCTGGTCCGGTCGCGGAACGCAATTAGTACGAATTGCAGATGAGCTTCTAAAAAACGGCTTTTCAACGGTAAGCTTTGATGCACCAGCGCATGGAAAATCTAAAGGAAACGCTTCAATAATGACTGAATTCATAGCTTCTATTCTAGAGTTAGAAAAACATTATGGCCCTTTTAAATTTGTAATTGGACACTCTTTAGGCGGGATGTCTGTTTTAAATGCTATTAAACAAAATTTGCAAGTTAAAAAAGCAGTTGTCATTGGTAGTGGAGATATCATTCAAGATGTAATTGATGATTTCATTTCAAAATTAGAAATTAATCCGAAATACGGATTGCTGTTAAAAGATCATTTCGAGAAAAAATTCGGAGGTAAAATGGATGATTATTCCGCTTACAAAGCCGCCGAACAAATTGAAATTCCAGTTTTAGTCATCCATGATTTGGAAGATGCGGACGTTCCAGTAAAAGCGGCGTATCATATTCAAAAACATCTAAAACATTCTGAACTCATCATTACAACAGGTTATGGCCACCGAAAAATACTTGGAAATGAAGACGTTGTACAAAAAATAATTTCGTTTTTAAATTAGAAATACATCATTAGTGATGTATTTCTTTCAAAGAAGGTATTCAAGAATTTAAAAACCACCACAAACATTACGATACAATTCTAGATTTCTAGGGCGTTCCCTTTTCAGGTCGGGCTATTCGTTCTATCTTTTTGTTTTTAAAGAAAAAACAAA
>NZ_JAXKVR010000024.1:0-164106 GCF_034497725.1 Flavobacterium psychraquaticum
CCATCAGCTAACATTGGTTTTGGTAATGGATTTACCGTTACTGTCACCGTAATTGGAGCGCCAGAACATCCGTTTAATACTGGGATAACCGTATAAACCACTGTTCCTTGGACTGTTGGCGCTTCTAGAATTTCTATAATAGCTATTCCTGAACCCGCTGTTGCTCCCGTAACGTTGTCGCTACTAAATACTGTCCAATTAAAAGTAGTTCCTGCAATAGAAGCGCTTAAACCAATATTGATAGACTCACCACTACAAATAACCGTAGTTGGAATCGTTCCGAAGAACTCTGGACGTGGTTTCACATCTATTTGAACTGTTACCGGTAAACCTATACATCCATTTAATGAGGGTGTAATGGTGTAAATAACAAAGCCACCTGTAGTAGCATCCGCTGAAGTTAGTACTTGATTAATGTTTATACCATTTCCGTTGCTTGCTCCTGTTACTCCCGTAGCAGAAAAAGTCCAACTGTAAGTAACTCCTGAAATATTACTGGTTAAATCAATATTCGCGGTGTCTCCTGAACAAATAGCGCTAGTAGTGGCTACAGCCGTCATTATTGGCGTTGGATTTACAAATATCGTAATCTCTTGTGGTGTTCCCGAACAACCATTTGCAAACGGTGTTACGCTATAAGTTACAAAGCCAACATTCAAATCATTTACTAAATTTAATGTTTGTGCAATGGTAGCACCGTTTCCGCTAAATACTTGGGTAGTATCCAAATTAGAAGACAAAGCATTCCAAGTAAATGTAGTTCCTGGAACTGTACTTGTTAAAGTAATATTCGTTGATGATCCTGCACAATATGAAGTACTTGGTGAAGTTATCGTTACTGTAGGACGCGGTGTAACTACAACAGTCATAGTTGTCGTTGTAGCACATTGTCCAGGATATGGATTAAATTCGTAAGTAATAGTAGAAGCAGTATTTGAAATTTCTTGCCAAGTCCCTACAATGCCGTTTGTAGATGTGGTTGTAATATTCAAAGGAATTCCACTACAAACTGGAGCTTCTTGTGCGAAGATAGGTGTGATTCCCGTAGTTGTTGTTACACTGCCATTGAGTGTAATACTGCTGCCACAACCACCAACTGTAGTTATTGTATAATTGAAATTTCCCGACGGAATTCCGTTAATTGCAACCACGTTTCCTGTAGTCGAAGCTGTGATTCCTGCTGGCAAACCTGTTACTGTTGCGCCAGTTACACCTCCTCCAAAAGTATATTGAATAGGTGTAATTGTATTTCCAACACAAATAGTTTGATTATCAGTTCCTGCTGCAGAAGTTAAAACAAGCGTAGCATTCGGATTTACAACAACAGCTCCGTTTAAAGTAATAATTCCACAACCACCAACTGTAGTTATTGTATAATTGAAATTTCCCGCCGGAGTTCCGCTAATTGTAACCACATTTCCTGCAGTGGAAGCGGTAATTTCTGCTGGAAGTCCAGACACTGTTGCGCTAGTTGCTCCACCTCCAAAAGTATATTCAATAGGAGTAATTGCAGTGCCAATACAAATAGTTTGATTATCAGTTCCTGCTGCAGAAGTTAAGTTGAGGGTTGCATTAGCTGTAATAACTACATTTCCACCAAGTATAATTGGGCTACAGCCATCAACTGTTGTTATTGTATAATTAAAATTTGTTGCAGCTGTTCCGCTAATTGTTAGTACATTCCCAGAAGTCGAAGCCGTTATTCCAGCAGGAAGTCCAGTAACGGTAGCACCTGTAGCACTACCGCCAAACGTGTAGGCAATAGGAATAAGGGCATTTCCCGTACAAACGGTTTGATTGGCTGTGCCGGTAGCCGAAGTTAAAGCTAAAGTAGCAGCCGGCTTTATTACAATCGTCATGGTCGTTGTAGTAGCACATTGTCCTGCAGTTGGTGTGAATGTATATGTCGTAGTTGTCGTAGTATTTATCGCTGGCGACCAAGTTCCATTAATAGCAGTGCTATTAGTTGAGGCTGAGGGTAATGTAAAGGATTGGCCAGGACAAATTGGTGAAATTTGATTGAATGTAGGTGTTGTGGTTGATGAAATATCTAATGTTGCTGCATTAGAAATTACAGTACATGACGCATTTAATGAAACGGCACAATAGAATTGATAACCGTTTAATGTTGTGAGGTTACCACTCAAACTTAAAGAAGGAGATGCTGTTACTGAAATCGTAACTCCAGGAAATACTGAAGTTAGTAATGTCCAGTTTGTGTTTGTTCCGTTGTTATAATACCATTGGTAAGTTAATATGCCAGTTGCAGATGCGCCAACTGCAAAAGTTGCTGTTGAAGGACATCCAGTTACATCAATTGGATGGCTGTTAATGGTCGGTAAATTATTTGAAACAGTAAATTGGCCTAAATCCGTACAAGTTTCTGATAATAAAGTAGTCCATTCTGTTGCATCGTAAATGTTGGAAGGTCCACTTGCATTAGAATTTCTTTTTATGGTATAACCTGTTTCATCTGGACAATAAACAACATCAATAGGGAGTCCGTTTTTGGTTAGTCTAATTTCGTCATCTTCATTAATACCCGCACCAGTTTCTGTGAAATTGTATGTAATTGCATTACAAGTATTTGGTGATGCATTTCCAAGTTTTAAGGTATAAACACTATTAGGAAGGACAGTTCCGGTTAAATCAATGGTTCTAGTAGGCGATGGGTTTCCAATAGACCCATAGCGTTCTAGTTTGTAAATACTTCCTGGAGCATTTAAAATTATTGGGGTATTTGTTGGATTGTATAATTCCATATACCATACATTCCCAGTTCCAGAATCATATACTTCTGATATAATTAAATCTGTAAAAGAAGCACACGTACCTAATGTGGTGTTCAAAGTAAAGAAAGTTGCTGCATTGGTTGAAACACCACTATCAATTACAGTGATTGTCTGGTTTTCTCCGGTTGCAATCAAAGGTACTAATGCTTGTAATGTAGTTGAGTTTATGTAAAGGGTAGTAGCATTAAAACCATTAAAATTAACTTGAGAAGTGGCTGAAAATCCAGATCCTGTAATTGTAACTCTAGTTCCTTTTGGACCTGAAGCAGGTGTAAATGACGTTATTAATGGGGCAATAACTGCATGACTAACATGGTTTTCAATTTTAGAAGAAGTCGAATATCCTAAATTAGAAAATACTAATATTAGTATAAGTATGATTTTTTTTAGAGCCATTTGAATAATAAACTTTATTTGAAAAGCGGCTACAAATCTACAAAACAAAGGTTCTAAATAGTGTAAAAAAAAAGATTATTTAATAAAAAAGGCGTAAATATATAGTTACGCCTTTTAATATTTTTATTTCGGAGGATATTGATCTAAAATTTTACCTACAAACTCTTTAATGCGTGCGTCTTTTTTCTCTGTATTTTTAGTCAAATAACCGGTTCCTTCACCTTGCCAAATTAATTCTTTGGTTTTGGCATCGATTAAGTCAATAAAAAGCGTGCCTTCAGGGGTTGTGTTTACATTAGAATAATTCATGTTCATTCCCCAATACGGATTCCAGCCCCATCCAAAACCATGATTTTGGTACACATCCACGCGCTGGGTTTCTTTAGTAAAAATACTTACTAAAATTGCTGGGTTTTCCGATTTTGTAAAACCTTTAGCCGCCAGCACTTCATCAATCGAATATAAAATTCTCTTTTTATCTAAATCAGAAATTTCAGCTTTATCTACACCACTTTTTAAATATGCATATGTTTTATAAGAGCCAAAATCTGCTTTTTTATCATAATCTGAATTCACGCGGACCGAACTGCATGAAGCTAAAGTTGCTATAAAAAGCACCGAAAGTAATTGTATTGTTTTCATAATTAATAGTTTTTAGGGTTTAAAGTCAAAGATTTTAAATTCAAACCTTCAACTAATTTATAATAATGTTTCATCAACTATAGTAGGGATGGTAATTTTCAATAAAGGTTGCGTCTCCATTGCTCTTTTTATTGCAAAAATCGCTCCTTCGTTTCTTGCCCAATTTCTTCTAGAAATTCCGTTGTTCACATCCCAGAAAAGCATTGATGCTAAGCGTCTTGACGCTTCTCTACTACCATCAAGAACCATACCAAAACCACCATTTATTACTTCGCCCCAGCCCACGCCGCCGCCATTGTGAATGGAAACCCAAGTAGCGCCTCTAAAACTATCGCCAATTACGTTTTGAATGGCCATATCGGCTGTGAAACGAGAACCGTCATATATGTTAGACGTTTCTCGATAAGGCGAATCGGTTCCGGAAACATCGTGGTGGTCGCGTCCTAAAATTACCGTTCCAATTTCGCCTTTTGCAATGGCCTGATTGAAAGCTTCTGCAATTTTAATGCGACCTTCTGAATCGGCATATAGAATTCGTGCTTGCGAACCTACCACCAATTTATTTTCTTGAGCGCCTTTAATCCAAGTGATGTTATCTTGCATTTGTTGCTGAATTTCTTCAGGAGAATCCTGCATCATTGCTTCTAAAACTTCACAAGCAATTTGATCTGTTTTGGCTAAATCTTCTGGTTTTCCGGAAGCACAAACCCATCGGAAGGGACCAAATCCATAATCAAAACATATCGGACCCATAATATCTTGCACATAAGAAGGATATTTGAATTCTCTTCCTAAGGTGGGATTCTCTGACATTACATCCGCACCCGCACGCGAAGCTTCTAGTAAAAAAGCATTTCCATAATCAAAGAAATACGTTCCTTTTTCGGTGTGTTTGTTAATAGCATCGGCATGACGGCGCAAGGTTTTTTGTACTTCTTCCTTAAATTGCACCGGATTATTCGCCATCATTTCGTTCGATTCTTCAAAAGTATAACCGATAGGATAATAACCGCCCGCCCACGGATTGTGTAGTGAAGTTTGATCAGAACCTAAATCAATAGGTAAATTTTCGGTATCAAATTTTTCCCAAACGTCTACGATATTTCCTAAATAGGCAATCGAAACTACTTCTTTATCAGCCAACGCTTTTTTAACTCTTGGTACTAATTTTTCAATATCATCAATCACTTCGTTGATCCAGCCTTGCGAATGACGAATGTGTGTTATTTTTGGATTTACTTCGGCACAAACCGTAACACAACCCGCAATGTTTCCTGCTTTTGGTTGTGCGCCCGACATTCCTCCTAATCCTGAAGTGACAAATAATCCGCCTTTTGGTGCTTTTTTTATTTTTCTAAAACCATTTAAAACAGTTATCGTTGTTCCGTGAACAATTCCTTGTGGACCAATGTACATATAACTTCCGGCAGTCATTTGACCGTATTGTGAAACACCTAAAGCATTCATTTTTTCCCAATCATCTGGTTTGGAATAATTTGGAATAACCATTCCGTTTGTAACCACGACTCTTGGTGCTTCTTTATGCGATGGAAATAATCCCATAGGATGACCAGAATACATTGTTAAGGTTTGTTCGTCTGTCATTTCAGACAGATATTGCATTGTTAAAAGGTATTGTGCCCAATTTTGAAAAACCGCACCGTTACCACCATAGGTAATTAATTCGTGTGGATGTTGAGCAACTGCATAATCCAAATTGTTTTGAATCATTAGCATAATGGCTTTGGCTTGCTCGCTTTTTCCTGGGTATTCTTCGATTGGTCTCGCCTTCATTTCGTAATCCGGACGGAGACGATACATGTAAATTCTACCATAAGTTTCTAATTCGGCTCTAAATTCCGGAATTAGTTCGGCGTGATGTTTTGCATCAAAATAACGCAAAGCATTTTTTAAGGCTAACTTTTTTTCTTCTTCTGTAAGGAGATCTTTACGCTTTGGTGCGTGATTGATAGCGGATTCGTAGGGTTTTACGTTTGGTAATTCCGTTGGAATTCCTTGTTGTATTTGTTCTTTAAAAGTCATTTTATAAATAGTGTATAATGTATTGATGTATAATGTAAAATTGTATGTTGAATTTCAGTATACAAAATACATTATACATTTTACTTTTTTATTGTTCCTGTTTTTTTATCGAATCCATACGGACAATGTCGGCAACCGCTTTTGCAACAATGGCCTCTTTTTAGGTGATACTTTTCAGTAAAACACTTATAACCTTCGGGCGTGTAATAAAAATCTTCGCCTTCTTTTTGATTATTTGGGTCTAATGCTTTATTCATAACTACAAATAGACTTAAAAATATTTATTTTTATCTTTCACAAAAATAAATATTTTTATCCAAGATTACTTCTTTCCTTTGGCTAAATAATAAAGTTAAGAAGAAATTTAGCAACTTTGCTTGATATGTTCGTTATAGTTTATAAATATTTAATTCCGAAGGGATATCGCAGTATTACTATTTTTCCGTTTGTGTTTCTTTTAGGGAAGCAAGATCGCGAAAATGTGGTGTTGGTGAATCACGAAAAAATACACATCCGACAGCAATTGGAGTTGTTGGTGCTGTTTTTTTATGTTTGGTATTTTGCGGAATTTTTAATTCGATATGTAAAATATAAAAATTGGAATGCGGCTTACAGAAATATTTCGTTTGAACGAGAAGCTTATGCAAATGAAAAAGACCTTCACTATTTAAAGCAAAGGTCTTTTTGGAGGTTTTTGAGGTATTTTTGAAATAATTATTATCTAGCTATTTCTGTAATTTTTAGCCAAGTACTCGCATCGCGTTTAAAAACAGCGTTATCATCTCCTGAATCTCTTTTGACTCGAATATTAATTGTTTTTGGTGTTAAGGATGTGTTAGTATAACCACCCATTAAAGGAAGTAATGTGTTTGAACGTGTTCCACCACCGTTAGCATTGGTATATGTCTGTGTACTGTAAACAATTTGAGAACCGTCAACTGTTATTTGAGATGAATAACTGTCTCCATAGTAGCCGCCAATCTCATATTTTGTATTGAATTCAACAATAATTGTCGAATTATTAGAAACAGGAGTGTAAGTAAAATCTGCTATTGCAGCAAATGTTGTTGAACTTATTGTAGCATCACCACCAACATTAATATTGATCATTGCTGTATTAAGTGTAGTCCCAGCCGTTGCATTAGTTGCAAAACGAGACCATTTTGTTCCAGTCCAATAGTAATATCCTGGAGTCACGTCTCCAGTAGTTTGAGAATTATAAACCATGGTACCAATTACAAGCGCACCAGTTGCTGGATTTACTACGGGAGCTTCAACAGAACTACTAGTTAATGAAACTTGCGGAATTAATATTCCATTCGTTGAAGAACTTACATCTAACGCTGCTCTAGGTGTTGAAGTTCCAATGCCCACTCTTCCTGTTAAAAATGCAGAAACTGAACCTGTACCACTTGCACCAACTACTAACGTTGGTCCTCCATTTAGATTATCAGGTTGTCCAAATTGCCATTCTGTAGTGTTTCCGCTAACTTTCAAACTACTTGTTCTGGTTTCAAATCGGATATTACTTGCTATGGGAGTAGCAGTGGTTCCAGTTCTAAAAATAAAATCTACTAAATTTGTGCCCACTGGAGTAGGATTTAAATTTTCGAAAATAGCGCCGTTTTCAGCATTTCTATTTCGTAAACGTAAAACGGAAGAACCATAAGTGTCCCCATCTTGTCTTAATACTAATTCCTTATTGGATCTTATTGTTCCAGAAACTGCATCTCCTATGGAAATGTTTCCATTACTACTGATAATCCGCATTCTTTCAAGGTTATTGGCTCTAAAAACCATATCGGTAGCATCTGCAGTTCCAATATAGTTTGTAGCCGGGTTGGTTCCTGCATTTCCAGCAGTAGACCAACTCGTATTTGTTGTAATGGCTAATTTGCTCCAGCTAGTTCCGTTCCAATAATAATAACCGGGGGTTACATTGTTTGGAGCCGTTCCTGCAGTTGCAGTATTGTAAACCATTTCCGAAATTGTTGGTAAGGTTAGCGGACTAACATTGTTCAAAGCGACCAAGGCAACCCTCGGAATTAATAAGCCATCATTTGTAGCGGTAATGTCTAAAGCAGCATTAGGTGTCGTTGTTCCAATTCCAATTTGAGCATATGAAAGGGTACAAAATAACAATAGAAGAAGGGGTAATCTCATTTTGTTTTTTTTGCAAAAGTAGCATACTACCATTTTATAAAAAATGTTTTACAATAAATATCGACGAAGTTATAATTTTATCGATGAAACGCACATCTTTAAGTAAAAAGTTACATTTTTAAACAAAAAAAAGACCTTCACTATTTAAAGCAAAGGTCTTTTTGGAGGTTTTTGAAATATATTAGAAATTAATAAATAGTTTTTTTGTTAATAACTATACCGTTTTTTAAAGTTACTTGTATAATTAAACCTGAATTGTTTTTTTGAATTTTAGTTAAAGGAATTTCATAGCCATTTACATTAGGGAAATTTGCTAATTCTCTTCCTAAAATATCAAACACACGTACTGATTGAATTTCCGTTTTCGATGATTTTACTGTTAATTCATTGGTTGAGCTTACCCAAACTGAGGAAGCATCGTATATAAAATCTTCGTTTGCTAAAGTTCCGTTCGTGTATCTTAAAACAAAACGATTAGGGTCGTTTCCGCTAATTGCTGAAAAAGAATAAGGATTTTGTCTTAAATTATGAATGATATTTGTCTGTGTGTCTTCAATATAAATAGTTTGATTTGTAGTTTCAAACAATCCGTCTAAAGCGCTTATTGCAATGCTATAAGTTCCGTTTTGTGGAATTGTAACGCCTAAATTAACTGTGTCATTTACATCAAAAGGTAAAGTTCTGCCTTGAATTGCCATTGGATTGTTGCCAATTAACGAATAAAAGTTTTGACTTTCTTTATAATCTGTAAAGGAATCATATAAGCGATCTTCTGCTTGCGTTGCATTACTTACATAACCAACTAAAAGTCTATTTACCGATCCTGTCGGTGCAACTAAATCTAACCAAATTCTATTTTGTTCAATAGTTTCTGTCGCATTTGATTCTGAACTACTTTTATAGAATGAGTTATTTGCAAAAGAAGCACTTCTCATTGCGTTGTTAAATGTAATGGTTCCTGATCCTGCCGCTCCATCATTCATAAGAACCATGAAGCCTTGGCCTGCTCCAATTTTATAATCTAGAGGACCGCTTGTTGCTCCTGTTAAATTGATAGTAATGTAATCATTTGGATAATAGTTAAAGACGTAATTTTGATAAAAAGGATCAATAGAATTTGTAGGCAATTGACCGTGTGTCCAAATTCTCACACCTCCAACTATGGTGTTGTTTGCAGGCAATGTTAAAAATTCATTTACACCTATAGAAGAAGGATAAGGATTTCCAACAAGATTCCAGTTATCATCTGAAATTGTTCTTAGCATTCCCTGAGTTCCGACTCCTGTAAAGTCTGTTCCACGATAAATGTTTGGAGAAAATATGCCGTTATTAGGAATTCCAATAAAATTAGCGGTTAAAGGACTTGTTGCGGCATTCGTAAATCCATTCGGAGCGCGCAGAATATAGCCCTTCGCAGGAATCATATTTTCAGAGGTGCTTACCCACGTACCTTGACCTCCATTTGCATTTGGCGTTGTTGTTCCCCATTTGAATATGTACCCCGCCGGTGTAGCTGGTGAAACACTTTGTACCGGGAAAGTGCCTGCTCCAAGATTCCCCACTGGCGATGACCAGTAAGAATAATCTTGTAATCGAACAGTGGCAATACGTTCCATATTAATAATTCCTGTATTCACAGCTGCGTTGTTTATTTGCACAAGATTAGCAGCATTTTTTACATTGAATGTTCCTGTTGCAGCTACAGTTATGGTATTGGTAACTGTAAGATTTTTTCCTGCACTTAGGGTTAAAACAGCGCCAGATTCTACGTTTAAACTGCAGGCGACTGCATTTGCACCTGTATTAATAATTGGGTCATTTGCAACATTAGGGATAGTTACAGATTCTGTAAATGTTGGCACGCCAGAAGGAGTCCAGTTTGCGGCTGTATTCCAATCTGTGTTTGAAGAACCATCCCATATTTTATCTTTATTAACGGTTACGGTTGTTTGGTCTAATTCTTTAATTGTTCTTCCATCACATAATGTATAGGTGATTTCGGCAGTGTAAATAGTTGTATTTGTTGGGCAAACATTGATTACATCTGTAGTTGCTACTAGTGGACCTGTAACTCCAGCGCCTTCATACCATTTTATTGAAGCAATAGAAGTACCATTGGGTACAAAACGCCAAGCTTCATTTGTTACGGTCCAGTTAGGGTCTAAAGCATTTCTTCCCGGAGGTACAGATGCTAAAGTGCCATTTGCATTTTGGATACCAATAACTGCATTGCCATCATTCCAAGTGGAACAAACATTTTTTTCTTGTGTATATACTTCAATAATATTTGAATTTTCGTATAATACAATCATACCAGTATAAAGTTGGCTATTGCAAGATGACGAAAACATTGGTACGTTAAACCATGAGGCTACTAAAGCCCTACATCCTGAAGGTAATGTAATAAGTTCCCATCCGATATTCCCACCTTTTCCAGGGTCTATATCTTGAAAAACTCCAAATATCGCATTTTCAATTAATGCATTATGTCCGCTAATAGGAAGTGTTCCAGGATTATACGTGTCAAATTCCCATTCACAAGTTCCCGTTGTTGGTGTATTGTTAAGGATGTCAAAAGTAATTACTCCGTTAGAACCAATTAAGCATTGATCATACGTATTTCCAAAGAAACAAAATTTAAAAGGTAAATTAATTATTGGAGACCATCTGTCGTCAATATTTACACTAACAGGATTGGCTAATCCTGAAAAAGCAAATGGAGGGTTATAAATTATGGGCTCTACAATATAACTTGAAGTATCTCCTAAATCTAAATAAGTAGCTTCTAGGTCTACACAGCCCGATGAGGAAACACAAGTAATAATTGCCGGATCAGCGCCATTGAGTCCTAGTCCACCTGAAACTACATTTGGACAACCGGTAACAACATCGCTGATTTGTAAAGTAGTAAACGTACCATTTGTTGATGTAGCACTACTTGAACTAGCTGTACAAGTAACCACTAGATGCCATAACACAACACCACTTGCAGGAGCAGTTGCGTTATAGTCTGCATAAGTAGATGTTGTACTTCCTGCATTAAGCCATGTTGTGCCTCCATTTATACTGTATTGCCATTGATAAGTTAATCCAGAAGCCAATGTGAAACCAGCAGCCGATATTACATAAGGAGTACCTGGCCAATCAGTAGTTGGGTTTGTTGTAACAGTGCCTGCTGTTGGTGTACCAGTACAAGCAGGAAAGCAAACACCCGCATAAGAGACGGAAAGTGAAAAGCCCGAATAAACCACAGAGCTATCGGAATAAAATTGAAGCGTTAAAGTTTGTCCTGCTGTTCCTGTATAATTAATTGAACCCGTGCCTGAATAAGTAGCTAATAATGTACCCCCAATTCCCGATCCATTATAAATTCTGATTGTATCACTATTTTCAATAGTGTAGTTTCCTGAAATAGTAATTGTAGCTCCTAATCCAGCTCCTAAAATAGTATATCCGTTTGAATTATCTGCGTAATTTCCAGCTGCACCACCATTATCATATAATACGATATTTGTTCCACAAGCTACGGTATTACTCCCAGAAGCCGGTACATTTTGAGAAGTTACTGAAGTAAATGTTCCGTTAGTTGAAGTAGCACTTTGGCTACTCGCTGTGCAGGTGACAATTAAATGCCATAAAACAGTTGTTCCTAATGCTGGGGCAGTAGCTATAATATTAGAATATGTACCAGTAGCACCACCTTGGTTGGTCCAAGAGCCACCACCATTTGTGCTATACTGCCATTGAAATGTCAAGCCTGAAGAATTAGTATATCCGCTTGCCGATACAGCATAAGTTGAACCTGCGTTTCCTAAGCCTGGACTAGTTGTTACCGTACCTGCTGTTGGTGTACCTGAACATGCTGGCGGTGCTGCAACACGTATTGTATAATCTTCGGCTTCACCATAATCAAAAGAACCACATGCAGTTGCTGGATCATTTAGATAGGCATTTCTAATCCGCATTCTATAATTTCCTGGTAATGTACCTACAGGTATAGTTATGGAACCTAAATTTGCAGGTGTAGCTAGATAACCCGTTGAAATCATACTTTCTCCTGCATCAATAAAATCAGTATCGTTATTCCAATCAACCCAAACGTTGTAACCATAAGTACTTGATGGGTGACTTGCAGTTAGAGAAAAGCTAGCGCCTGCATATTGACTTACAAAAAGAGCAGAGAAATTGGTATAGGCCGAAAAGCCTGCGGAGTTATTATTGAAATTAGCAATTCCTCCTGTTGTTGTTACATTTGTGATGTAATATGAAGTAGAGAAGGTGTTAGTGGGTGTGCAATATGTAGTAGCTGGTTTGTAGATGCACACAGTACCAGTCATATCATTCGTATTGTTATTCGTTTTCATCAAACGTAGTCTGTAGGTGGTGTTTGGAGAAACTACTACATTTGTAAGATTTGCATTGGAAGCGTTTGGTAGTGTGCAAGTGACTTCTGTTAATGAGCCACAAGCTCCAGAATATAATGCCAATCCAAGTCTCCGGTTTGATGTTCCTTGTATTGTTATTAGCGTTGTTGTTGCATCTGTAGCAAAGGTAAACCATCCATCTCGGTAGGAAATTCCGCAAGAAACAGCTACTCCTGAATTTGCAAATGAAGCATTTGGCATTGTGAAGTTTGTTGTGCTGCAACTTGTACCAATCGTAAGAGTCGGTGTTGCCGCACAATTATTACTTTGTGAAAATGCATTTTCTAGGACAAAAAGAAAAACAAAAAGAAAAATTGTATTTTTAGAACAAAAAGACATAGAAATAAACCTTACTAAAGTAGTATTATTCATAGTTTTAGAAGTTTGGGGTTACTAGAATAAAACAAATATATACGATTTTGTTTGAAAACCAATTATTTATGAAAAAAATGTTAAAAAAAAGTTATTTTCTTGTTAAGTAGTCTAATTTTTAAGGTAAAAAAAAGAGTTATTCTCTAAATTATAATAAATATTTAGGAATAGCTTAAAGAAAAAAGGGATTAACATTTGTTAGTCCCTTAAGTGAAAATCATTTAGTTTTTTTCTAGAAAATTACTTTAAAAGTTTGAGTTGCTCCATTATCTAAAGTCACTTCTACTAATAAAGCACTTTGTGTTTTTGCAACAGTGCTAGTACTAAAGGTATCAGCATTGAT
The DNA here is from genome assembly GCF_034497725.1 of Flavobacterium psychraquaticum. Lineage (NCBI taxonomy): Bacteria > Pseudomonadati > Bacteroidota > Flavobacteriia > Flavobacteriales > Flavobacteriaceae > Flavobacterium > Flavobacterium psychraquaticum. The sequence goes on from NZ_JAXKVR010000024.1 coordinate 13,176, forward strand.
GGTCGCAAATGAACCGATAACTCTTCCTAATAAATCATAAACACGTATTGATTTAATAATTTGGTTTTTAGCCATAACATTGATACTTTCATTTGCATAAACGGTAACTGTATTTGCTATAAAATCATCATTTCCTAAGATTTCATTAGTGTATCGTAAAACAAAACGATTGTGGAAAGTACCTACCGCACTTGTAAAACTATAAGGATTTGTTTTTAGATTGTGAATTATGTTAGTCGTTTTATCTTCTAAATAAATTCCTTGATTAGCTGCTAAAAATAAGCCATCAATAGTGTTTAAACCTATTGAATAAGTTCCCGCCTGCACAGTTGTGATTCCTAAAGGCACTTGGTCGTTGTTGTTAAAGGGCAAGCTTCTTCCTTGTATGTCATACACTTCATTGTCAATTAGGGAATATAATTTCATAAAAGTTGGAACCGATGAGCGCGCATCAAAAGGTGAGTCAAAAGCATCAGATGCACCTGTAGCATAACCAACTAATGTACTCGAAACAATATTATTTTGATCCATTATATCTAACCAAATACGGTGTTTTTCAGTCGATTCAGAATTTACAACGGCGTCAGAATTTCTAAAGAAGTTGCTATTACTTAATGGAAGACCCGCTTGCAAACGCATACTATTCGTAAAGTTTATGATTCCTGTTGCTGCTGGACCATCTAACATTTGAACTAAAAACGCCTGACCCGATTTAATGATTGGATCGTAGCCTACAGGATCACTAATACCCAGGCTGTTTATCGTTAAATAATCATCACCATTATAATTGTATGTAAATGAGCCATAAAACGGATTCACAATCGCCGCAGGAGCACTGCCGTGGCGCCATAATTTTACATTACCGTGAATAACGGAACTGTTTTGACCTAAGAAATTAGCCACATCGATTGCCGAAGGATACGGATTTCCTAATAAATTATAGTTGTCCTCTAAGTTTGTAATTTGCACTCCGTTAGTGCCGTTATAAGGAACTCCTATATAACTACCACGCGCAACTGTAAACGGAATAATTCCATTATGAGGTATGCCGGTAAACGTAGCGGCAATATTGGTGGCTCCCATTCCGTAACTAGAAGAACCACGAATAATGTACCCTTTTCCACGTTGCATGATACCACTAGCAGTTTCCCAGTTTCCTAAACCAGCATTGGTGTTGGGAACCGTAGTATTCCATAAATATTTTGGCCCCGATATAGGTGAACTATAAATAGTTTCCATTGCTTGATTGCTAACTGGCGAAGACCAATACACATAATCAAGGCCTCTGATGCCCGGTGCAATTCGCTTGTAGTTGATGTTTCCTAAATTCGCTACGTCGTTAATTTGAATTAAGCTTCCAGAGTCTTCAATGGTAAATGTTCCACCGGCGTCTACACTTACGGCATCCGTTACAGTAACCTTATTATTCGTTTGAATTTCTAATAATCCCAGTGGTCTTACAGTTATAAACTTTGCAAAAGCGTTATTAGCTGAAATGTTAATGTTAGAATCAAAAGGGGTTCCGTCATAGATGAATACACAAGTATTTGCATCAGGAACACCAATTGGTGACCAGTTATTTCCATCATACCAATCATTACTGACAGTACCTTTCCAAAGTTTTGTTTTGTTGTTAATGGTAACCAATTGAGAAATAGGACACCCATTTCCTAAAGTAGCATTAGCCGTAAACGACCAAGAGGGGGAAGCCAACTGCGACGCACTAGGAACAACATAAACAGTCGGAACAGCTTGATTGGTATACGGAATCGACAAGCCAGGATCAGTAAAAGCATTGACACTTCCACCGGTCCATGTAAAGGTCGTGTTAAGAGGTCGGGTGCCTTCCACTTTAATATTGTCTACTGCCCAACCGTCATCCCATTGTGCGGTGTAGATAAATCGAATTTGTAAGTTGGGGTTACCTGCATAATCGGTTAAACTAATTGGAGCCATTTTAGCAAATAGAGAAGGCGTTCCAATATCGGTTGCAGTATAGCTTGCAATTGTTGTCCAGGTCGTTCCATCATAAGCCTCTATCACCGCAGAATCTCCTGAGAACGCTCCGTACATTTGATCAAATGTCAAAGCCAATGTAGTGTATAAAGCAGCATTAATAACAGGAGAGGTCATTATAGTTTGAATATTCGAATTTTGATAATCAGAAGTGGTGAATGCAAATCTGTTCCCTAAAGTTCCCACAGCTCCTGAATTAACTGCTGGTCGCCAAACGGTTGTACCCATAGGGACATACACACTGGTTTTTACACTCCAGGGCGTGTCGGTGCCACCATTTGTAGTTGTGGGTGTAGTAACGGTAAATGGGGCCATTCCAGATTCAAAAGTTTGTAACAATAACGTTTCAGTAACCAAATCTCCAACTGCAGAAATTTCCACCACATTTCCCTCGCCACAAACCTCAGGTACTGAGGGCGTAATTGTAATGTTGGAAGTTGTTAAAATAGTTGCGACAACAGGGGTTCTGTGAATAGACTCACAAATGCCATCATATGCCGTTACATAATATGTAGTTGTAGTACTAATTAATGGCGTGGTCCAAGTACCATCAGTTGTTGTATTTATTGCACTGCCACCACTTATAGTGGAATACCATTTGAAGCCAATGGCTGATGCGGTTTTAGTAGCTTGTAGCGCAACGGTGTTGGATGGGCCACAGGCAGAACCTCCCGTTACGGTTAAAATTTTGGAAGGACAATCTTCAACTACGGCTATAGTATAATCCTCTGTTTCTCCTGTACTAAGAGAGAGGCAAGCGGTTAATGCAGAGCCATTGCAGTGAGAAATAGTTCTTATTCGTATTCTATAGTTTCCAGGAAAAGTATTTGAGGGTACAATAAAGCCATAAATATTATCAAGTGTAGTAGATATTGGTGATGTAGGAGTTCCAGACATATACACTTCTTCCCCTGCATCATCAAAATCACCGTCTTTATTCCAGTCCACCCAAGTTTTAATAAATTGAGTGTTTGGAGATGCACTACAAGAGGCGTCAGTTCCTGTTAATATAATTTCTAAATTAATTCCACCTCCCGGTACTTGAGTAGCAATGGTTGTTCCCGTATAATTTCCATAACCCCCAGGAGAATATCCAGTAGGGCTGTTGCTAACATCAGCAATTGTCCCTACGGAACGCATACTTGAAATATAGTAGGTGGAAGTAACGGATGAAGGGGTGCAATAATTAGGCGAAACTCCTGTAGTGGTTGCAGTACCAGATAAGGGACTTGTTGCATAGTATAAGGGTCCGCCAGTACATAAACTATTGAAGGAATAAATATAAAAATAATAGGCAGTACTAATGTTTAGTCCAGTAGCGGTAAAGGTAGTGTTTGAATCGTTATCTACCACAATATAACCTGAAGCTATTGAACTTCCAGGGGCATAGCTCGTGCCATTTACTGGAGCTGTTGGAGGGGTTGCTGATGTGCTCGCTACAACTAAATAATTGTTGGGCGCAGGGCTTGCCGCTGTAAAGCTACCCGAAATAGAAGTACCGGCAGGCGTTAAACTTAAAGCCGTTGGTTGAGTGGTTGGTGTTGCACAAGGTGTTGTAGTAACTAAAGTTATTCCATAATCTTCCGCTTCTCCAGATCCCATTACTGAACAAGCATTTCCACTACCATTTGGATTACCACTTTGTCTAGAACGAATTCTGATAGTGGTTAGTCCTGGAGTAGCTGTTCCAGGAATCAAAATATTTACATTACCATTTGTTCCCGTAACATACACTTGAGTCCATTCTGACACTTCATAAACGCTATTTGCATTCAAATCAATCCAAGCTGAAACTATTGAAGAAAGATCCGTTGTTACACTTAAATTATAACTGCTTCCTATTAAAAGACTTGTTGTAGGTGTTCCAGAAGCAGCATAATTAGTATATGACGTATTAGTTGTGTTAGCACAGCCACTTGAGTTGTTTATCGTATTGAAAGTGACATTAGTAATAAATCCTGAACAAGAGAAAGAATAGGCAGGAATACATTAACAAGGCCCACTAGCTGTTGTAAACGAAAAAGTAGCTGAAGTAGCGGCATTGCCACAACCATTCTTAGCCACAATTCTCCAATAATAAGTCGTATTGGCTAAAAGTGTACCCGTCGTGAATGAATTAGTTGCAACATTTGCTGTAACAGCACCAGGTAAACTTCCTGCGCCAAAATATACATCATACGATGTGGCTCCAGCCGCTGAACCCCACGAAATGCTAGTAACGGCTCCGCCACCTGCATAACAAACACCGGTTACGGTATTGGCTGGTGTAGGCGTAGCTACTGCAGCTGGTGCTGTGAGTACAGTTAAAGCTCTTAAAGCAGAAGTAACAGAACAAGTTCCGTTACCTACAATAACATCAAAATTCCCTGCAGCACCAACCGCTGGGTTGGTAATGGTTAAGGTTGCAGAAGTTACACCACTATAAGGAGCCACATTGGTTAAAGCCACGCCGTCTTTTCTCCATTGATAAGTTGTTGCGCCAGTAGCCACCACACTAAAAGTCCCCGAATTTGTAGTGCATATACTTGCAACTATGGGTTGGGTAGTGATTACAGGTACAGCATTTACGGTTACTCCAAAAGTTGCAGGAGTACAGGCACCAATAGTATACCTTACGGTTACAGTTCCCGCTCCTGTTCCTGTTAAAACACCGCCAGCTGATATTGTTGCAGTACCTGAGCCAGCAAGTACAGACCATGTTCCCCCTCCGTTAGGATTGGTAAACGCTGGTGTTGAAGCGCCAACACAAACGGTTGCAGCGCCACCAGCAATTGCACCTGGGGTTTGTTGCACAGTTAAAGCTCTAGTAATAGAACAAGTAGTAGGTAAAGTATAAACAACAGTAACCGTACCAGCCGTACCAGCCGTTACGACACCGCCTGCAGAAATAGTTGCCGAACCTGTGCCATTAGTAATGGACCAAGTTCCGCCTACTGTTGCATTGGTAAAGGCAGGTGAAGTTGCTCCCGTACAAACAGTTGCTGCTCCCCCACCAATTGCAGCCGGCAAAGGATTAACAGTAAAATTACCCGCCGAAGTAGCAATTCCTCCAGCAGTTGTAACTCTTATTACGCCTGTTGTACCTGTACCTATAGTGGCAGTAATTTGTGTAGCAGAATTCACTATATAAGAGACTGCAGCAGTACCACCAATAGTAACGGCAGTAGCTCCTGTAAAATTAGTTCCTGTAATAACAACGGTTTGTGAGGAACTGGCACAAGCATTGGAGGGGGTAAAAGAAGTTATTGTTGGGGGAGTTGGTACAATAATATTCACAAAAAGTTCTATGGTAACTCCATAGGTTCCTGAATAACAAGGATTTGGAGTTGCTTGACCTGAATCTGCTGTTCCTATGCGCATTTTGTGCTGACCAGGAGTTGCACCAGCCGGTAATGGAAATGTAGTGTTTAACGTAGTAGGGTTTGCTGCAAGAGATGCACCTGAATATACTCTTTCAGTGGTATTATCAAAAACACCATCATCATTAAAATCTATCCAAATATGGGAGTCATATGTAAAACCAGTTGCAAATGTTATGGAAGATGTTATACTACCACCTGCGGTTAAATTAGGTACGGAACCAACATAATTATAGTAAGTAACGTCTGCCACCGAAAATGTTGCAGAACCTACGGTTGTACTAGTAATTCCAGAACCGTCATTAGATGTTGGTACAGAAGTACATCCACATAGAGGTGCGGTTGTGTTATATACAGCAATAGCATCTAAAAAATAAGCTCCGCCAACACGGACAGTCATGTTAAAACGCACATATCTAGATGTGCTATTTAAAGCATAGTTTAACGTATAGGTTGTGCCGTCTACTGCAACTTGTGTGTTTGTAATTGTAGCTACTGTAGTGTAGGTGATCCCGTCAACAGATTGTTCAACTAAGAGCTCTTTATTATTATTGTTATTTCGCTGTATGTTAAAAGAAACATTTGTAGCAGCTGTTGCATAATTTACCACAACGTTTTCGTTAGTCGTCCCGTTAAATCGAATTGCGTTAGTTCCTGTACAATCTAAGTTAAGAGTTGGTGCATCTATGTCTACTCCATAAGCCCATCCAGCTTGGGGTATTGTTGGATCAGTGTTATAAACAGGTAATAATGCTTGCCCATACCCATCCATTACGCCAAAAAACAGCACTACAGCAATAAGTAAAATTTTCACGGGTACATTTTTAAATATGTTTCTAAACCTTTCAAAACCGTTTGCTAAATTGTATTTCTGTTTCATAAAAGAAGGTATTTATGTATTTTATTTTTAACAACTATTGAATTGATTGTGTAAATTTTTACTTAATTATTTTGTAAAAACCGTTTAATTAACAGTTAATTAACGTCAAATATATTAAAATTATCCAACGAAACAAGTGTTTTTTTAAGGAATATGAAGTCCGTTTTATCTAAATTTTAAATAAGCGATGTATGGTAAAAAATAAGCGATGAATGGTAAAAAAATAAACGATGAAAGCAGTGTCTAAAAGCAGTTTTAAAGATGAAGCAATTTTATAAATTCGCACAGCAAAAAACAGCTTATAAGTATCTAAAAAAACAGCTTTTATCGATTGAAAAATAGTATTTATTATGGTTGAAAATTGGTCGTAAAAAAGGAACAATAATACATGCAGCGTTATACAAACTAAAATGAGGCAAAGCGACTTCAGAAAACAACAAAAAAGCATTAATTGCTAAATTGTACTACTTTAATTCATAAAACTACGTTAAAATTTTGTTTACAACAATCTAAAGTTGTTATAAAATCGTTTATCCTTAAAATAAGTAGTAATTTTGTAGCTTACTATTATAATACTGATGACATGAAAAAAGACATACTTTCGGTTTTAGGTTTTTTAAGTTGCTTCACTGCATTTTCTCAAATATACGTTAGTCCAAATAGTTATGTATTTGTAAACGATCAGTTTATGTACGTGGCAAAAGATGTAAATTTACAAAACAACGCCAATTTCTATTTAAGAAACAATGCGCAGTTGTTGCAAGGCGGAACAGTTGCAGGTACCAATAGCGGTAGTGGCGACTTGTCTGTTTTTCAAGAAGGTACGGTTAATAATTTTCAATACAATTACTGGTGTGCGCCTGTAGGTGCCGCTGTCGCTGCAGCAGGAAACAATCCATTTGGAGTTTCACGTTTGTTTAAACCTACGGGGCTTACAAGCAGTGCGGCAATAACCACAACTTCGGGTTTTGATGGGGTTGCCAATCCGCTAACAATATCAACGCGTTGGATTTATAAGTTTATAACTTCATCCGCTTATGCACAATGGGTTTTTGTAGGTCAAAATACTACAATTAATCCCGGAGAAGGTTTCACCATGAAAGGAACTTCGGGTACTGATAATTTCATAGCACAAACTGCAGAAGGAGTTCAAAACAACGCAGGAAGCAAACAAAGGTATGATTTTAGAGGAAAACCAAATGAAGGGAATATTGCAGTTGCAGTTTCCACTAATAATTTTACCTTGGTGGGAAATCCTTATCCAAGTGCAATAGATTTAGATGCGTATCTTTCAGATCCGGCAAATGCGGCTGTGATCGATGGAACGGCTTATTTTTGGGAACAATCGGTTATCAATACCCATATTTTAAATCAATACCAAGGAGGGTACGGCGTTTATACAAAAGCCAATGGTTATTTACCTGCTGATGTTTTGACGTACAATGGAGATGGATCGGTAAATTCTGATACGACGCTTAATGGTGCATTGTACAAAAGAAAGTTTTCGCCTATAGGTCAGGGTTTTATGGTGATGGGGAAAGCAAATGGCGTAGTGACTATGAAAAACTCTTTTAGAACCTTTAAAAAAGAGGGAGTTTTAAATGATTCTGAATTTGCAAGAAGCGCTAATGATTTAACAAGTAACAACACGCTAGAAAGTGAGTTTTATCCTGAAATTCCAAATGTTGCGGGTATTGATTATACCACAGTAAGAAGAGGATACGCACCACAAATAAGAATTAATGCGGTGGTAAATGAAGCTGGAATTATCCATACAGCTTTAGGTTTTGGCGATCAATATACAGACGGTGTCGATTATAGTGCAGACGCAAGAGCAACTTCAGATGATGCACCTTTTGGGTTTTATTATGTTTTAAACGATTCACCTAATGAATTTGCCATGTCTGTAACTTCATTTGATAGCGAGAAAAGACTGCCAATTGGTTTAAGAAGCAATGCACAAGCTACTTTTAAAATCAAAGTAAGCGAAGTGTTATATGGTTTTGATGCCAATCAAGAAGTTTATATTTTTGACAAACAAACAGGTATTTATCACGATATTAAAGACAATTCTTTTGAAATGACTTTGCCTGCTGGCGATAACAGAACCCGTTTTGAAATAACGTTTGAAAACGGAACATTGTCATCAGATGATATTGCTGCAATTAATAATTCATTTACGGTAATTCAAAATAACAATGCAGGAATGTTAACTTTGATAAACACAAATAATAAGGAAATTGCAGCTGTAGTTGTTTATGATATTACGGGAAAACAAGTAATAAACAAAACAAATCTAGGAACTGCTGCTTCATACGAATTTGCTACAGGAGCGTTGAGTGATGGTGTTTATGTCGTAAAAGCAACAACGACAGACAATATTGTAGTGAGCAAAAAAGTATCAGTTTATAAAAAATAATATACAATTAAAATAGTATATTTGAAAGCGGCTTCTTTAGCTGCTTTTTTTATGGAATCCGTCAATCAAAAAGTAAATATTATTTTGCCAAAGGGCATTGAACTCTTCATCAAAAGAGAAGATTTGTTGCATCCAATAATTTCAGGAAACAAATACCGAAAATTAAAATACAATTTGATAGCGGCTAAAGACCAGGGGTTTAAGAAATTACTTACGTTTGGAGGCGCTTTTTCTAATCACATAGCCGCAGTTGCAGGAGCGGGAAAAGAATTTGGTTTTGAAACTATTGGTATAATAAGAGGGGAAGAAATTAAAGATAAAATACAAGACAATCCTTCCTTACAATTTGCACAAGAAAATGGAATGCAATTTCATTTTGTAGACCGAACAACCTATAAAAATAAAACAGACGCTACTTTTGTAGAAGAATTACAACAATTATACGGCGATTTTTATCTAATCCCGGAAGGAGGAACCAATGCATTAGCCATTAAAGGTTGTGAAGAAATCCTAACAGAAACAGACAAAGCATATTTTACGCATGTTTGTTGCGCTATGGGAACAGCTGGCACAATTTCCGGAATTATCAATTCTTCAAACGAAAAGCAACAAATTATTGGATTTTCTTCGTTAAAAGGTGATTTTTTGTCTGATGTAATTCGTAATTTTGCAACCAAAGATAATTGGAACACTTATTGTGACGATATTTTTGGAGGTTATGGAAAAGTTTCAGACCCACTCATTCAGTTTTTAAATGAGTTCTATCGCAACACAACGATTCCCTTAGATCCTGTTTACACAGGTAAAATGATGTACCGAATTTTAGATTTAATAGCGCAAGATTATTTCGCGCCAAATGCTAAGATTTTAGCGATTCATACCGGTGGTTTGCAAGGTATTCAAGGGATGAACAAAGTATTAAATAAGAAGCATAAACAAACAATAGTATATAATGATTAAAAAAATCGTCCTTCTACTAGTAGTTACATTCGCAATGAGCTGTAACAGTACAAAATCAGTAACGAAAACGACTTCAAAATCTAAAACGACTGCGATTAAGAAAAAACCAACACCAGTCGCTAGCACGCCTAAACCAATCGCGCCACAAACTACAACGCCTACAAATACGAGAACTGAAGTTCAGTTAGAAGCCACTTCAAACGTGCGCACTTATGACGATGAAATCCGTTTTTATATTGCAGATTTTAGTGAAATTGCAAAGAGTAATATGAAAACACATGGAATTCCTGCAAGCATCACCTTGGCACAAGGAATTTTAGAATCAGGTGCAGGAAAAGGGAAATTAGCGCAAAGTGCCAACAATCATTTTGGGATAAAATGCCACACGGGCTGGAATGGCGAAAGCGTGAAACACGATGATGATGCCGCACAAGAATGTTTTAGAAAATATACGCACGCTTCAGAATCATACCGAGACCATTCGTTATTTTTAACCTCAAGAAGTCGTTATGCGTCTTTGTTTAAGTTAGATAAAGGCGATTATGAATCGTGGGCAAAAGGACTAAAAGCGGCAGGATATGCTACCGATGTAAAATATCCAGCGAAACTTATTGGCATTATAGAACGATTTGATTTGTATAAATATGATAACGAAGTGCTTTCGCGTAATTTTGCCTTGGCTAAAAAAGATCCTGTGGTTGAATTAGCAGAAGGAAATTATACGGTGCAGCAAGGGGATACCCTATATTCGTTAGCTAGAAAATTTAATCGTTCGGTAGCCGATTTAAAAAGAATAAATAACCTATCAGACAATGCACTAAGCATTGGTCAAAAAATAAGAACAAAATAATGTTATACAAGAGAAGTAGCGAATTATTTATTGAAGCCAATAAAGTGATTCCAGGCGGAGTAAATTCACCAGTGAGAGCTTTTAAGGGAGTAGGAGGAACACCTATTTTTGTAAAAGAAGCAAAAGGAGCCTATTTGTATGATGAAGATGGTAATCGATTAATTGATTACATCAATTCGTGGGGACCTATGATTTTAGGACACGCTTTTGAGCCGGTAGTAAATGCCGTAATTGAAAGAGCAAAAAAAGGAACGTCTTTCGGGATGCCTACCGAGTTGGAAACACAAATTGCCGCTTTAGCCATTGCGATGGTGCCAAATATTGATAAAATTCGTTTCGTAAATTCGGGTACAGAAGCTTGTATGAGCGCCATTCGTTTAGCACGAGGTTACACAAAACGCGATAAAATTGTGAAGTTTTCAGGCTGTTATCACGGGCATTCAGATTCGTTTTTAATTGCAGCCGGAAGTGGTTTGAGTACATTTGGCGTACCAAATAGCCCGGGTGTAACGGAAGGAACGGCAAAAGATACCTTGTTAGCAAACTACAACGACATTGAAAATGTAAAAGCTTTATTTGAAGCCAATAAAAACGAAATTGCAGCAATAATTATCGAACCTGTAGCGGGAAATATGGGATGTATTCCACCGGCAGCTGGATTCTTAGAAGGTTTGAGAACGATTTGTTCTGAAAACGGAGCCTTATTAATCTTTGATGAGGTAATGACAGGATTCCGTTTAGCAAAAGGGGGAACACAAGAATTATATGGAATTAAAGCCGATATCGTTTGTTTTGGAAAAGTAATCGGGGGCGGATTGCCAGTAGGAGCTTTTGCAGCAAAAGAGGAGATTATGAATTATTTAGCGCCACTTGGACCCGTATATCAAGCAGGAACATTATCGGGAAATCCGCTAGCAATGGCAGCTGGTTTAGAAATGTTGAAAGCGCTAAATAGCGATGCTGGTATTTTTACCAGTTTAGAAGAAAAAACAGCTTATCTAGAGAAAGGAATGCGCCGTGTTTTAACGGAAGCAGGAATAATTTATACGATAAATAGAGTAGGTTCTATGATTTCCGTGCATTTTGATGCTAATCCGGTATACGACTTCATGACGGCTAAAAATGGCGATAACGAAACCTTTAAAAAGTTTTTTCACGGTTTATTAAATCGTGGAATCTATATTGCCCCCTCTGCTTATGAAACTTGGTTCATAACGGACGCGCTAACTTATGCCGATTTGGATTATACGATTGAAGCGGTAGCAGCAGTAGCAAAAGAATTGTAATATAGAGAAGCTTAAGAAGAGCTAAGAGAAGAACTGAAACAAAAAAAAGCCTTTACAAGTGTAAAGGCTTTTTTTTCGTTCTATATTTTATTAGTAAAGTAAGTCATTATAAAGGACTTTGTTATTTTTTACTTTTGTAAATTGTTCAGGAGTTAAGGTGCTTTCTAATTTACTTCCAATAGTTTTAGCCACTTCTTCTTTTTTCTCAGGAAATCTAGCTACCATTTCATGCTTGTAAACTAAAAGCGTGTTTAATCCCGTTGCAATTTGATCATCAAATGCAACAACTTTATTTAAAGCAAGTAGTTCTGCCTTAGCTGACACGGCTGCTTTTTGCTGTATTTCTTCTTGAGCAAAAGAGGTTAATGTAAAGGCGAAAAAAAGACCCAGTACAGTAAATAAATTTTTCATATAGTTATTTTTTTATAGTTTTCGAAATCCAAATCTAATAGTTTTTTTTGGATTACCAAAAAAAATATAAAAAACTATTTGGTAACCTCCTGATTAGCTTTTGCTTGTTTCGCTCTTTTCTTACGATTTTCTTTCATTTTGCTAGCGCTATTTTCTTTTTTTGCTTCCCATTTACTGAATTGCTCGGCACTTAAGGTTTGCTTCATTTGAGCTTTCATTTCAATTTGCTCGGCTAACATTTTATTTTTCATTTCAAATCGTTCATTTGCAGAGCGTTTTTGGCCTTTTACTCTATTTTTTTCCTTGGCCACAATTTCCGCTTGTCTTTTTTGCGCTTGCGCTAAAATAATAGTTTTTAGTTCGCTTTGTTGTTTTGCGGTTAAGTCTAAATCTAAAGTCATTTGCTTCACTTTTAATTCGGTTTGTTGCTCAGGTGTTAAACGCTCTTCTTTGGTTGTTCTTTCTTGCGCAAATGTTAAAGTAGAAAGCACAATAGTGGCAACTAATAATAACTTTTTCATAATATCTTAATTTATAAGGTTTGATAATAAGACACGAAAGATTTAAAAAGGTTTAAAAGAGTTAACAAAAAATTAAGAATTGTTTATTAAGTATGATTGTGGTCATACTTTATGTGTCCATAATTTTGCAAATTTGTACTATTAATTTTAACATTAAAAATCATGAACAAATCATTTTTATTAATCCTATCATTTGTACTAGTAATAGCTTGTGGTAAAAAAGAAGAAAGCGGAGCTGATTTTTCTACTCCAACTACTGAAGAAGGTGTTTCTGATGCCTCAAAATACGATCCAAATCGTGGTGAAGGAAAACACGACAGTGTAGATTTAGGAACGGGTCTTGATTTAGCAATGGCTAAAAAAGGAGCTGAAGTTGCAGAGGTAAAATGTACTTCTTGCCACAAAATGACAGATGAAAAATTAGTGGGACCAGGATGGAAAGGTGTTTCTGAAAGAAGAAAACCAGAATGGATTATGAATTTCATTACCAATCCAGATCCAATGATTGATAAAGACCCTGAAGTACAAGCACAATTAGAAATTTGTTTAGTGCGTATGCCAAATCAAGGTGTTTCTGATGTTGAAGCAAGAGAAATTTTGGAATACATGCGTCAGAATGATGGTGTAAAATAAACTTAAATGGAAATTGATTTAGGTGAAAGTAACTCAATTTCCAAAATTTAATTACCAATATTATGAAAAATAAATTTGTACAAGCAATTCTAGTAATTGCATTGGGGAGTGCTCTTGTCACTTCTTGTAAGCCTAAAAGCACAGGCGACGCAGTCAGCGGTGATGCTGCTCAGCGTGTATATGTAGCACCTGGAAAGTACGATGAGTTCTACAACTTCGTATCTGGAGGTTTTAGTGGCCAAATGAGTATCTACGGATTACCAAGTGCTAGATTATTAAAAGTTATTCCTATTTTCACGCAGGATGCAGAAACTGGATGGGGCTTTAGTGAAGAAACAAAACCAATGTTAAACACCTCTGCAGGATTTATTCCTTGGGATGACCAACACCATTTGGAATTATCTCAAACAAACGGAGAAGTAGACGGTAGATGGATTTTTGCAAACGCAAACAATACACCACGTGTTGCGAGAGTAGATTTAAAACGTTTTAAAACGGCTGAAATCATTGAATTACCTAACTCAGCAGGTAATCATTCATCACCTTTTATAACAGAAAACACGGAATATGTAGTGGCAGGAACACGTTTTTCTGTACCAGGAGACTATGAAGATGGCGATGTGCCACTGAATACCTACAAAAAGAATTTTAAAGCACACATCAGTTTTATCAGTGTAGATAAAGAAACGGGTGGAATGGATATCGCATTTCAATTGCGTTTACCTGGAGTGAATTTTGACCTTTCGCACGCAGGAAAAGGAAAATCGCACGGTTGGTTCTTCTTTACTTGTTATAATTCAGAACAAGCTAACACGCTGTTAGAGGTGAATGCTTCTCAAAATGATAAAGATTTTATCATGGCAGTAAACTGGAAAAAAGCAGAAGAGTACATCAAAGCGGGTAAAGGTAAAATGGAAAAAGCGAGATACGCTCATAACACTTGGGATGATGAAACGCATACTGGAAAATCTGTAATTAAAGAAGAAGTTTTAGTATTAGATGTAGAAAACTTGAAAGATGTTTTATATTTAATGCCATGTCCAAAATCACCTCACGGTTGTGACGTGGATCCTACAGGAGAATATATTGTAGGTTCTGGAAAATTAGCGGCTTTAATTCCTGTGTTTAGTTTTGACAAAATGATAAAAGCTATCGCTAAAAAAGATTTCGAAGGAGATTATGAAGGAATTCCAGTTTTAAAATATGCTTCAGTTTTACATGGAGAAGTTCAAAAACCAGGTCTAGGCCCATTACATACAGAATTTGACGGAAAAGGAAACGCATACTCAACGATGTTCGTTTCTTCCGAAATTGTGAAATGGGATATCAAGACACTTAAAGTGTTAGATAGATCACCTACCTTTTATTCAACAGGTCACTTAATGATTCCTGGAGGAGACTCTAGAAAACCATTTGGAAAATACTTAGTGGCTTACAACAAAATTACAAAAGACAGATATTTACCAACAGGTCCAGAATTAACACAATCGGCTCAGTTGTTTGATATTACAGGGGATAAAATGCAATTATTGTTAGACTTCCCTACAATTGGAGAGCCTCACTATGCGCAAGCAGCTCCAGCGGATTTAATTCGCAACAACGGTCAATTAAAAATTTATGACCTAAAAAATAACAAGCATCCAAGAGTTGCTAAAGGAGAAAAAGAAACTAAAGTAGTTAGAGAAGGAAACAAAGTGCATGTCTACATGACAATGATTCGTTCCCACTTTGCTCCAGATAACATAGAAGGGATCAAAGTAGGTGATGAGGTATATTTCCACATTACTAACTTAGAGCAAGACTGGGATGTTCCTCATGGATTTGCAATTAAAAATGCGCCAACAGCAGAGCTTTTAATTATGCCAGGCGAAACAGCTACCTTATATTGGAAAGCTACTAAAGTTGGAATTGTACCATTTTATTGTACAGACTTCTGTAGTGCATTGCACCAAGAAATGCAAGGTTATATGAGAGTATCACCAGCGGGAAGTAATATTCCAATTTCTTATAGCCTAGGTACTAATTTACCGGCTTCTTCAAAATAATAAAATTAATAAGAAATGAGGGAGCACATTAAAAGGCTCCCTTATTTTTTTAATAAACTTTCAAAATGAAAACATCTAATTTAACTTTGGTTTCAAAAGTTATGCTTTTGATAGTAGGCTTGCTTTTTGTAGCGTCTTTGTTTTTACCTTTATGGCGAATCGAATTAGATGCACCACAATATCCAGAAGGATTAACGCTACAATTACATGCTAATAAAATTGCCGGAGATGTAAATATTATCAATGGATTGAATCACTATATTGGGATGGCAACCTTACACACAGAGAATTTCTTTGAGTTTCAAGTTTTACCTTATATCTTTGGTGCTTTTGCATTGATAGCTGTCGTTTTAATTTTTGTTAATAACAGAAAAGCAGTTATGGCGTTTCTTATAACTTACGTGCTGTTTATAGTGCTTTCTGCAATAGATTTTTACAGATGGAATTATGAATATGGACACAATCTAGATCCACATGCCGCAATTATTGTACCGGGAATGGCCTATCAACCACCATTATTAGGATACAAACAATTGTTGAATTTTGGTGCTTTTTCTATTCCAGATGTGGGAGGATGGCTACTTACAGCAGCCGGACTTTTATTAGCCGCAATCTTGTGGATAGAATACAAATCTAAAAAAACAGTATAATGAAAAAAATATCGTATTTCTTACTTTTTATCGCAATGGTATCTTGTGCCCCTAAAGGTGCTGAGCCTATTAAATTAAATATTGATGGATGCGAATTTTGTAAAATGAAAATTGCAGATGGTAAATTTGGCGGGGAATTAATAACCACCAAAGGGAGAATCTATAAATTTGATGACATTCATTGCATGATCAATTATCATAAAGAAAATAGTGCAACTAACGTGCAATCTTTTTTTATTCATGATTTTAATCAAAATAACACACTGATTGCTGCAGAAACCGCTTACTACGTTAAAGGTGGAGAAATAAACAGTCCCATGCGCGGCAATACAATTGCAGTTCAAACAGATGAAGAAGCTAACAAAATGGCCAAAAAATTCAAAGCAAATCCTATTTCGTGGAGCGAAATTATTAAATAAAATTAAATGAAATATTTCATAATTATACTACTTTTTTTTTCATTTGCATTGAAAGCAAACACTATTCATGTAGGTAAAAATCATCCGGTCAAATCCGTTAAAAAAGGAATTGAATTAGCAAAAGCTGGCGATACATTAATGGTGCATGGCGGATGGTACAAGGAAGGAAATATAATAATTGATAAAAAAATTGTCTTTATTGGCAAAGATTTACCCGTTTTAGATGGGGAAAAAAAACATGAAGTGTTATCTATTAAAGCAGATAGCGTTGTAGTTGATGGTTTTAAAATAATTAAATCGGCTTATGCAACCATTACAGATCCATGTGGAATCAAAGTGTATAACAAATCACACGTTTTAATTCAGAACAATGTCTTAGAGGATAATTTTTTTGGTATTTATCTTCAAAATAGCCAAAAGTGTACCATAAAAAATAATCGCCTAATAGCACACGGTTTAGAAGAACAAGAACTTGGAAACGGAATACATTGTTGGAAATCAAATGATATTTTAATTATTGCTAATCGGATAGACGGGCATAGAGATGGTATTTATTTTGAATTTGTCTACGATTCTGTCGTATGGAGAAATATATGTACGAATAACATCAGATACGGCCTTCATTTTATGTTTTCACACAGTAACTCATACATTACCAATATTTTTAGAAATAATGGTGCGGGAGTGTCAGTGATGTATACTAAAAATGTGAAAATGTTTAATAATACATTCGATCAAAACTGGGGACCTTCAGCGTATGGATTGCTTTTAAAAGATATTTCAGACAGTTATATTTTTAACAATAAATTCAACTCAAACACTTCTGCAATTTATATTGAAGGAAGTAGCCGAGTCAAAATTGAAAAAAACCAATTTAACGCAAACGGCTGGGCAATGCAAATGCAAGCCAATAGTGTAGACAACGAGGTTGTAAACAATAATTTTAAAGGAAATACCTTTGATATGGGAACCAATGGAAGCCTTGTATTAAACTCGTTTAACAATAATTTTTGGGACAAATATGAAGGATACGATATCAATAAGGACGAGATAGGTGATGTGCCCTACCATCCACTGAGTTTGTTTGCCGTACTAATTGAAAATAATCCTTCAGCAATGCTTTTGTTTAGAAGTTTTATGATTACACTCTTAGATAAATCAGAAAAAGTATTACCAAGTATAACACCCGATAATTTTATCGATAATAAACCATTAATGAAACCATTGCCATTATGATAGAAGTAAGAGAGGTCAGTAAAAAATTCGGAAAATTAGAAGTCCTTAAAGACGTTTCTATTTCGTGTAAATCGGGTCAATGTATTGCATTGATCGGACCAAACGGATGCGGAAAAACCACTTTAATCAAATCAATTTTAGGAATGGTTTTGCCCGATAAAGGAGCAATGGAATTTAATAATAAGTCAGTATTTGGCGATTATTTGTATCGCGAAAAAATTGGATACATGCCGCAAATTGGCCGTTATCCAGACACCATGACAATAGGCGAAATTATTGAAATGGTCAAGAAAATTAGAAATTCAAAAGAAACATTAGACGAGGATTTATACCACGCTTTCGGAATCGAAAAAATGTTGCACAAACAAATGCGCACACTTTCTGGAGGTACTACTCAAAAAATTAGTGCCGTTTTAGCCTTTTTGTTTAACCCAGATGTTTTAATTTTAGATGAACCTACTGCCGGTTTAGACCCATTAGCTTCGGAATTGTTAAAAGACAAAATTATAAAAGAAAAAGAGAAAGGAAAGTTAATCATTATTACTTCTCATCTATTGAGTGAATTAGATGATTTAATCTCTGAAATTATTTTCATGCAAGAAGGGAAAGTGTTTTTTCACAAAAACGTAAACGAGTTAAGAAAAGAAACGCAAGAAGACAAGATATCCAAAGCCATAGCCAAAATTTTAAGAGCCAATTCCCATGAACAGAATAATTAAAATCATATTATCCGACATTTTAAAGAATAAAATAGTAATAGTTTACACGCTAATATTAGCTGTTTTATCATGGAGTTCCTTCGCAATGGAAGACAACACAGCTAAGGGAATGCTAACCGTATTAAATGTGATTTTATTCACAGTGCCTTTGGTAGCTATTTTGTTTTCAACCATTTACATCTATAATAGTGCTGAATTTATAGAATTACTCGTAAGTCAGCCCATTAAAAGAAGTAAAATTTGGATCAGTTTGTTCATTAGTTTAATGCTGTCTCTAGTCATCTCTTTTTTTGTAGGATCTGGAATTCCTCTAATGATTTATGCGCCTAATTTTAATGGGTTAATGATGCTCATCATTGGTCTTTTAATTACGGCAATATTCGTTTCGCTAGCCTTTTTTAGTGCTATTTTTAATCGCGATAAAGCAAGAGGAATTGGAACTTCAATTGTAATTTGGTTGTTCTTTGCCTTAATTTTTGATGGTTTAATCTTATTTTTATTGTTTCAGTTTTCAGATTATCCAATAGAAAAACCAATGATTTTTGTAACCTCAATGAGCCCGATTGATTTAGCCCGAATTCAAATGTTACTGCACCTAGATGCTTCGGCAATGATGGGATATACAGGCGCTTTGTTCAAAGAATATTTTGGGAATGGAATAGGAATCGCCGTTTCTTTATTCTTACTTGTTTTATGGGTGATTATTCCTTTTTTGATTTCACTTAGAAAGTTTAAAACAAAAGATTTGTAAATAAATAAGGTCAAATAAATTTACATTTTGCAACAAAATAATGAAGTACTAATTTCTAAATTATTTTAAAATGAAAACGGATATTAGAAATAGAAAAGATATTGAAAAATTAGTAAATTCATTTTACGAAAAGATAAAAACAGACGCTGTAATTGGCTATTTGTTTAGCGATGTAGCCAATGTAAATTGGGAAAAACACTTGCCGACTATGTATAACTTTTGGGAAAATATTTTATTTTACACGGGTAATTACAATGGAAGTCCTATGGTGGTTCATAAAGATTTACACGAAAAAAGTCCATTAAATCCAAAGCATTTTAAACATTGGAATAAACTGTTTGAAGAAACCGTCGATAAATCCTTCGTCGGTCCCAAAGCAGAGGAAATTAAGAATAGAGCGATGAATATTTCAGCGGTTTTAATGAGTAAAACCTTAGCGCAATGAAGCATCAATTACTGTTAATAATACATTTATTGGCCGCTACCGTTTGGGTGGGCGGCCATTTAATTTTACTGCTTATCTACGTTCCAAAATCCAAAAAAAGCAATTCGCTTGATGGGATATCTTTTTTTAGAAAAAACTTTGAATGCATCGGAATGCCATCACTGTTGCTGCTGCTAATTACCGGGGTTTTGTTAGCGTATGAGTACGATGTTTCAATTGATAAATGGTTTCAATTTAAAGGAGCTATTGAGCGTGTAGTGAGTATAAAATTAATACTTTTTCTAACTACATTGCTACTAGGGATGTCTGCTACTAAATTTATTTTTCCAAGATTAAAAAATGAACCGAAACCAATTTTGTATGTTTTCATTTTAGTAGTAACGAGTATAGCTGTAATAATGGTGGTTTTGGGAAGTTTAGTAAGAGTAGGAGGGATATAAAATCTATCAGAATGGCACATAATAAAAAAGCATGAACTGTTATATTCACGCTTTTTTAACTTTTATAAAATAGAAATAGGTTGAAGTAATAAGTGTTTTTTATTTTGGTAAAAGAACATCTGCAATTACGTGAATTACACCATTAGCAGTTTCAATTGTACTAAGTATTTCGGAACCATTTACAAAAGTTTTGTCGCCTACTTTAGTGATTTTTACTTTCCCACCATAAACCATATCAAACGATTGACCATCTTGCATGTATTCCGTTTTTAAAACACCAACATAAGTGTGGTAACCTAAAATATTCTCTAAATCGCCTTTTTTCTCTGGTTTTAACAAGCCTTCGACAGTTCCTGCAGGTAATTTATCAAATGCTGCATTAGTTGGTGCAAAAACCGTAAATGGACCAGCATTACTTAAAGAAGTCACTAATCCTGCTGCTTTCAAAGCCGTTACTAAAGTCGTGTGATCTTTACTGGCAACTGCCGTCTGTACAATGTTCGGCATAGAAGTGTCGTCTACTACATTTTCTTGTCCGCCACCAGCAGGAGCTTCTGTTGTTTCCATAGTCGACTCTGAAGATGTTTGGTCGGCGTCCTTGCAATTAAAAGCAAATAATAAACTTGCAATTAATAACGTTTTAATTGTTTTTTTCATAATAATTGGTTTTATAATACATTCAAATTATAAGAACAAAGTACCTGATTATTCTCAGTATTTTTTATGAGTATAATCATAAAGAAAGCTAAATTTTAACTTTTTTTAAAGAAAACAAAGCAACAATTCCAATACCCAGCACTAAAACGATAGCAGCGCCAAAAAGCATCTCATTTACATAAGGTATTCTAGTGTAGCTAAAGGCCGCAACACCTTGTACGGCTAAGATAATTTCGTTAAGAAAAACGCCAATTGTAAAGGTAATAAGGCCTGTTTTTATAACTTTATTTAGTGAGATCAATTTATTTACGAAAATATAAAACAATAAAAATAAAGAAAAAACAGCTAATAAAATTAAATGTAAGTAGGCAATTACAATAGGTCGAAAGCCAAACGCAAGTTGACTCAATGCAGGAATTGTGGAGCCTAATTGCAACAAAAACTTTATACACAACGCTAGACCCGAAAAAAGAAAAATATTACGCAAGAAAATTGGATAATTTTGTATGATTTCATGCTTTGTTTTTACAACAATATATAAAAATTTAAACCACGCGTAAACTTGAATAATCGCCGAAAGTACCGTTAAAATATAAACCCAAAGTGGTAAATCTAACCAAAGTGTCGATAAGAAATAAGCCGGAATACAAGAGATGAAAAACAGATAGAAAAATTGCTTATAAAACGGATGGTCCGAAGTTTTTAAGTGCAACATCGAAATTAGAAAGCCCATGCAAGCAAAGAAAAACCAGCCGTTATATTGAAAATGCAAATAATAATAAATGGAAGCCAAATAATTGTTTTGAATGATGGTTTTCGTTGCCATCATATAGGCCAAATAAAAAGTGCCAAGGGATGAAATTACATTAAAAAACAAGGCGCCTTTAAACCAATTAATGGACAAATCTGCAGCAGGAACCCATTTTAAATCGTTCCAATACATATAAGAGAAAACACATGCTACAACTATAGTTAAAGTGGAAAAAATAATCGAAACCATACCATATCCTTGAATGATGAAGGAAATCAACATCACGTACGCACAAATTAAATTCGCTAGTAATACAAAATTGTATTTTTTTAAATAATCGGTCGTCGCTTTGGTTGCTTTTTGTGTTAAAAAGACAAGCATTAGCACCATCAAAGTATGACTAATCCAACCGGCGAAAGCAAAATGAGAATGGGAGTGTTGCAAATTTTTTTGGTCTAGAAAAGGAAATTCAAATCCTATTTTATAGCGCATTAAAAGTCCTAAAATTGCTACTAAAAGTAGATTGAATAATGAGAATTTTAACCAAAACGTAGCTTTAGATAACATCAGTAATATAATTTATGATTTATGATTTCAATTTTTTTAGCATTTTTCATTTTCGTGAAGGTTCGTATCACCGTTTCTACACGCAAGCCTGTAAAGTTTGCAATTTCTTGACGCGTAAAAGGAACTAATTCTTTGGTGCTCTCATTGCCTTTTTTATGGGTGTTCAAGAAAGCTAAAATTCTAAATTCTGGTTTTTGATTGATAATATCTTTTGATGTTTTGGATTTGTTGTGAATGCGTTTAGCTAATAAATGCAGAAAACCTTTCTGAGTCTCGGGATTTTCATCTAAAATTTTCAGAAATTTTTCCTTTGATAATTTAATAATTCTACAATCGCAGAAAGCCACGGCCGATGATGGATATTTTTCATCAATCAATAAGGGTGGTTCACCAAAACTTTGACCGTTATTAAAATAACCTTGTGTAAATTCTTTTCCGTCGTCATTAGAATTAAACATTCTAACGCAACCTTCTACCACTTGATAGTAAAAACTTGCTACCTCGTCTTCGCTGAAAAGGATTTCGTTTTTTTTATATTCTTTAGCAATTGCGCCCCAAGTATAAAGTAAATCTAAATCTATTTGCATAGTTGAAAATGAGTGTTTTAAGTCGGCAGCGCTACTGTTTTGAGCTGCTCTAACTTACGGTTACAAAATAATTGATATAAATCTACTAAAAATATGACCACAATCATAATTTAAGTGATTTTCTTACTTTAAATTTGACCTTGTGAAAAGAATAATTGTCATAGTGGTACTCGTGTTATTTCTAAAACCTATTTATCCAGTTTTAGAATACATTGTGCAATATGACTATATTTCAACGACCCTTTGTAAAAATACGGATAAGCTAGAGCTAAAATGCAATGGGAAATGTCATTTGGTTTCAGAATTAGCAAAAACTGTTGCTTATGAAAAACCTGTAAAATCAGATAAAAAGAATAACTTAAAAGAAAATACACAAGTCTTGTTTTGTCAAGATATTGAAGTAGTAGTAGTGCGACAATTTTATAATCATAATATAACTTCTTTTGGAGACAATTATGCCAACCTTTACTTTCACATGGCAGATTGTTCCGTTTTTAGACCGCCGATTTTTAGCACTTAATTTTTTATTTTCAGTCCCATTTTTGGCAACACTTTAAGGTGTTTTTTTTGTTTAATAGTTACTGGATAAACGAAAAAAAGGTCCTAAAAACTTTTTTCTTTTAGAACCTTTTTATTGTTGTATTATTGCTTTTGAATTATTCTTTTATAATTTTGATGTTTTCAATTCCGTTTGGAGTTTTTGCTTTAACAATGTAATTTCCGATTGCCAATTGTGAAATATTGATAGCCGCTTTTGAGTTATTTATTTCTGCCGTTAAAACAGATTGTCCTAATGTATTAAAAATTTCAACGGATGTAATTGACTCTGAATGTGATAAATTTAGTACGTTTTTCACGGGATTTGGATAAACTTTAATCGAACTTTTAACTACATCAATCGTGGAGAGCGCTGCGGTGTATACCAATGAAACATCGTCAATTGCACCATAACCTTTGGGAGTAATATTGTCGCAAATAAACGAAAAAACTAAATTTGTAGTCGTCCCAGCTAGCGTATTTGGAAGCGTAACTGTTTGATTAGTAAAGCTTGTTATGTTAGCACTTGGAAAGGGGCCAAAATGTGTTGTACCAGAAGTGAAAATAGCTCCTGTTGCAGGAATATCGGTTCCCGTTGAAACAGTGATATAATCATAGTAATTATTTGGACTAATGAAGTCCGCAACTTCCTGTTTGTATTTAAAATTTAAAACAATATTGGTTGCTCCGGCAGGAATACTAATAGTTTTGTATAAATGTACTTTTTTTGCACCGTTTGCTGTACTAACAGTAGTTTCGTTGTCGCCAATAAAAGCGGCTCGTGTACCTGTAAAGCCGGTTTGTCCTGTTCCGCAATACCAACGCCTATTGGTGTTACTTGGCGGACCAATTTCTGTCCATCCATTTGCTGCAAAAGTTGCACCCGTTTCAAAACCACCGTCTCCATTTGGATCTATTAAAGTAACTTGACTAAATCCAAATAGAGAAGAGGCTAAAAGAAAACCTAAAGTAATTTTTTTCATACGCTTTTTTTATATTTACTACTAATTGAATTATAAAAGTAGCTAAAAAAAAGATACGATCTAAAAATAATTATTTTCCTAAGTATTCGGCTATTTTATTATCGCCATCTACCCGAATTTTTAGTAAACCGTGCTTGCTGATCCCTTTACTGGCAGCGTCCCATTTCTTACCACTTAAATCGGCTTTAATTTTTAAATCACCAATCGAAATGCCTTCGTTAGCTTTTAAGACCTCAATAATATGCTTTTCATCTTCTGTTAATTCAGGTCCTTTTTTCTCCGGACGCATTTGAGGGAAAAACAATACTTCCTGAATAGATGGATTATTTGTTAAAAACATAATTAATCGGTCCATACCAATTCCTAAACCAGAAGTTGGTGGCATTCCATATTCTAAAGCGCGCAAGAAGTCTTCATCGATAATTCCATTCGCTTCGTCATCACCTTTTTCTGCCAACGCCATTTGTGCTTCAAAACGCTCTCTTTGGTCAATTGGATCATTTAATTCAGAATAAGCATTCGCAATTTCTTTCCCACAAACCATCAATTCAAAACGCTCCGTTAATTCCGGATTATCTCTGTGTGATTTGCATAGAGGCGACATTTCTTTTGGATAATCCGTAATGAAAGTCGGCTGAATGAAGTTTCCTTCACACTTTTCACCAAAAATTTCATCAATTAATTTTCCCTTCCCCATCGTCTCGTTAACTTCAATATGCATTGATTTTGCAGCTTCACGCAATTCATCTTCCGATTTTCCAGTAATGTCAAATCCAGTAAATTGAATAATCGCATCTGTCATCGTCACACGAGCATAAGGCGCTTTGAAGTTTATTTTATGTGCACCAAAAGTAGCTTCGGTAGTTCCGTTTACTTGATTGGCACAATATTCTAATAAATTTTCAGTCATTTCCATCATCCAGTTGTAGTCTTTGTAAGCTACATAAATTTCCATTGCTGTAAATTCCGGATTGTGCGTTCTATCCATTCCCTCATTACGGAAGTTTTTAGAAAACTCGTAAACCCCATCAAAACCACCTACGATTAGTCTTTTTAAATACAATTCGTTAGCAATTCGCATGTATAATGGAATATCTAAACTGTTATGATGTGTAATAAAAGGTCGTGCTGCAGCGCCACCAGGAATGGCTTGTAAAACAGGAGTTTCTACTTCCATATAGCCCGCTTCATTGAAGAAATTACGCATGGCAGTGAACAATTTCGTACGCTTTACAAACACTTCTTTTACTTGCGGATTTACTACTAAATCTACATATCGCATGCGGTAACGCAATTCAGGATCCGTAAAAGCATCATAAACTTTACCTTCTTCATCTGTTTTTGGTAACGGAAGGGGCTTTAAAGTCTTGCTTAATATTTTAAAGCCATCAACACGCACGCACATCGCGCCTACTTTAGTCATAAACAATTCACCTTCAATTCCAATAAAATCACCTAAATCGGTCAATTTTTTAAATACTTGGTTGTAAAGCGTTTTATCTTCGCCTAAACATAGCATGTCGCGATTCAAATACAACTGAATTCTGCCTTCGCTATCTTGTAATTCAGCAAAACAAGCTTTTCCTTGATCACGAACACTCATCAAACGACCCGCTAAAATAACCTGCTTACCTTCTTCAAAATTTTCCTTTACCTGTTTTGAAGTATGGTTCACCGGATATAAATCCGCCGGATAAGGGTTAATTCCTAATTCGCGCAAAGCGTTTAGCTTGTCTCTTCTAATGATTTCTTGTTCCGAAAGTTGCATATAACTATATTTAAGGGTGCAAAGATAGGTATAAATTAAAAAACTGCCAACTAAGAACGCAAGACTCAAAACTTTTCTTTGAAGCGAATGGCAAGCGCCTTTTTGGTTTCTATGTTCCCGCTTTTCGTTTCAATCTTTTTAAACCTGACAGGTTTCCGAAACCTGTCAGGTTTAAAAAGGATTTTCTCTTCAAATGAAATTCATCGAACTCCTTCTAAAATATTTCAAAGTGAGATAATCAGGGCTATTTACTAAACTCTTTGTATCTTTGCTTCACTTTTTCAAAACACAATTTCGGTTACTATGAATAAAAAAGTCCAACTTCAAGATTTAGGAAATAAAGATTATAAAGCAACTTGGGAGTATCAAGAAGAGTTGTTTGCCAAAGTAGTAGCTCAAAAAAAACTAAAACGCGAAGATCCATCAATTGAAACGGATAATTATTTTTTATATGTGGAACATCCGCACGTTTATACTTTAGGGAAAAGTGGCGATTTTTCTAATTTATTATTATCTGAAAAACAACTAGAAGCAAAAGGGGCTACTTTTTATAAAATCAATAGAGGAGGAGATATCACTTATCACGGACCGGGTCAAATTGTAGGCTATCCCATTTTAGATTTAGAAAACTTTTTTACGGACATTCATAAATACTTACGCTTTTTAGAGGAAGTCATTATTCTAACTTTAGCCGAATACGGTTTGCAATGCGAAAGAAGCGACGGAGAAACCGGAGTTTGGTTAGGCGTGGGAACGCCATTTGCACGAAAAATTTGTGCCATGGGTGTGAGAGCTTCACGCTGGGTAACAATGCACGGCTTCGCACTGAATGCTAATGCCGATTTGGGATTCTTCGACAACATCATTCCTTGCGGTATAAAAGGAAAAGCAGTCACCTCAATGCACGCAGAATTAGGGAAGCCAGTAGATTTGGAAGAAGTAAAAGAAAAAATATTAAAACATTTTCAAACCCTTTTTGAAGCAGAAATTACGCGATAGAATTTCAACTTAAACTAGTTTTGTTGCTACAACCTAAGTAATCAAAAGCCAACAGCCGAATTATACCTTAATAAATTCACGTACATATCTGGCACATATCCCGTACATACCCCGTACATATCCCGAGCATATGCCATACTTGTGCCACGTAAGTTTGTTAAAGTTCTAAGCTAAACTGCTCTGGTAATAACCGAAAACTCATGCGGTGATATTTCGTTGCACCATATTTTGCAATAGCGGCTCTGTGCTCTTTGGTAGGGTAGCCTTTATTTTTTTTCCAATTATACATCGGAAATTCTTCATGGATTTGGTCCATATATTCATCTCGATACGTTTTTGCTAGCACCGAAGCGGCTGCAATACTCAAAAACTTGGAATCGCCCTTTACAATGCTTGTAGTTGGGATCGCTTGTAATAATTCAATTTCGGCAGCAGTAAACGATTTACCTGTCTTTTGTTTCATCCCTAATTTACTGTTTAAAGGTCGATTTCCATCTACAATAATATATTCTGGTAACGGGCGTAATTGCAAAATACAGGTTTGCATGGCTTTCATTGAGGCATTTAAAATATTAATTTCGTCAATTTCTTCATTAAATAAATGCGTTACGGCAAATGACACGGCATTAGTTTCTACCAGTGGTTTTAGTTGCATTCTTATTTTTTCAGACAATTGTTTAGAATCATTTAGCAAGGGTACATTAAAATCGCTCGGCAATATAATGGCCGCAGCAGTTACAGGGCCAGCTAGGCAGCCTCTCCCAGCTTCATCAGTGCCGCATTCATAATTTAATTTACTGTAGTTTTTGCTTAACATTTTTTTTGCAAAAATATAATTTTTAAAGCAACCTTTTTGTTATATCTGCATCTTAATAATGAGATTAATAT
This sequence comes from Flavobacterium psychraquaticum, assembly GCF_034497725.1. NCBI lineage: Bacteria > Pseudomonadati > Bacteroidota > Flavobacteriia > Flavobacteriales > Flavobacteriaceae > Flavobacterium > Flavobacterium psychraquaticum. The sequence goes on from NZ_JAXKVR010000024.1 coordinate 40,953, forward strand.
TTATATCGTTTTTTTTTAAGTCAAACTTTAACAATTGTCAATTGTAATATTCTGCAGTATTGTTTGGTTATTTAAGAAATTTTTAAGAAGTTTGCGGAATAACTAACTCAAATAAATTTAATATGAGATCGAAGTTCAAATGGATTTTTACGCTATTAGTAGCGTTTACGATGCAGTTTTCGTTCGCGCAACAAAAAACTGTTAAAGGTGTTGTATCTGATGAAGCAGGTACAATCGCAGGTGCAACTGTAATTGTAAAGGGAACTACACGTGGTGTAACAACTGATTTTGATGGTATTTATACCATAAATGCAAAAAAAGGTGATGTACTAGTGTTTTCTTATTTAGGATTTACGACAAAATCAATTGTTGTAGGAGATTCAGACAAGATTAACGTCTCTTTAGAATCTGACGTAACTGTTTTAAAAGATGTGGTATTAACTGGTTATCAAGTTCAGAGCAAGGCAAAGACCACGTCTGCAATTACTACTGTAAACGTAGAAGAACTTGAAGAAAGAGCCCAAGCATCTGTTATTCAAAACCTACAAGGAATGGTAGCTGGTTTGAATATTGCTACAGGTTCAGGACAACCAGGATCTGATAGTACAATACTATTAAGAGGTGTAGGTTCGTTAAACGGAAATATTGAGCCATTAATTATTGTTGATGGAATGCCTGTTGATGAAGATGGATTTAGATCTATCAGTCAAAATGACATTGTATCAACATCTGTTTTAAGAGATGCAGCTGCAACTTCTATTTACGGAAATAGAGGTGCTAATGGTGTAATTGTTATTGAAACAAGAAGAGGTAAATTTGAGCAAGAACTTGAAATTAAATATCAAGGTCAGTATGGTGTTTCAAATTTACAAGAATTTAAAATTGACGTAATGAATTCTAAGCAATTATTAGAATTTCAGAGAACGTATAATGTGGGAGCAGGAGCGGGTATGACTGATGCACAAATCGCAGCAGCATTAAATACGGACTGGAGAGATCAATTTTTCAGAACAGGTACAACGCAACAACATGATGTTTCAATGTCTTCTGGTTCAAAAAACTCTAAAAATTATACATCTATTGGTTTCTTAGATCAAGATGGAATTTTTATCACTTCTAATTTTAAACGTTTTAATTTTAGAAATAATTTTACTGGTAAAACTAGTAATGATAAATTTACTTATACGGCTGGTTTGAGTCTTAATTATACAAAAAGTAATAACGTAGCAGGGGCAGGGGGAAATGCAACTTATTTCCAACCATTTACTGCTGCTATAAGAGGTTTACCTTATTTAGACCCATCTACAGCTTTGACTATAACTGGAGCGCCTAACGTTAATAATGCGCCTTTGATTCTTTTGAACTCTCTTGCATTAAATAAAAACTTGGATGAAGAGCTTAAAATTTTAACAAATTTGACTGCTGATTATAAAATAACTAAAGAGATTTCTACCGGAATTAATTTAGGAGTTGATTATTCATCATTTACTGCTTTCAATTTAACTAATCCAGGAAGTTTTCTAGGTCCTTACCAGGTTAATATCTCAGCTCAGTATGGTGGTATTCAAGGCGAATCTTTTTCACGTGATTTTAGATTCAATAGTAATACTTATTTAAAATATAACAAAACATTCAACGAGAAGCATACTGTTGATGCAGGTCTTTATTTAGAATATTACAAAGCACATTTCAATGGCTTTAATTATCAAAAAAGAGGTTTAGATCCGAGAGCTTTAGGTACTGGTGCGGCATTTATAACACCAGTTATAGAGCCAGCTGTAAGTGCAACTGCAACACAGTATATCCCTACAATCGGTTCATTTAAAGTACAAGAAGGTTTATTCTCTTATTTTGGTGCGATTGACTATGATTATGATGGTAAATATGGTGTTAGTGCAACTGTAAGAAGAGATGCTTCTTTTAGATTTATTGATGATAATAAATGGGGAACTTTTTGGTCTGTTGGTGGACGTTGGAATTTATCTAGAGAAGCATTCTTAGAAAATTCTACTGTTTTTAATGATTTAAAATTAAGAGCTTCTTACGGTACTTCAGGGAATCAAAGAGTTAATAATGCACAATATAGTGCGTTGTTATTACCATACACTACTTATTCAGTAGGTACTGGTTATAATGGAACTTCTTCAACGGTTTTATCTCAAATTAAAAACCCAGACGTGAAATGGGAGGAAATTAATCAATTAAACGTTGGACTTGACTTTGCGGTTTTAGATAATAAACTTAAAGGTAGTATAGATGTTTATAGAAAAGTTACTGAAGATTTATATCAAGGTACGCCAGTTTCACCTGTTCAAGGTACGAGTTCAATTGATGCTAACATAGGATCTTTAGAAAATAAAGGTTTTGAAGTTTCTCTTGATTACCGAGTATACAATGATAAAGATTGGAGAGTAGCTGTAGGAGGTAATGTTTCTTATAATAAAAATAAAATTCTTGAATTGCCAGAATCTGCAAATGGTTTAATTTTTGCAGGTGGTTCTACGGCAATCGCTGAAGGGCAACCAGTTGGAGCTTTCTACGTAAGTGAATATGCAGGTGTAAATCCAGTTAACGGTAATCCATTATTTAAAACGCCTTCTGGTGGTTTAACTGAAATTTTAGAAGATGCAAACCGTGTTTTTACGGGTGAGCAACTTTATCCAGTATGGCAAGGAGGTTTTACCTCTAACGTTTCTTACAAAGGATTTAATCTTTACACGCAATGGAGTTTTGTCGCTGATCTTTCTAGAAATAACTTAGACTTAGCTACTTTAGAAAGTGTTTCAACTTTAGATAATGGAGGAAATCGTGCGGTTTCAATTCAAAATGCTTGGACTAATCCGGGTGATATCACTTCAATGCCAAGAATTGGAAATGGATACAATGAGATTAACTATATCAATGGTACTGATAGATACTTAGACGATGCTTCATACTTAAGATTAAGAAATATTAGTTTCTCATATACTTTTGGTAATGAAACTTTAAAAAGAATCGCATTTCTTAAAGGCTTGAAATTTTACGTACAAGCTGAAAATATGGTTACCTTTTCAAAATGGAGAGGTTGGGATCCTGAGGCTGGATTTAGAGGTACAGATAGAGGAAACTATCCAACTCCAAAAATCGTAACTTTTGGAACAGTAATTAATTTTTAATACACAATTATGAAAAAGATAAGTAAAATAGTTTATTTACTATTATTCGCTACTATGTTTTCTTGTAATGATGCTACCGACATAACACAGGAGGGTATCATTTTTGAGGAAGATGCGTATTTAACATTGACGGATTTAAAAACTGGTCTAAATGGTGCATACGCTGCGTATGGTCCAGATTTTGGTGGAGATGCAATTCTATTCAATGATCTCTTCACTGATAACATGAGACGCGGAAGCAGTAATACAGGTGGAGGTACAGAAGAATATCAATTTCTTCTACAGCCAAATTCAACTGCGCCAAGTCAAATTTGGAGTAACAGATATGCTACAATCAACAGAATTAATCGTTCTTTAGTAGCTTATGATAGATTGTTCCCTAATTTTACAATTGCTGAGCAAACAGAAGCGAATCATGTTAAAGCTAACTTGCTAGCTTTGAGAGCATTGTGTCATCTTGATTTGTTTGAATATTATACACCTGATTATCAAAGTCCTACGGGTCTGTCAGTAATTAAAATGGATTTTGTTCCCGCAGATTATAAAGAAGTGTATCCACGAAATACTGTTAATGAGATTTTAGATTTTATTTCTGATGATATAACTACTGCATTGTCTCTGTTCAATCCTGGCTCGGTTAATTATAATACTAATTTCTATTTAGGAGTTAATGCATGTAATTTTATTAACCTTAAAGTAGCTTTATTAAGTGGTGATTATCCTACTGCTGAGACTTTAGCACAGTCGCTTCTTGCAACTACACCAGCATTAGCAACAAAAACAATTTATACTAATATGTTCTTAGACACGGCTCCAGGCGAATCTTTTTTCACTTTATCTCGTCTTTTAGGAAACAATGTTGTGGGCGCATTATATTATTTTAACGATGGTCCTTCTGATCCAATTTATGAAGGTTCAAGACAATTATATGATTTATATGCTACTGCCGATGTGAGACGTGGTGTTAATTTCAGAGCCGTAGACGCTGCAGCTGGTAAATTTCCTATAGGGAAATATAAAGGTAAGAATACAACCACTAATAGACTTAATGATATTAAATTATTTAGAACTACAGAGGTTAAATTAATCTTAGCAGAATGTAAAGCAAGAAATAGCAACCTTCTTGGTGCTGCTACCGACGTTCAAGATATACAAAAACTACGTATATCTCCCGCTGCACCACTACCTGTTTATGCAGATCTTAATGCAGCGCTTACTGATATATTACTAGAAAGAAGAAAAGAGTTCGCTTTCGAAGGACATAGATATTTAGACATCAAAAGAATTGGTAGAGAAATTAATCAAGGTATCAATAGAAATCCTAATGATGCTGCAACTTTCTCTGCTCAAGTAGCGTTAAGTGCAAGTGATTATAGATTTACCTTTCCAATACCACAAGATGAGATATTTGCAAACCCTACAGTGGCGCAAAATCCTGGATATTAATATTTAAATAATTAAAAAAATGAAAAAATTTATTTTAATTTTTGCAGTTGCGCTCGGTATGGCGGGCTGCACCGCCGATGATCAGGCAACATATAGTGACGATAAAGCATTTATTGCTTTTAAAAGCAACGTGTATGATTTAAAAGTGCCTATTAATGCGTCTAACTCTGTTGACTTAGTTTTACAGGCAAGTAATAAAGTTAGTACTGATCGTACTTATAGTGTAGAACTAATTACCTCGGAAACTGATGCAAATCCTGCGACATACTCATTTCCTGCGACGTTTACTATTCCAGCGAATAGTTATACAGGAAACCTTACGGTTACTGGTACTGATAACAGTTTAGTTGATGCCAATATTAAAAAGTTAACATTAAAGGTATCAGGTTATGGTGTAAACGAAAGTTTCGATTCTGACAGAGTTGTTGTTAATATAGTGGAATTTTGTGCTGTTGATTTAGCTACTTTTTTAGGAGATTTTAGCTCTAATACGTGGTGGGCAGGTCCAGCTGTTAATGTAGTTATTGCAGGAGATACACCTAATAGTTTAAAAATTGTTAATTTCTTTTCGGATAACGCTGTTGCCCCAGATTTTATTTTAACTTATGATCCTAACGATAATAACAAAGTTACTTTCGCTGAGGTTTATACTGGATATACTGGATCTCAAGGGCCAATTTATGCGAGAATGTCTACAGTTCCTTCTAATGTTTCATTAGTTGATGCTTGTACTGGTAAAATATCATTATGGGTGAACTACTATATACCAAACGTTGGTGGATATGGAGATAAAAACGAAGTATTTATACAACTTTAGAACGAGATAGTTTTAAAAGCAGAATTTAGCCGTTTCTTTATAGAAACGGCTTTTTTTTTAGGTCATTTCAAAAATTATAAAGTGGAACTAGATTCTATTATAATATGATAATCTTGACTTTATGCTTTTAATTTAACATTTTTTTAGATGAGTTTAACTAGACTTTGTATTTAATATTATAAATTTGTATTTATAAATTATTTGCTATGAAAAATTACTTTTACTTATTTATGTTATTTGTTAGCTTTTCTTTTGCCCAAACGAAGGATCAAAGAAAGGATATCATTAAAAATTCAAATACAGAAATTTTAAATCAATTGTCCACTCAATTTCATTTAGAATTTCTTGAAAGAAAAGAAAGAATTAAGGAGTATTTACTTAATAATCCTCAAGTTGTTAGTAGATTTTATAAAAACGGGGTTTTAAAAGAAATTTATGACGTTTCGCCAGAAGGCGTAGTTGAATATTACACTACTTTTAATGCGGGTGCGGCTAAGACGGCTAGAGCCACATCTTTATATTCCGGTGGTGCTTTAGGGATAAATATACAGGGACAAGATATGGTTGCTTATGTATGGGATGGTGGTTCGCCAAGAACAACTCATACTGAGTTTCCCAACAACAAAGTGGTCAGTATCGATGGCGCTTTTGAGGACGAGCATGCTGCGCATGTAATGGGTACAATTGTTGCGCAAGGCATAAACACTTCCTTGCGAGGTATCGCTTTTGATGCAAGTGGCGCTTCTTATGATTGGAACAATGATTTAACAGAAATGACTACTGAAGCTAGTGCAGGAATGTTGGTGTCTAATCATTCTTATGGTACTTCTTTTAATGGAACATATATTTTTGGTGCGTACGATTCAAAAGCAAGACAATTTGACGATATTGCTTTAAATGCTCCTTTTTATCTTGCAGTAGCAGCAGCGGGTAATGATAGAAATGATTTTAATGATCCTCAAATTGGTCCATATCTTGGAGAAAAAGGTGGTTATAATTTAATAAAGGGTATGCAAAATGCAAAAAATATTTTAACGGTAGGTGCTGTTTCGCAAGTTTCAAATTATACTTCACCCGCTCAAGTTGTGATGACGGGATTCAGTAGTTGGGGCCCAACAGACGATGGTCGAATAAAGCCTGAAATAGTAACCAAAGGACAAGGTGTAAAATCTACAACTATTGATTCAGACACATCCTTCGCAACATTACAAGGAACTTCAATGGCTTCACCAGGAGTCGCTGGAGTGGCGCTTTTATTACAACAGTATTACAACTCGTTAAATAATGTGTTTATGAAAGCCGCTACATTAAAAGGGTTGATTTTGCACACTGCAAGTGAGGCTGGAGAGTTCGATGGTCCTGATTATTCATTTGGCTGGGGATTAATTAATGCTGAAAACGGCGCTTCACTTATTAAAGCAAACCAAGAAAGCGAAGCTCTTATAGCTGAAGTGCAATTAGGCAATGGCCAAACTTATACCAAAAGTATAGCCGCTTCAGGAACTAAACCTTTAATGGTATCAATTTCGTGGACTGATCCTTCGGGCACTGCTAATAATTCTGTAATTGATCCTACAAATTTAAACTTGGTAAATGATTTAGATTTAAGAATTACGAAAAATGGACAAACTTTCTATCCTTGGACTTTAAACCCTGCTGCTACTTATGAACCTGCGGTTAGAAACGCGGATAATTTCAGAGATAACTTCGAAAAAATTCAAATCGATAATCCAGATGGAGTTTATACTATAACAGTTTCTCATAAAGGATCGCTTAGTAGAGTGGGAGGAGTTCAAAAATTTTCATTAATTGCTTCTTCAGAATCTAATATGACGCTTTCTAACAATGAATTTAACTTAAATGATGATAATGTATTTTTATATCCTAATCCAACAAATAATATCTTAAACTATTCATTTTCAAATGATATAGTGTTGAATAGTATTACTATAAGTGATGTTTCTGGTAAAAGAATATTTTCAAACAATTCAGACTTAACGGCAAATCAAATTAATGTATCCGATTTATCATCTGGAATTTATTTTGTAACTTTTTCATCTGAAGAAGGTTCATTTACAAAGAAATTTGTTAAGAATTAATTACTGCACACACAATAATTTAATTAAAGATATAATAATATGAAGCACTTGTGAAATTTTTCGTAAGTGCTTTTTTCATTGATTTAATTTTGCTTAATTTTAGTGACAATCTATTTTTAAAAAATAAAACTTACTTTTAGTCTAGTTTTTTTATGTTTACATTTGCTTTTATTTATTTGATATGAAAAAATACTTTAGTTCCTTTTTCCTTTTATTCCTAACAATTGCTTTTGCGCAAGATCTTGATTTAAATAATACGGAAGTTGTAGTGAAAGGGAAAGAACCAAAACCTTCCATTACACTTTATAAAATTTATAATCTTCAAAAAGATTCTACTTTTGTAGATACTACTTTAACAATTCAAAGTGAGTACAAATACAATTTGCTTAGAAAAGATATTTTTGGTTTGTTACCCTTTTCAAATGAAGGACAAACTTACAATACTTTAGATTTTGGGTTAATTAAAAAGCGCTTGCAACCTAATATGGGCTTCACAGCCAAACATTTTAATTACATAGAAGCTAACGACGTGCAGTATTACTCTGTACCTACACCTTTAACTGATTTGTACTATAAAACCGTGATGGAGCAAGGGCAATCACTTGATGCTTTTTTGACGGTGAACACTAAAGAAAATTTTAATTTTTCAATTGCATATAAAGGACTCCGGTCTTTAGGTAAATATGTCAATATTTTAACCAGTTCTGGTAATTTCAGATTTACCAGTAGTTATTTTACTAAAGACAAACGTTATTTTTTAAATACGCATTTCACTGGTCAAGATATTTCTAATCAAGAAAATGGAGGAATTATAAACACGGCCGATTTTGAGTCAGGTGACACGAGATTTAAAGAGAGAAATCGTATTGATGTCTATTTCGAAAATGCTACTTCGTTATTGAAGGGAAATCGCTTTTTCGTTGATCATTCCTTCAAATTAAACAAAACTAACCCCAATAGTTTAGTATTCACGCATCAATTTGAATACGAATACAAATTTTTTGAATTCACACAGCCTACCGTTAGTTCAAGATTTGGCGCTTCATATTCCAACAATATTAGCAATAAAACCCGCTTTAACCAAATGTACAACAAGGTTGGAGTTGCTTATACCACAAAATCTTATGGCGATTTATCCTTTTTTGTAGATGATGCCAATTATAATTATTACTACAACAGCGTAATTTACGGAAATTCAGGAGCGATTGAAGTGCCAAACTCCATTTCAGACCGAATCAATATGTTTGGTGGAAATTATACCTATCGCATCAAAGATATTCTTACAAATGTCACTGTTTCGCAATCCATCAGCGATCCTTCGATTTCAAATATCGAAGCCAATGCAAAATATAGATTCAACGATGCTATAGCATTTGAGTTTAATTATCAGAAGTTAAACAGCTTGCCTAATTTAAATTACACTTTATACCAAAGCAATTACATCAGTTACAACTGGTACAATAATTTTAAAACTGAAAAAACAAATCAATTCTCTTTTTCTGCCAACACAAAATGGGTGAATTTATCAGCCGAATATAAAGTATTAAATGATCATTTGTATTTTGATAATACTACAAACGACATTGCATCTTTACTGATTAAGCCGGTGCAATACGATAAAACCATCAATTATTTGTCTGTCAAAGCGAGTAAAGAAATTAAATTCTGGAAATTAGCTTTAGACAATACCATTCTTTATCAGGCTGTAGATCAAGCGGATAATATTGTAAATGTGCCTCAAATCACCACAAGAAACACCCTTTATTTCTCGGATTACGTATTCAAAAGAGCAATGTTAATTCAAACCGGATTCACATTTCAGTATTTCACAAAATACTACGGAAACGATTACAATCCATTAATCGGAGAATTCTACGTGCAAAACGAGAAAAAGATCGGCGATTTCCCTATGGTCGATTTCTTCATCAATGCCAGAGTCCGCCAAACGCGTTTGTTCTTAAAAGCCGAACACTTTAACTCCGCAATGACTGGAAATAATTTCTACTCAGGGCCAAATTATCCGTATCGTGATTTTATGATTCGCTTCGGATTGGTATGGAATTTCTTTAAATAGAAACGAATCGCTTGGGCTTTATTTGGTTTCCTTGTTCCTGCTGTCCGTTAAAGTCCCGCTTTTCAATCGGGAGCTACCACTCCTATCAGGGTTAGGAGGGTTTCCATTTTCGTTTTTGTATTCGTAATATTCACACTATCTTTGCAAAAATAAAAACAGTCAATAACAGATAACAGTCAACTGACAACAGAAAATAATGAAATACGCAAAAAATATACTAGAAACTATTGGAAATACGCCATTAGTGCAACTAAATAAAGTAACTGCCGAAGTAGATGCTTTGGTATTAGCAAAAGTAGAAACCTTCAATCCAGGAAATTCCGTAAAAGACAGAATGGCCGTAAAAATGATTGAAGACGCAGAAGCAGACGGACGCTTAAAACCAGGCGGAACCATCATCGAAGGAACTTCAGGCAACACCGGAATGGGCTTAGCATTAGCAGCGATCGTAAAAGGTTATAAATGTATTTTTGTAATTTCGGATAAACAATCAAAAGAGAAAACGGACATTCTTCGAGCTGTAGGAGCAAAGGTAATTGTTTGCCCTACAGATGTGGAACCAACAGATCCACGTTCGTATTATTCTGTATCAAAAAAATTAGGCGATGAAATTCCTAATTCTTGGTACGTAAACCAATACGATAATCCAAGTAATGCCATAGCACATTACGAACAAACAGGTCCGGAAATCTGGGAACAAACAGATGGAAAAATCACTCATTTTGTTGTGGGTGTTGGAACTGGAGGAACAATCTCTGGCGTAGCGAAATATTTAAAAGAAAAAAATCCAAATATTAAAATTTGGGGAATTGATACTTACGGCTCTGTTTTTAAAAAATACCACGAAACCGGAATTTTCGATGAGAACGAAATCTACTCTTACGTAACAGAAGGAATCGGCGAGGATATTTTACCTAAAAACGTGGACTTCTCTTTAATTGATGGTTTTACAAAAGTTACCGATAAAGACGCCGCGGTTTATACCAGAAAAATTGCTTTAGAAGAAGGAATTTTTGTTGGAAACTCTGCGGGAGCTGCTGTAAAAGGTTTATTGCAACTAAAAGAACACTTTACTACAGAAGATGTAGTTGTGGTCTTATTTCACGATTCTGGAAGCCGTTATGTTGGAAAAATGTTTAATGATGATTGGATGCGTGAAAGAGGATATTTAGAAGAAAACATCACAAAAGCAGAAGATTTAATCAAAGAACACATCGATAAACCTTTAGTAATTGTTCGTACAGAAGAATTGGTTTCGCACGCGATTGAAAGAATGAGAAAATATAAAATCTCACAAATTCCAGTAATTGACATCAACGGATTTGTAGGTTCTGTAGATGAATCTGATTTATTCCAAAGCTTCATTACCGATAAAAATACTGCCGAACGTCCAATTAGAGAAGTTATGGGAAAACCATTTCCAATCGTAAAAGTAGGAACTCCAGTGGAAGAAGTTTCAAAATTAATTACCAAAGACAACCAAGCGGTATTAATTGATTTAGGAAATGGAAATCATCATATCATCACGAAATACGATATTATTGGTTCGATAAAATAGAATATTTAGTTTGTCAAGCAGTCCCGAATCGTCGGGATTATTGCAGCTTCTAAAAACAAAGCCGTTCAATTGAACGGCTTTGTTTTTTTATTCTCCGAGCAAAACGCCAGAAACATTCCATGAACTAAAACTAGTTCCTTCATTTGGACCTTGCGGAATCTTCACCTGAATGGTATGTGTTCCTGCTTTCAAATCACCAAGTTCTATATAATTTGGATTCGTAACCGTTCCCGGACACCAATTTGAACGACTCAAATCTGAAGAAGACAAGCCGTCATTAAAATTCCCAGATGCCGGATTGAATAAGCGATAACTGCCACAATCTTGTCGCCAAGGAAGAAATGAAAACACTTCTTTTCCGTCTAAAATAATAGTATTTCTTTTTGGTACAAATTCATCACCATTTTCCCAACCACCGTGACCAGTAGTAATATAGCGTAACTTTGCGTTTTTAATGTCTTTGTCTAATACAAAGTGAACTTCCAAACCTTTCTCGTTATTAAACATTGTCGCATATTCTTGACTTGCCATTTCCATCACATTCATTGTATTAAATAAAGGAAGGGAGAAATTAGTTTTGTCTAACTTGCTTTCGCTAGGGTTTATAGTGATATGCAATGAAACTTTGTGTCCGCCTTGGTGATAATTGGAAATAAAAGTTCCCACATAAACCGATTTTCCAGATAAATTAGCTTTCAATTCTGTAATTTCAGAACGATAAGGAACCATTTCGTGCCAAGTTTTATCTTTGAGTTGAATGTGATTGTATTGTTTAATCCCAAAAGGCGTAAAAAATCGCATTAATTCGATTAGCGGTGCATATTCCGAAGTTGCAATTACACCTTGATATTGTTTGTTGTTACCATTTTCATAAATAGGTAAAGTTTTCGCACCATTTTGCAAACCATCAAAAAAAGATTGTTTTTTGTCTTCGGGAATCATAAAAACGGAACCTGTTCTATCGTAAGCATCGCCTTGAGATTGCTCTAATAAATCGACAAAAACCAAATCTCCTTTTTTAATTTCAGGAAATGTAACTTTTTTCAGAATTAGCGTTCCATTAGCAAATTTTAAAATACTATCGTTCGATTTTGATTTGTCTGAAAAATTAATAGTTTCGTTTTCAAATACTTTTATCGTAGTAAAACGACTTTTCCAAACCAAATCGCGATATGACAAACCGTCTATTGCTTTACTTTTTGTTGTATTTCGGTCTAAAATCTGCTTTGGATTTACCGATTTTGCTTTTTCAACTTTAGTTGCAGTAATCGCATAATTTCCATTGCGTACCATCTCTAAAACCAATCCTAGATTTTGACCTAAAGTTGTTGGTGCACCCTTTACCTTTAAATCGTCAGTATACCAAAGTTCGATTGTATTAGAATTAATTACAGTTTTTGCTTTTTTACATTTATAACCTAGTATCGTTTTAGTTTCGTTAGTAAATTCAAAGCGCTGTTTACCTAAAGAAAAACTATCTATTGTGGTTACTGATTTTGTTTTTTGTAATTGGGTAATTTGCATAATCTTATCGTCCGAACGAAAAATCAACGATTGCTCAAAAGGAAATTTTGCTTTTCGTTTGTGAATGCTTTCTGAAGTTAGTAAGGTTTCCGTTTTGTTGGTAAAAAGTAAAATTGGATCTTGATTTTCAATAAGTGTTCCGTTTGAACTTTTTAAATAAGTGACTTTTATCCCCTTTTGAGCTTGCGTAAAAGTAAAAAGGCTTAGTAATGCAATAGTTATAATTTTTTTCATTCTGTAGTGTTGGTTAGCAAATATAATTTTTTTATATTTGTTATTCAACTCTATACGCCATACAAAATGAAAGAAGATTATCTGCACCACTTGTGGCAGCATAAGAAATTTGCTGTTACTGATCTGAAAACTACTACAGGAGAATCCATTCAGATTTTAAATTCAGGCCAATATCTCCAACTTGCCGGGCCTGATTTTTTCAATGCACAAATTATTATCGGCCAGCAAAAATGGGCGGGCAACATCGAAATTCATCTCAAGTCGTCTGATTGGTATGTACACAATCACGAAAAAGACAGTAATTATGATTCGGTAATTTTACACGTTGTTTGGGACCACGATACTCCTATTTTCAGAAAGAATAACACGGAAATTCCGACGTTAGAACTAAAAAATTACGTCCAACTTTCCGATTTAAGTAAATATCAATCTTTAATTACGCAAAAGAATTGGATTTATTGTGAAAACGATTTGCATTCTGTAACCGATTTTATTTTTAAAAATTGGGAAGAACGTTTGTATTTTGAACGATTAGAACGAAAATCTAATGAAATTTTACAGCTTTTAGAAGCATCGAATAATGATTGGGAAGCAATACTATTTTGTCTATTGGCCAAGAATTTCGGATTAAATACTAATGGAGCATTGTTTTTAAAAATGGCCAAATCAATTCCATTTTCCGTAATTAGAAAAGAATCGTTTGCAGTTGAAAATTTAGAAGCTTTATTCTTCGGCCAAGCCAATATGTTAGGTTCCGATTTTCAAGATAGTTATGTTATTGAATTGCAAAAGGAGTTTGATTATTTAGGATACAAACATAATATCCAAAAAAGTATCTTCGATAAAGTGGAGTTTTTCAAACACCGTCCGGATAATTTCCCCACTATTCGTTTGGCACAATTAGCTGCTTTGTATCATAAAGAACAAAATTTGTTTTCGAAAGTAATGAGCGTCACTTCAATTGAGCAAATTTATGATTTGTTTAAGTTGGAAATTAGTAATTATTGGGAAACGCATTATAATTTCGACAAAAAAAGCGTGAAAAAGAAAAAAAAAATGACTACTTCATTTATCGATTTAATTCTTATAAATACCATAATTCCCGTTCGATTTGCTTATGAACAAAGTTTAAATAAGGAAATTTCACAAGAAATTATTGATTTAGCGATGGCTATTCCGCCCGAGAAAAATATAATCATCGATAAATTTAAAGAAATAGGAATTATTTCGAAAAGTGCCTTTCAAACACAAGCCTTACTGCAATTGAAAAAGGATTATTGTGAACAAAAAAAATGCTTGCAATGTGCTGTTGGTATTCATTTGCTCAAAAATTAATTGTAATTTTGAATACTAAAATAAAATAATGATACAAAATCTCTTACATTTTTTCGAAAAACATGGTTTTTTTGTAGCCTCTAGATTAGCGGATCGATTAGGTATGCGTACCTCTAATGTTCGTTTGTTTTTTATTTATATCTCCTTCGTCACAGTAGGTTTAGGTTTTGGATTTTATTTAACCTTAGCTTTTCTTTTAAAATTAAAAGATATGATTAAAACTAAAAGAAGTTCAGTATTTGACTTGTAAAATTACATTAAATGTAAGTTTTATTTGTTTTTTAGATTGTTTTCTTATCTTTGAAAAATAAACAACCAATATAATTATATGTCTACAAAAGCAGATTCTTGGGGATCCCGAGTTGGCCTAATTTTAGCAATGGCAGGAAATGCTGTTGGTTTAGGAAACTTCCTTAGATTTCCAGTACAAGCAGTTCAAAATGGTGGAGGCGCCTTTATTATTCCTTATTTAATATGTTTTTTGGTGATGGGTATTCCGTTATTATTCATCGAATGGTCTTCAGGAAGATTTGGCGGAAGGTTCGGAAATCACAGTACACCTTATATCCTTGACTCAATGGTAAAAGGTAGACTATGGAAATACGTAGGTGTTTTCGGAATCTTTACTAATATTGCAGTAGCTGCTTATTACTGTTATATTGAATCGTGGACAATGTCTTATGTCTATCATACTTTATCTGGTACATTCAATGGAATGAGCCAGGGAGAAGTAGCAGGATTCTTTAATTCTTATGTTGATATTTCGCAATCTACCACTGGTATTCCTTATGAAGCGGTCGTATTTTATGTTTTATGTCTTCTTTTAAATACATTTATCTTATCAAAAGGATTAGGAGGCGTTGAAAAAGTGGCCAAAATCGGAATGCCTTTATTAATTCTTTTTGGGGTTGTATTGGCCGTTAAAGGTTTAACGTTGGGTACTTCTGGTGCTTCTGATATTTTTCCAGATGCAAATGCTTGGGATGGTCTGAATTTCCTTTGGACGCCGCAGTTCGATTCACTAACAAGCCCGAAAGTTTGGCTGGCCGCTGCTGGTCAAATATTCTTCACTTTATCTGTAGGGATGGGTACAATTCACTGTTACGCAGCTTATTTAAAAACTAAAGATGATATTGCTTTAAATGCTGTTTCTGCTGGTTTTATGAATGAATTCGTAGAAGTGGTGTTAGGAAGTTTAATTGTTATTCCTATTGCTGCAGGTTATTTAGGATTAGATTGGGTAATTCAAAACGCTGGTTTTGGAATGGCTTTTCAAACAATGCCTTATTTGTTCCAACAATGGGGGCCTGTATTAGCTGTTGTTGCTGGTGTATGTTGGTTCGGATTGTTGTTCTTTGCAGGGATTACGTCTTCTTTAGCGATGGGAACACCTTGGATGGGTTTCATGCAAGATGAATTTAATTGGAGTAAGAATAAAGGCGCTTGGTCTTTTGGAGGTTTAGTTTTAATAATGGGATTACCAACAGTTATTTTTTATAATGAAGGTCTTTTTGACCAGTATGATTATTGGGCAGGAACGGTAAGTTTAGTTGTTTTCGCCTTCCTAGAAACAATTTTATTTTCGTATATTTTCGGAATTAAGAAAGGATGGGAAGAAATTAATTTGGGTGCCGATATCAAAGTGCCAATCTTTTTTAAGTATGTGATTTTAATTGTAACACCAGCACTTTTAGGATGGGTTTTAGTTTCAAGTGTGCCGGATTGGATTGATAAAGTAAGAGATGCCGACACCAACAATAAAGAATGGTTCGCAAGTGATTATTATGCTGAAAGTTTTGGAAGCAATGGAACAGAAAGTGGTGTAGTGGAAGAAGCAACTGATAAAACAATCAAGCTTTCATTTATGGATACCAAAAAGGTATTTGATAGAGAAACTGAAAAAATAAAAGAAGTTGAATTCAAAAATTATAAAGAATATAGTTTTGATTCAGATAAAAATCAAATAGTGTCGGTTAAAAAAGGGGATATCGTTAAGCCAAAAGATGTAATTGCTAAAGGAGATTTTACAAACGACACCTTGTATAAGTTTATGGGTAGAATGTTGTTACTTTCGTTATTTGCTTTTATTAGTTTAATTGTTTACTTTGCCTATAAGAAAAGAGCAAGAGAAGGAAGAGCTACTTTTTAGATTTTATTAATATTTAAATTAAAATAATATGAATACATCAGCATTAATAACAATGATATGTGCTCAAGGAATTGTCGTTTCTTTTGCTGCTTATTTTTTCTATAAAGTTTTGACAATTCCGCCAAAACAAGAACCAGATTCCTTTTCTGAAAATGATGATGAATTAGTTAGAAAAGAAAATTAATATCAGATACAATGAATAAAATAAAATCCTACTTCCAGTTTTCAAGAGAACACCGAAGTGGGATTTTCTTGTTATTTTTCTTTATTATTATCGTGCAAATGAGTTATTTCTTATTTGCGGACAAATTATTTGCAAATCAGAAACCAAAAGTAGATAAAGCTTGGCTAGCGATGCAAGGAGAAATTGATAGCTTAAAACAGATTGTAGCTATTAAGAAGGATACGGTTTATCCTTTTAATCCTAATTTTATAACCGATTATAAAGGCTATAAATTAGGCTTGTCAGTTGCAGAAATAGATCGGTTGCATTCTTTCCGTAGTCAAAATAAATACGTTAATTCGGCTAAAGAATTTCAAAAAGTAACACAGGTTTCGAATGAATTGCTCAATAAACTTTCCCCTCATTTCAAATTCCCAGATTGGGTTACCAATAAAACCTATTCTTCTGGGGGAAAATACCATAAATTCCTTCCTAAAGAAAAGATTGCTATCGTTCAAAAAGATATAAATATAGCTTCACGAGACGAACTAATCGCAGTTTATGGAATAGGTGAGAAGTTAGCCGATAAAATTTTACTCGAAAAAGAAAAATTTGGTGAATTTGTAAGTATGGATCAATTTCAGTTTATTTGGGGAATTAGCCCCGAAGCAATTTCCGATTTGCAAAAACGATTCTTCGTTAAAAATACTTCGGCACAAAAGAAGATTGCAATTAATGAACTATCAATAAAAGAATTGGCGACTTTCCCGTACTTTAATTATGCGCTTGCTAAAGAAATTGTCATTTTTAGAACGATGAATAACGGAATTAAGCATATTGATGATTTAACAAAAATTAAAGGAATGCCTAACGATAAAATAAAAATAATCGCCTTATATTTGGAATTCTAAAAAAATAACAAAAATTTACATAACATTTATAAGAATATGAATTCAACATACTTCACAGAAGAACACGAATTATTCAGGAAAAGTTTCCGCGACTTTTTGCAAAAGGAAGTAGTACCTCACATTGAAAAATGGGAAAAAACAGGAACTATCGAACGCTTTATTTGGAAAAAATTTGGCGAAATGGGTTTCTTCGGAATAAACTATCCTGAAGCTTATGGCGGAATGAATTTAGATTTGTTCTATTCCGTTGTTTTCTTAGAAGAACTTCAAAAAGTAAAATCTTCTGGTTTTGCTGCAGCAATGTGGGCGCACGCATATTTAGCAATGACGCATTTAAATGCAGAAGGTAGCGAACGCATAAAACAAGACTATTTAGCGCCAAGTATCGCTGGTGAAAAAATAGGAGCATTATGTGTAACTGAACCTTTTGGTGGAAGTGATGTCGCAGGAATGCGTACAACAGCAGTTAAAAAAGGAGATAAGTATATCATTACAGGCTCTAAAACTTTTATTACCAATGGTGTTTATGCAGACTATTATGTAGTTGCTGCTAAAACAAGTCCAGAATTAGGAAATAAAGGAATTAGCATCTTTTTATTAGATAGTAATTTACCAGGTATTTCAGCGACTAAACTAGATAAATTAGGTTGGAGAGCTTCAGATACTGCAGAAATAGCATTTGATAATGTAGAGGTTCCGGTAGAGAATTTAATGGGTGAAGAAGGAAAAGGTTTTCCTTATATTATGCAGCATTTTGCTTTTGAACGTTTAATTATGGCAATTAATGCCCATGCAAGAGCAGAATATGCAATTGAATATACAATTGAATACATGTCGCAACGAGAAGCTTTTGGAACTACAATTAATAAATTCCAAGCGCTGAGACACACAATGGTAGAACACGCAACCGAAGTAGAACATTGTAAAGTGTTCAATTATGCAGCAACTGCAAGATTAGATAAAGGTGAATATGTTGTAAAAGAAGCAACGATGGCCAAACTAAAATCTACAAAAGTAGCCGATTTAGCAATTTATGATTGCTTGCAAATGCTTGGCGGTTATGGCTATATGGAAGAATATCCATTAGCACGCTTATTAAGAGATAGTCGTTTAGGACCAATCGGAGGTGGAACTTCTGAAATTTTGAAAGAGATTTTATCAAAAATGATCATCGACAATCAAAACTACAAACCAGCTGTAAAATAAAAAGTAATTTTAGAATTGTGAGCAAGTTTCAGCATCTCAATTTGAAGCTTTTTCCCGCTATCCACTATATCTTTTTTAAATTGCCTTGGGTTTTAGCCCAAGGCAATTTAAAAAAGGATGTCGTTCCTATCTGGGCTAGGGCAGCAATTTTCAAATCTAATTTTCCTTATAAAAGAATTTAAAAATTCTAGCTAAAGCTCAAAAATAATTTGTAAGTTTGCACCCTTAACGAGAGGAGGTGTCAATATTATGTTAATTATACCAATTAAAGACGGAGAAAATATCGATAGAGCATTAAAGCGCTATAAGAGAAAATTTGATAAAACAGGAACTGTTCGTCAGTTACGTGCGCGTCAAGCTTTCATGAAACCTTCAGTTGCAAACAGAGCTAAAATTCAGAAAGCAGCTTATATTCAAAACATGAAGGACAATTTAGAAAATTAATTTTTTTTAAATAATCTATATCAACCGCTAGATAATAAAGTGTAACTTTGTTTCTAGCGGTTTTTTTATGATAACTAATTTACAAGCATATCAAGATTATTTAGACAAGGAAAAGAATTATTCTCCTTTAACTGTTCAGGCTTATCTAGCTGATATTCGCTCTTTTCAAACCTATTTGATTGCAGTTAAAGAGGCTATTCCTTTAGAGGAGGTCAATTACTCCCAAATCAGAAGTTGGATTGTAGATTTGGTCGATAATAATATTTCGAACACTTCTATTAACCGAAAAATTGCCTCTTTAAAATCCTTTTATAAATTCCTACTAAAAATACAACAGATCACAATAAATCCATTATTAAAGCATAAATCACTCAAAACGGCAAAAAAAATTCAGATTCCTTTTTCAGAAAAAGAGTTGCAAGATGTTTTTGAATTTAATAATTATGAAAATTCTTTTGAGGGAATTCGAAATCAATTAATCATTGAACTATTCTATACTACTGGAATCCGCAGAGCTGAATTGATTAACATCAAAACCCGGCAAATAGATTTTTCGCAAAAAAGCATAAAGGTTATTGGTAAGAGAAATAAAGAGCGCATTATACCGCTGCTTGATTGTACCTTGCAATTAATTAAAACCTATAATGAAGAACGAAATGATTTAGAAGTAATTAAGGAAAATGATGTGTTAATTTTGTCTACTGCCGGAAATAAAGTAAGTGAATCGTTTGTTTATCGATTAATAAAGGAGTACTTTAGTACTGTCTCACAAAAAACAAAAAAGAGTCCACACGTTCTTAGGCATTCATTTGCGACTCATTTATTAAACAATGGCGCAGATTTGAATTCTGTTAAAGAGTTGTTAGGTCATGCTAGTTTGTCTTCGACGCAAATTTATACACACAGCAGTTTAGCTGAACTTAAAAAAGTATATCAAGAAGCACATCCTAGAAATAAGTAATAACTCAAAGTATAACCTATTTAATTGAAAAGATATGAAAGTTAATTTGCAAGCGGTAAATTTTAATGTTGACAGAAAATTAGTCGATTTTGTTCAAGAAAAGCTAGATAAATTAGAAAAGTATTACGACAAGATTGTTTCTGCTGAAGTTTTTTTAAAATTAGAGAACACCAGCGACAAGGAAAACAAAACAGTCGAGATAAAAATCAATGTTCCGGGAGATGATTTTATTGTAAAGAAAACAGCTAAATCTTTTGAAGAGGGAGTTGACTTATCGGTAGATTCATTAGAAAGAGCAATTGTGAGAAGAAAAGAAAAATTAAGATCGAATTGATATTATAAAAAAAAAACAACAAAAATGTTTTGATTCAAAAATAAATTATATACATTTGCAGTCCGTTAGAAATAGCGGACTTTTTATATTTAAGTTGCCGGTGTAGCTCAGCTGGCTAGAGCAGCTGATTTGTAATCAGCAGGTCGTGGGTTCGAGTCCCTCCACTGGCTCTGAGTTTTAAATAACTAATTATAAAAGGTTTTGGGGAGATACTCAAGCGGCCAACGAGGGCGGACTGTAAATCCGCTGATTACATCTTCGCAGGTTCGAATCCTGCTCTCCCCACGGATTATGAGTTTAGAACACTCGGTTTGGTTTTCTGAGTTCAACGTCTGAACACATAAAAGCCGGTGTAGCTCAGGGGTAGAGTGCTTCCTTGGTAAGGAAGAGGTCACGGGTTCAATTCCCGTCATTGGCTCTTAAAAAAAATTATTTTTTGAACACTAATATATAACACTAAGATTAAAATTATTAAATCATGGCAAAAGAAACCTTTGATCGTTCGAAGCCCCATTTAAATATTGGAACTATCGGACACGTTGACCACGGTAAAACTACTTTAACAGCTGCAATTACTAAGGTATTGGCAGATGCAGGTTTTTCTGAAGCAAAATCATTTGATCAAATTGATAACGCTCCAGAAGAAAAAGAAAGAGGTATTACTATTAATACATCTCACGTAGAGTATTCTACTGCTAACCGTCATTACGCTCACGTTGACTGTCCAGGTCACGCGGATTATGTAAAGAATATGGTTACTGGAGCTGCTCAAATGGATGGTGCTATCTTGGTAGTAGCTTCTACTGATGGACCAATGCCTCAAACTAGAGAGCATATCCTTTTAGGACGTCAGGTAGGTATTCCTAGAATCGTTGTATTCATGAATAAAGTGGATATGGTTGATGATGAGGAATTATTAGAATTAGTAGAAATGGAAATTAGAGATTTATTATCTTTCTATCAATATGATGGTGATAATGGACCAGTTATCCAAGGTTCTGCTTTAGGTGGATTGAATGGTGACCCGAAATGGGTAGCTACAATCTTAGAATTAATGGAAGCTGTTGATAACTGGATTGAATTACCTCCACGTGATGTTGAGAAACCTTTCTTAATGCCAATTGAAGATGTATTTACAATTACTGGTCGTGGAACTGTAGCTACAGGTCGTATCGAAACTGGTATTGCTAATACA
The DNA here is from genome assembly GCF_034497725.1 of Flavobacterium psychraquaticum. Lineage (NCBI taxonomy): Bacteria > Pseudomonadati > Bacteroidota > Flavobacteriia > Flavobacteriales > Flavobacteriaceae > Flavobacterium > Flavobacterium psychraquaticum. Next base: position 62,558 of record NZ_JAXKVR010000024.1, read on the forward strand.
GGTGATGCTGTTGAAATCATTGGTATGGGTGCTGAAAAGTTAACTTCTACTATTACAGGTATCGAAATGTTCCGTCAAATCCTTGATAGAGGTGAGGCTGGAGATAATGCAGGTATCTTATTAAGAGGTATTGCTAAAGAAGATATCAAAAGAGGAATGGTAATTGTTAAGCCAGGATCTGTTAAACCACACGCTCATTTCAAAGCTGAGGTATATATCTTGAAAAAAGAAGAAGGTGGACGTCATACTCCATTCCATAATAACTACCGTCCTCAGTTTTATGTACGTACAACTGACGTAACGGGTACTATTTCTTTACCTGATGGTGTAGAGATGGTTATGCCTGGAGATAACTTAACTATCGATGTAACGTTGTTAAGTCCTATCGCATTATCTATCGGTTTACGTTTTGCTATCCGTGAAGGTGGTAGAACAGTAGGTGCTGGTCAGGTTACTGAAATTTTAGACTAATTAATAGTCAATAATAATTTAAACCAGCAGTTCGCTGCTGGTTTTTAACATACGGGCGTAGTACAAGGGCTAGTATAGTGGTCTCCAAAACCATTGATGGGGGTTCGAATCCCTCCGCCCGTGCAAATAAAGATTAAGATGAAAGTAGTTAATTACATATCTGAGGCATTTCACGAATTAAAATCAAATGTTACTTGGCCAGAATGGCCTGAAGTACAGCGTTTGACTATTATTGTTGCTATATTTTCCATTGTTTTCGCTCTATTGACTTGGGGTGTAGATACTGTTTTTGGTAAAGCAATTGCTGGTTTCTTTAATGTTATAAAATAATCCTATAAGATGGCTGACAATAATGTGAATAAATGGTATGTGGTTAGAGCCGTAAGTGGTCAGGAGAATAAAGTTAAAGCATACATTGAAACAGAAACTGCTAGATTAGGTATGGCGGATTATATTTCTCAAGTCTTAGTTCCTACTGAAAAAGTTATTCAAATTAAAGACGGAAAGAAAATAGCAAAGGAAAAAGTTTACTTTCCTGGCTACATAATGGTTGAGGCAAATTTAACTGGTGAAATTCCGCATATTATTAAATCAATTCCTGGTGTAATTGGATTTTTAGGAGAAGTTAAGGGTGGAGATCCTGTTCCTTTAAGACAATCGGAAGTGAATAGAATGTTAGGTAAAGTAGATGAATTATCTATAAAAGAAGACAGTGTTAATATTCCATTTTCTATTGGAGAAACAATTAAAGTTGTTGATGGTCCTTTTAACGGTTTCAATGGAACTATTGAAAAGATTAATGAAGAAAAGCGTAAACTTGAAGTAATGGTGAAAATTTTCGGAAGAAAAACGCCTTTAGAATTGAGTTTTATGCAAGTTGAAAAAGTATAATAAGGTTATATATATAAACCACATCAATCGCTTCCAATTGATAGATGTGCTAAATTTTTTTAAAAATGGCAAAAGAAGTTAGTAAAGTAGTTAAACTACAAGTTAAGGGAGGTGCAGCGAATCCATCGCCACCGGTTGGACCTGCTTTGGGGGCTGCTGGAGTTAACATCATGGAGTTCTGTAAGCAATTTAATGCTAGAACACAAGATAAACCCGGCAAGATTTTACCAGTACAAATTACTGTGTATAAAGACAAGTCTTTTGACTTTGTTGTTAAAACGCCACCGGCTGCAATCCAATTATTAGATGCAGCAAAATTAAAGTCTGGTTCAGGTGAACCTAACCGTAAAAAAGTAGCAAGTGTTACTTGGGATCAAATTAAATCTATCGCTGAAGACAAAATGCCAGATTTGAATGCTTTTACATTAGAGAAATCTATGGGCATGATTGCTGGAACGGCTAGATCTATGGGTATAACAGTAACAGGGGATGCTCCTTTTTAATCGTAAAAAGAATTAGACATGGCAAAATTGACAAAAAAGCAAAAAGAGGCTGTTTCAAAAATTGAAAAGAACAAACTATATAGTTTAAAAGATGCTTCTGCATTAATTAAATTAGTTGCTTCTGCAAAATTTGATGAGTCTGTTGATATCGCAGTTAAGTTAGGTGTAGATCCTAGAAAAGCGAATCAAATGGTTAGAGGGGTTGTAACATTACCTCATGGAACTGGTAAAGATGTAAGAGTTTTAGCTCTTGTAACTCCAGATAAGGAAGCTGAAGCTAAAGCTGCTGGTGCAGACTACGTAGGTTTAGATGAATATCTTCAAAAAATTAAAGATGGTTGGACTGATGTTGATGTTATCATCACGATGCCAGCTGTTATGGGTAAATTAGGTCCATTAGGTCGTATTTTAGGACCTAGAGGTTTAATGCCAAACCCTAAAACAGGAACTGTAACTATGGATGTTGCTAAAGCTGTGCAGGAAGTAAAAGCTGGTAAAATTGACTTTAAAGTTGATAAAACTGGTATCGTTCATGCAGGAATAGGTAGAGTGTCTTTTGATGCTGATAAAATCTATGAAAACGCATACGAAATTGTACAAACATTAATCAAAATAAAACCAACTGCAGCTAAAGGTACTTACATTAAGTCTATTCACTTATCTAGTACTCAAAGTCCTGCTATTGCTCTAGATCCTAAGGCAATATAATTGGTAGTTAAAAATTTTTAGTATGACTAGAGAAGAAAAATCAATCGCGATTAAAGATTTAACTGCACAGTTAGCAGGTGTTAATGTTATCTATTTAGCAGATACATCAGGACTTGATGCAGATACTACTTCAAATTTAAGAAGAGCTTGTTATAAAGCTGGTGTTAAATTAGAAGTTGTTAAGAACACATTGTTGGAAAAAGCAATGGAGGCTTCGGATAGTGATTTTGGTGATTTACCAACAGTTCTTAAAGGAAATACTTCTATGTTTATTGCTGAAAGTGCTAATGCACCAGCAAAAATCATTAAAGAATTTCGTAAGAAAGGTTTAAAACCATTATTTAAAGGAGCTTACATCAACCAGGAAATTTATATTGGTGACGAATTATTAGACAGCTTAGTTGCTATCAAGTCTAGAGAAGAAGTTATCGGTGAAATTATTGGATTATTACAATCTCCTGCGCAAAGAGTTATTGCAGCTCTTCAAAATCAACCGAACAAGGAAGATTCAGCAGAATAATAAATACGCACTTAATAGATTATATTTTTACAAAACATTTTAAACGATAGAAAAAATGGCAGATTTGAAACAATTCGCAGAACAATTGGTTAACTTAACAGTTAAAGAAGTTAACGAATTAGCAACAATATTAAAAGATGAGTATGGTATCGAACCGGCTGCTGCAGCTGTTGTAGTATCTGCTGGTGGTGGCGCTGAAGAAGCTGCTGAACAATCAGAATTTACAGTTATGTTAAAAGAAGCTGGTGCTTCTAAATTAGCAGTTGTAAAAGCGGTTAAAGAATTAACAGGTTTAGGTCTTAAAGAAGCTAAAGATTTAGTGGATTCTGCACCTGCTGCTGTAAAAGAAGGAGTTTCTAAAGATGAGGCTGAAGGTCTTAAGAAAGCTTTAGAAGAAGCTGGAGCTGTAGTTGAGCTTAAATAAGCAGATACTTAGGTTTAAAAACTAGGTTTAGGTCTTGAGATTTTGTCTCAAAGACCTAAACCCTTTTTCGTATAAGAAAATCAATATTTAATGGTTTTCATACACAAGAATATCTTAATCACTACGAAGAAAAAAATTAGACTAACTTTCCTGGTTTATTTTAAAGATGTAGTGGTTATTATAAAGGAAGTATTATTGAATAGTGTATTTACACAAAAATTACTTTTTTTAAATCAAAATTTTATCCATTGATGATTGCAAATCAGACAGAAAGATTAAATTTTGCTTCTACTAAAAACATTCCACAATATCCAGATTTTCTAGATATTCAAGTGAAATCGTTTAAAGATTTTTTCCAATTGGAAACTAAATCTGATGAAAGAGGCAACGAAGGGCTGTATAATACCTTCATGGAAAATTTTCCAATTACGGATACTAGAAATCAATTCGTATTAGAATTTCTTGACTATTTTATAGATCCTCCAAGATATACCATAGAAGAATGTATTGATAGAGGTTTAACGTATAGCGTTCCTCTAAAGGCTAGATTGAAACTATATTGTACTGATCCTGAACACGAAGATTTTGAAACTATTGTTCAAGATGTGTATTTAGGAACAATACCATACATGACTCCTAGCGGTACATTTGTTATTAATGGTGCTGAACGCGTGGTTGTTTCACAATTACATAGATCGCCAGGTGTATTTTTTGGACAATCTTTCCATGCAAATGGTACGAAACTGTATTCTGCAAGAGTAATTCCTTTTAAAGGTTCTTGGATAGAATTTGCTACCGATATAAACAACGTTATGTATGCTTATATTGATAGAAAGAAAAAATTACCTGTTACTACTTTGTTCAGAGCCATCGGATTTGAAAGAGATAAAGATATCTTAGAAATTTTCGATTTAGCGGAAGAAATTAAAGTTTCTAAAACGGGTATTAAAAAATATGCAGGAAGAAGACTTGCTGCACGAGTTTTAAATACTTGGCATGAAGACTTCGTAGATGAAGACACAGGTGAAGTGGTTTCTATTGAACGTAATGAAATTATTTTAGATCGTGATACGATTCTAGATAAAGATAATATCGAAGAAATAATCGAAGCAGACGTAAAAACTATTCTTTTACATAAAGAGGATAGCAATGCGATTGACTACACAATTATTCACAATACGTTACAAAAAGACCCAACAAACTCTGAAAAAGAAGCTGTTGAACATATTTATAGACAATTACGTAACGCGGAACCGCCTGATGAGGAAACGGCTCGTGGTATCATAGATAAATTATTCTTCTCTGACCAACGCTACAACTTAGGTGAAGTAGGTCGTTATAGAATGAATAAAAAATTAAATTTAGATATCCCAATGGAAAAGCAAGTCTTAACCAAAGAGGATATTATAACTATCGTTAAATATTTGATTGAATTAATTAACTCTAAAGCAGAGATTGATGATATTGATCACTTATCTAATCGTCGTGTAAGAACAGTTGGTGAACAATTGTCTCAACAATTCGGAGTAGGTTTAGCGCGTATGGCTAGAACAATCCGTGAAAGAATGAACGTTCGTGATAACGAAGTTTTCACACCAATCGATTTGATCAATGCTAAAACATTATCATCGGTTATTAACTCATTCTTTGGAACAAACCAGTTGTCTCAGTTCATGGACCAAACAAATCCATTAGCAGAGATTACACACAAGCGTCGTTTATCAGCCCTAGGACCTGGAGGTTTATCTAGAGAAAGAGCTGGTTTCGAGGTCCGTGACGTTCACTATACACATTACGGAAGACTTTGTCCTATTGAAACTCCTGAGGGACCAAACATTGGACTTATTTCGTCTTTAGGTGTGTATGCGAAAGTAAACGGAATGGGATTCATCGAAACGCCTTATCGCAAGGTTAATAACGGTGTGATCGATATTATTTCTGATCCAGTTTATTTAAGTGCTGAAGAAGAAGAAGGTAAGTTAATTGCACAAGCGAATATCGAAATTGATAGTAATGGTAAAATCCTTGCGGAGAATGTTATTGCTAAAGAAGATGCCGATTTTCCTGTGGTTACGCCATCTCAATTAGATTATACAGACGTTGCTCCTAATCAAATTGCTTCGATTTCCGCTTCATTAATTCCATTCTTGGAACATGATGATGCGAATAGAGCCTTGATGGGATCTAACATGATGCGTCAGGCTGTTCCATTATTACGTCCTGAAGCGCCAATCGTAGGTACTGGTTTAGAAAGACAAGTTGCTTCTGATTCAAGAGTTTTAATCAATGCCGAAGGAAACGGAGTTATTGAATATGTTGATGCTAATATGATTACCATCAAATACGATAGAACAGAAGAAGAGCGTATGGTTAGTTTTGATTCAGATGAGAAATCATACCAATTAATCAAATATAGAAAAACCAATCAAAGTACATGTATCAACCTAAAACCAATCGTAAGAAAAGGAGATAGAGTTGTGAAAGGGCAAGTACTTTGTGAAGGATATGCTACTGAAAACGGAGAATTAGCAATCGGAAGAAACTTAAAAGTTGCGTTTATGCCGTGGAAAGGGTATAACTTCGAGGATGCGATTGTAATCTCTGAAAAAGTAGTACGTGACGATGTATTTACTTCATTACATATTGATGATTATACATTAGAAGTTCGTGATACTAAATTAGGTAACGAAGAATTAACTAATGATATTCCAAACGTTTCTGAAGAAGCTACTAAAGATTTAGATGAAAACGGAATGATTAGAATTGGTGCAGATGTTAAACCTGGCGATATTCTAATTGGAAAAATTACGCCTAAAGGGGAATCAGATCCTACTCCAGAAGAAAAACTTTTAAGAGCTATCTTTGGGGACAAAGCAGGTGATGTAAAAGATGCTTCATTAAAAGCTTCTCCATCTCTACATGGTGTAGTTTTAGATAAAAAGTTATTTGCGAAAGCAGTAAAAGATAAGAGAAAACGTTCTAAAGATAAGGAAGACGTTGATAAATTAGAAATTGAATTCGAAGTTAGATACAATGAATTAAAAGACAAATTAATTGAGAAATTATTTGTTATCATTGATGGAAAAACTTCTCAAGGTGTAATGAACGATTTAGGGGAAGAAGTAATGCCAAAAGGTAAGAAATTCACTAAAAAAATGTTACAAGGTGTAGAAGATTTCGCTCACTTAACTAAAGGTCAATGGACAATCGATGAGCATACAAATTCTATGGTAAATGACTTAATTCACAACTATAAAATCAAATTAAATGATTTACAAGGTTGGTTAAGAAGAGAGAAATTTACAATCACTGTAGGAGATGAATTGCCTTCTGGTATTTTAAAACTTGCTAAAGTTTATATCGCTAAGAAACGTAAATTGAAAGTAGGGGACAAAATGGCAGGACGTCACGGTAACAAAGGTATTGTTGCAAAAATAGTACGTCAAGAAGATATGCCATTCCTTGAAGATGGAACACCAGTAGATATTGTATTGAATCCACTTGGAGTACCTTCTCGTATGAACATTGGTCAAATTTATGAAACGGTATTAGGATGGGCTGGACAGAAATTAGATAGAAAATTTGCTACTCCAATTTTTGATGGTGCTTCTTTAGATCAAATTAATGAATTTACAGATGAAGCAGGAATTCCAAGATTTGGTCATACGTATTTGTATGATGGAGGAACTGGAGAACGTTTCCACCAACGCGCAACTGTCGGTATCATTTATATGTTGAAATTAGGACATATGGTTGATGACAAAATGCACGCACGTTCAATCGGTCCATACTCATTAATTACGCAACAACCTTTAGGAGGTAAAGCGCAATTTGGAGGACAACGTTTTGGAGAGATGGAAGTTTGGGCACTTGAAGCATATGGTGCATCAAGTACACTTAGAGAAATCTTAACTGTGAAATCTGATGATGTTATCGGTAGAGCTAAAACTTACGAAGCAATCGTTAAAGGAGAAACTATGCCAGAACCAGGATTACCTGAATCATTCAATGTATTAATGCATGAATTGAAAGGTCTTGGACTTGACATAAGATTAGAAGAATAACAAAAAATTATGTAATCAGTCCTATTAATTCATTAGGACTGATTACTCATTTATAGAAGTTTTTAAGATTTATACTCGTAAACCGTTCCGATTTTTTATAATAACGTAATACGTTTTATAACTAGCACTTCAAATTTAGTTTGAAGTTTAGAGAAGTAATCCGAGATGATGAAAATAGTTTATAAGTTTTTTTTATAAGTTTTTAAGTCGCACTAAGGCTTTTTTACTTTAAACTTAAACCTTTGGACTATAAATAATAATCAATTTTTAATTGCAAATAAATCAAAGTAAAAACGATGATGAATAATAGAAATAGTAAAGATAAACAGCAAATCAAGCGATTTAATAAAATCACTATTGGTTTAGCTTCTCCAGAATCTATTTTGGGTGAGTCTAGAGGTGAAGTTCTAAAGCCTGAGACAATCAACTACCGTACGCATAAACCAGAAAGAGATGGTCTTTTCTGTGAACGAATCTTCGGTCCAGTTAAAGATTATGAATGTGCTTGTGGTAAATATAAAAGAATTCGCTACAAAGGAATCGTTTGTGACCGTTGTGGTGTTGAAGTAACTGAGAAAAAAGTACGTAGAGATAGAGTGGGTCACATTAATTTAGTGGTGCCAATTGCTCATATCTGGTATTTCCGTTCGTTACCAAACAAAATTGGATACATTTTAGGGTTACCATCTAAAAAATTAGACATGATTATTTACTACGAGAGATACGTAGTAATTCAAGCAGGTATCGCCCAAAATCCAGAAGGAGAATCTTTAAAAAGATTAGATTTCTTAACAGAAGAAGAGTATTTAAATATTTTAGATACACTTCCAATGGAAAACCAATATTTAGATGATAATGATCCTAATAAATTCATCGCTAAAATGGGTGCTGAATGTATTATGGACTTATTAGCACGTACAGATTTAGACGAATTGTCTTATAGTCTTCGTCACGCTGCTAATAACGAAACATCTAAGCAACGTAAAACAGAAGCATTAAAACGTTTAAATGTTGTAGAATCGTTCCGTGAGTCTAACAAAAATAGAGAGAACCGCCCAGAGTGGATGATCCTTAAAGTTATTCCGGTTATTCCACCAGAATTGCGCCCTTTAGTGCCGCTTGATGGAGGTCGTTTTGCAACTTCAGATTTAAATGATTTATACAGAAGAGTAATCATCCGTAATAACCGTCTAAAAAGATTAGTGGAGATTAAAGCTCCAGAAGTAATCTTAAGAAACGAAAAACGTATGTTACAAGAATCTGTAGATTCATTATTTGATAACACGCGTAAAGCATCTGCTGTTAAAACAGAATCAAACAGACCATTAAAATCTTTATCAGATTCATTAAAAGGTAAACAAGGTCGTTTCCGTCAAAACTTACTTGGTAAACGTGTAGATTATTCTGCTCGTTCAGTAATTGTTGTTGGACCAGAAATGAAATTATCTGAGTGTGGTTTGCCAAAAGATATGGCTGCTGAACTATACAAACCATTCGTTATTCGTAAATTAATCGAAAGAGGAATCGTTAAAACAGTTAAGTCTGCTAAGAAAATTATAGATAAAAAAGAGCCTGTAGTTTGGGATATCCTTGAGAATGTTATCAAAGGACATCCGGTATTACTTAACCGTGCTCCTACATTACACCGTTTAGGTATTCAAGCTTTCCAACCTAAGTTAATTGAAGGAAAAGCAATACAGTTACACCCATTAGTATGTACGGCATTTAACGCCGATTTCGATGGTGACCAGATGGCAGTTCACTTACCTTTAGGACCAGAAGCTATTTTAGAAGCACAACTATTAATGTTGGCTTCTCATAATATTTTGAATCCTGCAAATGGGGCACCTATTACGGTTCCTTCTCAAGACATGGTGCTTGGTCTTTATTATATGACCAAAGAGCGTTTGTCTACTCCTGAACATAAAATCTTAGGAGAAGGTTTAACTTTTTACTCTGCAGAAGAAGCTAACATTGCTTTAAACGAAGGAAAAGTTGAATTGAATGCAAGAGTAAGAATTAGAGCAAAAGATTTCAATGAAGAAGGAGAATTAGTTTATAAAATTATCCAAACAACTGCTGGTAGAGTATTATTTAATGAAGTAGTACCTGAAGCGGCTGGATATATCAATGAAGTATTAACTAAGAAATCATTACGTGATATTATTGGTAATATTTTATCGGTTACTGATGTACCTACAACTGCAGCTTTCTTGGATAACATGAAAGATATGGGGTACAAATTTGCATTTCGTGGAGGTCTATCATTCTCTTTAGGAGATATTAGAATTCCGGAGCAAAAAGGACAATTAATAGCAGATGCTAGAGAACAAGTTGAAGCTATTTCTGTAAACTACAACATGGGTCTTATTACTAATAACGAACGTTACAACCAAGTTATTGATATCTGGACCTCTGCGAATGCTCAATTAACGGAATTAGCAATGAAAAATATCCGTGAAGACCAACAAGGTTTCAACTCGGTATACATGATGCTTGACTCTGGTGCAAGGGGTTCTAAAGAACAAATTCGTCAGTTAACTGGTATGCGTGGTTTGATGGCTAAGCCTAAAAAATCTACAGCTGGTGGTGGTGAAATTATTGAAAACCCTATTCTTTCTAACTTTAAGGAAGGTCTTTCAATTCTTGAGTACTTTATTTCTACTCACGGTGCTCGTAAAGGTCTTGCAGATACTGCTCTTAAAACTGCCGATGCAGGTTACTTAACGCGTCGTTTACATGATGTATCGCAAGATGTAATTGTAAACTCTGTAGATTGTGGAACTTTAAGAGGTATTGAAGTTGGAGCTTTAAAGAAAAACGAAGAGATTGTTGAATCTTTAGGAGAAAGAATCCTTGGGCGTGTAGCTTTACAAAATGTAATTAATCCTTTAAACAATGAAGTATTAATTGAGGCTGGAGAGCAAATCACAGAAGCTATCGTTAAGAAAATTCAAGCGTCTCCAATTGAAAAAGTGGAAGTGCGTTCGCCTTTAACTTGCGAAGCTAAAAAAGGAATCTGTGCTAAATGTTACGGAAGAAACTTAGCAACAGGAAATATGACTCAAAAAGGGGAAGCAGTTGGTGTTATTGCAGCACAATCAATTGGTGAGCCTGGAACACAGTTAACACTTCGTACGTTCCACGTTGGAGGGGTAGCTGGAGGAATTTCTGAAGAATCTAGTATCGTTACTCGTTTTGCAGGTCGTCTTGAATTAGAAGATTTAAAAACAGTTAAAGGTGAAGATTTAGAAGGAAACTCTGTTGATATTGTAATCTCTCGTTCTACAGAATTAAAATTAGTAGAGCCTAAAACAGGTATTATTTTAAATACACATTATATTCCTTACGGATCTAGTATTTTCGTAAAAGATGGAGACATCGTTGAAAAAGGTACTACAATTTGTAAATGGGACCCATATAATGGGGTAATTATTTCTGAATTCACAGGTAAAGTTGCTTACGAAGATTTAGAACAAGGACAATCGTTCTTAGTGGAAGTCGATGAGCAAACTGGTTTCCAAGAGAAAGTAATTTCTGAGGGAAGAAATAAAAAGTTAGTTCCTACATTAATGATCTATGGTAAAGATGGTGAACTTAATCGTTCATACAACTTACCTGTTGGAGCTCACCTTATGGTAGATGATGGCGAGAAAATTAAAGCCGGTAAAATTTTAGTAAAAATCCCACGTCGTTCGTCTAAATCGAGTGATATTACAGGAGGTTTACCTAGAATTACTGAGTTGTTAGAAGCTCGTAATCCATCTAATCCAGCGGTAGTTTCTGAAATTGACGGTGTAGTAACATTCGGAAAAATTAAAAGAGGAAATAGAGAAATTGCTATTGAGTCTAAATTTGGTGAAGTGAAGAAATACTTAGTAAAACTTTCTAACCAAATCTTAGTACAAGAGAATGACTACGTGAAAGCGGGTGTGCCTCTTTCTGATGGTGCAATTACTCCAGAAGATATTTTAAGAATTCAAGGACCATCTGCTGTTCAACAGTATTTAGTTAATGAAATTCAAGAAGTTTACCGTTTACAAGGGGTAAAAATCAACGACAAACATTTTGAGGTAGTAATTCGTCAAATGATGCGTAAAGTAAGAATTGTTGATCCAGGAGATACTTTATTCTTGGAAGATCAATTAGCTCATACTAGTGATTTCCTTAGAGAAAACGATAAATTATATGGAATGAAAGTGGTAGAAGAATCAGGCGACTCTGAGAATTTAAAATCAGGTCAAATTATTTCACCACGTCAGTTAAGAGACGAAAATTCGTTATTAAAACGTAATGATAAAAACTTAGTAGAAGCACGTGATGTGGTTACAGCTACAGCTACTCCAGTACTTCAAGGTATTACGAGAGCATCGTTACAAACGAAATCATTCATTTCTGCGGCATCGTTCCAGGAAACTACTAAAGTATTAAACGAAGCTGCAGTTGCAGGTAAAATCGATACATTAGAAGGATTGAAAGAAAATGTTATCGTAGGACATAGAATCCCAGCCGGAACAGGTATGAGAGATTATGACAATATGATTGTAGGTTCTAAAGATGAATACAACGAATTAGTAGCAGCTAAAGAAGAATTTAATTATTAATTAGCAACTAGTATTCCAATAACTAAAACCTAACAGATTTTTCTGTTAGGTTTTTTTTAAATAAAAAAATCACGTATTCTTGTGTAAGATTTTTGAGATTAAATTAACGATAGTATAAGAGAGTAATAAAACCTCCTTATATTTAATGAAAAACAAATAAAAATGGAAAACAACAACCAACAAGGACAAATTAATATTGAATTAGACGAAAAAACAGCCGAAGGAACCTACTCTAATTTAGCTATAATCAATCATTCCAATTCGGAATTTGTTATCGATTTTGTAGCAATTATGCCAGGCGTGCCAAAGGCAAAAGTCAAATCTAGAATTGTCTTAACACCACAACACGCTAAACGACTATTAAAAGCGTTAGCTGAAAATATCCAACGTTTTGAAGCAGCTCACGGTAAAATTGAAGAAGGTGAGCAACCCGCAATTCCTTTAAATTTTGGTCCAGCAGGACAAGCATAAATTATTAAGTCTCGTATCCAAACGAGACTTTTTTGATTTATAAACGTATTTTTAACATTATTGTTAAATTAAGTTAACTTTCATTAGTTAATTTAAAATATGATTTCTACATTTATTTCTTTTTAACTATAACTAATCTACAAAGCCCCATGCGTAAATTAATAGTTTTTCTGACTCTTATTACAGGTCTTGTAAACACCTACGGACAAAGTTTAGATTTTGCAATAATTTCCGACAAAGATGGATTTGCAACTGTGCGCAACAGTAAAGAAGTAAATGATGTTAATATAATTGATAAATTAGAAAACGGATTTGTTGTTAACTATTTTGAAAGGGAAGGTTTCTGGATTGCTATCGGTTATGAAAAAAATGAAGTTCAATTTTCTGGTTTCATTTTTAGAGATAGATTAAAAGAATTTTATGATTTTCCCGAAGTGCAAGGCCGAAATCAACCTGCGCAAGAATTTAAAATTTTCAATAAAAATATAGAAATAAAAGTAACAGATCAAAGTTTCAATGCTAGTGATCACTCGATAAAAAATTACAGTAATTATAAAGAATTTATAGAACTAATAGACGAGAAAAAAATTTATGGTACCAACGGTAATTTACCTGAAAGAGAATACAAGGCTATAGAAATTAAAGTTAATGGGGTTAAAATTTTATTACCTAAAGCAGCGATACAAAATTTATTTGAACCAACAATTGAATATACAACTGCCTTTTTTAACGAAAAGTCGCAAACACTTTACGTTAGAGCTGATAATAGTGATGGCTCGGGTTCTTATGCCGTAGTCTGGGTTGTTGAAAAAGGGAAGTATAAACAAAGGTGTATTGGTGTCGCAATGAAATTCACAGGAGTAAATTAAATACAAGAGTAAACCATTTAGGATTTTTTCTCAAATTGTAATCGCAAATAAATAAAACAGTACTTTCATTATTTTATAAAATAATCTCATTTAATTCTGTAAAAAAAAGGCTCATTAAAAATTTATAATTCCTATAATGTAAGTCATAAAGCTACAAATTGATCGCTAGTAATAGTAACAATTATTTTACAACAGTTATTTGTTTATTTGAAAATTCAAGCAACTACTTCTTATCAAAATTCAACAAGTTGGAATCTTGAAGAGAACAATTTATACAATTTAAACAATTAAATTATAGAAGTATATATCAATGTCCATCGAGAAAAAGTAATACCAATGATTATTAATGGATGTTTCCACTAAATTTTCTTTTAGTGGCTAATTTTTTTATAGATTTCGAATTTACAACACGAATGACAGAAAGAGAAATTATAATAAAAATAGATGACTTCGGACTTAAATAATTATATTAAAAAGAAAGAAATATCTTTTTAATGTACGTCTTCAAACTAAATTGGACTTTTGCTAAGAGAGTATTTAGTTAATAATTTTTGAAAACACTCTCTTAGTTTTTGTCTAAATCAGTCCACTTTTTGCTGACGATTTACAGACATGTCAGATTTGGCAGCTTCTGTTTACATTGTAAAAGTTGCAGCAGATAATACTTCAGGTGAATTCAAGGTAATTAAGAAATAATAAATTCATTTATTATCAATAAAAAAGGGTCAATCTTTACGGATTGGCCCTTTTTGTTTTTAATTTAGCCGTAAGAATTTATTGGTATGGAAATAGTAAAATGTGACGGAAATCTACTCGAAATGGTAAAAAAATTAGCCTATGCAATTTGGCCTTCCGCTTATGCCGAAATCCTTTCAAAAGAACAACTAACTTATATGTTAGAACGTTTTTATAATTTAGAGGCTTTACAATTGCAAGCCGAAAACGGACAGCAGTTTTATTTAGCACAAAATGTTCAACAAGAATATGTAGGTTTTATAGCCTATGAAATCAATTCCGAACCTAATAAAACGAAAATTCATAAAATTTACGTACTGCCCGAAACGCAGGGAAGTGGAGTAGGAAAGCAGTTGTTTGAATTTGTAAAAACTAAAGCACTACAAGTTCAACAAACAGCGATTTTTTTAAATGTAAATAAATACAACAACGCTCAGCACTTCTATACCAAATTAGGATTTAAAATTATTAAAGAGGAAGTTATTGACATCGGAAATAATTATATTATGGATGATTACGTGATGGAAGTGAATCTTTAAAAGTTAAGCATAAAAAAAAAACCTCATTTTAAATGAGGTTTTTGTCTTTTATTATCTGTTACGCTCGCTATAATTCCTCTTCCCTGTAAATTTAGCTTTATTACTTGGTAAACTCGCTTCTTCCGTGCTACTCGACGGTTCAATTAATCGGTTTAATTCCGTTAGTTCTTCTTCAGTTAAATGGCGGTATTTCCCTTCTTGCACATCTAAAGGAACGTTGATGATTCGGGTTCGTTTTAGCGCTACAACTTCATAATCTAGAAATTCACACATCCTACGAATCTGACGATTAAGTCCTTGCGTTAGGATAATGCGAAACACATTTTTACTGACTTGTTCTACCTTACAGTTTTTGGTAATCGTTTCTAAAATTGGAATTCCATTTCCCATTCTTTGAATAAAACGATCGGTAATTGGTCGGTTTACCGTGACAATATATTCTTTTTCATTATTGTTTCGAGCACGAAGAATTTTGTTGACGATATCGCCATCATTTGTCATAAAGATTAAACCTTCACTGTCTTTATCTAAGCGCCCAATCGGGAATATTCGCTCTGGATAATTAATATAATCCACAATGTTTTCACGAATAAGTGGATTAGTAGTGCATTCAATTCCTACTGGTTTGTGAAAAGCTAAATAAATAGGTTTTTCATTTCTTTCGTTAACCAGAACACCATTCACTCGAACTTCATCATTCGGACCAACTTTCGTGCCCATTTCAGGAACAGTTCCATTAATTGTTACTCTTCCTTGGTCAATAAGTCTATCAGCTTCTCTACGAGAACAAAAACCGGTTTCCGATAAGTATTTGTTAATTCGTGTAGTGTTTTCTTCCATAATGCAAAGATAGTTTATTTTGTGATTAGTTGAAATGGTTAGTTAATTGAAAAAAAAATACCGTCACAACTTAATGAGACGGTATTTTATATTTTGAGAGGATTGATTATATGCTAGCAAATAAGTTATCCATTTTTTCTCTTTCTTCGTCAGCTAAAACGCCGTCAACTAAAATTCTTCCACTGTGCTCATCCGTAATAATTTTTTTACGTGCAGCAATTTCCATTTGTGTTTGCGGAGGAATTGTAAAGAATGAACCTGCAGAAGCACCACGCTCAATTGAAACTACCGCTAAACCATTTCTAACGCTGTTTCTAATTCTGTCGTATGCTGCTAATAAACGTTCTTCAATTTGTCCTCTTAATTCTGCGGATTTATTAGATAAGAATTTTTCTTCCTTTTCAGTCTCAGCCATAATATCGCTTAGTTCAGCTTTCTTATGTTTTAAGTGAGTTTGTTTACCATCTAAACGTTCTTTCGTTCCGCTAACAACTTCTTTTTTGTGATCAATAGAAGCTTTCAACTCTTTAATTTGCTTTTCAGCCAATTGAATTTCTAATTCTTGAAATTCTACCTCTTTAGTTAATGAGTTGAATTCTCTGTTGTTACGAACATTTTTTTGTTGTTCTAAATATTTTTTAATGGCAGCTTTGTGCACATCAATAGCATTTTTCTTCTCTTTGACTTGGTCATCAATCGAGTCTAAATCGCCTTTTAATTTTTCTAAACGTGTAGATAGTCCCGCTACTTCATCTTCTAAATCATCTACTTCTAACGGTAATTCTCCTCTTACATTTCTGATTTCGTCGATTTTAGAATCTACTAACTGTAATGTGAAAAGGGCTCTTAACTTGTCTTCTACGTTTACCTCTTTGATTGTTGCCATATTTAAAAGTACTTAACTGGATTTGTATTTTCTTCTGATAAAATGATTGCAAAATTAGTGATTTTTTCTTTAAGATAATCAACTATATAGTTTTTTGTAAATCTTTCGCTTTCAAAATGACCAATATCAGCCAAAAGTAACTGATTTTCAGCCTCATAAAATTGATGATATTTTAAATCTGCCGTTAGATAAGCATCTGCTCCTGAGTTTATTGCGTTTTTAATTGCAAAACTTCCACTACCGCCTAAAACCGCTACTTTTTTTATTGGTTTCCCTGTGAAAACGGAGTGTCGAATGCCGCCACATTGCAGTTTTTCTTGCACTAATTGTAAAAATTCATTTTCAGACAACGGATTTTCGAATTCACCAATTCTTCCTAAACCAATATTTTGATGCTTGTTTTCCAGCTTATAAAGTTCATAAGCCACTTCTTCATAAACGTGATTATTGAGTAAAGCCTTTAGTATTTTACTTTGTAAATGCTTCTCAAAAGTCACTTCAATTTTAATTTCTTCGGCTTCCACAAATTCAAAACGCGAACCTATTGCTGGATTGCTATTTTCATTGCCCATATAAGTGCCAATTCCTTTCGAATTAAAACTGCAATCTTCATAATTTCCAATGGTTCCAGCTCCAGCTTCAAACAAAGCATTTCTAAGTTTTTCTACATTTTCAGGAATGGTAAAAGTGACCAATTTCTGAATGTAATTGTCTTTCGGAATCAATACTTTTGAATTGATTAAACCCAAAGCATCACAAAAAATTTTATTTACACCTTTTTGATGATTGTCCAAAGCCGTATGAACTGCGTAAATCGCTACCTCGTTTTTGATGGCTTTTAAAATGGCTCTTTCGACATAATTTTTTCCTGTTATTTTTTTTATTCCAGCAAATAAAATAGGATGGAAGCAAACTATCAAGTTGCAATTTTTGGCCACAGCTTCATCAATTACATTTTCTAACGCGTCGTGACAAACTAAAACGCCGGAAATATCCTGATTAGAATTGCCAACTAAAAGCCCAACATTGTCAAAATCTTCAGCATAACCCAAAGGTGCCATTTCTTCTAAAACGACTAGTATTTCTTGTAATTTCATTTTTTAACGATTTCATTTCAAAGATAAAAAAAGAACCCATTTAAATTGTCATTTCGGGCAAAATTAAGTTGTACGATTTTTGTATATTTGTAAAACTAATAAGTTTCATTATGACAACAATAACAATAAAAATTAACGAAAAATCAAAGAAAGGTAAAGCATTCTTAGCATTCGCTCGCACTTTTTTTACTAATGAGAAGGATGTAATTGTTACAGAATCTAAAGATGAAAAGGTTGAGGTTGAAGAAACTCCTTATAATCCTGAATTTGTGAAAATGGTTTTGGAAGCTGATAAAAGAGGTAATTATACAACTTTAGATCCTACTGATATATGGGGAAGTTTAGAGTTGAAATAGAAGATTTAGCAAAATCGCATATTCAGAAACATTTAAAATCTGGGGATAGAGCGAGTGTAAAAAAGCTTGAGCGAATTTTAATAGAACTATCGGAAACACCATATGAAGGAATTGGTAAGCCTGAAGCATTAAAACACCAACTTACAGGTTTTTGGTCAAGAGAAATAAATAAGAAAGATAGGATTATTTACAAAGTTAATCAAGACGTTGTATCAGTTTTTGTAATTTCTGCAATGGGTCATTATTCCGATAAATAATTTATGAATTTTCTACGTAAAATACTTTTCCCGTTAGCCATAATGTATTGGCTCGTTACTTACATTCGTAATTTACTTTATGATAAGGGAATTTTTAAAAGTTATAGTTTTGATATTCCAATTATTGCTGTTGGAAATTTAAGCGTTGGCGGCACCGGAAAAACGCCTCAAATTGAATATTTAATCCGATTATTAGCTGATAATTATAAGGTTGCTGTTTTAAGTCGTGGCTATAAACGTGCGACTGAAGGTTTTGTTTTAGCAGATAAAAATGCTACGGCTGCTTCAATAGGAGATGAACCTTTTCAGTTTTTCTCAAAATTTCCAAGGATTCAAGTTGCAGTAGATGCCGATAGAAGAAACGGAATTGAACAATTATTAAATTCATCAACTAAACTCGATTTAATTTTATTAGATGATGCTTTTCAACATAGAAAAGTAAAAGCAGGATTTTATATTTTATTGACGGCTTACGACGATTTGTTTTCAGACGATTATTCTTTGCCTTTTGGTAATTTAAGGGAGCCTTCAATGGGTAAAAAGAGAGCCAACCTGATAATTGTCACCAAATGTCCAAAAGATTTGTCCGAACTTGCACAGTCGGAGATTCAGAGAAAACTGAAAGTGAAGCAACCGGTGTTTTTTACGACCATTTCTTACGATGATTATGTTTTCGGAGCAGAACAAAAAATTCAGACCGAAGTTATTCAAACCGAAGAAAAAGTGTTAGTAGCCGGAATTGCAAAGCCAAAGTTGTTTTTTGATTTTCTCAAAAGTGGAAAAGATGAAACCTTGCTTTTTCCAGATCACCATAGTTTTTCGGAACAAGATTGCGATCAAATTTTAGCAACCGCAAAAGGAAGACAGATCATTACAACAGAAAAAGATTATGTGCGTTTAAACGGATTATTACCAAAAGAGCAATTGTTTTATTTGCCAATAAAATCCGTATTTTTGAATAGTATGAACATTGATAAAACGATAAAAGATTATGTGGGACAAAGTACAAGAAACCGTTAATTTCATTAAAAATAAAACCAATTTCACACCTGAGTATGGCGTGATTTTAGGTTCAGGATTAGGCGGATTCACAGACGATATTACAATAGAGCATACGATACCTTATACGGAAATTCCAAATTTCCCAGTTTCAACAGTGCAAGGACATAAAGGCGCTTTGGTTTTTGGAACTATTGAAGGAAAAAAAGTTGTAGCAATGCAAGGACGTTTTCATTTTTATGAAGGGTATGATATGAAGCAAGTTACTTTTCCAGTGCGGGTAATGAAATATTTAGGTATCACGAAGTTAATTGTTTCTAATGCTTCGGGTGGTGTAAATCTCTCTTATAAAGTTGGTGATATAGTAGTTCTTACAGATCATATAAATATGATGCCCGAGCATCCTTTGAGAGGCCATAATGACGAGCGTTTTGGTCCGAGATTTGTAAATATGAGCGAACCGTATGCAAGAGCAATGATCGCAAAAGCTTTTGAATTGGGAAAAGAATTGAATATAGATTTGAAAAAAGGAATTTATTTAGGACTACAAGGGCCAACGTTTGAAACACTTGCTGAATATAAAATGGTTAAAGCCGTAGGTGCAGATTGCGTGGGAATGTCAACAGTTCCCGAAGTAATTGTCGCACGTCATATGGAAATTGAATGTTTTGGCGTTTCCGTTATTACCGATATGGGCGATGAAGAAAATATTGATGAGGTAAGTCACGAAGAAGTACTTCAGGCAGCTGCAAAAGCAGAGCCGCATGTTAGAGATTTAATTAAGAATTTAATCGTTAGTTATTAGTTAAATAACGACTTACAACGGCATAGAAATGCTCTGGTTCAAATGGTTTTGTAATTACTTCATTCATTCCATAAGATAAGAGCATTTCTTTGTTTTCGTTTAAAGAAATTGCAGTTAAAGCAACTATAGGTGTTGTTGAATTAAATTTTCTAATTTCCGCAGTTGCTTCCGTTCCATTTATTCCAGGTAAATGAACATCCATTAAAATAAGATCATATTGATTCACTTTTGCGTCTTCAATAGCGTCTTCTCCATTGTCAATAATAACACAGGAAATTCCTTTTTTCTCTAACATTTTTTGCGTAATCATTTGATTGATTTTGTTGTCTTCTACCAAAAGAATTTTTTTATCTTGTGTCGCTACAATCAGTGGAATTATAGGAATTATTTCTTCACTTTTTTCACTTTTATCAAACTCCAATTCAAAAGTAAAAGTACTTCCCTGTCCTATATCACTTTTCAAATCAATGGTACTTCCTAAAATTTCAAGAATTTTTGTGACAATAGAAAGGCCTAATCCTGTTCCTCCATAGGTTCTGTTGATTTCTACTGATCCCTGACTAAAGCTTTCGAAAATAGCAACTTGCTTATCCTTAGGAATACCAATTCCGTTATCTTTGATGGAGAATTTTAGTTTAATTTTAGAATCTTTTTCATTAATTACGGTAATATCAAGCCAAACATCACCATTTTTTGTAAATTTAATAGCGTTGTTCAGTAAATTGATAAGAATTTGTGAAACTTTCGTAGGATCTCCTTTTAGATTATGCGGAATTTTATTTCCATAATTTAAATGATATCTAATATTATTTTTTCCGATAAACTCTTTGAACGAATTAGTAATATTATCAATAAGTAATTTTAAATTAAAATCAATTTTTTCAACATCCACTTTGTTAGATTCTAAACGATTGATTTCTAAAATATCATTAATAAAATTAAGCAAATAATTACCCGAAAATTCAAGTGATTTCAAATAATTGAGTTGACTTGCTTTTGGTTTTTCTTGCAATAAAAGATAAGTGATTCCATTTATGGCATTTAATGGTGTTCTTAGCTCATGACTAACCGTCGATAAAAAATCGGCGCGCGCTTTTGAAGCTAATTCAACTCTTTCTTTTTGCGCAACTAATTCTTTGTTTTTTTCTTTGAGAAGCTTGTTAGTACTAATTCTAATCTTATTATTTTTATACAATGACAAACTAAGCAGTGATAATATAGAAATTAATGCAATACTTAAAATACTGATTAATTTAGAAAAACGTAAATTCTTTTGTTGAATTCTTTTTTCCTTATCTAATTGTTCGATGGTTTTTAATTGCTGATCAAATTGTACTTTATCAATCATATTTTCAGAGTCAAAACGAATAAAATTCTTCGTAATCGAATCCGAAAACGTGACATATTTTTTTAAATAATATTGAGATTTTAAAAGATTATTATTTTTCTCGTGCGCTATGCTTAATTGTTTTAAAATTTTCTTAGTAGCTTCAAAATTATTTTTATCATTTTCATTTATTGTCATCGCAATATCGAAATAATTAATGGCCAGCGTATATTTTTGCTGCTCCATTTCTATTTCACCTAGCTGAAAATAAGCTTCTGATTTCGTACTTATAAAATTGTCATCTTCTAGGTTTTTAATTACAGAAAGTAGAATATAGGTCGCTTCTCGATAAGCTTTTTTTTCCTTCTTAATTATTCCTTTTTGTAGATTAATTAGCTCTATAGCTTCATCAAAATCTAACGATTTGTAAAGTGCGGCCGCTTTTTCGAAGTAAATTTCAGCCACTTTTATATTGTCTTTTCTTAAATAACACTTACCAAGGCCATAATAAGCTAGCGCTAAGTTTGTTGTAGGCTTATCTTTAGAGAAGTTGTTAACGGCACGAATATAATAATCAATAGCGAGGTTGTTTTTTTCTAAGTCATAATAAATATTTGCTAATTGCAAATATGAATCTGCTAATTTAGAGGTGTTTTTTTTTGATCTAGCATAATCAATTGCTTTCTCAGTGAATTCTACCGCTTTTTTGTATGATTTTTTATCTTCTTTATTGAAAAGACCAATTTCTAAGTAATAATCAGTGCTATCCGTTAATACATCAGCTTCCTTATATACGGATTGGGAGTAACTTGCAAAAGATACTAAATAAAGAAATATTACAAATTGCTTTATCAATTTTTTGTGAGGGAATTACTTTTATCACTGCAATTTAAGTTTTTTCATTCGAAAAAAAAACTTTATTTTTTATTAACAAATGAAATTAAATCAATTAAGCGAGATGAGTATCCAATTTCGTTGTCATACCAACCTACAATTTTTATCATTTTATCAATCACAGAAGTCAATTGTGCATCAAAAACACAAGAATTTGTATTGCCAATAATATCTACAGAAACAATTGGATCCTCCGTATAATCCAATATTCCTTTTAGATTAGTTTCAGCAGCTTTTTTAAAAGCTGCATTGATTTCTTCAATAGAAACTCTGCGCTTCACATTAAAAGTAATATCCGTTAAAGAACCATCAGGAACCGGAACACGAATACCACAACCACCAATTTTACCTTCTAATTCTGGGAAAATTTTAGTTAACGCTTTTGCTGCTCCAGTGGTTGTCGGAACAATCGATTGTGCTGCGCCTCTAGCTCTTCGTAAATCTTTATGCGGTTGATCGTGCAAACTTTGGTCGGTAGTGTAGGAGTGAACAGTTGTGATATAAGCTTGTTTAACTTCGCACAATTCCTGAATCACTTTAATCATCGGAGCGGCATTATTCGTAGTGCAACTAGCATTCGAAATAATTACTTCGCTTCCATCTAAAATATGTTCGTTTACACCTAAAACTACTGTTTTTATTTCATCAACTTCAGAAGGAGCCGAAAGAATTACTTTTTTCGCACCCGATAAAATATGCTGATTAATAGCTTCAAACGTTTTATATTTCCCAGTAGCTTCTATAACTATATCAATATTTAATACGTTCCAATCTAAGTTTTTAATTTCTCTTTCGTGAAAAAACAAATACGATTTATCATTAATAACCAAAGCCGTTTCTGTACAAGAAATCGGATCTTTTAAAACACCGTGAATGCTATCATATTTTGTCAAATGCATCATTGTTTTCGTGTCCGCAATGTCATTGATAGCAATTACTTCAATAGTAGGATGGTGCAATAGCAATCGGAACAAATTACGGCCAATTCTTCCAAAACCATTAATAGCAATTCGTGTTTTCATTTTTTAGTTTAAAAGTTTATGGGTTTAAAAGTTTAAGAGGAAATATAGCTTAAAGGTTTTGCAAACCCTTTTAAACATATAACCTTCTTGCCTCATAACCTTTTTTAATGAATATGCTTCTCCGCGTGATAAGAAGAACGCACTAATGCGCCACTTTCCACGTGTCTAAAACCTAATTCTTTCCCTATTTTTTCGTATTTTTCAAATTGCTCTGGCAAAATATATTCTTTCACCGGCAAATGTTTTTTACTCGGTTGTAAATACTGACCAATCGTTACGATATCGACATTCGCATCACGTAAATCGTGTAAAACCTGAATCACTTCTTCTTCCGTTTCACCTAATCCTAGCATAATACCAGATTTCGTTCTTTTGATGCCTTGCTCTTTTAAATAACGAAGTACTTCTAAACTTTTCTCATATTTTGCCTGAATACGCACTTCACGCGTCAAACGTTTCACCGTTTCCATATTGTGTGAAACCACTTCTGGAGCCACCGCTACAATTCGGTCTAAATTCCTTGTATTTCCTTGAAAATCAGGAATCAATGTTTCTAAAGTTGTGTTTGGATTCATTCGGCGGATAGCTTTCACTGTTTCTGCCCAAATAATCGAACCCATATCTTTGATATCATCACGGTCAACACTAGTAATTACCGCGTGTTTGATGTTCATTAATTTGATCGAACGTGCCACTTTTTCGGGCTCATCCCAATCCACATCTTCAGGCCGACCCGTTTTTACACCACAAAATCCACACGAACGCGTACAAATATTACCCAAAATCATAAACGTAGCCGTTCCTTCGCCCCAGCATTCACCCATATTAGGGCAACTTCCCGAAGTACAAATTGTATTCAGCTTATATTTATCAACTAAAGTTCTAAGATCTGCATAATTCTTACCCGTAGGTAACTTCACACGCAACCATTTCGGTTTCGGTTCTCTTGGTGGAAAAACATTGTCAACAGCCATATCCATAATCAAAAAATTTGAAAAGCAAAGATACAATATGATATTTAGAATTCAGAAGTATCAATTTAGAAATATGAAAACTTTAGTATAATTTTAGAAAATGTTTTTGGGCGTTCCCTTTCAGGTCGTGCTGTCCGTTCTATCTTTTTGTTTTTAAAGAAAAAACAAAAAGGATGCCACTCCCATCACTAACGCAAACCTGTAGTCAATTCACAAATTCAAATAGGATAAAAGAGGAAATTATTTCTCAATAATAATCGCCGCCAATAGTTTCTTTGCTCTTAGCAGTTTTATTTTGATGTTATTCAATGGTTCGCTGTTGTGATCGGCCATTTCCTGATAGGTCATTTCTTGAAAATAACGCATTTGAATGACTTCCTGATAAGCAGGTTTTAATTTTTTAATGTATTGCAATAATTGGGCAAGGTTTTGCTCAATAATCAATTCGTCTTCTGCCGAATTTGTTTCATCTACAACACTATAAGCTTTGTGATCTTCGTCATCAGAAATATCTACAAACAAAGATGTTTTCTTCTTGCGAAGCATGTCAATATGAACGTTTTTTGCAATGGCAATTAACCAAGTATTAAATCCATATTCCGGATTGTAAGTAGCAATTTTATCGAACGCTTTAGCAAAAGTTTCAATTACAATATCGTCCGTGTCGGTTTCATTTTCAGTGCGTTTCAGCATAAATCCATACACTTCATTCCAGAAAAAATCCAACAAAAAAGTAAACGCCACTTGGTCGCCATTTTTTGCGTTTTCAATGTTTTCCTGAATGATTACTGAATTTACTTCCAATGGACTGGTTTTGAAATTAGGTTTCTAAAATATACATTAACTAACGTAAAAATAAGTACAATTTCTATAAGTGGAAACCAATAAATTACATCTTTTTCATTTAATTTTCCGGCAGCATAACCTAGTGAAATCCAAGCGAATAAATAACGGAATAAAATAATGCCTAAAACTATCATCCATTGAAATTGAAAAACCAATAATACAATAGCTAAAATCAAAAACCAAAATTGAGAAAAGAAGAATAATCCCAATTGAAATTTGTCAAATAATTTGTAATATTTTGCCGTTGTGGTGTGTCTTCTTTTTTGATAAAACCAAGCTTTAAACGTTTCCTTTGGTTTTGATTTTGTAAAACTGTCTGGCGTATACAAAATAGCAGTGTTTTCTTTGGTTGCAGCTTGATTAATGAATAAATCGTCATCGCCTGAACGGATTTTCATATGATCTTGAAATCCTCTAACATTAAAAAATTCTTCTCTTTTATAAGCCAAATTCCGACCAACACCCATATAAGGTTTTCCTACTTTTGCCCAAGAAAAATACTGCGTAGCGGTCAAAACTGTTTCAAAACGAATCAATTTATTTAAGAATGAATTCTTCACTTTTTCATAAGCACCATAACCCAAAACTATAGTTTTTTCTTTGGAAAATTGAGATGAAATTTGCAGCAACCAATCTTCAGAAGTCGGATAACAATCGGCATCTGTAAACACTAAATACTCGTTTTTAGCGGCTTTTATTCCTAAAGTTAAGGCCCATTTTTTATTACTCCAAAAAGCTTCGTTATTTTGAACTTTTACTAACCTAACTTTCGAATATTCTTTTGCATACGCTTCAAAAAGTTCTAAAGTATCATCGCTTGAAGCATCGTCGATTAAGACAATTTCATAATCGGGATAATTTTGCGTTACTAAATGAGAAAAGTATTTTTTAATATTTTCTGCTTCGTTTTTAGCACAAACAATGATTGAAATAGGTAATTTTTTTGGAGTTGCTTCTATTGGTTTTCCAAACGAGAATTTTCCAAAAATAAAAATGTAATATATAAACTGAATAAACACGATAACCGCAAATGCGATTAAAAGTATTGTTAGTATCATAAGGTAAAATTAAGAATGCGTAGGCTCGCTACAATCTTTCATTTGTTCCGCCGTTTTTCCGCAATAACTGCAGTCTTCACCATCTTTATTCAAGAACGGACTTTGGCTCGCACAAGTTCCTGCAAATTTCCCATCCTTTTTTCCCCAAATTTTTATTGCGATTCCTGCGAATGCAAGACCTACTAATCCAATAGTGATCAATAAAAGCTTTATCATTTTTCTGTATTTTGAACTGCAAATTTACGAAACAAATTTTGATTTTTAGGAAGGATTTTGTTAATTTCCATCATCGAAAATTGGATTAAGAAAATTTCATATATTACGATCTCCTTCAGAGTTTGGAATTAGGCCACAACGTTAAATTTAGATAATATTTACCTCTGCGTCAATCTTAATTCCGAATTTATCGAAAACAGTTTGTTGAATATTTTTAGAAAGTGTGACTATTTCACCTCCAGTTGCCGTGCCATAATTTACTAAAACTAAAGCCTGATTTTTATGAACTCCAGCATCACCAAAACGTTTTCCTTTAAAACCTGCTTGTTCAATTAGCCAACCTGCCGGAACTTTTACTTCCGTTTCGGAAACGATATAATGCGGCATTTCAGAATGTAGTGCTTTTGCTTTTTCGTAAGCTTCTTTACTAATAATTGGGTTTTTAAAGAAACTACCACTATTTCCAAGCTCTTTCGGATCCGGTAATTTACTTTTACGAATCGCAATTACGGCATTACTAACTTCTTTTAAAGTTGGATTTTCAATGTTATTTTTCGCTAATTCTGCACCAATAACACCATAAGTCGTATAGATTTTATGGTTTTTTGTGCTTAGTTTAAAACTAACCGAAGTAATGATGTATTGATTTTTTAATTCCTTTTTGAAAATGCTTTCACGGTATTCAAATTGGCAATCTTCGTTTGTAAAAGTCTCAAGTTCTAATGTTTTTAAATTCAAGGCTTCGCACGAAAGCATCGTGTCTTTAATTTCAACGCCATAAGCGCCAATATTTTGGATAGGAGTTGTGCCGACATTTCCTGGAATTAATGATAAATTTTCAATTCCTCCCAAATTTTGTTCAATGCAATAAAGTACAAATTCGTGCCAATTTTCTCCTGCTTGAGCTTTTACAATAGCAAAATCTTCATTTTTTTCAATAACTTCTTTTCCTTTCAAATTAACGTGAACCACCAATTTTTGAATGTCTTGCGTTAACAACATGTTGCTTCCGCCACCTAAAATAAATATATCGTCATTTCCTTTTGAAACTGTTTTTAAATCTTCAAGAGATTCCGCCGAAACAAATGCTTTAGCTTTGGCTTCGATTCCAAACGTATTATAATTTTTTAAAGAGAAATTAGTTAGAATGTGCATAGGAATGAATTTTTATCAAAAGTATTATTATGAATTCAAAATTGGAAATATTTTGTAGGATTGATGCGTTTCCTTAATAATCATTTCAGTTCTTTCGGGATGGGTGTCGGAAATAAAAATCTGACCGAAAACCGCATCATTTACCATCGTCACAATTTTTTGAACACGCGTTTCATCCAGTTTATCGAAAATATCATCGAACAACAAAATAGGTAATTCGCCACTTTGTTTTTTCATAAATTCGAATTGGGCTAATTTCAATGCAATCAAAAACGATTTTTGCTGGCCTTGCGAACCAAATTTCTTAATCGGGAATCCTTCAATTTCAAACGTTAAATCATCTTTGTGAATTCCCACGCTTGTATATTGAATAATTCGGTCTTTCTGTAAAGATGTTTCTAAAAGTGTCAACAAATCGGTTTCAAACAACTGACTTTCGTATTGCAATGCTATTTTTTCATTTCCACCTGAAATATTCGAATGATGTTTTTCAAAAATTGGAATAAAATCAGCCAAAAACTCTTTTCGCTTTTCGAAAATAATCTGGCCTAAAGTACTCAATTGGTCATTATAAATTGATAAATTGTCCCCGTCAAAGACCTGATTAATGGCGAAATATTTCAACAAAGCATTGCGTTGAGCTAATGTTTTTTGGTACTGAATTAGATATTGTAAATACGATTTGTCTAAAGTCGCAATTACACTGTCAATGAATTTTCGTCTCGTTTCGCTTCCTTCCACAATCAAATCTACGTCAGAAGGCGAAATAATTACTAAAGGAATCAAACCTAAATGCTCGGAAAGTTTTTCGTAGATTTTTCCGTTCCGCTTGATGGTTTTCTTTTGTCCTTTTTTTAAACTGCAAACAATTCTTTCTTCTTTATGATTTTTTTCTAACAAAGCATCGATTACGAAAAATTCTTCACCGTGTTTGATATTTTGAACAGCTAGCGGATTAAAATAACTTTTCCCGTAGGCCAAATGATAAATTGCATCTAAAATATTGGTTTTCCCAACGCCATTTTTTCCTACAAAGCAGTTGATCTTAGCATCAAAATCAAATTCGATTTGTGCTAAATTTTTGTAGTTTAGAAGGGATAATTGCTTTAAAAACACAGTAAAAGATACTTTAAAGGGTGGCTAACAAAAGAGTTTTTGCAAAAGTATAAGGAATTTATGAAAATTTCCCATAATAATAGGGTTTAATTTAATAAATATTATATTTTTGCACCTCAATAAATTTTTATTAAATGGCAACATATAACAAAAGAGGATACAAAGCTCCAAAACCAGAAGAAGAAAAAACTGGAAACGAATTTGAAGAAGTAGTAGATGTAAGTGATAGTACTACAGCTGAGGTTTTTAATACGTTAGATGAAACAGCCTCAAAAACGGAGGATTTCGTTGCTAAGAATCAAAAATTAATTTTAGCAGTAGTTGCGGCTATTGCAATCGGAACTGTTGGATATTTATTATTCAATCGTTTTGTTACTGAACCAAAAGAGAATAAAGCAAATAACGAAATTTTTCAAGCACAACAATTTTTTCAACAAGCTACAGATGCAACTGAGAAATCAGATTCTTTGTACAATTTAGCGTTAAAAGGTGGTGAAGGAAAATTAGGTTTCGTGCAAATTGCAGAACAATATTCAGGGACGGATGCTGGTAATTTATCAAATTATTATGCAGGAATTTCCTACTTAAACATTGGAGATTTTAAAAATGCGATTACCTATTTAGAAAATTTTAAATCTAAGGATGATATCCTACAACCTTTGGCTTTAGGAGCAATTGGTGATGCTTTTTCTGAAACTAATAAAGTAGACGACGCTATTTCTTTTTATAAAAAAGCGGCTGCAGCTTCAACAAATGATTTCACAACGCCAAGATTCTTAATGAAAGCGGCTATGTTAAATTTAGATGCGGGTAAAAAAGCAGAAGCAAATAAATTGTTTGTAGAAATTAAAGAAAAATATGAAACTTCAAAAGAAGGAATGAATATTGAAGCTTTCATTGCAATGACTGAATAAGAATGGCTACAGAAAATAAAAATTTATCAAATTACGATAAAAACACAATCCCAAACGCGAAAGATTTTCGGTTTGGGATTGTTGTTTCAGAATGGAACGACGAAGTTACTGAAGGTTTGTTTAACGGCGCTTTTGCGGCATTAACAGATTGCGGTACTTTGCCAGAAAACATAACAAGATGGAATGTGCCAGGAAGTTTCGAATTAATTTTCGGAGCTCGCCAAATGCACGAAAAAGTAGAACTTGACGCTGTAATTGTTATTGGATGTGTAATCAAAGGGGAAACCATGCATTTCGAATTCGTATGCGAAGGTGTAACACAAGGAATGAAAGACTTAAATCTTTTATACGATGTGCCAACAATTTTTTGTGTGCTAACTGATAACAACATGCAACAATCTTTAGACAGAAGTGGCGGAAAACATGGAAACAAAGGTGTTGAAGCTGCAATTGCTGCAATTAAAATGGTCGACTTAAATACGAAATAGAGCGAATCTATTTAAAAATCAATACTATAATCCCGATTTTTATCGGGATTTTTTGTTAACAAAAAATTACCTATTTACCGGACAAAATTCAGTAAATTTGAAAATTAAAGCGATTCCTATGAGAAAGAGTTTATTCAAATTGCAAAAAAATAAACAATTCAATTATACACCAAGACATTACGAAGGAAAACCAAATGGTAATCCTTTCGATTTTGACTCTGCAATACGAAGAGATAGAGAATCAATAAATGATAATGATTTTAGGGCACATTGGAAAGATGCTCGTGATGCGAGTAGAACTAGAAAAAACAGGTCGTTTAATATTCGTGTTGTTATCATTGCATTAATTCTATTGCTGGTTTTTTTCTACATCATTGATTTTGATTTTTCTATTTTTAAAAGAAAATAATGGCAGCAAGTATCATTCAACTTTTACCAGATCACGTGGCAAATCAAATTGCTGCTGGAGAAGTGGTGCAACGTCCTGCTTCGGTAGTGAAAGAGTTATTAGAAAATGCTGTGGATGCCAGAGCTTCCGATATTAAGTTAATTGTTAAAGAAGCCGGAAAAACCTTAGTTCAAGTAATTGATAACGGTTCAGGAATGAATACAACGGATGCAAGGTTGTGTTTTGAACGCCATGCTACTTCTAAAATCCGTCAGGCGGAAGATTTATTTGATTTACATACGAAAGGGTTTCGTGGTGAAGCATTAGCGTCGATTGCTGCAATTGCTCATGTTGAAATGAAAACTAAGCAAAATCAGGAAGAATTAGGCGTCCACATTGTGATTGAAGGAAGTAAATTGGTTACCCAAGAAGTTGCGGTTTTACCAGAAGGAACTTCATTTTCGGTTAAAAATTTATTTTTTAATATTCCAGCGAGAAGAAACTTTTTAAAATCGGAAACAGTTGAATTTCGTCATGTTATCGATGAATTTCAGCGTGTAGCTATGGCGCATCCTTCGATATCCTTCACTTTGATTCACAATGGAAGTGAAATGTATAATTTACCAAGTTCAAATTACCGCCAACGCATCGTGAATATTTTTGGAGGAAAAACCAATGAAAAATTAGTCCCTGTTGCAGAAGATACTGAAATGATTCAGATTTCAGGCTTCGTAGGGAAACCTGAATTTGCAAAGAAGAGTAGAGGCGAACAGTTCTTTTTTGTCAACAATCGTTTTATAAAAAGTGCTTATTTGCATCATGCGATTATGAATGCTTATGAAGGTTTGCTGAAAGAAGGCAATCAGCCGAGTTATTTTTTATATTTGAAAGTGCCGCCTCATACCATCGATATTAACATTCATCCAACAAAAACTGAAATTAAGTTTGACGATGAACAATCGCTTTATGCTATTTTGCGTTCGGCTATAAAACATAGTTTAGGTCAGTTTAATGTGGCACCAGTTTTAGATTTTGACCGTGATTCTAACTTGGATACACCTTACCAGTACAACAATAAAAACGCGGATTATCCAACGATTCAAGTCGATTCGAATTATAATCCGTTTGCAACTGAAAAACCAGCTTCAAAATCACTTGCTTCTTTTAGCAATTATAAAAAAGAAGCAAATACTGCAAATTGGGAAAGTTTATACGTTGGCTTAAAACAAGATACACAAGAAATGGAGTCGTTTTCGTTTGAAAGCGCTGAAGTTACCGGCAAATTGTTTGATGATGATGCTATAGAGTTGAAATCAAGCGCTACGTATCAAATTCATAAAAAATACATTGTAAGTTCAATTAAATCGGGAATGCTCGTAATTGATCAAGGCAGAGCGCACCAACGTGTTTTGTATGAACAGTTTTTGACGAATATTACCATGCATAAAGCTTCGAGTCAGCAATTATTATTTCCTTTGGAATTGTATTTTTCTACAGATGAAATGGAATTATTGCGTCAACTGCAACCTTCACTGGAAAACACAGGTTTTGTTTTTGATGCTTTTAATTCGGATTCAGTACAAATTTCAGGTTTACCGCTTGCTATGTTAGAAAGCGAAGTTTCCATTGTTTTAGAAGAATTAATCAGTAATTTACAAAACGAAATTCCGGAAAGTAGTTTTTCACAAAATGATAGTATTGCCAAATCAATGGCAAAGAGTTTAGCCGTTAAAACCGGAACTTATTTAACCGATAAAGAACAGGAAAACTTAGTAAATTCGCTATTTGCTTGCAAAGAACCAACCGTTTCTCCTTTTCAAAAAAACACATTTATTACCTTAACGGTAGAAGATTTAGATAAAAGATTTGCCTTATGATGAACATGACCGATACTGTAAAACAGTTACTAATTATAAATATCCTATTTTTTATAGGAAGCTATTTTGTGCCGCAAGCCAATGAGTTGCTGTCGCTTCATTATTTTGAAAGTGATGGTTTTAAGCTTTGGCAACCGATTTCGCATATGTTTATGCACGGAAGTTTAATGCATATCTTCTTCAATATGTTTGCTTTGGTAACTTTTGGAAGTGCTTTAGAGCAATTTTGGGGCGCTAAGAAATTCTTGTTTTTTTACTTTTCTTGCGGACTTGGAGCAGCTTTAGTGCATTCAGGAGTAGATTATTATCAAATACATAGTTTATTGAGTGAAGTTCAAAATACAGCTATTACTTCAACAGACATTCATACGATTCTAAATACTAGTTTTGTAAATGGCAATCAATACGAAGGCCGATTGTTATACGAAAATGCAGCAGATGTTTTGGAACGTTTAAACTTAAGTTCAAGTGATTTCAGTCTTCTTTTTCAAGCTGCGGTTAAAAACCAATCGCAAGCTGTCGGAGCTTCGGGAGCAATTTATGGCTTGTTGGTAGCTTTTGCTTTTATGTTTCCAAATGCCGAATTATCGCTTATGTTTATTCCTGTTCCTATCAAAGCCAAGTACTTTGTTCCTGTAATCGTATTAATTGATTTATTCTCAGGAGTAACAGGATACAGTATCTTTGGAGGCGGAGTGGCTCATTTTGCTCACGTTGGTGGAGCATTGTTTGGATTTCTAATGATGTGGTATTGGAAGAAGAATCAATTCGATAAAAATCGTTGGGATAGATAATAGTTATCAGTTTTTTTTAAGGGGGAAATTTTGAAATCTTTTTTAATTTTATGAATATAATAGACGATTTAAAGTTACATTATAAAACAGGCGGAATGCTTCAGAAGTTAATCTTTTGGAACATCGGACTTTTTGTGGGTTTTACGCTTTTAGATGTTATTTTAAAATTAGCAAAAGTACCGTTTAACTATTTTGATTTTGTAGCATTATCTTCAGATTTAAGCGTTTTTATTATGAAGCCTTGGACTTTAATTACGTTCAATTTCTTTCATTCCGGAATCTTTCATTTGATTTTTAATTTATTAGTATTGCATTTTTCAGGAAGATTATTCAATACCTATTTTACAGATAAACAAATGTTTGGCGTTTATTTATTAGGTGGAATGTTCTCTGGTTTAATATTTTTACTAAGCTATTTTTTACTTGGCAATGTATCGTTATTAGTTGGAGCAAGTGGAGCAATAATGGCAATTTTAATCGCTACAACAGTTTACGCTCCTTATATGTTGTTACGAATTCCATTAATAGGCGTGGTGAAGTTATGGCACGTTGCCTTCGTAATTTTAGCAATCGATTTAATTCAATTGCCAATGAATAATACAGGCGGACATATTGCTCATTTAGGTGGAGCTTTTTTTGGTTATTTGTATATTCAAATACTGAAGTCTGGAACGGATATAACAACACCTTTGTCTTCTTTTTTTGATAAAATAGTAAATGTATTTAAACCGAAAGAGAAAACGCCTTTCAAAAAAGTGCATCGGAATCCTATTAAAAAAGATGTAACTTCGCCTAAACTGAATAAAGACTTGACCCAAAAACAAATAGACGAAATATTAGATAAGATTAGTAAGTCGGGATATGAGAGTTTAACAAAACAAGAAAAAGAATTTCTGTTTAAAGTCGGCAAATAAATGAGGAAGCAAACTTGGTTGAGTAAAATAATGTTCTTTTTTAATATAGTACTCACTATAGTAACTTTTGTTGCCTACACTTTACCGTTTTTAGCTCCAAAAGCATTTCCTTTTTTAAGCGTTTTGACTTTAATACTGCCTTTTTTCCTGATGTTAAATCTGTTTTTCTTTATTTATTGGTTGTTGCAGTTTAAACGCTACATGTTGCTTTCAGGTATTGTTTTATTGGTTGGAATTACCTTCATCAATCGTTTTTATAAGTTTACAGAAACTAATTTGCCAAAAGAAGAAACCGATTTTACTTTGATGAGTTACAACGTTCGCTTGTTTAATTTGTATAAATGGTTGCCAAAGGATGATGTAGCCGAACAAATTTCAAAGTTGATTTCCGACAAAAATCCGGATATTTTGTGTATTCAAGAATTTTCGCCAAATAATGAAGTCGAAACGGCTCAATTTAAATACAATTATACCAAGTTATACGGTGGGAAAAATAAATACGGTCAGGCTATTTATTCTAATTATAAGATTATTGACAAAGGTGAAATTGAATTTCCAAATTCAAGTAATAACGTCATTTTTGCAGATATTGTAAAGGGAAAAGATACCTTACGAATTTACAGTATGCACTTGCAATCCATCAAAATTAGCACGGATATTCACGAACAAATTAATGAAGAAAATTCCAAGTTTATTTTTAAAAGGATTAGTGGTGCTTTTACGATACAACAACACCAAGCCGAATTAATTAAAGCGCATTATGAATCTTGTAATTATGCCAAAATTATCTGTGGTGATTTGAATAATAGTGCTTTTTCATACGTTTACCGAACGATTAAAGGCGATATGAAAGATGCTTTTGAAGAAGCTGGAACGAGTTTTGGAAAATCTTATAATTTCAAATATTATCCGGCTAGAATCGATTATATCTTTGTGGAAAATAACATAAAAGTGAAGCAATTTAAGTCGATCAATACCTTTTTTCAAAGTGATCATTTTCCTCAAATTACGCGACTATCAATAACACCTAAAGCTAAATAAACTAACCTTAATCGAATTTTCAATTAAGGTTATTTCTGTATTGTAAAGAGTTTTTCTTATTTCCAATAATTGTTAGCTGCAGCAATCGTTGCAAATTCCGTAGCTACAGTTTGTCCTATCGCGATAAGCATTGCTGGATCTTCAGCGTAAGTTGGACGCATTTTTTCACGCATTGCAGCATCTGGTTGTGTTACTTTGATAATTAATCTTGCCATTTTAACCGCTAATTGTCTTCCTTCTTCAGGCGTTTTTGTAAGTAATGAATTGTTAGGTACTAATTGAACTAATTCTGTCATTTTTATTTCTTTTAAATTATTGTTCTTTACGTTCGGAACCATTGATAATTCTTGAAATCACTCCTTTATCATTAGTTAATTCGGATATTAAAACACCTCCAATATGAAGTGCAATAAAAGCTACTAAATAATAAGTTCCAAATTCGTGAATTCCTTCCATTGTACTTTTATATTCCTTTGGACCTAGTACTATAATTAATCCAGTAACAAGTGAAATCACTACACAAACGTAGAAAATAATGTAAGTCCATTTCTGGAATTTAATTTTTGTAGTTGCATTTTTGTCTAATGGATTTTGAATTTTCATCTGACCAAAAGCAGGAAGTAAGAAACGAATGGTGAACAAACCTGTCAATACATAACCCAAGTAGATGTGCCAATCCCACATTGGTTTTCTAATTTTTTTAGCTAAGATTATACTTTGATCTTCCGTTAAAGTCAAATTGTTATTGCTCATGTAGTCTTGTATAATTGCCGCAACATTGTGTTTGTTCAACCAAGTTAATCGCAAAAAAATTGTAATCAACAGAAGTAAGAATGTTATCGCTATTGCCCAATGCATTATTCGATAAATCTTTGAATATTTAGTTTGTTCCATAATGATTTTGTTAGGATAAGCAACATTATTGGGGCTACTTATCATTGCAATTTACGAAACATTTTCTAATATGAAAAGCAAGAAACGAATTCATTTTAATAATATTTTCACAACGAAAATCATTAATAAATCAAAGTTATGGCTTTAGTTGCTATAGGATAATTGACTTTGAATTAATAATTATGCACTAAAAATTATCGAATTACCAAATCATATTTTTGTAGTAAGCCTGCTAAATTTTCGGAAGAAAAAATAGCCTTTTTTAATTTGTTTTTTTCGGGGTCAATTGTGAAATCATAACTTGTTGTGAAATCGGTTTTATTGGCTGTTGTACCAATGAAAACGGCGTGTCTTAAATTGCAATTATCTAATAAAGCTTCAGTTAAATCGCTTTCCATAAAATCTACGGCAACCATACTGCAATTAATAAACTGCATTTTTTTAAGTTTCAAACTGTAAAACTGAGCATAATCAAGCAAAGTATCTTTAAAATGAAATTCGTACAAAATTTGATCGGTCATTGCAAAGTTCACCGCAGTAAAATCACATTTTGTGAACCAAACATCACGTAAAGAAACGTGATTAATTTTTGTACCTTTAAAATTACAATCGAAGAAATTACAATCAATAAATGTAACCGCTATAAAAGAACAAGCTCTAAAATCACAATTTGTAAAGGTGCAATTTTCGTATTCCTTGTACTTTACGTCGTTTTCAGCATAAATAGTGTCTGAGAAATTTTGATCTGTAATATAATCTGAATGCATAATTTTTATTTAGGTTTGTAAAATTACTTCAATTTTTTGTCGAATCAAAAGAATCTTTCTATCCTGTAAACTCTGTTTTGATAAAGAATTAATAGCGTTTAAAAAACGAAATTATAAATTTAGTAATCTCAATTTAAACTTGTATATTCGTAAAAATTTTGGGGATGTAGCTCAGTTGGCTAGAGTGCTTGACTGGCAGTCAAGAGGTCGTGGGTTCGAGCCCCATCTTCTCCACAATAGAGCTTTCAAATGAATCCAAAACCCTTTAAAACATTGATTTTAAAGGGTTTTTATTTTCCCTACACTAGCATTTTATTCAATTTTCAACAAGATAAAGGGGCACAATTCGGGGTACATCATTTTTTTTAAAATAGGCACCCCGAATAAGTCCGAACAACCAGTATTTATAGGCTGTTCAACTTTTAAATATCTTGACTTTTGATGTTAGATTTTGGATATGGATGTGCTAATTTGTTTATTTGCATCACTTTATAAATTCATTTATAAATTCATTTAAAAATAATATAAAAATTACTCATTTCGTTTTATTAATGAGTTTGCTTAATTTTCTATTCTTTCATTATCCTTTTTTTAAATTTGTTTTTAACAATCTGGATTATAAAAGTTTAAACGGTTTAACAATTGTAATAAGTTTAATTATTTTAATGCTAATCCTAAATGCTTTTGTTTTTTTTCTCATTTTTTTCTATCGCGCTATGTTGGTAAATTTTTACTGGTCATATTCTTTATCATTAATGCCATTGCTGTTTATTTTGTAAATACTTATGGAGTCATAATTGATGAAAGTATGATCGCTAATGTATTCAATACCAATTATGATGAATCTAGTAGTTTTTTTTCAATAAAATTAGTACTCTATATAGTGCTACTGGGTATAATTCCAAGCATTTATTTAATTAAATTAAAAATAATTAAGGTAACAATAAAGAAGTTTTCAATCATATCTTCACTTACTTTATTGTTTGTTTTACTTTTAGTATTTGTAAATGCAAGTAATTGGCTTTGGATTGATAAAAATTCCAAAACTTTAGGTGGTCTTGCAATGCCTTGGTCTTATGCTGTAAATACTTCGCTTTTTTATATTCATGAGCATAAGAAAAATGAAAAAGAAATCTTATTACCAAATGCTACAATTAAAGATAATGAGAAATCGGTTGTAGTTTTAGTTATTGGAGAATCTGCAAGAAGTCAAAATTTTTCTTTGTATGGATATAATAAAAACACAAATCCGCTACTTTCTAAAATACCTAATGTATTTCATTTTGAGGCTACTTCAGATGCAACATATACAACAGCTGGAGTAAAAAGTATTTTAGAGCATATAAATTCAGATGATTTATATGAAATATTACCCAATTACTTATACAGAAATGATGTTGAAGTAGTTTGGAGAACAACTAATTGGGGAGAACCTCCACTACATATAAAAAATTTCCAAAACAGAGATTATCTTCAGCCAAATTGCAAAGGGGAAGGGTGCAATTATGACGAAGTTCTTTTAACTGGATTAAAAGAACAAATTTTAGTCAGTAAAAAAAATAAAATATTGATTGTATTGCATACAAGTACTAGTCATGGTCCTACATATAGCAAAAAATATCCATCGCAATTTGAAAAATTTAAACCCGTATGTCACAGTGTTGAATTAGGAAATTGCACTCAAACAGAGCTGATAAACGCTTATGACAATACTATTGTTTACACTGATTATATTTTGTCAAGGATAATTGATGATTTAAAACAATTAAAAGAGTTTAAAAGCACAATGCTTTTCGTGTCTGATCATGGGGAATCTTTAGGAGAAAAAAATCTGTATATGCATGGAATACCTATAAGTATTGCTCCTAAAGAACAATATGAGATTCCTTTTATAGTCTGGCTATCGGAGAATAGTTCAAAAAAATTGAAAACAAATAATAATTTGACTCAAAATCATGTTTTCCATAGTGTCTTAAACTTTTTAAACATAGAAAGTCCTATTTATAACGAGGATATGAATATTTTTAAAGAGTAGTTAATAAAATAAGTTAAACAATACATAGCTATAGTAAAATTCTATAAATAGCACTTTTTACTTTGGATATCCATTAATCAAAATAAGAGTAATATGGTTTTCAATTTGCTTCTCTTTACGAAATAAATGAATTTTTTAAATTTCCAATTGATAAGTTAGTTACATTAATTTTGGATTTAAACACTAATTGTCAAAATAGTATCTATTTCATTCCTTGCTTAATTCAAATGACAATATAATTTTGTGCAAAGGCATTTTTAACATTTTCTTTATATATTCTAAATTGAATTAATTAACTTTGTAGTGTTATAAAGAAATAAGTGAAAAAATCATACGTCATATTTTTTTTGTTTTTTGGAATATTTTTTATTCCGAACAATACTTTTGCGTGTGGTAGTAGTAAAAAATCTTGCAACAAAGAAGTAAATACTTCTAAAACTAAAACAAAAAGTTGCTGTAATACTACTCAAGATTCTGAAGAATCAGGATGTGAAGGAAGTTGTGGGCACTCAAAATGTACATGTTCGTCAACTTGTACAACGAGTGCTGCATCCATTTTTGTCCATTTTCAATTTGATAATTTTTTCAAATTTTCAACTGTAACAAAAGTTAACTTTTATTACAATGCTCCTTCTATTACAGAAGGTCATTCTTCCATTTGGCTTATTCCAAAAATAGGCTAAAACTACTTTTGACATCCATACTTATGTCAATTTAATAGCAAAATGCTATACTTCTAAAACAATTAATGAATTAAGACTTTTGTATTTGTATGCAAAAGAAATGCTTTTCTAATTGTTTAACAATCAAAAATAATTTTTAAAAATCATTCAAAAAAAGCAAATTTTTTGAATACAATATTCGTATAAAATGAAAAAATCAATTGCAACAAATATGATGGTAATTACGATGTTATTATCATTTATAGTAGGGCATTCACAAATAAAAAATTCAAAAACAACTACTGCTAAAATATATGGAAACTGTGGTATGTGTGAAAAAACAATCGAAAAAGCCGGAAATTTAAAAAAGATCGCTTCGGTAGATTGGAATCAAGACACTAAAATGGCAACATTAACTTATGATTCCAAAAAAACAAATCAAGATGAAATACTAAAACGCATTGCTTTAGCAGGTTATGATAGTGATTCTTTTTTAGCACCGGACGCTGTATATGATGGCCTTCACGGATGTTGTCAATATGATAGAGAAGCAAAAGTTGCCGTGAAATCAGAAATGATAATGGATGGCACTAGTGAGCATAAAAATCACACTATGAATTCAGATGCAGTTCAAACAAACAATCCACTCGCACCCGTTTTTGAGTCTTATTTTGAAGTGAAAGATGCCTTAGTAAAAACTGATGGCGCTACTGCTTCAGCAAAAGCAATAACATTGTTAACTACTATTAATGAGGTTAAAATGGATGCTTTGCCAATCGACGTTCATAACGTTTGGATGAAAGTACTTGCAGATTTAAAGAAAGACTCTGAAAGTATTTCTAAGAATAAAGATGCCAATAAACAAAGAATATTTTTAGATAGATTGTCTAAAAATGTCTATGAACTGTTGAAAGTTTCAAAAACAGCTTCACCAGTTTACTACCAATTTTGCCCTATGGCGAATGATGGAAAAGGTGCAAATTGGTTAAGTAAAGATAGTGAAATCAAAAATCCATATTACGGCTCAATGATGATGAGTTGTGGAAAAACGGTTGAAACTATTAAATAAAAACTTAGAAGCTATGAATATCAGACTAAAAATTGTGTCAATTATGCTATTAATTTTTAGCTTAAACGCAATTGGACAAATCAATGTCGGAGACGCTTTACCTAATATTCCGTTAAAAAACAAAGTAGACGTAACTAATAATTTAAATCAGTTTAAAGGAAAGTATGTACTAATTGATTTTTGGGCTTCTTGGTGTGGACCTTGCCGTTTAGGAAATAGAAAATTGGTAAAACTTCACGCAGAATTAGATCCAACAAAATTTGAAATTGTTGGAATTTCAATAGATAACGATAAATCAAAATGGTTAAAAGCGATTGAAAAAGATAAAATCAATTTCGCACAATTCATTGATCCTAATGGCAATGGTTTTGATGCTGAAGTTGCGCTTTTATTTGGTGTAGAGGAATTACCATCAAAATATCTTTTTGACCCAAATGGAATTTTGATAAAGAAAAATCCGACAGACGAAGAAATACTTAATTTAATACAATAACAAAAATGAAATATCTAAATAAAATCCAAATAGTAGTAACAGTTCTAACAATCTTATCTTCAACAATTGTAAACGCTCAAATTTCAAAAGCCGATATAAGAGCCACTGGCTTAACTTGTTCCATGTGTTCCAATGCAATTAACAAACAATTAAAATCGCTTGAAGCGGTTGCTAATGTTGAAACTGATTTGAATACGAATACTTTTACAGTGACTCTCAAAGAAGGAAATTCTTTGACTCCTTTTACGTTTAAAGAAAGTGTGGAAAAAGCAGGATTTTTTATAGGTTCTTTAATTCTAACTGTTGATTCAAAAACTGTTGCAAAAAGTCCATACATTCTAGTGAAGGAAACGGATAATATTCCAGCTGAAGTTAAAATTCAAGTTTTAGATAAAGGATATGTAGTAGATAAAGAATTTAAAAAATTAGCAAAAACGTATAAAAGCAGTGCAACTTACGCAAGTAATAATGAAGCTGATTTTCATATTAAAGTTTTAAACTAATGCGGAAAGTCTTAGTAATAGTCGTACTATTTCTTTTTAATAAAGGAATTAGTCAAGAATTATTTTTGATGACTGACCCAGCAAGTAATGTTCCAGCAAATTCATTAAGTGTTAATGTATTGCAGTCCCTATCAAAAGAAAAATTTAAAACAGGCAATAACTATCAGATGATGCCTGAAGTGACTTATGGGTTAAATCGAAATTTAATGTTTAGAGCTTCAGCTTTTATAAGTAACCGAGATAACGATGTCGTAACAGAAGGAGCAAGTTTGTATTCGAAATACCGATTTTACTCGTCAGACGATTTAAACAGTCATTTCCGATTGGCTGTTTTCGGACGATATAGTTTCAATAATTCCGAAATTCAGCAAGAAGAAATTGAAATTTTGGGGAATAATTCCGGTTTTGAAACGGGAATTGTAGCTACAACATTAATTAAGAAATTAGCAATTAGTTCAACAATTAGTTTTGAAAAAGCTTTTGATAACAAATCCGATTATGTATTTCCTGATAATTTTGGAGATAATGCAACAAATTATACGTTATCATTTGGCCAATTGATGTATCCAAAAAAATATACAAGTTTCAAGCAAACAAATATTAATTTACTGCTTGAATTTGTAGGACAAACAATTAATGAAAATGGTAGATCCTATATGGATGTAGCTCCTGTTATTCAATTTATTTTTAACAGTCAAGCTCGATTAGATTTGAGTTACCGACACGAATTGATGAGTTCTATGGCGCGTTCGGCTCCAAATGGCGTATATGTAAATTTATATTATACTTTTTTTGATTTGAAGAAATAACGGAATCAAAAACTAATGTATTTACTAAAAACAAAAACAATATGACACATACTTATATGGTTACCGGAATGACTTGCTCTGGTTGTGAGGCCAAGGTAAAAGAAAGTTTGTTAAGTGTAGAAAATATCACTGTAGTCGTTGTTTCAAAAGAGACAAATGAAGCTGTTATTACGATGGATAAACACGTTGAATTAGAAACTTTTCAAAAAGCCTTAGGCGGAAAAGAAAGTACTTACCAAATTTCTCTACCAAATTCCAGTTCAAAAATAGAAAGTAAAGCAAGTTGTTGTGCTGGAAGTAACGAAAAAAAGCAACCTGTTAATAACAAACACGAAGCAGGAACTTATTATTGTCCAATGCATTGCGAGGGCGATAAAGTCTATGACAAATTTGGCGATTGTCCGGTTTGTGGAATGGATTTGGTCAAACAACCCTCTTTAGTTCAAACGGTTCAATATACTTGTCCAATGCATCCTGAAATTATTCAGGATAAACCCGGAAGTTGTCCCATTTGTGGAATGGATTTAGTGCCAATGGAGCCCACCGAATCCGAAGAAGATAAAACCTATCAAAAATTGTGGTATAAAATGAAAATTGCTACTGTTTTTACGTTGCCTATTTTTATCATTGCTATGTCGGATATGATTCCAAATAATCCTTTGTATTCGGTAATGGAATTACAAAAGTGGAATTGGGTGCAATTCATTTTAACCATTCCGGTCGTGTTTTATGCTTGTTGGATGTTTTTCGAACGAGCTTTTAAATCCATAATTTCTTGGAATTTGAATATGTTCACATTAATAGGAATTGGAACAGGAGTTGCTTTTCTGTTTAGTATTTTTGGGATGCTATTTCCAGCCATTTTTCCGCCAGAATTTAAAATCTCAAGTGGAACTGTTCATT
Organism: Flavobacterium psychraquaticum; assembly: GCF_034497725.1. NCBI lineage: Bacteria > Pseudomonadati > Bacteroidota > Flavobacteriia > Flavobacteriales > Flavobacteriaceae > Flavobacterium > Flavobacterium psychraquaticum. The sequence goes on from NZ_JAXKVR010000024.1 coordinate 105,756, forward strand.
TATATTTTGAAGCTGCTGCTGTTGTTTTAACATTAGTTTTACTAGGACAATTGTTAGAAGCTAAAGCACATAGCAGAACAAGTGGTGCAATTAAAGAGTTATTAAAATTAGCTCCTACAGAAGCCACTTTAGTTGTTGATGGAGAAGAAAAAATAATTTCCATTCATAATTTAAAAAAAGGAGATATTGTTCGTGTTAAACCTGGCGAAAAAATTCCTGTAGATGGAACGATCACCGAAGGCAGCAGTACAATAGATGAATCGATGATTACCGGCGAGCCCATTCCAGTCGATAAAAATAAAGATGATGCAGTAAGTTCTGGTACTATAAACGGTACAAAATCATTTTTAATGGTTGCAGAAAAAGTCGGCTCAGAGACCTTGTTAGCTCAAATTGTGCAAATGGTAAGCGATGCAAGTCGTTCGCGAGCGCCAATCCAAAATGTAGTAGATAAAGTAGCTAAATATTTTGTTCCAGTTGTGGTTGTAATTTCTGTTATCACATTTATTATTTGGTGGCAGTTTGGCCCAGAACCTAAATTGGTTTATGGTTTTGTAAATGCAATTGCGGTATTAATTATTGCTTGTCCTTGTGCTTTAGGTTTGGCAACTCCAATGTCGGTTATGGTAGGCGTGGGGAAAGGTGCACAAAATGGCGTTTTAATAAAAAATGCCGAAGCCATTGAAAAAATGGATAAAATTGATGTTTTAATTACTGATAAAACAGGGACAATTACAGAAGGAAAACCTTCGGTTGAAAAAATAGTTGTTCAAGATGGAATTGAATTAGAAGTTTTAGGAAATATAGCATCCATCAATCAGAGTAGTGAACATCCTTTGGCTACTGCGATTGTAAATTTTGCAAAAGCTAAAAATGCGATACTTCAAAAAGTCGAAAACTTTGAATCCATAACTGGAAAAGGAGTTGTCGGATTTATAAATAACGACAAAATTAGTCTTGGAAACCAAAAACTAATGGAACAAGAAGAAGTTGCAGACTTTTCCGAAATTATAAAACGAGTAACAAATGAACAAAAACTTGGAAAAACAGTTTCTTACATCGCCATTAATAAAAAAGTAGTAGGATATCTTACAATTACTGATGCAATTAAATCTTCCAGTTTTGAAGCAATTGAAGAATTAAAACGACAAGGTGTTGAAGTAATTATGGTCACTGGTGATAATGAAAATACGGCTCAAGCAGTAGCTTCAAAATTAAATTTAACCGATTTTAAAGCGAGTTGTTTACCGCAAGATAAATTAGAATACATCAAACAGTTGCAGCAGAAAGGAAAAATTGTAGCTATGGCTGGTGATGGTATAAACGATGCGCCTGCTTTAGCTCAAGCCAATATCGGGATTGCTATGGGAACAGGAACAGATGTTGCCATCGAAAGTGCCAAAATAACATTAGTAAAAGGTGACATACTCGGTATCGTAAAAGCAAAAAATCTGAGTCACGCAGTAATGAAAAATATAAAACAAAATCTGTTTTTCGCTTTCATATATAATACAATTGGTATTCCGGTTGCAGCAGGTGTGTTATTTCCATTTTTAGGTATATTATTATCACCTATGATTGCTGCGTTAGCGATGAGTTTTAGTTCCGTATCCGTTATTGCAAATGCATTGCGACTAAGATCCTTAAAAATTTAAGAAAATGAGAAATAAAATTATATTATTTGTTGGTGTGCTCTTAACCTCAATTACTTATGCTCAAAAAGTGGTGCGTTATGATTTACACGTGCGTGATACTTTAGTAAATTTTTCAGGAAAGGAGAAAAGAGCCATTGCTGTAAACGGACAAATTCCGATGCCGACTTTAACTTTTACGGAAGGTGATATTGCTGAAATACACGTTTATAATCATTTGAAGGAATCTACTTCTTTGCATTGGCACGGGTTATACCTTCCAAATAAAGAAGATGGAGTGCCTCATCTCACACAAATGCCCATAGCACCAGGTGCGGAATTTGTTTATAATTTTCCTATTATTCAATCGGGAACCCATTGGTATCACAGTCATAGCGGTCTGCAAGAACAAATTGGAATGTATGGTTCTTTAATTCTAAAGAAAAAAGCAGATGATCCAATGTTTCGAAAAGGAATTGATGATTTACCGCAAGTTCCAGTTATGTTAAGTGAATGGACGGATTACAAACCCAAAAATGTACATCGGATGTTGCACAATGCTTCCGATTGGTTTGCTATAAAAAAAGGAACGACTCAAAGTTATGCCGAAGCGATAAAAAAAGGTCATTTCAAAACGAAATTAACTAACGAATGGAAACGGATGTTGGCTATGGATGTGAGTGATGTCTATTATGATAAGTTTTTAATCAATGGTCAAAATGAAAGCCAACTTTCGCAATTTAAATCGGGCGATAAAGTGCGATTGCGAATTTCAAACGGTGGAGCTTCTTCCTATTTTTGGTTAAATTATGCTGGCGGGAAAATTACAGTGGTTGCCAATGATGGTAATGATGTAGAACCTATTGCAGTAGACCGATTAATTATAGGAGTTTCAGAAACGTATGATGTTATCGTCACTATTCCGGCTGAAAATACTTCATATGAATTTTTAGTAACTCCTGAAGATCGAACGAATTCAACCTCGGTTTATATCGGAAAAGGAATTAAACAAGTAGCAAGTCCTTTACCAAAATTAAAATATTTTGAAGGGATGAAGATGATGAATGATATGATGAATATGGATGGAACTATGAATGATATGGGTATGGATATGAGTCTCCAAAAAATGGATATGAATACCGTTATGTATCCCGAAATAAGTGGTAGCTCTGAAAAAAAAGCAATGGAAATGGATACCAAAATGGATCATTCAAACCATTCGATGGCTTCTGATATTGTAACTTTAAATTATGGAATGCTAAAATCGCCAACTAAAACAACACTTCCAAAAGAAGCACCAATTAGAGAAATGCGGTTTGAATTAACCGGAAACATGAACCGCTACGTTTGGAGTATGGATAACAAAGTAATGGCTGAAACCGATAAGATTTTAATCAAAAAAGGAGAAATTGTTCGGATTACCTTGTACAATAATTCGATGATGCGTCATCCCATGCATTTGCACGGTCACGATTTTAGAGTACTAAATGGACAAGGAGATTTAGCACCTCTAAAAAATGTTTTGGACATTATGCCAATGGAAAAGGACATAATTGAATTTGAAGCGAATGCGGATGGCGATTGGTTTTTTCATTGTCATATATTATATCACATGATGGCTGGAATGAATCGTGTGTTTAGTTATGAAAATTCGGCACCAAACCCATATTTACCAAATAAAGAACGTGCGTATAAAAAATTGCAAGCAGAAAGCAACGAAGTTCATTTTATGGCAGAAAATGATTTTGCTACAAATGGTAATGACGGACAAGCGATGTTCCAAAATGCAAGATGGAGTTTTGGAACGGAATGGCGTTTAGGTTATAATGATGCGCATGGTTACGAATCTGAAACTCATATTGGAAGATATATAGGTAGAAATCAATGGTTTATGCCATTTATTGGTCTTGATGCTCGTTATAGAAAATTTGGTCACAATGAAGTAGAGAAAAATATTTTCGGACAAAAAAGCACTAAAGATAAACGTATACAAGTGAGTTTGGGGTTTAACTATACTTTACCATTGTTAGTAATTGCACAAGCTGAGGTTTACCAGGATGGAAACGTAAGATTTCAATTAATGCGAGAAGATATTCCAGTTTCAAAACGTTTACGAATGGCTTTTATGGTCAACACAGACAAAGAATATATGGCAGGTTTAAAATATATTGTTGGAAAAAATATGGAAATTACGACCCATTATGATAGTGATATGGGATTAGGTTTTGGATTGAATATTAGTTATTAAGATTTAAATACGATATTGTTGTGAAATAATTTTAAATATCGAAATTATTAAATTCTAGTAAATTGTTAGCCATATAAATAAGTTAATTAAAAGTTTAACATTAATTTTATTAACATTTTTTTTCAATAATTTTGAAAGATATATAGTTACAGCTATGAAATATAAATAAAACAATTCCTTCAATCCATAGCTAAATTAGCGCCTGAAAAGGAAGATGATGAATTTTTTTTATCAAAAAAAAGAAAAGAATTTAGTTGATCCACAAAAAAAAGAAAATAATTTAGTTGATCCACAAAAACAATTTCAAATTGACAATGCTAATTCATTTAAAGCTGATACAAATTTTTTCCGAAAATAATTAAATGGAAATTATAAACCGCAAGTGTAGCTTTACGATTTTAATGGTGTATCCCTTGATGAAAATAAAAAAAAATTAGAGTAGCGGAGAAGTTCCTTTGGTAGCGGCTTTCTGCAATATTGAAATTAAAATTATTGATTGCGCCGCAAATCTATAAGATTATGGAAGCCAGAATATATTTTGGAAAGTTTAAAAACAAACAACAAAAATACAATAACCAAATTGCGATTAGAATAAAAAGTGATGTTTTTTGACAAGAAGAAGAAAATAAAAAAAAATCATTTTACGATAAGTTAATACAAAACGTTTAACGGCTTAATGAAGTAGCGGGTAAAGACAAACAAACTTTAGATTGTGCACCAAACATTGCAAATACAAAAACGACTTTCAGATTTACCCGAAAGCCGCTATTGATTTAAACCGTTGTTGCAAGCGGTTTTTATACACAGTTTTATTGCTTTGTAAGTACAATACTAGTTGGAATATTATAATCTAGCGGTTCGTTATCTAACCTCAAACCAGAAGGACGTACAACTTTCCAGTTTGCCGTCAAAGGACACGTTAAACAGGAAATTGTATTAATGGTGATACTAAAACCTCCCCATTTTGATTTTGAGGGATCTGGATAGGTAAGGTCAATTAGACTTCCGGATATTAAACTAGGATGTCCTTCACGAATATTAGCATAAAACCCTGGTTCCCAAAGAAAACTTCCTAATGGAGCAAGATCAGAAGAATATTCCATAGTTTCTACTCCGTTATTGATGTTTACTTTAAAGTATCTTCCCATTAAAGGAGCTGACTCCACATGACCTGATGTGTTTGGCGTAATGATTACTCTAAAGATAGAATTTCCAGTCTGATATTCCCAAGTGCCTATAAAAGGTTGCGTTTGAGAAAAGGATACTACTGTTGTAAAAAATAGTAGTATTGTTAGCGTATTTTTAAAATTTATGATTCTCATAATGTTTTTATTTTTTAAATTATGGACAATTTTGTCTTGCCGGTGTGTTATTTCCGTTTTTTATAACTGTTTTAAAACTTTCAAAATTATCTGTCGATTCTAAAAGTGTAATTCCTAAATCTGTTTCTGCAATAAAATTAAGGAAATTCTTTCAGAACATTTTCATTATTGGTATCTGCTTCTTTTATTTTTCTAGTAGGTTTATCAAGATTAAAATATTTGTCATTATTTAATTTAAATTTATCTTTAGAAGTATAATATTTATTATAGTCATTAGGATTTACATTTGCCAAACTCTTCTTGATTTTGTAAAAGAAAAAATCTACTAACTTATCTTTAGCATCTATAGTAAACGCATAACGGGTTCCCTTCTTAGTTGGTAAAAAAGCTACAAATTGAGAAACATCATTTTTATTTTTATCTAACAAAACTGCAACTGCAAATAAGTCATCAATTGAAAAAACGGATAAAGTTCCCGGCGGAATATCGGGATGATTGTGTGCTATTGAAATGTGTTTATTAACAGGATTTAATGGGATTCCTACAGATGGATTATTTGCATTTCCTTGGATTTCAGTGGGATTTGCTTCATTTGCAAAAGTAAGAACTGCTTTTTCATGAGATAAAGCTAGATTTGTTGGGCTACCCAAATTTTGCACTTTAGTTTTGAAAGTAGGGTTTGATGCAAGTACAGACTTTGCTTTCTCACAAGAAATTGCTAGGCTTGGGATTTATCAGAATTCTTATTACTGAAATAAAGTTTTGTCTATATTTGTAATTGACTGTGAATGAAGAACGCAACTTCTTGTAGCTGCGAAACGTCAGCAGTAATTACCTCACGAAATCGGAAAATTCAACAACCAAAAACAATTTAATCTAGAAATTTATGAAAACATTAATTATAACTTTACTACTGACAGTTTCTAATTGTTTTGGACAAATTTCAACTGCGAAAAATTCACAAAATAAAATAATACATAAATGGGAATTAAAGCAATTTGAATATGCCGAAAAAAATGGTGGTATTGTTACAGTTACATTTACAAATTATGCTGAAGCTGTATCCTTTGAATTTAAAGACAATCAAACTTTAGAAGTGGTTTATTCAAACGCTAGAAAATAAAATTATTTGTGGAAGTCTAAACGTGATTTAATAGAGATAACAGCGGTCGACACGCAGAATTTTAACGCTTTAATAATTGGCTTATTTGAAATTCATTTTCAAGATAAAATATCTCAACTATTTTTGCAGAGAAAAAATGATCCGCATTATGGAATTATGTTGAAAGCATAAGCAACTATTGGTAACAGCAGTTTGCAAAAATGACAGGTTTAGTGCTTTTTCATCAACTTTCAGGCTTGTTGAAAGTTTATTAATTTTAGTAACTTTAGCGCTGAAAAGCCGCCACTTTCGCAATCTGCAAAACGTTCAAAATATATAAAATCTACAACTTCCTATTTTTTAAGTAGAAAGTAGCTGATTTTTTTTTTGTCAATGCTTTTAATTTTCATAGTACAATTACTGCGATCTGTCAAGTACGGCTGACTACTAATTTAAGCATTCCCAAAAATCAAAACCAATAAAGAGCATCAAATTTCTAATCCGGATAGAAAACATTTGTATTGTTCTTTGGATTTTTCATCCGTCCTACAAAAATTTGATATCCTTTAATAACGCCCATAATTTTCAAGGAGATTCGTAGTTCCGTTTTTACGAATTAAAAATTTCAAACTGTATTTTAGTGCCAAAGCTAAAGTGATGATGGAGAAACCACGAAGCGCACCTGAAACACTTGGCGGCGTTGAAACTTCTGGATGCCAAAGAAAAGCAATTTTATGAGAATTTGAATCTCATTAATGATTTGCGCCGAGCCATTGTGCATGGGTTTAGCAACAAATAAGCGAAATACCCAAAAAAAGTCTGGTCTAAAAATATACTAGGTTTTTACACTCGGAAAAGGTTACCAATTAGAACCAACTTTATTTTTCTTTGGAAGTAAATTGCTTTAATAACAGGGGTACTCCAAAGCTGATAACTGCTTCAATAAAGGCCAAAACAATTGTTTTTAAGACATCAGTTGAGGTTAAATGGGTTACTTAACTTAAGGCTACTTCGCCAGTTCTTTAAGTTTTCAACGATAACACATTATCCACTCCGTCCAACAGACTTAGTTGAACTTGCTTTACATTTTTCATCTGTTGCTGTTTGTTTTAAGTCGAAATCTTCAACGGTAATTTGCCTTACTGCGGATAAAATAGCACTGCCAACAGCTGCATAACCAACAACTGCAACAACGACAGCAGGCAAAGCGTATGGAGCAGCCACAATGCTTACACTTACTGATAAAAAAGCCAATAATATAATTCAAATGTCCTAAAATATCTCACAAAAAGAATTCCAAGCGATATTAATGACAATTTCTAAGTAAGTAATTTTAAACTAACTCAAAGCCAATTTAAAGTCAAATCAAAAGAAAGGATAAAGTATATGAGTCAAATAACTAAAAGAGTTTGTGTCTATCCGTAAGAAATTTAACGCATTACTAGTAAAAGTTATCGGTACAGCAAAAGAATAATAAATTAGATAAGAAAAACGTTTAGAAAGTCTAGCAATAGCTTTGTAAGCATAGCAGAGGTTTGTTCCTATACGAGTTTAATTATGGAGCATGTTGTTAAAGTTTTTCGAGACTAATGTTTATTTATTGCACAAGTTTGTAGCGTTTCTATTCTCTTTTTTGTACATTTACATTGGAATAAAAAGACGCTAAAACTGAATAAAACTAATGGCACAGAGTTCGGGGTACTATTAAAAAAGTAGTATGAAAAAGATAGGTAACATAGGGGTTTTAGAGCAGATTTAGAGCGAAATCTTCTCCACAATGTTGTTAAAAATGATAGATCAAATAGGAACCAAGCATAAGTTTACAACGTTACCCAAACGAATCGTTTCTTTGGTTCCTTCCCAAACCGAATTATTATATCATTTGGGTTTGGATGATTATCTTGTAGGAATTACCAAATTCTGCATTCATCCGGTTCATCTTAGAACTAGCAAAGCAATTGTTGGTGGTACAAAAAATATAAAATTTGACGTAATTCTAGCTTTGAATCCAGATTTAATTATTTGTAACAAAGAGGAAAATACAAAGGAAATTGTGGAACAATTAAGTGCTATTTGTCCAGTTTGGGTCACCGATATTCTTACTGTCGAAGATAATTTAAAGATGATATATGATTTTGGCGAATTATTCAATAGACGGTCTGAAGCTCAACAATGGATTTTAAAAATTGAAAATGCTCAGCAAGATTTTGAGGCTTTTATTATAGGTAAAGCGATAAAAAAAGTTGCGTATTTTATTTGGGCTAATCCCTATATGGTTGCTGGAAATGGCACCTTCATCAACGAGCTTCTAAAATTAAATCATTTTCATAACATCTACGAATGTAAAGAAGGACGTTATCCTGCAGTAGATCTGGAAAAAATTATTGCAGAAGGCAATCCTGATTTTGTGCTTTTATCTTCCGAACCCTTTCCATTTAATGAAGAACACGGATCTGAAATAAAGAGATTTACGTTGCAATCAAAAATAATTTTTGTAGATGGCGAAATGTTCTCGTGGTATGGCAGTCGATTGGTAAAAGCTTTTGCATATTTTAAGTTATTGCACCAATAAATAATTGTCAACATTCCTAAGAATATTGACAATTATAAAATTAACTAACTAACTAACTAACTAAATTTTATTTTTTTGCTTCAGCATTTTCCTCTGATTTTGCACCAGTTCTATTGATAGTATATGTTGGCGCAAATTTAACTTTTAAACTTGCGATTTTCATATTATCTGCACTAGACAAACCTTCGTTTTCCACTGTGTTTTTTCTGCTATCTAAAGCTTCATACATCATTTTGATTTCATCCCAATCTTCACGAGAATAACTATCTTTATTATCAATAGCAGTCGTTATAAACGTATCATAAACAGACAATATATTATCTTTATTTACCCAAGCAAAGCTCATATCATCGCCAATTTCTTGACCTTTGAAAAATTTGTTTCTAAAAACCATTTTGTTATTTGCAGCGGCTAAACCTTCAGCATCAATTAGGAATTTCGCTTTGAATTCAGCATACTTAGCATCTGCCTTATCTAATTTATCTTTCATTTCGCCTTTGTCTCCTACTGTCTCTACATAGCTTTGCGCTTGTAATTTTTTTTCTGTATAAGTTTGCTCAACATTTTCCCAATTTTCATTTAAATTCTCAGTTGAAACAACTGTTACTGAATCTACATAATTTGAAAATGCGTCTACGTTTTTCTGAGCTTCTTCTTTTTTGCTATTGTCGCAAGCTACTAATGAAGCAGCTGCTACTAATACTAAAGTCAAGTTTTTTAAAGTTTTCATAATTTTATAGTTTTATAGTTTAAATCCGTATGCTACTCTTAAAGATAATAATCCAAGGCCTTCATCGACTGTTCCATTGTCAATCACAGGAAAGTCACTAAAATGTTCATATCTTAAACTGATATCAATTTTGTCTGTTGCGTATCCAATACCTGGCGATAATAAAAGTGAAGTTTTGTCGTATCCATTAGTTACTGCAAATGCTGCACCAGCTTCTCCTAATAAATATAATTGATCTTTTAAAATAAATGCTTTGAAACCTGCTTTTACAGGAATATATCCTAAGTCATTATCGTCTCCAGAAACAAACAAGTTACTAAAACCCGTTGTTAATGTAAGTGAATATCTTTGCGATAAATCATATTGTAAACGAGCATCAGCTCCTAAATTGAAATCATACGGATCTTGAAATGGATAACCTGCGTTTACACCAATTCCTAATCTAAATCCTTGGTCATAATTTGTTGCACTTGTTTCTTGTGCAAACCCAGTTGATGCGCTAATAAATAATAAGAGAGTTACTACTTTAAATACTGTTTTCATGTTTTTTTGTGTTAAATTTATTAATGACTGTTGAAATGCCAAATTGTAATACATTGCCTAATACGTTTTTAATGATATTATTAGAATGGCCAACGACAATTTTTTTAGAGAGATAACCTCCTAAAAAACTAGTTGCAAATTCCAAAACGTTTAATTTTTTTTCAGGACTGTTATAAAATGATGAGATAGACTGCTTGACGATATTGACAGGCTTTATACTTTGAAGTACCACTTCATATTGATTTTTTAATTCAACTAATTCAGCGTCTCTTTTGTTAGTAAGTTCTGCAATCTTTTGATCTAGTAAAACATTTGAATTAAACTTTTTCATAGCAATTAATTTAAATTTGTTACTGTTTCATTCTCTGCTCGTTCTTCTAACAATTTACCAACAATTAAATCATCAATGGGTTTTTTGATCCAATTATTTCTGAAAATATAAACTACAATACTTGCAATTAAATAAAATCCTGAAACGATTAAAAATCCGGCTGCCATATCATTAATTTGATTGCCAATGTATAAAGCAATTCCAATATTTAAAAACAGGGAAAACATTGCAATTATCAAAGCAACAGATATTACTACAGCTAATGATGAAATAATTTGCGAAGTCTTGTCTATAGCTCTAAGTTTTACTAATTCAAAAGATGTTTTAGTGTAACTCTCGGCCTTTAAGTATAGTCTTTCAATATTTGTAGCGATGTTTTCCATGATCTTAAAGATTAATTATCCGTTCATTTTTTTATTGATTTTTTCCAAATTTTCAGATCCATCTTCTATTAAGTGGGATGCTCTAGATGCTAAATCTTTATATTTATCTTCAACATTAGAAACAAAATCATTGAAACTATCAGTTAAATTATCTTTTAAATCATTACTCTTTTGTGCAATTTTTTTTCTTGTGTTCACTCCTTTATCAGGTGCAAATAAAACTCCTAACACAGCTCCAGCGGCTAAACCACCTAACATTCCTAATAATACATTACTTGATTTCATAATTTCTATTTTTAATTAATTTCTATTTTTTAAACTGTTTTGTTTCCTCCAATTACTCTTAACAAAATTGCAATTACCGCAATTACTAATAATATGTGTATGATACTTCCAATGCTATAGACAAAAAATCCTAAAGCCCAAAGTATAACTAATACTACTGCGACTGTGTATAATAAATTTCCCATGTTTTCTAATTTTTAAGGGTTAGTATTTCTTCTTTATTTTGATATTACAAAGTTCAATAAAAGAGGTAATTTACATGTTATATGATTTTTTGATGTTGTTATATAATTTCAATTTTATAACATTTTACTTGTTTTCTTTTGAACAATACAAAGTTGAGCATAATTGGTAGTAAAAATTTTATATCATTTTTGGCAATTGTTATAGAATTCATATACAAAAAAAAACATCCGTATAAATAGGGATGTTTTGTAGTATTATAGTGGACAAATTTACTCGAGCGGTTTTTTCTTTTCTTCCTCTTGTAAGGATTTGGAATCAGAAGTGATTTCGACTTTTTGAACTATTTCAGCAAATTCTGAGGGTTTAATAGCAGTTGAAAATTCAATGGCATAAAATTTTGCAAATGTTGCTCCTAAGTACAAAATCACCGATGAATAATAAACCCAAAGCATTAGAATAACAATAGAACCGGCTGCACCATAAATTGTATTAATATTTGAACTAGTAATATAGAACGAGATTCCAAATTTACCGATTAAAAAGAGTAATGTGGTTGTAATAGAAGCCAGTCGAACTTGGCGCCATTTAATTTTTGCATCGGGCAGAATTACAAATATAGCCGCAAATAAAAGTGAGGTAATGAGTACAGTGACGAATATATTTACAGCATAAAGCACATAAATTATAGTGTCTGAATAGCGCTGCGTTAAGTATTCTTGCAGCGAATCTAATAATGTTGAAAAACCTAAGGCGACTAACATTATAAATCCTAAACTTCCAATGACACCGAATGATAATAGGCGATTTTTGATAAATAGCCATAATCCGGAACTTTTCTTTGGACGAACACCCCAAATGGTATTTATGGAATCCTGAATTTCTGCAAAGAGGGAAGTCGCTCCAAATACCAAGGATCCAATTCCGATAGCTGCGGAAAGTGTATTATTGTTTGATAAAGTCAAATTTTGAATCATTTCTCGCAATTGACTTGCAGTAGATGCGCCTACATAATCTTTTGCATTGTTGAAAATCATATCTTCAATCATTTCTTTTCCCCAGAAAACGTCGAAAATGAAAAGGACAACAAGTAATAAAGGGGCAAGAGAAAACACAGTAATATAAGCTAATGAAGCACTGATTTTAAGAATTTTGAATTCTGAAAACCCTACTGCTGTGTTTTTCAGCACTTTTATAAAAGATTTCAAATAGGATTTAACTTGACTCATTTTTGGTTTTTTATAAAACTACTGGAATAAAAACAATGAAACTAGCGCCTTCATTAGGTCTGCCAATGGCTTTTATATAACCATTATGATTGCTAATAATTTTCTTACAAATTGCAAGACCCACACCGGTTCCAGGATAATCAGTTTTAGCGTGAAGTCTATTGAATAACAAGAAAATTCGCTCTGAATATTCAGGAGAAAAGCCAATTCCATTATCGCTAAAAACTATTTTGTGAAATTCACCATGCGATTCATCGGTATAATTATCTTCTTTTATTTTTACTTTTTCGTAGGTTATTGTGATAATTGGATCTACATCCATTTTTCTATATTTGATCGAATTGCCTATTAAATTCGTGAAAAGTTGGTGAATCTGATAAGGAATTCCACTTATTTGCGGTAATTCCGGTGAAATAATTATAGCGTTATTTTCTACAATGGTTTCTGAAAAATCTGCTTTCACTTCTTCCAAGATTAGGTTTAAATCAATGTCTTCAAATAAACCATCTGATTTATTGGTGCGTGAATATTGCAACAAGTCATCAATTAAAATACGCATTCTTGTTGATGCTTTAATAATACGAGTTAAATATTCTTTTCCTTTTTCACTGAGATTATCCCGCTCTACCTCATTGATTCGCGATATAAAAGTTTGAATTTTTCGCAAAGGCTCTTGTAAATCGTGACTTGCAGCATAGTTAAATTCTACAAGTTCTTTATTAGAACGTTCTAGTTCCATATTTTTTTGATTTAAAATATGGTTATACGTCACATCATCAGTAATATCTTGTGTTGTTCCAATCATACTTTTGCTACCAAAAGAATCAACATAGATTTTCGCGGTAGTTCTAAAATGTCTAATTTGACCATCCTCTTTAATAATTCTAAAATTTATAGCAGGTAATTCTTTTCCTTCCTCAATATTTTTGTTAGCAACTAAAATAATATGTTTATCATCAGGATGAACGAATTGCAATTTCTTTTCAAAAGAGGGCTGGAAAGATTGAGGTTCAAAACCTAAAAGTCTAAATTTATTATCTGAAAAAATAAATTCTTGGGTTTCAATATTAAAGGTCCAACTTCCATACTTACCTAATATTTCGGCTTGCCTGCTAGATTCATCGTAAATCGTTAATTTCTTGTTGTATTCTATTAAATCTGCATTATTTTTTTTAATATTTTCGGTGTATTCTTGCTGTTCCGTAATATCTTGTGTCGTTCCTACCAATACATCTTCTCCAAAATTATTTTGAATTGAGATTCCGGTAGCATGAAAAAAGCGAACTTCTCCATTTTTTTTAATAATGCGATAGGTATAATTAGGTAAAGCTTTTTTATCAATGATTTCAGAAGACTTACGCTTAACAAATTCCAAATCATCTGGATGAATTGATTTTAAATAACTTTCTAAGGTCGCTTCAAATTCATCAGGCTCGTAGCCCAATAACCGGTATAAATTATCTGAAAATTGATATTCGTTTTTATTCATATTAATTTGCCAACTACCGAATTTACCTATTATTTCTGCTAACTTTTGTGCTTCATTAATTACCAACAAACGATTATTTGATTTTTTTAAAGTACTTAAGTCCTTATTGATTTTAATATAAGCAACAACAATTAAAACAAGTGTAATGATGACAATTAATAAAGCATAGAAAGGAGTATAATAGGATGTGTCATTGAAATATTTCTCCCTTTTTTGAAGTAAATAATCTTCTAACTTAGACATTTCGGAAGCTTTTTTCCGAATGTTATCCATTGATTTTTTACTGTTTTGAATGAAGTATTTCTCCGTTCTATTTTTTTTAACATTGTAGATTTCAAGATAGAAATAGCGAAGTGCTATTAATTTATTTAATTGAACTAAATTGTTTTGTTGGGTATTATTATCTACAGTTAATTCTTTAATTTTTGAAAAAGATAGATCTACAGAAGCTCTTGAATCATTAAAAGTTTCTAAAAATGATTCGTCATTATAAAGCAAATAACCACTATAACCCGTTTCTGCATCTTTTAAAACAGACATAAGTTTTTCAAGTTCCAGTTTCACTTCATATGATTTCATTACTAATTTTGTTGATTTATTAAGGTCAACAATATGTTTATAGGTAATAGAAGCCGTAAAAAAAATGGAAGCTAATGAAATTACAAAAGCAATATTTAGAAAAAGCCGGGAATTGAAAGTGTTTATTAATTTAATCATAATCGTAGTAAAAAATTATCTTTGTTTAACCCGGAAGTATGATATTGCCAGTTCAGAGTCACTACTTCCGACAATACTTTTTTCAAGGTGTTAAAGTCGCTTGGCTTTTTGATGTAAATATTGGCGCCGTGCACAAAAGTATTTTCAATATCATCTTCGCTAGAAGAGGTGGAGTAGATTGCAATTGCAATATCGTCGAACTTTTTATCTGCTCTAATTTCTAGTAAACATTCAAAACCATTTTTGCGTGGCATATTTAAATCTAAAAATAATATATTAGGTAAAATTGTTTCGGGATTGGTAAGATATTCCATTAATTCTACGCCGTCATTGCAAGTAGAAACGCTTGTATTTATTTTTAATTCATCAAAAGCGTCTTCAAAAAAAAGACGATCATCGACATCATCATCTGCAAGGGTTATGATCATAAATTCTTTCTGCATAAATGTTTTTTTTAAAGGTTTTTGATAGCTATTTCTCTGCGCTTCATTACTATTCTTTGAAATGCCGATGGCGTAATTCCAGTAATGTTTTTAAATTGGGTGCTTAAATGAGCCACACTCGAATAATTTAATTTATAGGCAATTTCAGTTAAAGTCATTTGATTGTTAATAATCATGTTTTTTGCCAATTCTATTTTTTGAATAATTATATAATTTTCTATCGATGTGTAAGTGATCTCAGAAAAAAGATTGGACAAATAACCATAACTATGATCTAATTTTTCAGCAAGATAAACCGAACTTTTAACAGCTAACGGTTCTTCGCAATTAACGAGTTCTGATATGGTATCTTTTATTTTTTGCACTAGAATACTTTTTTGATTTTCAATGATTTCAATACCATATTCATTCAAAATAAGTGTCATTTCATCAATTTTTTCTTGTGAAACTTTTTCTAAAAATTCAATTTCACCAAATCCTATAATTCGAAATTTAATACCAAAAGGAGTTATTAAATACTCCAGTAATTTTTTTGTTAAAACGTTTATGTCAAATTTAATAAATGCTTTCATAGGGAAGTTTTCGTGTAAATTTAGTAAGATTTATTTAGAAAAAACTAAATTACTAAAAATACAGTAGATTTCATATTGTTGTTAGAATCACTTTTTAGATTTTTTTTCTGCTGCTTCTTTTTCTGCTAATTGCTTAGCTTCTTTTTCAGCTCTTTCTTTTGCTCTTTCTTTCTTTTTAAAATAACCTCTTAATAAGAAATTATGCTTAGCAGCTTCCATATTTTCGTTTAACCCTTTAGAACTTTTTCTCAAATTTTCCATCGTAGCATCTAGATTATTTGCCATTGATTCGTCATTTATTAATCGACCTAAAGTTCCTTCACCTTCATTAATTTCAATCAATAAAGTAGCTAATTCATCGGTAACTAGTTCCGCATTTTCAGCTGTAACTTTTATACTAGCAATAACATCACTAAATTCTACAGGCTCAAAAGAACCAATTTTCTGACCATCTTTAATCGATTTTAAATTAGAACTACCTTGTGATATTACTAAGATTTTATCGCCAATGACACCTTCCGAACTAATTGAGGCTTTACTATCGGTTTTTATAAATTTTTTGGTGTCGTCTTTAATGCTCATTGCAACTTTTACTGTTGAATCGTTGATGATCTCTATTTCATTTACGGTTCCAATATTAATTCCCGAAAAGCGAACAGAATTTCCAACTTTCAAGCCACTTGCATTGTGAAAAGTAGTAGATATTTTTATTTCGGAAGTAAATAAATTTTGTTGTCTTCCAATTAAGAAAATAATTCCAAAAAAGAATAAAAGTCCTATTAATACAAACAGACCTAATTTTTTCTTATAATTTGTGTTAGTGTTTTCCATGTTATTTTATTTAAAAAATGATTTAATATAGGTGTCTTGATCTGCTTCAAATTCTTGCAAAGTTCCTTCTTTATAAACAGCTCCATCTTTGAGCATAATTATTCGGTCGGCAACGGCTTTCACACATCTAATATCGTGCGAAATAATAATGGATGAGGTTTTATATTTTTCTTTAGTTGTGTTAATCAAATCGCTAATTTCGTCTGATGTTATGGGGTCTAAACCCGTAGTTGGTTCGTCATATAACAAGATTTTCGGATTGTTAATTAAGGTTCTTGCTAAACCAATTCTTTTCTTCATACCCCCAGAAAGTTCAGAAGGCATCTTATCGATCGCATCCGGAAGACTAACATTTTCGAGCGCTTCAATAATTTTTGCTTCTATATTGTCCACAGTAATTTTCTTTTTACTTCGGGTTAACGGAAAAGTCAAATTTTCTCTAACAGTCATGGAATCATACAAAGCAGCACCTTGAAATAGAAAGCCAATTTTTTCTCTAATAGCCATTAATTCTTCTTCATTTTCGTTGTTAACTTCTAAATCAATTACCTTAATAATGCCAGAATCAACTTCTAATAAGTTAACAATGCATTTAATTAAAACCGATTTTCCACATCCTGATTTTCCTAAAACTACTAAGTTTTCATTTTCGTAAAGTTGTAAGGTAACACCTTTAAGCACTTCATTACTACCAAAACTTTTAGTCACATCTTGAATGTCTATTAATACTTTTTTGTCGTCGTTTATCATAATAAATCAGTTATTTGTACCGCAACTAAATCCACGATAATTACTAATAATGATCCTGTTACAACTGCTGAGTTTGCTGCAACTCCTACACTTTCTGTTCCTCTTTCGGCGTTATATCCTTTATAACATCCAACAATTCCAATTACAGCACCAAAGAAAAACGATTTAATTACAGCCGGAATAATATCAATAAATTCCACGGAAGCAAAGGCTTGATTCACAAAAAGCACTAAACTCACATCGTCTTTAATATTAACACCAATCCAACTTCCAAAAATACCAATTACATCAGCATATAAAGTCAAAATCGGAATCATCACAGTTGCCGCTAATACGCGCGGAACTACTAAATATTTTATCGGATTTGCGTTGGAAACTTCCATAGCATCAATTTGTTCGGTAACGCGCATTGAACCCAATTCGGCTCCCATACTCGAGCCTATTTTTCCAGCACAAATTAAGGCTGTGATAACGGGTCCCATTTCTCTAATTAATGAAACAGCAACCATTCCTGGAAGCATAGTAACGGCACCAAACTCAACTAATGGTGGACGAGATTGAATTGTTAAAACCAATCCAATGATAATTCCTGTAATTGAAATTAACCCTGCAGATTTGTTTCCAATAACGAAACATTGTTTGAAAAACTCTTGCCATTCGAAGCTTTTAACAAACGTATTTTTAAGAATAAGTTTTAAAAAAGCCATTACATCTGCAATTTTAATTAGAAAGTCAGTAAACTTCTTTTTAAAACTTTCGAAGACATATAATGGGGAAGGAATTGCGTCGTTTTTTTTCATAATAAACTGTTATAAGATGTCTTAACAAAGCTATAACAGTATTATGTTTTTAATTTATGCAATTTTTTGAATTGTTTATATAATTATAAGATTTTGAAAGTAAAATTAGAATATTAAAAGTTGATTATTGTGCTTAGAAAGGATAACCAATAGCTAAATTAAACATCAAATTATCTTTTCGCCACGTTTTATCTAAGGGTGCGAAATTATTAAAATCCTTGGAAGTAGGATATTTTAATGGAAAAGCTAAATCAGTTCTTAACACTAAAAACGAAAAATCAAAACGCAAACCAACTCCGGTTCCGATGGCTAATTGTTCCATAAATTTACTGTTAATTTGTGCACCTGGTTTATTTGAATTTTCATTTAAAAGCCAAATGTTTCCCGCATCAACAAAAACGGCTCCTTTGATGAAATTATAAATTTTCCCACGAAGTTCTGTGTTAAATTCTATTTTAATATCTCCAGATTGATCAGGTACAAAATTATTATTTGGATTGCTTTCAATAAATATTCCAGGACCAATAGAACGTGCTCTGAAAGCTCGAACACTATTGGTTCCTCCTACAAAAAACTGTTTGATATAAGGGAGTTCTTTTGAATTTCCATAAGCATAACCAATTCCTATTATCGCTCTACTGGCAAGTTGTAATTCGCCTCCTAAATTAAGATAATGCCTAAAATCAGTTTCTAATTTTGTAAATTGACTGAAGGTAACGCCTAATATTTCTTTCTGATCTACACTAGAGTTCGCTCCCATAACTAGACCTGCAAAATTCCCAGAGAAATCTAAACTACCTTTAAAATAGAAAGTGTGTTTCTTTTGTTTTTGCATTGTATTTGTAAAGGTATAAGAATAAGAAGGTCCAAAAATAAGTTGCTCTTCAATTACCTTTTCTAAAGAAGAATTAATTGCAATTTGTTCTTTGTACAAATCAGAAACACTACTAGAGTTCACATAAGTAATTTCTGTTAATTTTAATTCGTGTTCTTTGCGTTCGCTTTCTTTCCAGAGGTAACCAAATGAGCCTTTAAAGGTATTTAAATGATATAATTTTGTACGTACTTGGTTTTCGTAGAACAAATTTAATTTTGTTCTAGGTACAAAGCCACTGGCAGATGTTATTTTGAAAGGCACAATAAATCTGGGCCAAATTAAACTAGCTTCACCACCATAGCGATACACATTAAATCCCTTATACTGTCCTGAAAATTGGGTTTCAATTCCTAAAAATGTACTCAGTGTAAAAAGTTCGGCACCTCTAAAAGCATTTCGATTGCTCCAATTCATATTAATTTCAGAACCATTGTAGTTGGCAGAATTCGTCTTGGCTAATACTTCTAATCGAATTGATTTTCTTGGTAAAGGGGTCAAATAATAAGTCGCATCCAAGTAACCATCTTTTCCTTCTACAACGGTAAATTGATTCTTTACAAATTTGAAAGTTCCTAAAGTAACCAACCGATTTAAAGATAAATTGTGATTGGTTCTATTGTATAAATCGTCTTTATGAAAGTACAAAGTGCGATCATAAATTTTAGGTTTAAACATTTTTTCTCGATCATATATCTTAAAATCATTGTAAACGAAAGCAGAATCCTTATTGTTATTTAGTGTGTCATTAATAGTGAAATTTGGATAAATTATAATGTCATTAATGCGATATTGTTTTTGGGCTACAGCCGGAATTTCATTCTTTACTTTCAGAATCAAATCGACTTGATGATTAGAAACTGTAGAATCTACCTGAACTAAAATGTAATCAGCATCAAAATAGAAAAACCCTTGCTCTTTTAAACGTATATCAATTCTTGAACGTTCGTTTTTGATGAATTGAAGGTTATAAGGTTTACCAACTTTTAGTAAAGTTTTATCCATTGCTTTGCTAATTTCACGAGAAAGTACTGTTGAATCTGTTGGATAACTTATCGATTTGATGGTATATCTTTTTCTTAAAGTAACTTTATAGTTCGCTTTTGCTTTTTTTTCTTTACTAATAGAATCAGCAATAGTTGTAGCGTTAAAGTAACCTATATTCTCCACATAATTTTGAATAATATCGGAGTTATAATCCAAATCTACTTTACTAAAAAGCACAGGTTCTTTACCTAATTTGTATTTGAGCCAATGTCTAAATCCTTTTTCCTTTTTAACATCTCCTGCTAGATTGTAAAAAAATAAAGAAGGTCGTATTCCAAAAATAGATTTATTTGGTTTTGGAATCAATAACTGCTTTACTTCATCTTTAACTGCATTTTTTTCGCGTTTAGAAATGTTTTTATCTTCAATTTTTACTTTCGCACCTGTGTATAAAAAATCACCTTCAGGCACCGCTTTTAAACCAGTACAAGAAGAAATAAGGGCTATGAAAACCATTAAGATAAGAAGTTTGTAATATTTCATCTTATTGTTTTTTAGTGACAGGTTTGTTTTTTTTAATTCTGTGAAAAAGTTCATCAAATTTATCATAGTCCATAGTAATTATAAAAGCTACCCCAGTTTCAATCACTTGACCTTGCAATGCAACTTGATAATTATTTTTCCGATATGCTCTCAATTTATACCTTCCGTCTTTAGATAACAGATAATCTGCCGATAGGTCGCCTGCAATTCTGCTAGCTTCTTCGTTTTCTCTTGGTGTGCCTTCCAATCCAATATTACTACCAATAGAGACTTTTAAGCGATCGTTCAATAATTTTTTAGACAAACCAACTTTTAAATCGGTTCTATTTTCTTTAATTCCAGAAGTGTAATCTTCCGTAGATTGCAAGTCGAAATCCAATTCCACACCACTAATTAAATCACCTGCTAAGTTGTTTAATTGCTGTGATAAAATTTTACTAGCACTTTGGCGGGCTAGGGAAGAAGCACTAAAACCACCCACTTCACTCTCAAAAGGATTCTCGCCAATGAATCTTCCTAATAATAAAAGTGCAAAAACTTGTTTGTTTAAGGCATCTTCTTGTTGTCTTATTTGTGCCAACTTAGCTTTGGTAGTATTGATTACATCTGCCGAAACACTATTGTTTCCTTCGGGTAAAATAATGTCGAAAGTAATTTTTGGTTGCAACAATTCACCGTCCATTTTTAGCTCGGTTTCGAAAGGAATTTTTTGTTTGTATGTATTTCTAACTTCTGGCGTAACTGTTCCAAGTTGATCAGCTACTAAGTCTATTGGTGCAACATCGGCTTTATAAATTGCGGTTACGCGAACATCGGCTAATGTTGGCTCACCTTTCCAAAGAATATAACTTCCGGGTTTTATATCAAATTTACGTTTGATTAAATTAAAACTCATTTCATAAGAACCTCCAGAAAACTCATATTTTCCGGTCAAGGAAGTTTTTCCGGAAGCATCAATGCCACCTGTTAATTCTGCTTCGCCTTTTAATTGCAAGAAATCACCATTAGCTTTATCAATTACAATTGAAATCTCAGCATCTTTATCTACTTCAATATTTACCGATGCTTCAATACCCGTAACTGCAGTTTGGCTTAATTTTTTAGTTTCTTTTGAAGGATCATATAAAATGGGTTGATCTTGGTCAATAAACTCAACAACGCCTTCACGGTCTGCAATCGAAGGTTCTGTTTGCGGCAAAACAACAGAGAATTTTGTATCCTTATTGATCTTGACAGATCCATCAATAACAGGACTATTTAAAGTGCCTTTAATTCGAATATCATTGTCTAAATACAATTCGCCATAAAACAAATCATTGTCTTTTTCGGTCGAACGAATGGGGTTGAAATTATTAGCTACTAAAGATAAATCTAAGCCTAAATTTGAAAAATCAGCACTATTGATTACGCCATCCAAAACTAAATCATTATTGTTTTCATCTTGAAGTTTGAAGCTTTTAAATACGATTTGTTTGTTTCTAAATTCAATTTTGTCACTTGGTAGTTTGAATTTTGTGTTCAATGTTTTAACACCAAAACCAACTTCATTAAAGTTGATTATTCCTAGAATATCAGGCTGACTGGCAGTTCCTGTAATAGCTAGATTTCCATTTAAAAAACCAGTACTTTCTGTTAAATTCCCAAAAGTAAAAGCTTGAATGCTCTTCATATTAAATTTCTCGATGGCTAGTTTTAAATCGAAAGTTCCACTTCCAACTTGATAATTCCCATCTAGATTTACTAAATTGTCGTAACCTGTTATTGCTACCGAAGCATTGTAAATGCTAGCCGTTTTATTATCGATTTTTATTTTTAAATTCCCAACAGTATCTTGTTTAATTGCAAAATTTTCAATGGCCAAATCTGCTACAAAAATAGGTGAAGTTTTCAAATTTGTAATTTGTGTACTTCCATTAATTTTACCACCAACTTCAAAATCACTCGCTACAATATTTGTAAGTGTGCTTAAATTAAAGTCTTTAAAATCAACATTTATTGGTGCGTTTGGTTTTTCATTTTCAGAATTCACAGCAAATTCATTAGCACCATTTGTTAAAAGGAAATCATTAATATAAATGCCGTTTGCACCCATTTTTATTATATTATTGTCAGCAATAGTCCACTTCTCATAATTCAATTTCAAGTTGTCATTGATGAAAGCAATTTCAGAATTTCCATTGACTGTTTTAAGTGTTCCTGCTAATAAATAGCGTTCTACATCTTTGATATCTTTCAATTGCAACACGTAATCAATAGTATTGTCTTCTACTTTACCAGAAAAATTAGTATAAGGCAATTGGAAAGACGTATTTTTTAAATCATCTACGATAAAGCTATAGACCAAAGCATTTTCTTTTTTTTCTATTTTTAGTACAGCATTCGTAAGAATATTTCCGTTGTAATCAATTTTTGGAATTAATCCATTTATTTGAAGGGTGTCGTTTTCAGAATTGTATTTCCCTTCGAATAAAATACCCGACATATTTTTTAATCCCGGAACCAATTTTTTAATTAGAGGTTCATCTTTCAACTGAATTTTGAAATCTAATTGTTGCGGTTCCGTTTTTGCTGTTTTTGTAACGTTTAAATCATAATAATTCGAAATCGAATTTAGCAATGCGTCTTGAAGTTGTGAGATTTTAAACTTTCCATCCAATTCCACATTTGTAAATTGAGATTCTAGTTTGAAACTATTTTTTTCGGGTGTATTAATCGCAATTAAATTCAAAGTGTCTAATGGAAATTGTTCGTTTTCTAAAACTACCAATGTATTAGAAATGCTCAGTTTTCCGTTTAAATTGTCTAGGTCTAGTTGATCAAAATCGGCATCAACATCGCCTTTTAATTTAAGATAACCGGCGTGAAGATTCAATTTTCTTAAATCGGCAATATCTAAATTTAAACGCAATTTCAGAGAAGGGTATTTGCCTTCAAATCCACCATTAGAAACTAAATTGAATTTTAGATTTTCATCGTTGGAATCAATTTTCGCTTCGTAAACTCCATTTTCTAATTTTCCGTTTACAGTAATATCTTGGTAAGCATATTTATTAAATTCCGCTTTTGTAATAGTTGAATTTATGGTTGCATTTGCCGTTTTCGGATTCAATCCATAACCTTTCACATCGGCTTGAACAGATAATTTTCCTAAACTTTTATTCTGTAGAAGTGCACCCAAGTCAAACTCATCTAACCAAGCTTTTGCGTTATATTTTTCTTTGTCTTTTATAGTTTGGTCAAAATTACCTTCTACTTTGGCATTTCCCATGGAACTGTTTACCAAAAGATTTACATCAAAATCTGAAATTTTTCCTTTGAATGTTCCTTTAGTAGCAATTTGTGTTGGCAATTGAATCGTGTTTGGAATCGTTCCATTTGGTACCAAACTATAAATGTCTTTTGCAGTAGTTTTTATGTTTTTAATAGTAATGTCGTAAAAAGCATTCTCAGCTCTAGGCAATCCCTTAACCGTTCCTGAAATTGAAGCATAAGTAGTTCCAATACCGCTAACTTCTAAATTAGGAATGTTTAAATCGTTTAACTTACCGTAAACTAAACCATCAATTTTAAGGATTGCATTTTTATTCGAACGGAATGGCTTTGTATTTTCAAGTTCTGGCACAAAAATTAAAATGTCACTAACCGCAACTTTGCTGTTTTTTAAAGATGCTTTTACACTTAGTTGCTCTAAATCTTTACCTAATGTTTTAATATTGGTATAATTTGCGATTAGTTCGTCCTTAATTTCAGTTTTAGGCGTTTTAAAGTACAAGTTTTTTAAATAAGCTACACTGGTAGAATAATAAAAATCAGTTTTCAAATCTTCCACAATCAAACCGCTTTTGTCTTGTACTGAAAATGAATTCAATTTTCCAGAAGTTAAAGTTGAAGTATATTTTAAATTATCAGCGTCAAGATTCAAATTCGTTAAATCTAAATGGGAATAATCAATTCCTTTCAAAGATTTTTTTCTGCTTTCATCATCGAATTTGAAATCTACTTTGGTTAATTTTATTTGCTCTGCCTCAATTTCCCAAGAAGTACCTTCAGTATTTTCTTCTTTTTGATTGGCGATGTTTTGTTGTTCATTTTTTCCTAAAAATACAGTTCCTTCTGTTTCATTTAGGTAGAGTTTTTTAATTTTAATTTTTTGATGCCTTAAATCTATTTCCTTAAAATCAACTTTTAATTCTTTTAGTTTAATTCGTGTATCAAATTTTGAGTTTTCTTGTTTGTAAGTAACGTCAATGTCAGTAAGTGCTGTGTGTTCGTTGGAAATGCTAAAAGGCCTGTTGTTTACTTCTTCCTTAATCGCTTTGGTTGATTTAGAAGTAGCTTCGGCAATTCCTTGATTTAATTGCAATTTTAAACCGTCTATTTTTATTTTAGGCACATCAAAAGATAAATTATCCAAATCGAATTTCTTTACTTTTGTATCGAAATGTTTCAATTTAACGGAGAAATCGTTTTTAGAAACGGCATCGTCAAACACTACTTTTATATCATCCAAAACAATTTTAGAGACTGAAATCACCATTGGTTTTTCGTCTTTTTTAGGGGGTTCTTTAGAAGCAAAAGCATCAAGAATATAATCAAAATTGAAGATTCCTTCTTTTGTTTTAGTAACGTTTGCAGTAATTCCGTTAAGGTTTACAGAATTTATTTCTAATTCATTACTTAATAATTTGAATAAGCTGATGTTCGCAACAATCTTCTTTCCATAAAGCAAAGTGTCTTTTTGTTGATCTTCGAAATAAACTTCTTCTAGGATGATATTTTTGGGTAAACCAATCTCAATTCTTCCTAAGGATACTTTAGTGTTGATTTTAGTTTGAAGAAATGAAATGGCTTGATCTTTTGCAAAATTTTGCACCATCGGAATTTGTAATGCAATTACCAATAATAAAAATAATCCTATTACGGAACCAATGATCCACAATAGAATTTTTGTTAATTTTAGTGCTACTTTTTTTACTTTATCTTTTTGCATACAGATTGTTCATGTAAAAATTATCTTTCAAATCTGAAATATTCCGCTAATTTGTTTTTTTTGCCTTTTAGTAAATCAGAAATTATATCCATTCCTAGTACCGAAAAAGTAATTCCATTACCACCAAAACCAAGTACAAATAACGTGTTTTTGAAATCAGAATGTTCACCGATATAAGGTAAACCATCTTTCGTTTCAGCAAATGTTCCTGCCCAGGAATAATCTGTCTTAAAGGAATAATCTGGTAATATCTTTTTCAATTTTTTTTCTAATCTACTGGTTTTATAAGTAAGCAGTTGATCTCTTTTCTTACCGGTAGTAAATTTAATATCTTCACCACCAATCAACAAACGATTATCATCGGTTGTGCGTAGGTAAAGATAAGGTTGCGCCGTGTTCCAAACTAATGTATTTGTTATTTTTTTTGGAATTTCTAAATTTTGTTCACAAACTAAAGCATAAGTGGCTAGTAAGTTCGCAATATGTTCTTTTATTAGCTGAGTCCCTTCAAATCCATTGCAGTAAATGATTTTCTTAGCAGAAATCACATAATGATCTTCCGTAATTACTTGAATTCCTTTTGAATTATAAGTAGTGTCTTTTATTGCTGTTTTGTCATAAACAGCCAAACCTTTTTTTGAATTGAAGTTTAGTAGTTCGTGGCATAAAGTATAAGCGTCGATACTAGCGCCATCTTTTGATAAAATGCCTCCAAATGAATTTTTAATTTCGTATTTCTGTTCAATAGCTTCTGCTTCTAACCATTTGACATCAAATCCTTCTTTTTTTCGAGCTTCATATTCTTGCTTTAACCAAGGAACATCTTTTTTATAAGACGCAAAATACAAGGATTCTTTCTTTTTAAAACCACAATTAGAATTGATTTCTTTAGTAATTTCTTCCAATTTTGAAAGAGATGCTAAACAGGCTTTGTAACTTGCTGTTGCTGCATCATTACCAATTAATGTTTTCAATTTGTATAAGGGAACGTCAATTTCATATTGTAACATTGAGGTGGTAGCAGAAGTACTTCCGTTAGCAACGTCTCTTCGATCAATTATAGTAGTTTTGTAGCCCTCTTTTATGCATTGATGAGCGATTAAACTTCCTGTAATTCCTGCACCAATTATTAAAATATCGGTTTCAATATTTGCAGTTAACGAAGGATAGGAGTGCGGCATTCCGTTTTTTACCAACCAAAAAGGTTCATTAGATTTTAAATCCATAGTGCTATTATTTATCTAAAACAATTACCTTACTATTCTTACTTATTTTTTTCTTTTCTAAGTTGTTTCCAAATTTTCAATCTTCTTCTTGCCCTGCTTTTTAGAAATTCATCAGTTGGTTCTCCTAACAAAAAGCCATAAACTTGAAATCTTGCCGAGTGATCAAATAAAACTTTTAAACTTGCGGTAATGGGTAAGGCTAAAATCATTCCTGAAGTTCCCCAAAGCATTGCAAAAACTACAAAAGAAAGGATTGATACAAATGCATTAACACTCACTTTTGACCCTGTAATTTTTGGCGTAATTATATTACCTTCTAAAATTTGTATAAAACTAAAAATAGCGACTACGCCAAATGCGTACCAATAAGAGTCTTTGGTTGCAAATGCCACTAAAGCCGGTAAAAGCGAGCCAATTAATATTCCGATGTACGGAATTAATAGGAGCAAGGCGCACAAAAATCCAAAGAAAAACGGAAAATCTATTCCTAACAATAACAAACCAGCAGAATTTAACACACCAACGATGAACATTACGGTGATTAATCCTACTAAATAGTTTTGTTGTACATCATAAAGTTTCGTAAGAATTACTTTAGCATCTTCTTTAGAACAACGTTTCTCACATAAGCTATAGATAAAACTGATGAAGAATTTTCGATATAAAAGAAAGAAAAACATGTAAAGCGGCACAACAATCATATTGCCAAAAAAACCACCAGAGGCCATAAGAAAACCAGTGATGTTAGAGAAATTGTTTTCCACCACTTTCTCCATCTTCATATTTTCTGATTCAATAATTTTGTCCGTTTTAATTCCGGTTGATACTTCAGCTTTATGAATTAGCGGTTTCATTTTCTTTTCGATCTGGGAAATATAAGTATCACTTTTGGATATAATTTCATTAAATTGAACACCAATAAATGTGAAGACCGCTAATATTGCCATACACAAGAAAAGCACCGAAAACGTAGCCGAAAAAATCCTATTGAATCTAAGTTTTCGCTCCAAAAAATACACTACCGGAAAAATTAGCACACTCAAGATAATTGAAATCAATAATGGTACTAAAATTCCTTTTAGCATATAGGCAGTAAATACTACGGCTATCACTACAAAAAAATCAAGTGCAAGGTGTGGTTTTGTTTTATTTTCCATTCGGTTCTTTTTAATTTAAAAAAAAGGAGCTTTCTATAGTATAAAAAACTCCTTCTCTTAAAATGATACTAGATATTACATATCAGCAATCATTTTTTTTACTTCATCTTTGGTTTTTCCAACTTTTTGTTGAAGTCTACCATATAATTCATCTTCTTTACCTTCTTCGTAAAGCAAATCATCATCTGTTAAATCTGCAAATTCTTGTTTTAATTTACCTTTAACTTCGTTCCATTTTCCTTTTAATCCTGTAGTGTTCATAATAGTATAATTTAAAGTTAATAATTAATTTGAATATTTTCGTAATTGCCATGAAATATCTTCATGAATCTTTAGTATTCCTGTTAAAAAATCTTCAGTTACAACGTCATCCGTTTGCTCTCCAACTTCATCAATTGATTTTCTAATTTGAATCATCACTGTTTCGTGATTGGTCAATAGCTCATCTAACATTTGTTTTTGCGTATTTGAAGATTCTGTATTTTCTTCAATTTGACCGTGTTTAATAAAGTCTTGCATACTCCCAATGGCTTTTCCGCCTAGAGCACTAATTCGTTCTGCTACTTCATCTGCTGTTTTTGCAAGTAAATCATAATGGCTTTCAAACAATTTATGCAATTCCATAAAGCTGTTTCCTGCGATGTTCCAATGAAACTTTCTCGTTTTCACATACAATAACATTTCGTTGGCTAACAAAAGTGTTAAGTTGTCAATAGATTTGGTTAAATCTTTTTTTGGTAATCCAATTTTAGCTTCCATTTCTAATTTTTTTAATTTGTACTCTATTAAAATGTTGTAACAAAGCTACTAATTATAGCATTTTTCCTTGTTACAACATTTTTGAATATTTTTATAGCATTTCAATAAGGATTAGAATCTATATCCTAAAGAAACTTGAATAACTTTATTTTTGTAACGTGGTGAGTTTGTATCACCATCTTCATTAGTTTTACTTACATCCCAACCTAATCTTGTTCCTAAGACAAAATTTTGATAATTGAAATCAACCCCAACCACAGCTCCAAAAACTCCTTTTTTGTAATTATCGCCGTTGATTTCTTCTTCATCTATTGTAGAGTTCCCGTTTAATTCATACTTAGTATCTAATAAGTAAGAAAATTGAGGACCAGCTACAATAGTAAAATATTGAGATGGTTTAACTTGCAATAATACTGGAATGTCTAAGTAAGATGAAGTTACTTTATAGTCGTAATCAATTCCTAAAACATCACCACTACTTTTAAATCCTTTTTGAGAATACATTACCTCTGGTTGAATACCAAAAAATTTACCTAAGGGAATAGAAACGAAAGCACCCGCGGCTAATCCTGTTTTTCCGTCAGCTACGAAATCATCTCCTTCCTCATCATAAACGTTAGAGAAGTTGACTCCGGCTTTAATACCAAATTTTAATTGATCTCTGTCGTCTGTGCTACTTGTTTCTTGTGCAAATGACATAGAGGTCATTAATAAGACTACAAGGGTTGCTACTTTTGTTGTTACGTTTTTCATAGTGTTTGTTTTTTTATAATTATTATTATGGTACAAATATCCAACCTATAGTGTGCACAATTGTTACAAGAATTTGCATAATGTTTATACAATTACAACTGATGTTAGAGTAATTTTTAAGCAATTCTTTGATTATAAGTGGTTTGTGTGCTTTTGTGGGGTTTTTCTAAAATGTGTTTTTTGAAATAATTTACGATGAGTCTCTTTTTTATTCGTAATTACAAAACAAATGAAACGATTATGCGGAAATTTAAATTTAAGAAGTGTTTAGTTTTGCACTCGATGGTAAAAACGTATATTTGACCAAAATTGAAAATTTGATATCTTATACTATATATAACAACGAATCCAGTTCGGAATGGGTCACTTTTGTTCACGGAGCAGGAGGGAGTTCGTCTATTTGGTTTAAACAAATTCGTGATTTTCAGAAACATTTCAATGTCTTATTGTTAGATTTAAGAGGTCATGGCAATTCAAATCAACAAATAAAAGAGGCGTTCAAACAAAAATATACATTTGAATCTATTGCCATAGATATAAAAGAAGTGATTGATCATCTAAAGATTGAAACATCGCATTTTGTTGGAATTTCCCTAGGTTCAATAGTAATTCGCCAATTGGCCGAAATGCATCCTGAACGCGTGAAGACAATGATTCTGGGAGGTGCTATTTTAAAAATGAATTTCCGTTCACAGGTTTTAATGCGATTAGGAAATACTTTTAAATACGTTTTACCTTATTTAGTATTGTATAAATTTTTTGCTTTTGTGATTATGCCTAAAAAGAATCATAAAAATTCTCGCTTGTTATTTATTAATGAAGCCAAGAAGTTATATCAAAAGGAATTTATCAAATGGTTTAAGCTTACGGCCGAAATTAATCTGGTTTTGCGTTGGTTCCGACAAGTAGAATTAGATATTCCTACTTTATATGTAATGGGTGAAGAAGATTATATGTTTTTACCTTCAGTAAGGCAAGTGGTTTCAATTCATACAAAAACTGCTGAATTAATAGTAATTCAAAACTCGGGACACGTGGTAAATGTCGAACAAGCTTTGGTTTTTAATGAATCAGTAATTGCATATTTAAAGCGATAACTTATCTTATATAAACAAAAAAACTCCGACTTTCGACGGAGTGATTTATCTAACTAACTCTAACCAAACGAGAAAAAACTATCTTTATTACAGTGCAAATATCGGAAGTTATTTTTTGTCCAATGTTAAGAATATGTTATTCTTATGTTGTTGATTGTTAAATTTTTAGATTATTGTTTTCCATCTTGCAGTGCGAAAACTTTTTTCAATAAATTAGAGCTTCTAGCATTAAGATTTGTTCTAATGTCTTTTTCTTCAACTGCTATCATTTTGAAAACACCTTCCATAGCTTTGCTTGTAGTATATTCCGTTAAATTTGGATTTACTTTTTTCACTAAAGGAAGACTGTTATATTTGGTGATGATTTCACTCCAAACTTTATCTGCTCCAACTCTAGTATATGAACTCTGAATAACCGGAGTAAATTTCGCTTGCAATGAAGTTGTTGTGGTGTTTTGTAAATAATTAGTTGCTGAACTATCGTTTCCTAACAAAATGTTTTTTGCATCGTTAAATGACATTTGTTTCACCGCATCAACAAAGATTGGAGTAGCTTCTTTAACTGCATCTTCCGCAGCACGATTGATTACTTTTAAACCTTCATCCGCTAATTTGCTTAAACCAATTTGACGTAATTTTTTATCAACTACTTTTAATTCTTCAGGCAAGAAAATTTTAACAGCTTCATTTCTGTAAAAACCGTCGGTAGCAGTTAATTTAGAAACTTGCTTGGTAATTCCATTGTTCAAAGCTTCTTTTAATCCACTTTCAATTTCAGCTTGACTCAAAACTCCGGTTCCTTGTGGCAATTGATCCATTACTTGTTGCATTTCTGCACATCCAAATAAACTAAAAGCGACTAAACTCACTACTATTTTCTTCATAATTTTTTTTATTTAAAAATCTTATACGCAAATATAATGCCTTTTTTTATAAAGGATTTTTTTTAAGTAGTTTTGAGGGGATTAAAATTATTAAATTCGTAAATTGCACCCTATAAAACGAATAAAAATTACACATGGAATTACAAACACCTTATATCCCTAAAAATAAAGTAAGAATTGTGACTGCAGCGTCACTTTTTGACGGACACGATGCGGCTATTAATATTATGCGAAGAATTATTCAAGCTACTGGTGTTGAGGTAATTCATTTGGGTCATGATAGAAGTGTTGAAGAAGTTGTAAATACGGCTATTCAAGAAGATGCTAATGCTATTGCAATGACGTCTTATCAAGGCGGACATAACGAGTATTTTAAATACATGTATGATTTGCTTAAAGAAAAAGGAGCAGGGCATATTAAAATATTTGGTGGCGGTGGCGGTGTAATTTTACCTTCTGAAATTGCAGAATTACAAGACTACGGAATTGAAAGAATTTACGCTCCAGATGATGGTCGCGCGATGGGATTACAAGGGATGATTAACGATTTAGTTGAGCGTTCTGATTATCCGATCGGTGATAAATTAGAAGGGGAACTTTCTCATATTGAAGAGAAAAATCCAACAGCTATTGCCCGATTAATTTCAGCTGCAGAGAATTTTCCTGAAGTAGCAAAAGGTGTTTTCGATGAAATTCACAAGATAAACGAGACTTCAAAAACGCCAGTTCTTGGAATTACAGGAACAGGTGGTGCCGGAAAATCATCATTAGTTGACGAACTAGTACGAAGATTTCTAGTAGATTTTCCAGAAAAAACAATCGGATTAATTTCGGTTGACCCATCAAAACGGAAAACAGGTGGCGCTTTATTAGGCGATAGAATTCGTATGAATGCGATTAATAATTCTAGAGTTTATATGCGTTCGTTGGCAACTCGTCAATCGAATTTGGCTTTGTCTAAATATGTTGCCGAAGCGATTCAAGTCTTGAAAGCGGCTAAATATGATTTAATCATTTTAGAAACTTCAGGAATTGGCCAATCGGACACTGAAATTATGGATCATTCTGATGTTTCTTTATATGTGATGACGCCAGAATTTGGAGCAGCAACACAATTAGAGAAAATCGATATGTTAGATTTTGCTGATTTGGTGGCTTTAAATAAATTTGACAAACGTGGTGCGTTAGATGCGATTCGTGATGTGAAAAAACAATACCAACGCAATCATAATTTATGGAATGAAGACACAGCAAATATGCCAATCTTCGGAACAATTGCTTCTCAGTTCAACGATCCAGGAATGAATACGTTGTACAAATCAATTATGGATAAATTGGTGGAAAAAACAGGAGTTGACTTACATTCAACTTTTGAAATTACGCGTGAAATGAGTGAGAAAATTTATGTAATTCCACCACACAGAACACGTTATTTGTCTGAAATTGCAGAAAATAATAGAAAATATGATGAAACGGTTCTTTCTCAAGTAGAAGTAGCTCAAAAATTATACGGAATTTTCAAAACGATTCAATCGGTTAATGGCAATTTACCAGAAATTGATAAAGCTGGAATTATTGACGATTCCTTAAACAGAACAGCAGAAAATAAATTATTTTTAGAATTGTTATTGCAGCAATTTGATAAGATAAAAATGGATTTAGATGCGTACAATTGGGAAGTAATTTTAACTTGGGATGAAAAAGTAAACAAGTATAAAAACCCAATTTATAGTTTCAAAGTTCGTGATAAAGTAATTGAAATTAAAACCCATTCGGAGAGTTTAGCGCATTCTCAAATTCCAAAAATCTCATTGCCTAAGTATCAAGCTTGGGGCGATATTTTAAAGTGGAATTTACAAGAAAACGTTCCTGGAGAATTCCCATTTGCATCGGGATTATATCCGTTTAAGCGTGAAGGTGAAGATCCAAGCAGAATGTTTGCGGGTGAAGGTGGACCAGAACGTACCAACAAGCGTTTTCATTATGTAAGTGCTGGAATGCCGGCAAAACGTTTGTCAACTGCTTTTGACTCGGTTACTTTATATGGAAATGATCCACATATTCGTCCTGATATTTATGGAAAAATCGGAAATGCAGGAGTTTCAATTTGTTGTTTAGACGATGCGAAGAAATTATATTCAGGTTTCGATTTGAGTCATCCTTTAACTTCGGTTTCGATGACAATTAACGGACCAGCACCAATGTTGTTAGGATTTTTTATGAATGCGGCGATTGACCAAAATTGTGAAAAATACATCGTTGAAAATGGTTTAGAAAAAGAAGTTGAAGCAAAAATTGCTGCGATTTATAAGAAAAAAGGAACACCAAGACCAAGTTATCAAGGTGCTTTGCCTGAAAGTAATAATGGTTTAGGTTTGATGCTTTTAGGAGTTACCGGTGATGAGGTTTTACCTTTAGATGTTTATCAAGAAATTAAAATTAAAACGTTAACACAAGTTCGTGGAACCGTTCAAGCAGATATTTTAAAAGAAGATCAAGCACAGAATACGTGTATTTTCTCAACAGAATTTGCGTTACGATTGATGGGCGATGTTCAAGAATATTTCATCAAACAAAATGTTCGAAATTTCTATTCGGTTTCGATTTCAGGGTATCATATTGCTGAAGCAGGAGCAAATCCTATTACACAATTGGCATTTACACTTTCAAACGGATTCACGTATGTAGAATATTATTTAAGTCGTGGAATGAATATCAATGATTTCGGTCCGAATTTATCATTTTTCTTCTCAAACGGAATTGATCCAGAATATGCAGTAATTGGTCGTGTGGCTCGTAAAATTTGGGCGAAAGCATTAAAAACTAAATACGGAGCCAACGAAAGAGCACAAATGTTGAAATACCACATTCAAACTTCGGGGCGTTCGTTGCACGCACAAGAGATTGATTTCAATGACATTCGTACGACTTTGCAAGCGTTATACGCGATTTATGACAACTGTAATTCATTGCATACCAATGCGTATGACGAAGCAATTACAACCCCAACCGAAGAATCAGTGCGTAGAGCAATGGCAATTCAGTTGATTATCAATAAGGAATTAGGTTTAGCGAAAAACGAAAATCCAATCCAAGGTTCGTTCATCATTGAAGAATTAACAGATTTAGTAGAAGCTGCGGTTTTAGCAGAATTTGATAGAATTACCGAAAGAGGAGGCGTTTTAGGTGCAATGGAAACGATGTACCAAAGAAGTAAAATTCAAGAAGAATCGTTGTATTATGAAACGTTGAAACATACAGGAGAATTCCCAATTATTGGTGTAAATACCTTCTTAAGTTCAAAAGGTTCGCCAACGGTTATTCCTGCTGAGGTGATTCGTGCAACAGAAGAAGAAAAGCAATATCAAATTGATATGTTGAATAATTTGCACCATACAAGTGCTGAAAAAGTTGCTGAACACATTGAGATTTTACAAGAAGCTGCCATTAGCAATCAAAATATATTTGAGAAATTAATGGATGCGACTAAAATTTGTTCATTAGGTCAAATCACAAATGCGTTATTTGAAGTTGGTGGACAATACCGAAGAAATATGTAGTATTTCAAAATATAATATTTGTAGAGACGCGATTTATCGCGTCTCTTTTGTTTTATAATGTTTTACGACGTAAAATATACATCAGGTTTCCCAGAATTATTTTTTATTCACAACTGCAATTCCACCAATGAACATCGCAAGAGCAACGCCAAGGTAAATGTAGCCGTCTTTTTTTCCAGATTCATTAGAAGCATCTATTTCTAGTCCCAATACTTTTACTTCTGCAGTGTTGTTTGAAACTTTGTTTGCTCCTAAATAACCTACGTATAAGGAAGCTGCAATTAATACGATTCCGATAATTTTAGTACTATTCATAATTTAGTTTTTTAAGTTGTTTACAAAGTTATACCATTGCGAATGATTGCTTCTTATATCATTTTTCATAATTATTATAGAATGTCTACGTATGAACAGGTTTGAGGTTTGTTTTTTTATAATAATTAGAAAAAAAAATTATTATTTTGTATAATAGCATAACAATCAAGGCCTTGCGAAATAAATTTAGAAACAAATACAACATTCTTTATGCAAATGTCTTTGAAAACATTCAGAATTACATTGCAAACAATCCGGCCAAATGGAAAGAAGACACCTTTTCGAAAGAATAACAACAAAAAAATCCGACTCTTGTGAAGTCGGATTTCTTTAATTTATTTGTAATTTTATTTCAACGAAGAAGGACAAACAAAAGCAGTCAGCGGCACATTTGCTGCTCGAATACCAGAGATTCCTTTTTCTACGTTAATCATATTGTGGTAACCTCTTGCTTTTAAAATTGAAGCCATAATTACCGAACGATAACCACCCGCACAATGTAAAAGGAAGGTTTCCTCTTTTGGTACTTCAGCGATTTGTTCGTTTACGTAATCTAGTGGAATGTTTATTGCTTTTTCAACGTGTTCTGCTTGAAATTCTCCTGGCTTTCTTGCGTCTACCACGATTGAGTTTTGGTATTGTTTAGCAAATTTTTCTGGCGTAATTGACGTGATTGAATCCGTTTCAAATCCGGCTGCTTTCCACGCTTCAACACCACCTTCTAAATAACCTAGCGTATTGTCAAAACCTACACGAGATAATCTTGTGATCGCTTCTTTTTCCATTCCTTTTGGAGTGATTAATAAAATAGGCTGTTTGGTATCGCGAATTAAAGCACCAACCCAAGGAGCAAATTGTCCGTGAAGTCCAATGAATATTGAACCTGGAACGTGTTCTTTTACGAAATCATTTTCATTGCGAACATCTAAAACCACCGCTTCAGTTTGATTGGCTACGGTTTCGAAGGCTTCAGGAGATAATGGAGTGTCTGCTTTTGTCATTACCGACTCTAAACTTTCATAACCCTGAATATTCATCATTACGTTTTGTGGGAAATAAGCCGGTGGAGGCGTTAAACCATCCAACAATTCCGCTACAAATTCCTCACGAGTCATATTTGCTCTTAATGCGTAATTTACTTTCTTTTGGTTACCCAAAGTATCCGTGGTTTCTTTACTCATATTCTTACCACAGGCACTTCCGGCACCGTGATTTGGATATACAATTAAATCATCGCTCAACGGCATAATTTTATTGCGAAGCGAATCAAATAAATGATTAGCTAATACTTCTTGCGTTAAATCTTTTACTAAAGTCTGAGCTAAATCGGGACGACCAACATCGCCAATAAATAACGTATCACCTGTTATAATTCCGTGATCTTTTCCGTTTTCATCCGTAACTAAATAAGTAGTACTTTCTAACGTATGACCAGGTGTGTGAATGGCTTTAATCGTAACACCACCAATTTTAAATTCCTGACCATCCGTTGCAATAATGCTTTCAAAACTTGGATTGGCTGTTGGACCATACACAATTTGTGCTCCTGTTTTCTTAGCTAAATCTAAATGACCTGATACGAAATCAGCGTGAAAGTGGGTTTCAAAAATATATTTAATTTTCGCATTAGCATTTGTTGCTTTGTCAATGTAAGGTTGCACTTCTCTTAATGGGTCAAAAATAGCAGCTTCGCCGTTACTTTCTATGTAATAAGCTGCGTGAGCGATACATCCTGTGTAAATTTGTTCTATTTTCATAACGATCTAATTTTCTGTAAAAATAATTCTAAATTCTTGATTTTGCTGTAACCTTTGTTACGCTATAAACTCTTTGTATAAAATGAACAATGCCATTATTAGTACAAAATAAGCAAATCCTTTTTTCAATTGGGCTTCGTTCACAAATCTGTTCAGGTAAATTCCTATGAAAATTCCAACAACGGATAATGATGTAAAAGATAGCAAAAATACCCAATCTATTTCTAAATTTTGCACATCACCCATAAATCCTATCAATGAATTCATAGCCATAATGAATAATGAGGTTCCGATTGCTTTTTTCATCGGTAATTTAGCAAATAAAACTAAGGATGGAATAATCAAAAATCCACCACCAGCACCTACTAAACCGATAATAAGACCAATGATAAAGGTTTGAATAATCAAAAAGGTCATCGAAATTTCCTTCGGTTCTCCTAAATTCATTTTCTTCTTTTTCAACATTGATAAAGAGGCGAAAATCATAATTACCGCAAAAAACACCATTAAAAACGTACTTTTCAACAGCAAGAAAGGCTCCTCAATAATTACGGTTGGAATTTTAGGAACAATAAAACGTCGGGTTAAATAAATAGCTGTAAATGAAGGTACTGCAAAAAGAAAACCATTCCTGATATCCACTAAGTTTTTTCGGTAATTTTGTAAAGCACCAAAAACCGATGTGGTTCCTACGATAAAAAGTGAATAGGCTGTTGCTGTAATCGGGTTTAGAAGCATCACATAAACTAAGATAGGAACTGTTAAAATGGAACCTCCACCACCAGTTAATCCTAAAATTAATCCAATACATACTGCTCCTATATATCCAAATGTCTCCATTAAAATTGTAAAATTTCTATTTTATTTCGGTGTAATTTAATCGTACCTTTTAATTCCAAAGCTTTTAATAATCTCGAAATTACCACTCTTGAAGTATGCATTTCATAAGCAATTTCTTGATGCGTAGTATTAATTTCGGTGTTGCCTAAAACTTTTGCTTTATCGGTTAAATATTTATACAAACGTTCGTCTAAATTCATAAAAGCTAACGTATCAATCGCTTCTAGCATTTCCATCAAACGCACATTGTAGCTGTCAAATACGAAGTTTCGCCAGGTTTTATATTTCGTCAACCAATCTTCCATTTTTTCAACGGGAATCATCAGTAAAGCACCATCGGTTTCTGCAATTGCTCTAATTCTACTTTTTGATTGGCCCATACAACACGTCAATGTCATCGCACAAGTATCGCCACGTTCTAAGAAATAAAGCAATAATTCATCACCATTTTCATCTTCTCTCAAAATTTTTATCGCACCATTTAACAACAGCGGCATTGTTTTGATGTAATCACCAATTTCAATCAAATAATCATCGGCTTTAAATTGACTGTACGAAGCCACTTTTACAATTTCTTCGATAAGTGCTTCTTCAAAAATATAGCCATACGATTCTGATAACAGGTCTTTCATTTCGATTGATTTCTGTAAAGATACTATTAATCTTTAAAAATCAAATGTTACATTTGTTACTTTAAAACCTTAAAAGTTGAAGATATATACTAAAAATAATTTCCATAAGCATACTTTTTGCGAGTTTGTAGAAGTCAATTTAGCTGAAATACAAGGAGTTGATTTGCATTTTAAAAGTAAATCGGGAAGTGGTTATTGCTTTACGGAAGACGGCGTTTTTCGGATTTCAAATCATTGGGGAAGAGCCGCGAATTGCAGATGGCGATTGATTTCGAATGTAAAAAGTCCAAACCAAAAAGAACGAGTTGGTTATGCGAAATGGTCCGATTTTTATCCGAATAATGATTTAGAAAAACTCTTCTATATTAAATTAGATTTTGAAAAAAAAGAAGTAACTTTTCAACACAAAAGCAATCCGAAATACGATGGAATTGCAGTTTTAAGAAATGCATCAGACACTTCGAAAATAATTCGACAAATAAAAGAATTAGTAGAAGGCGATTATTGGGCAAAACACTATGAATTTGAAAAGCTCGAAGAAGTTCGAAAAAAAACAATAGAACAATTAATAAATACTAATATTCCATTAGCAAAATTGAAAATGGAGTGGAAAACCAAAAAATAATGAACGATATATTTGATAAAATTAAAACAAACATTCAATTGATTATTGATGCAATGGCAGTTCAAAATTTTTCTGATGCCAGTCTGAAATTAGTTGAAGTTAGTGATACATTAGATGATTTAATAGACACCTCAGAAGAAGAAGAAATGATGGTTGAAATTGCGAAATACCAAGTTTTACTGAATCATTTGCAAATTAAAATGAGTACAAAAGAATAAAATTATGCACCGAGGAGACGATTTACACCAATTACCAATTTATAAAAAAGCGGAGGAAATTTTTAAATTAACCGAAGCTTTGGCACGAACGATTCCTGAAGATAATGAATATCTACAAGAAACTACTGCCAAATTTATGATGGAAGATGCAATGATGCTTTCGCCAAAAATTGCTGGGGCAGAAGGTGTTGGTTTGTATGATATCAAAATGGAAAACGCCGCCATTATTAGAAGATGTGCACGCCAACTCTATGTGTCTGCTGGAAGTTTACGCTTTGAAGACGATTTTAAAGACAACGAATATGTGGAACTACTTCGGGAAACGATTGATGAATTTCGGCTGTTATTTATCGAATGGGTTGCTGGTTTTGACCAATGGGATTATATCATTGACCGTTGGGGATTATTCAATCCGCCGGGCGTAACCGCTTATGACAAAGATCCAGATGATGATATTCCGTTTGATCCCAAAAGTTTTTTTGAAGGATTAGCCGATTTCG
Organism: Flavobacterium psychraquaticum; assembly: GCF_034497725.1. Lineage (NCBI taxonomy): Bacteria > Pseudomonadati > Bacteroidota > Flavobacteriia > Flavobacteriales > Flavobacteriaceae > Flavobacterium > Flavobacterium psychraquaticum. Next base: position 145,634 of record NZ_JAXKVR010000024.1, read on the forward strand.
AAGACTTTGATGAAGCCGACGAAGATGTTGATGACGACGAAGACGACTCAGAAGAAGAGTAATTAATTCCCTTGAATGCGAGTGAAAATTTTACCTAATAAAGCCTTTCCATCGCGTTTTGCTTTTGGTGCTTCTTGTGCAATCGTTTTTCCTTCCGAATTTAGGACAAATAAATAACGAAACGCAAATTGAAGATTTTTTGGATCATCGTTTAACAAGCCAAAACGCAAATCGTTGAAATAGAATTGTCCATTTTCTTCACTTATCAAATACCAACCTTCGCTGATTTTTTGTAATTTTTTAAAATCTTCAACTTGAGCCAAATTTTCTTCTAAAGCGATATTTTTTGGATAAAATTTAAAAGAAATCGGTTGGGAATCGAAAAACGAATAATCACCTAAATAATATCCTTCCGCCGTAGCGATGTTTGCATTCCAAAGAATCGTATTAAAAGCGGTTGGTTTTACGATCAATTCGCTGTAAGAAATGTTTTGGTTTTCTAACCCTTTTTCGAATCTTTGCACAGCTATTACTTTCAAGACACAACTTAAAAATAAATAGCCGGAACTAATCAATAAACCTCGATTCAAATATGTTTTTCTAGCTAAAAAATCTTTAGTTTTCCAAACGAATATTAGCGAAATTAATAACGGAACCGTATATAAAGGATCGATTACAAAGATGGTTTTTAATGCAAATCGATGTTCCAAAGGCCAAAAAATTTGAGTTCCCCAAGATGTGAATAAATCCAATAAAACGTGGGTTGTTAAACACCAAAAAGCCAGCCAAGAAGCACTTTTAAAACCAATTTTATCTTTTTCAAACCTTGAAATAACCCAACCTAAAATGGGCGATAAGAACAGAAAAAAGAATAAGGAATGACTCAAGCCGCGGTGAATGGCAACACCATCAACATCGCTCATAAATTTTCCAACAACAATATCTAAGTCAGGAATTGTACCTAAAATCGCACCATACAAAAACGTTTTGTTTTGTAGTTTTTTTCCGGCTACAATTTCGGCTGTAGCGATTCCTAGTACAATTTGGGTGAAAGAATCCATTGATTAATTTATACTTTACTCTTAAATAAAATGTGTGATTTCGAAAAGCTAAATTAGTCATTTTCTTTTGAATTAATTTTCAATTGATTAGAAGTTGTTATTGCTTCACTTTGCACGTTCAACGGGTTGTTCTTTGTTTTGATATTTTATTCAAAAATGTTAGTCCGCTTCAATCCGAAAGAATACCTTGCAACGTAATTGAAGGCGAAGTTAAATTCGCAAAATACATCAAAAAGTGATCAGTATTTACAATTATAATTCGAATGATCAATTGCAGTACTCATAAGATTATCAATCGGTAAATGATGAAAGAAAAATTACATTGGAAAAGCTTTCTTTTTGCTATACTTGTTTTCATTGGGATTTTATTTTTTCCCATTTTTGAAGATGAAAAGGTAAACGGGGCACTCGCTATTTTAATCTTTACCGCTATTTTATGGATTACGGAAGCCATTCCATTGGCAATGACGGCGTTGCTGATTCCTGTACTTGTTATTATTTTGAAAATTGCGGCACCAAAAGAAGCGTTTGCCGAATTTTCAAATCCGGTGATCTATTTGTTTATGGGAGGTTTCGTTTTAGCAGGTGCTTTATCGGCTCATTCTTTAGATCGATTATTAGCTCATAAACTATTATTATTAGCCAAAGGGAATTTTTACAAATCGTCTATTTTATTAATGTTTGCAACATCTTTAACGGCTTGTTGGGTGAGTAACACGTCCACAGCAGCAATGATGATTCCGTTAGCTCTGGGGATTTTAGCAATTACGGATAGTAAAAAAGCTACGGCAGAAGCCAAATTCTTATTGTTAGGCATAGCGTATGCGGCGAATATTGGAGGAATAGTTACAATGATTGCGAGTCCACCAAATGCGATTGGTGCCGCTTTGTTAAATCTTTCATTTTCGGAATGGTTGGTGTACGGTTTACCGATATTTCTAATTACGTTTCCCATAATGGTACTAGTTTTGACTCTCTATTTCAAGCCCGATCGTAAAATGTTAGTTCCCACAATCGCCTTACCTGGAAAAAGAAGTCCGAAAAGAAATGCACTACTGGCTATATTTGCAATCACTGTTTTACTTTGGGTTTTTGATGGCGTCTTAGCACCAATGTTAGGAATTGAATCCAGCTTTAGCTCTTTAGTCGCTATCTTTTCAATGCTGTTATTATTCACCTTTAAAGTAATGACTTGGGAACAAATCTTAAAGTCCATTCGGTGGGAAATTTTATTGCTTTTTGGTGGTGGACTTACGCTCGGTTACATTGTTGAAAGTACTGGACTTGGAATCATGCTGGTAAATTATGTGATGGAATTAAGTCAGCATTTGCCCTTAATCGTATTTTTGTGGTTGATTGTTATGGGTTCGATTATCATGACCGAATTCATGAGCAATACCGCAAGTGCTGCTCTGATTTTACCTCTACTTTACACCTTAGCACAAGCTTCCGGAATTAATCCAATGGTTTTAGTTCTTCCGGCGACAATTGCGGCTTCGTTCGGATTTATGATGCCTGTGGGAACGCCGCCGAACGCTATGGTTTATTCATCGGGTTTTGTGCCACAGAAAGATATGATGAAAGCAGGATTGGGACTTAACATTATTTTCTCGGTTGTACTGACCTTATTTTTCTACTTTTTCTTTAGGTAGTAAAATAGAAATTAGCAAGTGAAAGTAAGTGCTATTCATTGCAAACGAGCGACAAGAAACTTATATTTGCTAAAGCATAAAACTTTAAAATCCTTCAAATGAAAAAAGAAGACCACAAAATATATATTATTGGTGCTGGTGTAGCCGGACTCGTAGCAGCTAAAGTTTTAGAAGACCAAGGTTTTTATCCCACCATTATAGAAGGAACGGATCGCGTAGGTGGTCGTGTGAAAACGGATATTGTGGATGGCTATCAACTCGATCACGGCTTCCAGGTTTTGTTGACAGCTTATCCTGCAGCACAGAAATATCTTAATTTTGAAGCCTTGGAATTACAAGAATTTTTACCGGGAGCAACAATTTTTAATGAAGGAAAACAAAAAACTATTGGCGATCCGTTAAGAGCTATTTCATTATTGCTTCCGACACTTTTTTCTGGAATTGGAACATTTGGTGATAAGTTCAAAATTTTGAAGTTGAATACTTTGTTGAAGCAAAGCAGTTTGACCGAAATTTTCGCCAAACCTGAAAAAACGACTTATAATTATTTGGTGGATTTCGGTTTTTCTGCTGAAATGATTTCAAAATTCTTTAAACCTTTTTTCAGCGGGATTTTTCTCGAACCTAATTTAGAAACATCGAGTCGAATGTTCGAATTTGTTTATAAAATGTTTGGCGAAGGCAATGCTACCATCCCAAAAGCAGGAATAGAAGCAATTCCTTTGCAATTGAAAGCAACTTTAAAACAAACTGAATTTCTTTTTAATACCAAAGTTGCATCGGTTCGAGAGGGTAAAATAATATTGGCTGATGGAACGGAACGAGAAAGTAATTATACGATAATCGCTGCCGAAGCAAGTCCTTTGGTTAGTAAGCTAAAAAATCAAGAAGTGGAATGGAAATCTTGCGATACCTTGTATTTTGAAACCGATAAAAGAGTCATAGATAAGCCATTAGTTGGATTAGTTGCGGATAAAGATTCACTGGTAAACAATATAATTTATCACACACGCGTAGCAACCAAAACAGCTGGAACAAAAGAATTATTATCGGTTACTGTGGTCAAAAAACACGAATTATCGGCAGAAGCATTGCAGCACCAAGTCATAAAAGAATTAAAACAATGCTGCGGTATCGAAACTTCGAAATTCATCAAACAATACACTATTAAAAAAGCACTTCCGAAATTAGAAAATTTGCTTTACGAAATGAATCCGTCCGAAACTAAGTTAATTGCAAATATTTTTCTAGCGGGCGATACGCAATTGAACAGTTCATTAAACGCAGCGATGATTTCGGGAGAAAGAGCAGCGATGGGGGTTGTTGAGGAGATTTTTCTTAAACATTCGTAATTATAAAAATAGTGTTTTTTTATTTCCCGATACAATATCTTCTTTTCCATTATTCATAAGGGATAAGGAGGTTGGAGGTGTACTCGAGGTGTTACAAAAATTAGGTATTAAAGGAAAAAAAATAATTTTTACAAATTTACAATTTTTCTGTAGTAGTTAAGTTTTTTATATTTTGAAACGATAAAATACGGCTATATTATATCTTTTAGCAACCATTTCGCAAACTGAGTTAGTAATAAGTTCTTTCGTGTTTTTAAGGCATTCAACGATGTCTTCTCTAGAATAAAGACTTTCTAATATTTGTATTTCTTTTTCAAAAGTTTCTGGAATTGTGGCATACAAAGCTCTTGGGATTATAATGTCTTTATCCTTATCAATATTTAGTTTACTATAATCCATATCCCAAAACAAATGTTTGGGGAAGATAGTTGTTATGTCAACTTGTTTATTCATAATCTAAACTTATGAAAATAAATTAAATAAATGATTTCTTTGTATTTCTAATAAATTATCTAAATAGATATAGGACTTTATTGTACAAATATATTTTTACTTCAAAAGTTCAATATCTTGAAGTTTTCTACCTAAAGTGTCATCAGCAGCTAGCTTTAAAAAATCATCTTGAAGCCCCAGTACTCTCAAAACATTAAAGTAACCACCCATTGCTACACTTGGATTCCCAGATTCGATTAAGTATAATGTCGAACGAGAAATATTAGCACGCTCAGCAACTTGTATTGTAGTTAATTTTCTTCTTTTGCGTGCCAATTTTATATTTTCACCCATTTTTTCAAGAAGTAAATTGTACTTTGGAAAAATAACTTGCTTTTTAGTGTTCATACAAAATGATTGATATTATATACAAAATTATTTTTTTTGTTTTAAATAACAATCATTTTCGCAAGTTTAATATTGGGTTTATTTAATTTTACTTGCAAAAAAGTAAGTTTAAAAGTTGTCTAGAGTCTTTTTTAAAATGAAATGGTAAATTATTCACCGCATATTTTGCGGTGAATAGAAGAGTTATTCACCGCATGGTTTTGTTACTTTAGTCAAAAATGCATAATACAATACATTTTCTTAGTATTTATTCTCTGTTCATAAGAAAATAATGTAACTTTTAAATATTAGTAACTACTGTTATATTTCTTTTTTGATGGTTTAATTTATATATTAGCACTGTATAATTACATTACATATTTTAAATGCAAGAATTAAAGCTTAATAATTTTGAAAGTATAATAAAGGGAGGGAGCTCAAAGCCGATTTTGATAAGTGCTTTCAATGAGGCTGGTTTAGAAAAAACATATGTAATGAAAACTTATAAAAGTAAATTTGTAAGTGAAAATTTCTCTATAGCAAAAGAAATACTTGTAACAGAATTAGCAAAAGAATTTGATTTGCCAGTTCCTGAGTATGGAGTAATTAAGATTGATAATAAAGACTTAAAAGGCTTGTATACTGATGAAGAAATTAAATTATTGGATAAAGGGCATAAATTTTGTACAGAGTATCATGAAGGTTATGTGATTATGAGTAGTTTAGCATCATCAAAATTTTTAAAAGATTTTGAAATTGAAAATTTATTTGCCTTTGATAATTTAATTATGAATGTTGACAGGGGAGGGTTTAGAAACAAACCAAATCTTTTATTGAAAGATGAAGAGATGATGTTAATCGACCACGAACAAACATTTGCGTTCATCAACTCATTTGAGAGTAAGGATATAAATTATTTCAACACATTTAATAATTTTTATTTCCAAAATCATATATTTTGGGCGACGTTAAAAAGTATAAAAAATGGCAAAAAAGAAGATATTTTTGTTGAATTCATAGAAATCTTACGAATGTTAAATATTGAAAAATTGAATTTAATTTTTGATCAGTTAGATAAATATGATATTGAATATGGTGAAAAAAATATTATTTTTGCATACCTTTATTGGGCGAAACAAAATTATAGTTACATAAATAAAGTGTTAATTGATAGGATAAAATGATAGATAAAAAGTATACATACAGTATTTTAAAGTATCAGCATTCCGCATTATTGGGGGAGAGCTTGAATATTGGTGTGCTTATTTATTTTCCTTTTGAAGATAAGTTTGTCTTCAAATATTCAAGAAACTTAAGCAGAGTAAAAGCGGTTTATGAAGTAGTTTCTGAAAAAACTATTAAGCACTATTTATTTCAAATTGAAAACAGTATTAAAAATCTAAGAACAAATGAGTTCTCATTTTTTGATAAAGATAAATTTGATTATTTTGATTTATTTATTGATAAATTTATTTTGCCAAGAGATGGAAGTGTTTTGCAGTTTTCTAAAAGTAAACAATCATTTTTAAATAACAATGATGTTGATTTAACCATTTCTTATTTAACTAATAAGTTTTTACTTGAAAAAGAGAAAAATATTGCTGGGGGAGCGATTGTAAAAGAACCTTTATTGACCAAGAAGTTTTATGGTTACCTTTCTGATTTAGATTTTGAAAAAATCAATGTAAATAATGACAAGTTTTACAAAAATTACAAAGTAATTAATGAAACTGGTAATGAATTTAATTTTGATTATGCATGGCAGAATGGTACTTTAAATTTAGTTAAACCAATTAGTTTTGATTTAAAAGAGCCAAAAGGAATTGCAAAAAAGGCTTATGAAAATTTTGGTTTGTTTACAGACTTAAAAAATGAAGCTGAAGTTAATAATTTAAGATATGATTTATTAATTGGTAAGCCTGAATCTAAAGATTTATTCAAAGAATTTGATCATGCTTTGAATTTACTTAATACTCTTGATAAAGTAGATATTGTTCTTGAGGACGATATTGAAAAATATTCTAAAAAAGCCATTAAGGCATTAACATTAGATTTATAGTTGTTTAAAAGATATATAATAAAAATGGGGGAGTGAAATCCCCCATTTTTATTATATTTAGAATTCTTTTGAGATTAATGAAGAATAATCAAAAGAAATATAATTGAATGAGATTTTCAAGTTATTTTTTATAGCTTTAATAAAATCAAGGTCTTTTTTATTTGGTTCATTTGGTCCCACAATGTAAATTTTAATTTCCTTTTTGGTGTCAAAATGATGGGAGTAATCTAATAATTGTCCTATACCATCTCGAATGCATAAAAATACATTTTCATAAGGTTTGATTTCATATATGTGAATTTCTGATCCATTTTCTCTTTTAGCATCAATTCTATTTTTTTCTCCTTTTATAGATTCATTAGGATAATTATTCACTAGATGTTTAATAAACTTATTTTGAATAATATTATGAACTTGATTTACTTTAACTGATGAAATTGCGATACGATTAAATGATTCTTCTGATTTTTCATTATATGCAAAGCCTGTTTCTTCAGTATATTCATTTTCAAAATCCTCATCTTCATCGTATTCTTCTAATTCAATAAAATTATTTTCTACACCAGAATACCAACCGAAGACTTTATCAAATTTGACCCCGTCTTTCTTTTTAGTTAGTTCATGTATTGTTTCACCATATGTTAATCCTAACTCTTTATAAAATCCGGCATCAAGAAATTCAACATTAATATGATGTCCTAGTTTATCCTCATGATGTTCATATACATTGCCATTTCTTTTTATTACTTGAGCATAAGCAATAATTGTTAGTCTATTATATGCTCCATGAGATTTCACTGCAATAATATCACCTTCTTTTAATTTTGAAATTTTAGTAAATATTGATTGTAATTTATGTACTGCTGGTTGGTCTTCTGTCCAATGTTTTATTACAAAATCATTTACCAGTTTATCGCTCTTTCCCATGAATGAAGAAAAATCTAACCAATCATAAAAACCAACTGCAACACATTGATTTTTAATAAACGCATTAATTTGTGGTATTGAATCTTTTCCGTATTTACTACCTATGATATAAAAATTAGGTTTCTTTTTTTCGGCAAATGCTATATAATTTCTACCCGTAAAGTGTTCAATGGGTTCATCCTCATTTTTGTATTGAAGAATGAACTTTTGCAAAACTGAAATTTGTGTTTTGTATGGAAAATCTCTATTTCCTAATCCTTTAGAAATAGCTAATAAAGCTCTTTTACTATAAATTGGTAAAATCTTCTTGTTGGAAAACATAAATGCAATTTTCCATTTTGCAATGGCATGATAGTTTATTTTATCTAATGCTTCCCAATCAAGATTGATTGAATGATTTACAATTTGAACAACTAATTCTTTAATATTTTGAAAGGCATCATCTCTAGTTAGTCCTTTTTTTGCATTCCAAAAATAACCATCCTGAATACTATATCTGTTGTCTTTTAATTCTTTTTCAGGGTTTTTTGGTTTCCATATTTCGAATTTATGAAGTGATACTCCACCAATCAAACCTAATTCATCTGAACCATATTCTAACCAATAACATAATGAATCATGATTATTTAAATCAGCATATTCTTCTAATGTCATGTTTTGAATTCGTTCTAAGTTCCATGATTTATGAAATGCAGCTAATTTAATATCTACTTGGCTTGGTTTAAGTTCCATTATTATGTATTTAGAATTTTACTTTTAATAAATTCAAACATAGGTCTGAATATTTCAAATTCTGCTTTTTCAAGTGTTGGTATAACTTCTGTTGAAAAACTCATTTTTTGAGCATCACTTATCTCAATTATCTTTACTCCACCAGTAATTTCAATTTCATGAAAATGTTTCTTTGTGTTTTCTTTATAAAATAAATGTTCCATCTCTACTTTTGAACGGTTTTCATATGTTGAACCATCCTTCTTCATTACTTGTGGCATTATCTCAGGGATATTTGGAATCGGAAGTATTATGGCATAACTTTCTCTATCATTAAACTGCTTTACAAGACCGTGAGACAAATTATCAACCAATAAATCTTTGTTTGACTTTATTGAATTCCATTCACTGTATGCTTCATCAAAATCAAATAATCCAAAAATAGGTTTGCCATTCATTTCATTTAAAAACTTCTGATTTTGTAACAGCAGTCGTAGATATAAACATCCATGACCAAAACATATTTCAAATGGAATGTCATGCGTGTCGTAAAGAATTTGATAAGCATGTTTTAATATTATAGGGTCAGAATATCCTTCTGTGAAAAGAATCGGTTTGTCTTGTCCAAGAGTATGGATAACACTTAATATTTGTTTATCAACTTGTAAGTTAATCAATTGAGAGGATAATTGTGAAATTGCATAAGCTTTGTCTACCTTGAAAATATTTAGTGTATTTCCATTAATTTTAAAAAAGTTCACTTTACGCTCTTCACTTTGAAGTAAGGTAATTGCACTATGACTACTTAGAAGGACATGGTTTTTTTCGACTTTTTTATCATTTATTTCTAAGACTTGTTTTAAAAAATCAAACTGCCATTCTGGATGTAAAAAAGCATCAGGTTCATCAAGAAGTGTTAAGCAGTTTTTATCTTTAAATAATTCTACAATAGAATAAATATAAACTGTTTGAAATTGTCCATCACTGAAATTATTAATGTCAGCGACAGTTCCATTTTCAAGAGTGATAGATATTGAAAGTTCGTCTAACATTCCAATAGTTTTCAAATTGTCAAAACTTCTAAATAAATCTAAAGACGTAAAATCCGTAAATTTTGTTTGTAAATCCGCAATATCAAAATAGAATATATATTCATCTTCATTTTTAACTCTTTCGAAATAACCTTCATCTCTAAATTTACCATTGGAATTACCAATTTTAAGTTTTGATAATTTCTCTAGAAATTGACCTACTACACCATCAGCTTTCCAATAATTTGTTGTTGAGTCTCCAAGTACAACATTAAATTCTTCTTTTCCTCTTGCGTAATCTGGTCTCTTTAAAACAATTTTTACTTCAGAGCTAATTTGATTGATTCCTAATTTTTGCTTTATGAAGTTTTTGGCATTGTTATCATCATTTTGCAACAACAAAACAGCTAGCAACAAGGCTTTATATTCTTTTCCAATTCCTATAAACTCTCTAATATCATCAATATTTGCACCTTTTACTTTCTTTTTGAAATTCTGTTCATATTGTGTAACTAAACTTGTTATTTTATCATTATGCCCAGAATAGTAGATTATGATATTGTCAGGTAAATTGTTCTTGGGTATTGATTTAAATTCACCACCATTACAAATTAGTTTTCCTGCTTCCCATTTAATTCTTATATATTCTTTGTTTAATTCATAAATTATTTCATAATCGAAATTTATTTCATAATCTGATTCAAAAAGTTGCTTGAAAATCTCTATGATTGCCTCAAACAAATTAGATTTACCGGTACCATTCTTACCTACAAAAACATCAATAAAACTAATGCCATCAAAATCTAATTTAAAATCTTTTAGGTTTTTATATTCGCCTATAATGTGTAAATATTTTATCCTCATGACTTTATACTTCCGCTAAAACTGCATTTAGGATTTGAGACTGCTTTTGTGATGATTGCTCTATTTTTTTTTCAAGTTTATCACACAGTTCAAAAAGTTGACTTATTCTAGCGACTATTCTTTTTTGTTCCTCGTAAGGAGGTAAGGGAACCACAGTATTTATTATCTTTTCACGAGATATATTTGGTTGTGCTGCGCCAGCTCCTTGAGAAATAAAGTTGTTTTTTAATGAAAGCAGTAGATTGTATAAATAGTTATTATCAATTCCTTCAAAAGTATTACAAGCACAAACTGCTTGATTTGTTGCCGCTTCAATTTCTAAAACTCCAGCTTCGCCAATGTTTGCACCATACATTGCAATTAAAACTGAACCAATCGGGTTTATATGCAGAGAACATTTTTCTAATGCGTATGAAGTTATGGTCTCGCTTGTGAATTTTATTCTACCTTGTTTAACTTCGCCAGACTTAACCCATGGAATTTCACCATCGTAAAAAGACTTATTTGTTCTGCTAGGGGTTGAGCCTGATTTCCAAGTTCCAAATTCATTTAACCTAACCCAATCCCAACCACTTGGTAATTCAAACTTTTTGTCGAATGTTGTTAAAGGTAAAAGTTCTTTTTGTTTACTAATTTTCTTATTTTTTATAAGTAATTTTCTTTCTAAATCTATTTGTTCTAATAATTCTGAAACGGGTTGATCATTTTTATTTTGAGTCCCAAACTCGCCCTTTACTCCAAGATTTAAAATTACATTCTTTAGTTTTTCAATACTTTCTTTGGTCGAATATATTTTATCAAAATATTTAATGAAAGTATGATCTTTATGATTTTGTTTAAGCTCTAACTTTAGCTTATCTCTAGTAGAATTAAGTTCATTACTTATTTCCTCGTATTCTTTCATTAATATTTCCGGGTCAGTATGAATAAATTCAATACTGTGAGGATTTTTAAAATCAAGATTGTAATTTTTCTCTTCAATTTCTTTTACAGAAACTTTCCAAGCATACTCATTTTGTTTGCGGTTGTTCCACCATTTTTTTTCTAAGTCAAATTCTTCTATTCGTAATGGCTTACTTCTAGAATAGGATTTATAACCTTCTGGGTAAGGATGTTCAAAAAACCAGACTTCTTTTGTGGGTTTTCCTTTGTCAAAAAATAAAATATTAGTACTAATACTGGTATATGGGCTAAAAACACCTTTAGGTAAACGCACTATAGTGTGTAAATTAAATTCTTTAAGCAATTCTCTCTTCAAATTAGTCTTAACACCTTCACCAAATAAGAAACCATCAGGCAACACCACACCAGCTTTTCCAGTGTCGGCTCTTAGTAAGTGCATGATTAAAGCCATAAACAAATCGGCAGTCTCTCTAGTTTGGTATTTTTTCGGAAAGTTTTTCTCAATACCATCTTCCTCAACCCCTCCAAATGGTGGATTGGTAATAATAATATCCATTCGGTCTTTTGTTCCGTAATCTTTAAGCGGTTTGCTTAAAGTATTATCGTGTCTTATATTGCTTGGAACATCTATTCCGTGCAACATCATATTGGTCATGGCAAGCATATGAGGCAAAGGTTTTTTCTCTATACCGTGAATGTTATCTTGTAATTTTTCAATGTCCTTGAGTGTTTTGAAAAGTTTCTTTTTGTGTTCAATTACATTTACCAAAAAACCACCAGTTCCACAAGCTGGATCAAATACTCTATCCCCTAATTGAGGATTTAAAATATCCACCATGAATTGTGTAACAGCTCGAGGTGTATAATATTCTCCTGCATTACCAGCCGATTGTAAATCTTGTAATATCTTTTCGTAAATATCATTAAATACATGTCGGTCGCTAGACGAATTAAAATCTACATCATCTTGAATGGTATTGATAACTTGTCGCAAAAGCGTACCTGATTTCATGTAGTTATAGGCATCTTCAAAAACACTACCTACAATTTTGCCGTGTGGTGAAACACCAGCAGTAGTTGATAATTTTTTCAAAGATGGAAATAAGTCATTGTTGACAAAATCAATTAATTCTTCACCTGTCATTCCTTCATCGTTGGCAGCCCAATTAGACCATTTGAAACGGCTTTGTAATGGTGATTTGTAATTGTCAATAGTTATTTCCCATTCTTTTTCCTTATCGTCAAATATTTTTAGAAAAAGTAACCAAACCATCTGGCTAATACGTTGTGCATCTCCATCGACACCAACATCCTTACGCATTATGTCCTGAATGGTTTTTATTAATGTACTTAATGACATATTTAGTATTTTTAATTTAAGATGAATATATTGCTTGTTCTAATTCTTTTACTGCTTCTTCGTATTGTGCTTTCCCTCCAAAAATTTTAATAATTTCGATTGGGGTTCCGTAATCGGTAAAAGGCTGAATGGTTAAGATTTTGGTTTCTTCTATAGGTTCAACACCTTCATCAGCATATTTATCGAGTAACGCATTTATTACTTTTTGGGCTTGTTCACCGTGTTTAGTAAAGTAGTTTCTTTTTTTAACTTGTTCTGCTCGTTCTTTTCTTGATAATGGAGGTTTGTCCCAAGCCACATGACAAATAATATCGAATGGGTCAAGGTCTTTTCCGATTTCCTCGGCTAACGCTTCAAAGAAAACACCCTCGTTTGCCAGTTCGTCAATAATTATTTTCTTTTTATCAGCATCTGACCATTTGGTTAAGAAATCGTCTAAAGAAGTAAATTCTTTTTCAAGTGCTTTTTTAGTGTAATCTTTTAATGATTCTGTGATTAATTTCCCTTTAGCATCAAAATATTGTACTCTCTCAGCAATAACTGAAACAGGCACATTTGCAACATGGAATTTTTTTATTGTAGGCGTATCACCTCCATTTCCATCTGGTTCTCCATCAACACCATTATCTGGTGGAAAATTTGTTGTTCCGCCGTCAATATCATCTGGAGGGACAGGTGAACCTCCAGGTTTTGGTTCATAAATAACAACTGGTTCCCCATCAAAATCAGGGTCAGCAAATAATTCAGTTGCTTTTTTGAAATCCATAATGGTAAAGAAGAATTTGTTATAATCTTCATTTATTCTTGTTCCACGACCAATTATTTGTTTGAATTCGGTCATGGATTGAATACGTTGGTCAAGGACTATGAGTTTACAAGTTTGTGCATCAACACCAGTAGTCATTAGTTTTGAGGTGGTTGCAATAACAGGGAATTTAGATTCTGGAAAGATAAAGTTGTCTAATTCCATTTTTCCTTCTTCGTTGTCGCCAGTAATTCTAACAATATATTTATTATTTGTTGCAGCTATATCACTGTTCTCATTTACCAATGCTTGTCTCATTCGTTCGGCATGGTCAATATTGTCACAAAAAACAATCGTTTTATCGTAACGATTGGTTTGTTTTAAGAAATCGGATATTTTCTTTGCAACCAATTCTGTACGTTTATCGAGTACTAAAGATTTATCAAAATCTTTTTGATTGTAAATTCTATCGTCAATTACATTTCCGTATTTATCGACCATGTCTTTATCTGGACGCCAACCTGTAACATCTTTATCTAAATCTATTCTAACTACTTTGTATGGAGCCAAAAAACCGTCATCAATACCTTGTCTTAAAGAGTAAGTATAAATTGGTTTTCCAAAGTAATCGGTATTTGAAACTTCTTGAGTTTCTTTGGGTGTTGCAGTTAATCCAATTTGTGTTGCTCCTGAAAAGTATTCTAAAATTCTTCTCCAATTAGAATCATCAGCAGCACTACCTCTATGGCACTCATCAATAACTATTAAATCAAAGAATTCAGGAGAAAACTGTTTGTAAATATTTTGTTCTTCTTCAGTTCCTGTTACCGCTTGGTATAATGACAAATATATTTCATACGATTTATTAGCTTGTCTTTTGGAAATTTTTGTCATTGCTGAACCAAAAGGTTTAAAATCATTAGTCATAGTTTGGTCAACTAATATATTTCTATCTGCAAGAAATAGAATTCTTTTTTTAGTTTTTGACTTCCATAATCTCCAAATGATTTGAAAAGCAGTATATGTTTTACCTGTGCCCGTTGCCATTACCAAAAGAATTCTATTTTCTCCTCTCGCAACAGCTTCAATGGTTTTATTTATTGCTAATAATTGATAATATCTTGGTGTTTTATTGCTTCCATCACTATAATAATCTTCCGATATTATAGCTTCTTGAACTGGTGTAATTTCTTTGTGTTCGCACCACTTTTTCCATAATGTTTCTGGCGAAGGAAAGTCTTCTAAAGAAATTTCAGTTTCAATTTTACCATCTTTAGCTATGCTGTTGTGAAATAAAAAGCCATCTCCATTAGAACTAAACACAAAAGGCACGTTAATCATGTCGCCATAACTAAGCCCTTGTTGCATGCCATCACTAACCGAATGATTATTATCTTTAGCTTCAATAATAGCAATTGGAATTCCTGGTTTATAAAATAAAACATAATCAGCACGTTTGTTTTTAGCACGTGTATGTAACTGACCACGAACAATAATACGTCCATTAGTAAGAGGAAATTCTTCACGAATTTGAACGTGTAAATCCCACCCTGAATTTATTAGTGCAGGAGTAATGAATTTAGTACAAATATCTCTTTCAGTTAATTTTTTTTTATTAACCATTAATTTATTGTGATTAAAATATGATGTTCAAAGATATTGAAAATTCTAATTTTTTGTAAGTTATTATTTTAAATATCTTTCTTTTGTTTTTCTTTAGTTTCTTTTTTTAATATTGATTAAGATTTATAATTAACAATCAGGAAAAAGTAATATTTTTACATCAGAAAAATATATTTAATCGCGTAAGCTATTAATTTGGTAAAAGAAAACTCGGAATCTTCTTAACAACCAACTTTAATAGACTTACGCCTGTGCATAATACTTGCGTGGGCGTAGTCATTTGGTTGTTGGGTCTCCGAGTACCTCTTTTACTGATGGCTAATGTCTCACGCATTTTTTTACGCTTATGAAAGAAAAAGCAACTACAAAAAGCGGTAAAAAGGCTTTTCAAAAAATCCTAAACTATTTATTGTTCCAAGACTTTACTATTCCAGACTTTAGTTCAGGGTACGCTAATCTATCAGAAAGTTTTGTTGAAAAGAATAAAACCGGAACATTAACAGAAGAAGTTCTGAATTCAAAATTAATTGACATATTCAAAATTCAGTTACTTAATCTGAACTATGAGGATAGAGGCGAAATCATTGATACCCTATTAGATGACAAAAATAGTTATGATGTTTTATTGTTTTTATTTACAATGGAAATAGAAAAACATTTCAAAAATAAACCTGATAATATTCAAGCTGAATTCTTAAAAATGTTGCTCTATTATCAGTCAGACAACCAATTAAATACGCTTATTCTTATCTATTTCAGATTATATTTCGTTGATTTATTCGAAGTAAAATTTTCAAAAAGCTCTCAAATTTCGGAACAAGAATATGAATCTGTTTTGAAAATTTATACAACAAAAAAAATCCAGTTTGAATAAATTTATTTTAAAGAAATTAGTTCCAAAAAATCACTTTCACTCATATCGAAAACAATTTTATTTTTTGAACCAAATGTTGATTTTTCAATTGAATATAATTTACCAAACTTTAAAAATTTATTCTGAATTCGAGCGTTTTCAAGTGTGATTTGGTCATATTTTTTATTTAATTCCATGTAGCTCTTACGGTGCTCTGTTAATTTATTTTCATATTTTTCAGTAAGTTGTTTTGTGATTTTTTCTTCAATTTCTTTTTGGATTTCAGAGTTGTTTTCTGAAGGTTTTTTATACGCTTCTGATAGCAATATTCTCTTTCTAATATCTCTTAAATCTGAAGTTATTTCAGTCGATAAAATACGGTATATTGGGTCAATTTTTATTTTTTCAATGTTACGAACAATTGCAATAACTCGATTATTATCTGAATTAAATTCAATCATTTTTTCTTCTAATTTTTTTAAAAGTCCACCAAAACTTTGTTTTGGATTTACAGGATTTGTTTCAAAAAAATACATCATATCGTCAATTAAATGGATGTTGGTTTTGTAACCAAATCTGTTTTGTAATGTTACCCATCTGTCTGCTAAAGTTCCTGATAAACGGATGTCTTTATTTTGTGTCATTTTTTTCATTTCCGTAGTGTTAAATATTTGATTATAAATTAATTAAATTGTATTTCCGTATTATTTCCGTAAGATTTAAAAAACTAATGTCGTATTCATTACTAATGGCAGGGTTTCCCTCCATTCCGTCTTGCTAGTCTTAAACCACCCTCATAAAATCGTATTTATAAGCCATTCGTTTAAGTCTTTGAAATCTTTATAAAATCCCCTAAAATCTTTTGCATTTTTAAATTTTTCTTGAGTTGATTTTGTATACAAATCTCCAGCTGCATCATTATCAAAATACAATTCAATTTCTTCATAGTTTGATAGAACTTCATTACATCGATTTATTAATGCTAATGAATTAAGAATTAAATAATCACTTGAATTTTTTTCTAAACTTTTAAAAGAAATATAGTCAGTGAAACCTTCAAATATTCGGATAGTTTTTTTGTTTTTATCACCTTTTACAATTAAAGTAATGTCTTTTTTTCCAATGCAAATTTTTGCATATTTGGAACGAATTTCAAATCCATTACTACGATTTTGAAATCCAATTCCGAAGTATTTTTTTCCGTTTATTTCATAATGGACTTCTTTTAAATTTGGTTCATTTTCGTAATGATAAATTTTTCTGTTTTCTAAATATTGTTTTAAAGCAAAATGTTGAATTTCAGTTACTTTTATTATGTTTACTTTAGTTTCAGTTTCACTAAAATTGGATACAATATTTTTTTGCTTTTGAAAAGAAAAAATAGATTCATCAGAATAATTTTTTAAGAATTTTAAAACTTCTGGAATCGTATAATTGAATTTAATTGCAATAAAATCTATTATGTTTCCGCCTTTCTGAAGTCCGTGGTCGTACCACCTATTGATTTTAGTATTTATCTTAAATGATGCAGTTCTTTCGTCACGAAAAGGGCTGAAATAGAATTTATCAAATCCGTTGGTTTTTGATGGTGTATAATTCATTTTTTGAAGTACTAATTCAATTGGAATTTGCTTCGCTTTTTCTATATTCATTTTTAGTTTTATCTAAGTATTTGCCATTTTTACTTACCTACTTACCTAAACCAGTAAATTCAAGTGTTCGCAACATTTTTATAAATTACCTAATACTTACCTACCTACCTGAGTTTTTTAGGTAAGTATAGGTAGGTTAAATTATATATACTTACCTAAAAAAAAGTCTTATTTTATAGGGGTTTAGGTAAGTAGGTAAGTTAGGTAAGTACATTTTCTAATTATTCATAATTTCAACAGGACTAATATTGAACTTTGGCTTTGCCAAGTAGCCATATACTTGCTTTTGAGGATGTTTTATCCTAGAAAATTTGAAACCACTCAGTGCCTTACCAATTTTCTCTCTGCTCAGTTTTAATCCCAATGGAATTAGTTTTGTCATGATTTCAGTTGATGTATTGAAATAGATTAAATTCTCCGTTTTTTCGAAGTATTTAATTACCATTTCTTGCTCAATTGTCAGACTGGTATATTTTTCATTTCTCTTTTCATTATCAATAATATCCTGTTGCGTTAATTCCGGCTCAAAATTTTTGTCATGATAAGCCAAAAAGTATGATTGTGACCACACATCGTCCATGTCAATTTCTTTAGAGTAATTAAAATCGATTCTTCCGATAACATCAAAAATTATCCATCGAACCGAACCTGTTTCATCAGTAAGGAAATCGACCATATTTGTTGAACCAACAAATGAGCAAATACGAGGTAAGTTCTCAGCTCTGCGTTCGTACGGGAGTCGTTCATTAATGAAAACCTTACTGATTAGGGATTTCAAGTAGTTTACTTCAGTTTTTCCAATTACAGATAATTCCTCCAGGTTAATAATTAGGTTCTTACACATCTTAACCCGAGAATCCT
>NZ_JAXKVR010000025.1:0-202206 GCF_034497725.1 Flavobacterium psychraquaticum
CAGCGGGTTCAGGAATAGCTATTATAGAAATTCTAGAAGCGCCAACAGTCCAAGGAACAGTGGTTTATACGGTTATCCCAGTATTAAACGGATGTTCTGGCGCTCCAATTACGGTGACAGTAACGGTAAATCCATTACCAAAACCAATGTTAGCTGATGGCACATTATGTATTATTGAAGCAACGGGAGAAGTGTATCAAACGTATACTTTAAACACAGGATTATCAGCAGCAGGAAACAGTTTTGATTGGTTTTTAGACGGTGTTTTAATTCCCGCAGCAAACGGACCAACTTTGGTAGCTAATCAAGTAGGATTGTATTCTGTAATAGTAACCAATACTACAACAACGTGTGAATCAGAGGAAGTGTTTGCAACGGTTGACTTTGTATATCCAGCGAATTCATTTACGACAGTAGTTACGGATGCCTTTACAGACAATGCAACCATTACAGTAACAGTTCCAGATGGCACAGGCACTTTATTGTATCAATTAGACCAAGGGGCATTACAAGCATCGAATATCTTTGAAGGCGTAAGTGCAGGACTTCATACCGTAACGGTAGTGGATACGGAAGGTTGTACTTATTTAACGCAAGATGTTTTAGTGATTGATTATCCAAAATACTTCACACCAAACGGCGATGGACACAACGATACGTGGAATATTATTGGATTAAATCAAGAAAATGCGAAGTTATTTATCTTCGATAGATACGGAAAATTGATCAAACAAATTAACACTGCAGCAGGTAGTGAAGGCTGGAACGGTATGTTAAATGGTCAACAATTGCCGTCAACAGATTATTGGTTTACAGTAGACTACTTAGAAAATGGAGCTACCAAACAATTTAAAGCACATTTTTCTTTAAAACGATAACAGAAATTTTAAATAAAGATGTAAATGCATTGAAAAATTTATATCTTTGACCAACTAGGTAAGTTTTGAGATAAAGAATTCGTAAAGTTTTATGACTTTTTTATCTTAAATTTTACAAAAACAAAAAACAGTAAAAACATTATAAATATCATTTATATTAAAACGAGAACCTACGATGAATTTTAAAAAGAGTTATTATATTTTAGCATTTTTAGTAGCACAGTTTACTTACGCTCAAGAAGGTGTAGCGGTTTATTCTGATTACTTATCGGATAATTATTATTTAATTCATCCTTCGATGGCTGGTGCAGCTAATTGTGGAAAAATTAGACTTACAGGTCGCCAACAATGGTTTGGACAAGATGATGCTCCTGCATTACAAACTGTAAGTTTTAATACAGCAATTGATGAGGATGGAAAATCTGGAGTAGGGATGATTCTTTTCAATGATAAAAATGGATATCATTCACAAAGAGGTGCTAAATTAACCTATGCACATCATTTGCGATTTTCTAGAGGAACAGTGGATTTGAATCAATTATCATTTGGATTAAGCACTGCTTTTGTTCAAAGTACATTGGATGGCTCAGACTTTACAGGATTTGACCCCGTAATTGTTCCCGGAGTAATTCAAAAAGATTCGTATTTTAATGTTGATTTAGGGGTTTCATACCATTATTTGGATTTCTTTACACACGTTACCGTTAAAAATTTATTAGCAAGTCAAAGAAGAGAATTGTATTCTCAAGGATTTGAATCTGATAATCTTCAAAAATATTTATGGAGTGTAGGAGCTGTTTTTGGCGATGAAGACAGATTGTTATTCGAGCCATCAATTATGTATCAAAATATTCCAGAAACTAAAGAATCTTCAATTGATTTAAATATGAAAGTATATAAAGCAATGGATTTCGGTAGATTATGGGCTGCTTTATCTTACAGAAGAAGTTTTGATAGTGCTGAATATCCTGGTGCTAAACAAAATTTACAATGGGTTTCGCCAATTATTGGTTTAAATTATGATAAATATATGTTCTCCTATACCTATTCTCATGTAATGGGAGATGTTAAGTTTGATAATGGTGGGTTTCATCAAATTACTTTAGGTATTAATATCTTCTGTAAAGACAAACAATGGGACTGTAATTGTCCAGCAGTTAACTAATTTTAGAATTAATCAATTTATAAATATATTGTCCCGATTTATCGGGACATTTTTTTAAAGAGTATGTTAGTAAAAGAAGTAAATGGAAAATATCCGCAAATTCCTGAGGATTGCTATGTTGCAGAAAATGCAACTATAATTGGCGATGTAAGTTTTGGATCTAATTGTAGTGTTTGGTTCAATGCTGTAATTCGAGGTGATGTAAACTCAATTTCTATAGGTAATAAAGTTAATATTCAAGACGGTGCTGTAGTACATTGTACCTATTTAAAACATCCAACAATAATTGGGAGTAATGTTTCTATTGGTCATAACGCCATAGTACACGGTTGCACAATTAAAGACAATGTTTTAATTGGAATGGGAGCTATTGTAATGGATAATTGTGTTATAGAAAGTAATTCAATAATAGCTGCCGGTTCAGTAATTACTCAAAACACAGTGGTCGAATCTGGTTGTATATACGCAGGAATACCAGCAAAAAAAGTAAAAAATATCGATCAAAGTGATTTTGCGGGAGAAATTGAACGTATTTCAAACAATTACGTAATGTATTCAGGTTGGTATAAAGAAGATTAATTAGTTAGAATTCTTTATAAACAACATCTTCTTTGTTTAGTAAAATAGTTTTTAAAACCGTTGCATTACTATTGGTATAAAAAATTTGGTAACTTTTTTCGCTAGAATTATTTAGCATTTCTTTTTCTTTTAGAATTCTCCGGGTTTGCTTGGCTACCGCTTCACCAGAATCAATTATCTTAATGTGATTCGGGATTAGGTTTTTTATTTTCGGAATTAAATAGGGGTAATGACTACAACCTAAAACTAAATGATCAATATTTTGTTCGACCATCGGTTCAAGATAACTTTCTAATAATGTTAGCATTTCTGGTGTATCAATGGCACCACTTTCTATTAGTTGTACCAATTCGTAGCCGATTTGCTCAATGATATGCACTTCAGGGTGTCTGGCAACGCTTTTATGAAATAATTCACTGTTAAGGGTTCCTTTTGTAGCTAAAATACCTATGCAATGCGTCTTACTTTGAATTGCAGCTGGTTTAATTGCTGGTTCAATTCCAATAAAAGGAACATCATACTTAGCCCTTAATTCCTTAATTGCATTAGTTGTTGCGGTGTTGCATGCCACAATAATTAGTTTGCAATTGTTGTGCAGCAGGAATTCCGTGTTTTTAAAACTCAAATCAATTATCTCTTCTTTCGACTTTAAACCATAAGGAGCGTTTTTACTATCTGCCAGATAAATAGTATTTTCATTTGGCAATAAAGCATGTACCTCTTTCCAAATAGAAGTACCGCCAATACCGGAATCAAATAAGCCTATGGGATTTGTATTTTTCATTTAAAACAAAAATAAAAAAAAACTGCTCAATCTTACTATAGATTGAGCAGTTTTAATTTTTTTAGATTGAATTTTTTAGAATCCTAATTCAGTCTTAACGGCTGTTAATAAATCTTCACCATCAGCAACAATTACACCACTACCTGTAGTTGCATCTAAAACGTAAGTAATACCTTTTGCTTTAGCTACTTTTTTAATAGCAAGTTGTGCTTTTTCCATAATTGGTTTTAACAGATCCATCTCTTTTTGACCTAATTCTTTTTGAGCATCTTGTTGAAACTTTTGAATACGAGCTCCCATATCTTGCATTTCTTTAGAACGTGTTTCGTTTAAAGCATCCCCTGCAGTAGTAGATTCTTGTTCGTATTTTTGTAATTTTGTTTGATATTCAGAAGCCATTGCTTTAAAATCTTTGTCATAAGATTCTTGTATTTTTTTCATCTGATCTTGAGCAGTCTTCATTTGTGGCATTGTTGTCATTAAAGCCTGTAAGTCTATATGAGCAACTTTAGTTTGTGCTGTTACTTGTGTTCCAACAAAAAGGATAACTGCGATTACTAACGATTTTAATTGTTTCATTTTCTAAATTTTAATTTTGGTTTATTACTCTTTTTTATCTGTTTTTGATTCCTTGGCTTTCCGAGCAGCTTCTCTGTCTTCTACCATTTTTTTCTTTTGTGCTTCTAATGCTGTTTTACGATCGGCTAATTTTTTATTTCTATCAGCAATAGCTTTTTGTCTAATTTCTTCTGCGGGTGTTTTTTTATCAACATCTTCCGTCGTTACTTTGAAGGCTTGCGTTTTATTAGCGTTTTCTTCTATAGTATCCTTTTCAATTACTGTGCCATTTTTTTTCGCTTCTCTTTCGTCAATTAACTTTTGACGTTTTTCAGCAGCTTCAGCTTTTCGTTCATCCATCGCTTTTTGACGATCTTCAATTAATTTATCTCTAGCTGCTTTTCGCTCATCTAATTTTTTTTGA
The DNA here is from genome assembly GCF_034497725.1 of Flavobacterium psychraquaticum. Lineage (NCBI taxonomy): Bacteria > Pseudomonadati > Bacteroidota > Flavobacteriia > Flavobacteriales > Flavobacteriaceae > Flavobacterium > Flavobacterium psychraquaticum. The sequence continues at coordinate 4,389 of NZ_JAXKVR010000025.1, forward strand.
CGTTCATCTAAAGCCGGATTGTCTGCTATTGATTCTTCTAAAGCTTCTTTTGCTTCTAAGGCTTTTAATTGTTTCTTGCTCATTTCTTCTCTTTTTTGAGAAGTAGTAAGTTTGTTAACTACAAAGTTACTAATATCATGTTTTCTATCAGCAAAAAGCATTGTTAAATCTGAAGATCTATCAAAAATAAAATCAAATTTTCTTTGCTCGGCAACATCTTGCACTATAGTGAATATTTGATCTTGGATTGGTTTCACTAGAACCGTTTTTTGAATTATTAAATCGCCTTTAGGACCAAATCGTTTTTCTTGATAATCTAATAGCTCTTTTTCTTGATAAGAAATTTCTTCTTCCCGTTCTTCTATTAATTCTTTCGTTAGTAGAACACGTTCCGTTTTTAAATTATCCTTTAAAATATTTAGCGCAATTCTTTTTGTTTCAATTTCTTGTTTCCATTTCTGTACTTTTTGCTCTAATTGGTTCATAGCATCCGCGTAATCTGGAACTTTTTCCAAAATATATTCCATATCTATATAACCAATTTTTACACCTCTAGCGGTTTGAGCTTGCGTTACTATTGTTAAAAACGATATCAGTAAAAATAATTTTTTCATATACTTTTTATTTTGCCGTTAGGTGTTACTGCCTAGTGTTTATTATTGATATTTTTATAAACGTAACAAATATCAAAATATTTTCACGAATGTAACAAAAAAGTCTTACCAATTATTAAAATTGTTGGCCTATGATAAAGTGAGTTTGCCAGCCGCTTTTTACTGTTTCGCCTGGAATTGCATCAAAACCATGTGCGAAATCGATACCTAATAATCCGAAAGCGGGCATAAATACACGTAAACCAACACCTGCCGAACGTTGTAATGTAAATGGATTGTAATCTTTAAAATTATCAAATGCAGCTCCAGCTTCTACAAAACTCAACGCATAAATAGATGCTGATTGGTTCAATGTAATTGGATATCTTAATTCTAAAGAGAATTTATTGTAAACGGTTCCACCATCTAAAGAAGATAATGAGTTGTTTGGATAACCTCTCAATTGGATCGTTTCTCTACCATCTAGAGAGAAATTCGCTAATCCATCTCCACCTAAATAGAAACGTTCAAAAGGCACTAAACCTCGATCTGAATTATAAGCGCCCATAAAACCAAATTCTCCGGTAGCGCGCAATACTAATTTTTGATAAACTCTGGTATACCAATCCGCTTTGAATTTAATTTTATAATATTCTAACCAATTAAATCTTTTTTGGTCATATTTAGCACGATCTAATGAAGCATTTTCCCAATCACTTCCAACTGTTTGATATACTCCTGAACCGTCTGCAGTCTCTTGTATGTAATCTCCTGGAACAGGTACTTGTCCGTTAACACTTGGTTGAATATTTAGCTGAGATCCAACTTGATATTGTAATTTATATTCTTTCTGATTTTGTAAATCTAAATAATCTATGCCATTAAGCAGTGAATAAGGCAATGTGAATTTTCCTGACACACTAAACTCTGAGCCATAAGTTGGAAAGATAGGATTAAGTCCCTTACTATTTCTTGTTAGGCCTACTGTGTAAGCTAAGTTTCTTGAAGAACCATCACCAAAAGTAAATAATCCGGTGTTATAATTGTTCAAATCATAATATTGAAAAGAAACTGCTTGCGACAGCACAAAATAATCATCTGGCACAGTTAATCTTCTTGCTAAACCAACAGATAGTGACGTAATGTTGAAACTTTGACTTCTTGTTACATCTCTAGTCGCATAGTTGTATAAAAATTGCTTACTATGTGATATTGAGGTAGAAAAGCTAACTGGTTTTTTACCACCAAACCAAGGCTCAGAAAAGGAAACACTATAAGTTTGAAAGTAAGAACTTCCTTGCAAACGTAGTGATACTTTTTGCCCGTCTCCCATTGGAAGTGGTTTGTATGCGTCTTTTTTGAATATATTTCGAGCAGAGAAGTTATTGAACGATAAACCTAAAGTTCCGATGAAACCTCCACCACCATAGCCTCCTTGAAGTTCAATTTGACTTGATCCTTTTTCAACAACATTATATTCGATATCAACAGTACCCGCTTGCGGATCTACATTTCTGAAGTCGGGTTTGATAGCTTCGGGATCGAAAAAGCCCAATTGACCAATTTCACGAACCGAACGAATTAAATCGTCTTTACTATATTTTTGTCCAGGTTTTGTTCTTAATTCTCTATAAATAACGTGGTCATTCGTTTTGTCATTTCCTACAACAGATATTTTATTGAAGTAAGCAATTGGTCCTTCTACAATTCTAATTTCAAAATCAATGGTGTCATTTGCTGTTCTTACTTCAACTGGGTTGATGCTTGAGAATAAATAACCATTATTTTGATATAGGTTAGTGATATCCTCGCCATCTGGTTTAGATTGATCAGCAATTCTTGTTTGTAAAAGTGTTCCGTTATATATATCGCCTTTTTTGATTCCTAACAAAAGATTCAGTTGACGGTCAGTGTAGATTGTGTTTCCTAAATAACGAATATCACCAAAATAATATTTTCTTCCTTCTTCAAGATTTACTTTAATTGCAACGGTATTGCTACTCTTATCAAAACTAACAGAATCTGAAATTATTCTAGCATCTCTAAAACCTTTTTCTTTATATTTTGTAATTACGCTTGCTAAATCTTCTTTGTACTTTTCTTTGATATATTTGGATCTCTTTAGGATACTGAGTGGGTTTTTTTGTTTGGTGTTTTTAAAAGCCTTTCTAAGTTTAGCATCAGAAATTAGTGAGTTTCCATCAAATTGGATGCTTTTCACCTTTACTTTCTCACCTTTATCAACATTAACTACCATTTTTACATCAGCAAAAGTAGAATCTTGCACTGTATTTATAACTACTTTTGTATTGAAGTAACCATCTTTTTTATACTTATTCTCTATATAATTTTTTGTAGTTGTTAATAAGTTTTCATTAACAACTTTTCCTTTTTTAAGGTCAGTTTCTTTTATTAATTCTTCTGCTTTTCCTTTTTTTACACCTTGAATTTTTACATCACCAATTTTCGGTAATTCGTTTAATTCCAGATCTAAATATATACTATCGCCAACGATTTTGTTAACGTAGAAATTAACATCGGAAAACAAGCCTAATTTCCAAAGTTTTTTAATAGCGATACTTATGTCTTCGCCAGGAACCATAATAGATTGTCCTTTTTCTAAACCCGTAAAAGTTGTTACAGTTTGTGCGTTGTAACTTATTTTACCAGTAACACTAATGTCGGCCAGAATGTATTCTTTTCCACTTTCTAATTTAGTGTCGTCTTGTGCAAAAATTGCCGTGCTATTTAATACAATAAAAATAGTAAGTACTTGTAATCCTTTTTTAAACATTTTGTTAAGGTATAATTTGTTCGCTTGTTTTTCCAAATCGACGTTCTCTCTTTTGGTAACTGATAATTGCTTCATATAAATGGTCTTCTGAAAAATCTGGCCAAAGCACATCTGTAAAATAAAACTCGGCATAAGCAATTTGCCATAATAGGAAATTACTTATTCTATGTTCGCCACTAGTTCGTATTACTAAATCTACATCTGGTAAATTGTGTGTGTAAAGATGCTGATTAATAATTGATTCGTCAATAGCGTCTTCAGAAATTATATTATTTTTAACTTTATTACTAATTTTTTTAACAGCTTGAATAAGTTCTTCCCTAGCGCCATAGCTAAGGGCAAGGGTCAATGTCATTCTAGTGTTTTCGGCAGTTTTTTGAATAACTTCTTGCAATTCTTTTTGAACGCTGGTAGGTAAATTTGTTAAATTTCCGATGGCGTTTAACTTGATGTTATTTTCTTGAAGCGTTCTAATTTCTTTCTTTAAAGAGGAAATTAATAGCTTCATCAATAAATCAACCTCCAGTTTCGGACGATTCCAGTTTTCAGTAGAGAAGGCGTATAGCGTTAGGTTCTTAATGCCTAATTTGGCACAGCTTTCCACGGTAACTCGCACCGATTTAGTTCCGCTTTCGTGTCCTAATGCGCGCAGTAATCCTTTTTGTTTTGCCCATCTTCCGTTTCCATCCATAATTATGGCTAGGTGTTGTGGCAAAGTTGCTTTATTTATTTCGTGTGATGCTTCCATTAATCTGCGCAAAAACAAGGGTTTTGACCAAAAGTATAAGTTAGCGTTAAGCCTGAAAACACATACCAATCTTTGCTGTCTAAATTTCCGAAACGCGAACCTGCTAAATTGTCATTTTTCGGATTACTACCATCTAAATTATCTGTAAAAGTATAACGTGCGCCAACTTCTGCTCCGATAATGAAATTACCAAATAAACGAGCTTTCACACCAATTATCATAGGGATAGCAAAAGTGCTGTGCCTATAATCGATTTCACTTTCAAAGTTGTTAATGTAAATTTCATTGTATATGAAGTAATTAACACCAGTAAAAACATAAGGTGTAATTAGCTTACCGCTGCTGTGAAGATCAAAATCCATAAAGTTAAATTCCATACCTGCTGAAAATTCCTTTATTTCATTTTTGAAGGAAATCCCTCTTAAGTTACGACTTGGTACATCGCTATCTTTGTCTCTTGCAGTAATAGTTCCTTGAAAATAAGAAAAGCGATAGGAATGACGCGCGCTTCTGTTCCATTTGTACAAAATACCAATGCCCAATTCATTAGGTGCTATGTAATCCGTTGGACCAATATCGCCAATGTAGTTTATTCCACCAACAAAAACACCCAACTCGTTAATCTGTGAGTGAGCACTGAAGGCGCAAAATAGCAAGCTTATGTGTAGTAAAAAGCGTTTCATTTTTTAAAATAGTTTGCAAATATAACAATAATGACTTCTTATCCCTATTTTAAAGGTTTTTTTTGTTACATTTAGTTGTGCTTTTAAAACGCTAAATTGTGCAGAATAATATAAGTTGTTTTTAATTTCTTTTATCTGCACCCCAAAGTAGCTTTTTTCGAATCGTATTTAAAAAAGATTCTTCTTTAAATTCAATAATCGATATTGTAAATGGTGTTTTTCTAATTTTCACAATGGTGTCCTTTGAAACAGATGCAATTCTTGAATCTAGCGAAATTAAAAAGTGTTCCTCTCTTCCCGTAACTTTTAATTCAATTAGGGTGTCATCAGTTATTACTAAGGGACGTGCGTTTAAATTATGTGGAGCCATCGGTGTAATTACAAAACTATTTACTTCTGGCATTAAAACCGGTCCGCCACAACTTAACGAATAACCAGTTGATCCAGTCGGAGTAGAAACAATTAAGCCATCAGCCCAATACGAAGTTAAATATTCGCCGTCTAAAGAAGTTTCAATCGTGATCATCGAAGTTGTGTCTTTTCTGGCTACCGTCACTTCGTTTAAAGCAAAATCTAAAACCGCAAAATTTTCATGTGAAGGCGTGGTTTCAATGCTTAAAAGACTTCTTCTTGAAATGCAATAATCTTTAAGTAATACTTTTTGTAATAATTCTTCAATTTTATCGAACTGAACAGTCGCTAAAAAACCTAATCTTCCCGCATTTATTCCAATAATGGGTATGTTTTTATCTCTAATAAATGTAGCAGCTTTCAAAATCGTTCCATCGCCACCAATACTAATTAAAGCCTCAGTATCTAGTGGTAATTCTTCATAGCTCGAATACGTCTCAAAAGCATCTAAAACGATTTCTTTTTCCGTTAAAATTTTTAAAAAAGTAGCTTCAAACAAAATGTTAATATCATTTCTCTTTAAAAAATCGACTACTTTAATTGCGATTTCTGCCGTATTGCTTTGGTAATATTGTCCGAAAACAGCTATTTTCATGTGCGTATTATATGTTAAGGTATTTGTCTAAATAATCAGAACGCTCTTTCAAGCTGTTTAAGTATGAATCTTCTTGATGTTCAGAAATAATCTCATATTCATATCTCCTAAATGTTTGAATAATATCGTTCATTCCACTTTGGCTGATCTTTACGGTGATTTCCACATTTTTATTCGCAATATCCGAAATAAATAAGCCTAGTACTTTGGCATTATTGCTTTCTACAATTTGTGCTACCTGACTCATAGAAAATTGATCTGCCTCTTTTCTCAAGATAATGGTGCCGCCTTCTTCTTTCATAAAAGGCGTTTCTTGTAAAAACCGAAAGACATCTTCTAATTCATAATAACCTAAATATGTATTTTTATCATCTAACACTGGAACTAAATTAGCATCGCTCTTGGCAAAAACTTCGAGAACATCTAACCACAAAAGGGAAGAACGAACAAAAAAACGTTCAAAGTTAAAGCGGCTTTCATTCAAAATGGCTTCAGATTTTAGAAATTCTACGGCATCTCTTCCCACACAACCAATATAAACACCTTCTTCAGTAACTGGAAAGTGCGAATACGGAAAATCTACAAAAATATCCTGCGCATCTGCAACAGAAGCCGTATGTTTTATAGGTTTTATGTCGTTATTTATGTAACTTTCTAGACTATTCATTTAGCTATGTTTATAATTTAAGTGCAAAATAATCAAAAAATACCATATGTTACCTAATTTATACTTTGTATTTTTGCTAAAATAAAATGTAAGAGATGACAAAACTATCGGTTAATATTAATAAAATTGCAACATTGCGCAATTCAAGAGGTGGAAATACGCCAAATTTATTGCAGGTTGCGAAAGATGTACAGCAATTTGGAGCCCAAGGAATCACCATTCATCCGCGACCAGATGAACGTCATATCCGCTATCAAGATGCGCGCGATTTAAAACCTATTGTTTACACAGAATATAATATTGAGGGTAATCCACAGCATAATTTCATTGAATTGGTGTTGGAATGCAAACCTACTCAAGTTACTTTGGTGCCCGATGCAATTGGCGCTTTGACCTCAAATGCAGGTTGGGACACCATCAAACACAAAGATTATTTAACCGAAGTAATTCAGGAATTTAATCGCAACGGAATCCGCACAGCAATTTTTGTAGATGCCGATGAAAAAATGGTCGAAGGCGCAAAAGCAACCGGAGCCGACCGAATTGAATTATACACCGAAAGCTTTGCACATCAATACGGTTTAGGAAACAAAGCCGGAATCGAGCCGTTTGTAAAAGCCGCTCTCAAAGCAAATGAACTAAACATCGGGATTAACGCTGGTCACGATTTAAGCTTAGATAATATCAAATTCTTCAAAGAAAATATTCCAAATCTATTAGAAGTTTCCATTGGTCACGCCTTAATTTCCGAGTCTTTATATTTAGGATTGGAAAATGTGGTCAATATGTATCTTCAAAAACTAAAATAATTTGGGCGTTACCACAAGGGTCGGGCCGTCCGCTATATCTTTTTTGGTGCAAAAAAAGCACCAAAAAAGGATGCCGCTTCCGTCCCTAACGCAACATCGCATAAAATAGAAAATATGATTTTAAATTCAAGAATAGAAGGAGAAGGCAAACCAATGGTGATCATTCACGGTTTTTTAGGAATGAATGACAACTGGAAATCCCTCGGAACACAATTTGCAGCACAAGGTTTTCAAGTACACGCTTTAGATTTACGAAATCACGGTAAAAGTTTTCATTCCAGCGATTTCAGTTATGAAATTATGGCCGAAGACGTAAAACAATATTGCGAATTTCATCACCTAACAGATGTAATCCTTTTAGGACATTCTATGGGCGGAAAAGTAGCGATGTTGCTGGCTTCAACCCATCCCGAATTCGTATCAAAATTAATTATCGCCGATATTGGACCAAAATATTACGCACCGCATCATCAAACGATTTTAGAAGGGTTAAATGCTATTGATTTCTCAGAAAAACCAAGCAGAAGCGATGCCGAAGAAATATTATCCACTTATATCAAAGATTTTGGAACCAGACAATTTTTATTAAAAAACCTCTATTGGCAAACGCCAGAACAATTAGCTTTCCGATTTAATTTACCAGTTTTTATTGATAAAATAGATGTCGTAGGAACTGCTTTGCCTAATGAAAACACATTTTCTAAACCAACTTTATTTTTAAGAGGGGATAAGTCAAATTACATACAAGATGTTGATTTTGAAAGTATTTACCGTCATTTTTCAAATTCAAAAATTGAAACAATAAAAAATGCAGGACACTGGCTGCACGCCGAAAATCCTAAAGATTTTTACGATGCTGTGATGCGATTTTTACAATAAAAACATAAATTAATTATGCATGCATAATTTTTTTGTTAAAAAAATTGTAAAATTCATATTTTGTTTTAATTTTGAAGTATTGATTTTATAAACAGAGATAAAAACTAACACTTATTACATTATGAGAAAATTACTTTCTTTAACATTATTGGCTCTAGCTGGTTCAACTGCATTTGCAGGTGGATACCGAGTTAGTATTCAAGGCCAAAAACAACTGGCTATGGGGCACACGGGTGTTGCTATAGTTAATAGTGCAGAAGTTGCATTTTTTAACCCGGCAGGTATGGCTTATTTAGATAAAAAATTCAATTTATCTGCAGGTGGAAGTGCTTTGTTTGCAAACGTAAAATTCCAAAACACACAGTTTGGATGGGAAGCTGAGTCTAAAAATGTTGGAACTCCTTTTAACGTTTATGCCACTTACAAAATTAATGAATGGTTCACTGCAGGTTTAGGAGTTTATACACCTTATGGAAGTGCTGTTTCTTGGGATCAAGATTGGGAAGGTGCGCATTTAGTTAATAATATTGATTTACAAGCAATTTTTGTTCAACCAACTATCTCTATCAGAATGGGAGATCATTTTAGTATTGGTGGTGGACCAATTTATGCAACAGGTTCTGTGAATCTAAATAAAAATCTATCAACTAATCCTTTACTTTCTGATAATGGTAACCCATCTGACGTAACAATTGATGCTAAGGGAATTAATGCATGGGGTTACACTGCAGGTTTTATGTTTAATCCAACAGATAAAATGAGAATTGGTATGAACTACCGTTCGGAAATTATTATGGAAGCAAAAGGTGGTCAGGCTACTTTTAATGATGTTCCAGGATTTGCTACAAATAATCCAAATTTCCAAAATCAAAAATTTGATGCAGAATTGCCATTGCCAGCAGAATTAACTGTGGGTCTTTCTTACCAAGTTACAAGCAAATGGTTGGTTGCTTTTGATTACAACCACACGATGTGGAGTGCTTACAAAAACTTAGATGTGAAATTCGAAAATGGTTCAGAATCTATCAACCCAAGAAACTACCAAGATGTAAGTACTTATAGAGTAGGAACTCAGTATCAAGCTAATGATAAATTTACATTTAGAGCAGGTTGGTATTTTGATGAAAGCCCAGTACAAGATGGCTATTTCGCTCCAGAAACACCACGTAATGATTCTATGGCTTATACAGGAGGTTTCACTTACCAATTGAACGATAAATTAGGTATTGATTTCTCTTTCTTGTACATTCACTTTGACGAGATAGATAATTCTTATAACCATTCTACTGATCCTGTTTCAGGTCAACCAAATCCTGATTTTGGTGGAACGTACAAATCAGTTGTATTCTCTCCAGGAATTGGAATTACTTACGGTTTCTAATTTTTAAATTAAAAAAAGATGAAAAATAAATTTATATATTTAGCTATTTTAGCTGCTGGTTTTGCTTCTTGTGAACCAGAATTTGATAACGAAGTAGGTTCAACTTATACTGCTGGTGAGGCTGACTTTACATCGTATGTTGCTATTGGAAATTCATTAACTGCAGGTTATATGGATGGAACAGTTTCTAAAGGAGGTCAAGTGAATTCTTTTCCAAATTTATTAGCACAAAAATTTGCTTTAGTAGGTGGTGGTGAATTTACTCAGCCTTCGTATGCGGACGATGTTAATAATTTAGGTGGTTTAATGCTAGGAGGTATTTCAATTGCCGACAGAAGAAGGGTGCTTGATGCAACTCAAGTTAATCCAAATGGCTCAGTTGGGGCTGTGGAAATTATAGCAGGAACTTCAACTATTGAAGTATCCGCTTTACAAGCAACTGCGTATAATAACATGGGAGTTCCCGGAGCAAAATCGTTTCATTTAGTAGCTCCAAATTATGGAAATCTTGGAGGTGTTGCTATTGGAGCAGCTAATCCTTATTTTGTAAGACATGCAACTACGCCTTCAGCTACAGTATTAGGAGATGCAATGACAAAAAACCCAACATTCTTCACCAACTGGATTGGTGCAAACGATGTTTTAGCTTACGCTACAAATGGGGGAGCTAAAGCAGATGGAAACACGCCAGCAGATGACAATAATGAAACTGCTAATATGAATCCTGCAACTTATGGGTCAAATGACATTACTAATAATGGTGTTTTTGCTAGCGTTTACAATACTATTGTTACTACTTTAACTGCTAATGGAGCAAAGGGAGTTGTAGCAACTGTTCCTAGTGTAACTTCTATTCCTTATTTCACTACCGTTCCTTTTGCGCCATTGTCGCCAACAGCTTTGGGTGGTTCTGCAAACATTAATGCTTTAAATGCACAGTTATATGGTTTATTAGATGGTATTTTTACGGCTTACGGAGAACCTAATCGTGTTAATCCTTTAGTAGCTACTGCAGCAAATCCATTATTGATAACAGATGTTGCTGCAGCAGATAGAAGTGCTCAAATTTCAGGTTACCTAATCACTGTTTTGAATTATCCACCAGCAACAGCAAATGCTTTCGGTGCCGTATTCGGAAAAGCACGTCAGACAACTGCTGCTGATTTAATAGTTTTGCCCGCTTCTTCAGTTATCGGAACAGTAAATAATGCAGCGCCAGCAGGAATTAACATTAACGGTGTTTCTTTTCCAATGGCTAATAAATGGGTGCTAACGCCTACTGAGCAAGCTAAAGTTGCAAGTGCAACAGCTTCCTACAACAGTTCTATTGTCGCAATCGCTGCTTCTAAAAATTTAGCAGTTGCTGATATGAATTTTATCCTAAACAAATTAGTAGATGGTTTACGAGTTGAAACAGGAACAATTTATACAGCTAATTATTTTAGTGGTATAGCAACTGAGAATAAAGTATTGTTCTCGTTAGATGGTGTTCATCCTAATGCTCGTGGTTATTCTGTAATTGCAAACGAAATTATAAAAGTAATTAACAGTTATTACAACGCTAATTTACCAATTTATAATCCTACAAATTTCCCAGGAATTAATGTGGTAGGTTCAAATTAAGATTTTATCATAAAAAATTAAAAGGCATCGTTTTGATGCCTTTTTTTTGTAACTTTAATTTTTAAAAATTATTCTATGAATTTACTTATTAGACTTTTAATTAGCTCAATTATCGTTTTTGTCCTAGCTTATTTTTTACCTGGAGTTCATGTCGCAGATATGTCAACCGCTTTGCTAGTAGCGGTGGTTTTAGGACTTTTAAACACATTCTTAAAGCCGATACTGGTTATTCTTACAATTCCAGTTACGATTCTTACTTTAGGTTTGTTTTTACTGGTTATTAATGCGTTTATCATTATGCTTTGTGCATATTTTATTAATGAGTTCACAGTAGACGGATTTATCACAGCTTTAATATTTAGTGTTTTACTAGCAATTAGTCAATCAGTATTAAATGGAATTTTCGCCAGTGACAATTGATTTTATAGCAAATTGAATTTCAATATCTTAAAAACTTGTTTGGGTTGTAAAAATTCTATAATTTTGCAACCCAATTTTTATGGTATTTAAACAAAAAGATAATGAACATTACAAAAACGCAAGTTGATGCATTAAATGCTGTTATAACAATAGCAATTACGAGAGAGGATTATGCAAATCAAGTAGAAAAAAAATTATACGATTATAAGAAAAACGCAGCTATTTCTGGATTTAGAAAAGGGGCGGTTCCAATGAGTGTAATTCAAAAACAATACGGAAAACCAGTTTTACAAGAAGAAGTAAATAAAGTTTTACAAGCATCATTAAGCAAATATTTAAGTTCAGAAAGATTGGATATTTTAGGAAATCCAGTTCCAAAAATGGATGAAAAAATCGATTGGAACGATGATAATTTCACATTCGAATTCGAAATCGGTTTAGCGCCTGAATTTTCTGTAGACTTAGCTGCTGCAAAAAATGTTACAAGATATGCTATTATTGCAGACGATAAAATGCTAAATGATCAAGTAGATCGTATCGCAAAACAATATGGAAAATTAATTTCGCAATCAGAAGTAAAAGAAGATTTCGAAGTTAGAGGAACTTTTACTAATGCAGAAAATGGGATCAACGCTCCAGCAAACTTTGGTTTGGATATTTTTGCAGATAAAAAGGTGGCTAAAGCATTCATCGGTAAAAAAGTTGGTGACGTAGTTGCTGTTGGAACTAAAGGTTTATTTGATGACGATCATAAATTAATGGATTATTTAAAAATTGGTCACGATGATGTGCATGGTTTGGATATTACTGTTGATTTTACAATCGAAGAAATCAATGCAATTGAAAAGGCAGAATTTGACCAAGAATTGTTTGATAAATTATTTGGACCAGGTGTTATTTCTTCAATCGAAGAACTAAAAGCTAAAATCAAAGAAGATGCTGAAGCACAATTTGCACAACAAGCAGATCAAAAATTCTTAAATGATGTTACTGACGCTTTAATCGAAAATACAAAATTTGATTTACCAGCTTCTTTCCTTAAAAAATGGATGAAAACAATGGGAGAAACGCCATTAACTGATGAGCAAATTGAAGAAGAATATGCAAAAGCAGAAAAAGGATTACGTTTTCAACTAATTGAAGGAAGAGTAATGTCTGATAATAAATTACAAATTACTTTTGAAGATTTAAAAGCACATACTGCTGAAATTATCAAGAAACAAATGGCTCAATTTGGTCAACTAAATCCTTCAGACGAGGAAGTTGCTGGAATTGTAGCACGAGTTATGGGTAACCAAGACGAAGTAAAACGTTTGTCTGAGCAAGTAATGGGCGAAAAAATGATTGGACTTTACAACGATAAAGTAAAGGCAAAATCTAAAGAAGTAAATTACGATCAATTCATTAAAGAAATGTACGGGGAATAATATCTCGTAAAAAATAATTATCTTTGAGCGTCAAACTAGTTTTGGCGCTTTTTGTTTCGAGTCATTTTGTCAGACAGAATAAAAGGCACGACCTTTGTAAAAACATTAATGGTTTTAAGTTTAATCTTTTTTAAACTTTTAAACATATAAACTTTTAAACTTAATTTATGAATTACGGAAAAGAATTTAAAAAATATGCTACTAAGCATCACGGAGTAAACAGTTTATATTACGATAAAATTGTTGGAAGTATGACGCCCTATATCATTGAAGAGCGTCAGTTAAATGTAGCATCAATGGACGTGTTTTCTCGTTTAATGATGGACAGAATCATTTTCTTGGGAACAGGTGTAGACGATTATGTAGCTAATATTATTCAAGCACAATTATTGTTTTTAGAAAGTGTTGATGCATCAAAAGACATTAGTATTTATATCAATTCACCAGGAGGAAGCGTTTACGCTGGATTGGGAATTTACGATACTATGCAATTTGTAAAACCAGACGTTGCAACAATTTGTACAGGTATGGCGGCTTCAATGGGAGCGGTTTTATTATGTGCTGGTGCAGAAGGGAAACGTTCGGCTTTACCACATTCAAGAGTTATGATTCACCAACCATCCGGAGGAGCACAAGGAGTGGCGACAGATATGGAAATTAACTTGAAGGAAATGTTGAAATTAAAAGATGAATTATACGAAATCATCTCTAAACATTCAGGACAATCGTTTGAAAAAGTACATAAAGATTCAGAACGTGATTATTGGATGATTGCCGCTGAAGCAAAAGAATACGGAATGATTGATGAGGTTTTAGTAAGAAAATAAAAAATTAATTAAGTAATTAGTGATTGGTAATTAGTGAAACACTAGTTGCCAATCACTTTTCACTAATCACTGAGTAATGGCAAAAGAAGTATTAGAATGTTCATTCTGCGGAAGGAAAAAACCTGAGACAAGTTTACTGATCGCAGGAATAAATGCGCATATTTGCGACAAATGTATTGAACAAGCACACGGAATCGTTGTAGAGGAAATTAAACAAGCAGGAAATTCAGATTTAGCTGCAGATTTAATTCTATTAAAGCCTAAAGAAATTCGTGCATTTTTAGATGATTATGTCATCGGACAAGATCAAACTAAAAAAGTAATGAGTGTTGCGGTTTATAATCACTACAAACGTTTGATGCAAATTCAACTAGATGATGAAGTGGAGATTGAAAAATCTAACATTTTGATGGTTGGACAAACAGGAACAGGTAAAACATTAGTAGCTAAAACCATTGCGAAAATGTTAAATGTTCCGCTTGCAATTGTTGATGCAACAGTACTAACAGAAGCAGGTTATGTTGGAGAAGATGTGGAAAGTATTCTTACAAGATTACTGCAAGCAGCTGATTACGATGTCGCTAAAGCAGAACGTGGAATTGTTTTCATTGATGAGATTGATAAAATTGCTCGTAAAAGTGATAATCCATCTATTACGCGTGACGTTTCAGGTGAAGGTGTGCAGCAAGCTTTGTTAAAACTTTTAGAAGGAACTGTTGTGAATGTACCACCAAAAGGAGGTAGAAAACACCCAGACCAGAAATTTGTTGAAGTAAACACGCAAAATATTTTATTTATTGCAGGTGGTGCTTTTGACGGAATTGAAAGAATTATTTCAAAACGTTTGAACAGACAAGCTGTCGGTTATAGTTCTTCAATTGGTACCGATAATATTGATAAAGACAATTTGTTGCAATATTTGACGCCAAAAGATGTGAAAGATTTCGGATTAATTCCTGAAATTATAGGTCGTTTGCCGGTTTTGACTCATATGGATCCATTAGATGCTGAAACATTAAGAGCAATCTTGACCGAACCTAAAAATGCTATTATAAAGCAATACAGAAAATTGTTTGAAATGGATGAAGTAACTTTAGATATTGACGAAGAAGCTTTAGATTATATCGTTTCTAAGGCATTAGAATATAAATTAGGAGCAAGAGGTTTGCGTTCATTGTGTGAGGCAATTTTAACCGACGCTATGTACGAATTGCCAAGTTCAAATGAGAAGCACTTGCAAGTAACAAAAGAATATGCAGAAAACAGTTTGAATAAAAACTTATTACAACGTTTAAAAGCCGTTTCTTAATTGTATTAAAACATAAAAAAGGTCGCCAATTGGCGACCTTTTTTATGTTTTAATAACTAGTAGTTATAGCTAATTTTGTTTTTTTATAGTTGAGATCAAATTCTTTTCTTAGACTTGGTAAAATGAAGATTCTTGTCTACTAAAATTTTGTTATTTGATTTTCTTAAGATTGAAATCTATATTTTCATCATCTAAACTAATTTGCATATTATACGCTTCATAACCAGCGGTGTTAATAGCTATGGTGTACTCTGATAATGGTTCCAGATTAAACTTAATTTTACCGTTGGCATCTGTTTTTAAAACCGCAACCATTTTATTAAATTCGTTTTTTACAACTACAACAACGTTTGGTAATGCTGCTTTAGATTGCTCTTTTACAACGGTGTACGTTTGTTGTGTGTTATTTTGTTTTTTAGCTTCAAATTTTAAAATATCAAAATTGTCTTTTTGTTTTCTGTTGGTTGTTACATAACCTGTTGTTTTTGTTCCCATAGCGAAAGCGATTTCATCACTTTCAGAGTTAAAACTTTTTCCTAAATTCACTGCTCTTGAAAATTCACCATTTTTATAAGAAGATCTAAACACATCAAAACCACCTAAATTAGCGTGACCTTTAGACGAATAATACAAATGTTTGTTGTCTGAAGATAAAAATGGATACTTTTCATCTGTAGAAGTGTTAACCTTCGCTCCTAAATTTACTAATTTACCAATTGAACCATCTTTTAGAATAGGCGCTTCATAGAGATCAAATCCGCCGTAACCGCCGGGAATATTTGAGGCTACATATATTTTCTTACCGTCTGGAGAAATGCAAGGTGTTTCTATTGAAAACGCGGAAGGAACAACTTTTAATTCAGTTAAGTTAATCCATCGATCTGGATTTTTTTCATCAAAATCTGCTTTATGTAAAGTATAAATATTACTATCTTTTGCATTTTCTTTAGTAAAATAGATGATTTTTTGATCTGGAGAAAAGCCAACAGAACCTTGGTTGTTTTCTGAAATTAGTTTCTGTGAAAAAAGTAAGGGAAATGATAAATCACCACTTTCATCAATGTTTAAAACATACATAAAATTATTAGGTTCTTTTATTGGTGCGCCTTTAGTTGCTTCAATAATTCTCCTTTTCTTATTCGATAAAAAGATATATTTATTTCTAAAAAAAGTCACTCCTATTTCATTCAATTCAGTGTTTATTTTTGAATCACTAAGTGAATAGAAAATTCCTTTACTATAGCTGCTAGTGTTGGAATCTTTTCCATCTTTCGTTTTTGACTTTTGTGAATAGCTCAACAATGTCATTCCGAAAAAAAGAAATATAGCTAATGGTTTAAGTTGATTCATAATTTAATAATTTTATATAATTACAAGCTTTGAGCTATAATTTTATATAAAAAAAGCATTAAATTTTGAAATAATATAATTTACCCGACAACTATCTCTAAAAATCGATTAAACGCTCAAAAGAATAGTTTTTCACTGGGCTATAACTGTAGTGAAAATTAAACCGTGTAGTCTTGCTGAAATGCTCTTGGCACATCAAAATCAGTTGCTTTTTTATTAATTTCACATCTTCTATATGGGCCACATTTATAACGTCGTGGACCACAAGAATACAAAGAAGTTATAACGGTAGTTACTGCGATTAAAATAACTATTTTTTTCATAAGTTTTACTTTTATAATTGCAATAAGCTTTCTAAATAATTACGATCATTTGAAAGTCTTGGCACTTTATGCTGTCCGCCTAATTTATCTTGTTTTTTTAACCAGTCGTAAAATAAATTTTGACGGGCCACTCGCAAAGATAGTGGATTTAAAGTCATATTGTTATAACGTTTCGCTTCATAATCAGAATTGACGCCTTGGATATTTTCGTCGAGCGAATGTCGGAATTTTTCTAAATCAATTGGTGCAATTTTAAATTCAATTAACCATTCATGCGATCCTTTTTCGCTGTCTTTCATAAAAATAGGGGCAACCGTATAATCTACTATTTCGCAATTAAATTCTTTACACGTTTTTGCAATTGCACTATCAGTGTTTTCAACCATTAATTCTTCACCAAAAACATTAATATGGTGTTTTGTTCTTCCCGAAACCTTAATGCGATAAGGGCTCAAAGAAGTAAAACGAATCGTGTCGCCAATTAAATAGCGCCACAAACCCGAGTTTGTTGTAATAACCAATGCATAATTTTTATTTAAAACGACTTGATTCAAACGGATAACTTGCTGGTTTAATGTACCAAAAGTATCCATCGGAATAAATTCGTAGAAAATTCCATAATCTAACATCAATAGTAATTCCTCTGAGTCATTTTGATCTTGAATAGCAAAAAAACCTTCAGAAGCATTATAGATTTCATAATATTTAAAATCATTTTTCGGGAATAATTTTTTGTATTGTTCTATGTAAGGATCAAAATTTACGCCACCATGAAAATAAACCTCAGCATTTGGCCACACTTCGTGCAGGTTCGATTTCCCAGTGGTTTCTAGTGCTTTATGAAGCAACACTAACATCCAACTTGGAACGCCAGCTAAACTTGTAACGTTTTCATTAATGGTTTCGTTAATAATTGCCGGAAGTTTCGTTTCCCAATCTCCCATTAAAGACGTTCTGCTGGAAGGTGTCGAACTGAACTCGGCCCAAATAGGCATATTGTCAATAAGAATTGCGGATAAATCACCAAAAAAAGTATTGTTGTCTTCATACAATTGCTTACTTCCGCCTAAGCGAAGACTTTTACCAGTGAACAATTGTGATTCTTCGTTATTATTTAAATACAAACACAATAAATCTTTACTCGCTTTATAGTGGCAATTCTCTAACGCCTCGGCACTAACTGGAATAAATTTACTTTTAGCGTTAGTCGTTCCGCTTGATTTTGCAAACCATTTTATATTCGAATGCCAAAACACATTTTGTTCGCCTTTTCGAGTTAATTCAATTATAGGTTCTAAATCTTCATAGGTAGAAATAGGCACGCGCTCGCAAAATTTAGTATAGTTTCTTGTAGTAGAGAAATCATATTTCTTTCCTAATTGAGTGTTTTCCGCGGATTTAATTAAGTTTAAAAGTAATTCGTCTTGCACTTCGTGCGGATATTTTAAAAACAATTCCATTTGATGAATTCGTTTCTTCAAAAACCAAGTGGCAACGGAATTTATAATTTGTAAAGGCATTTAGTGTAATTCTAATTTTGAATTCTTAAAACGGAATAATAACTTTACCAAAAATAACATTTTTTTTAAATAATTCTTCACAAAAAGAAAATCTTTATACAAATGAACTACCAAGGCACACTTTCAAAAATGCAAACCGAATTAGGAAGTCCAATTCAATATTATTTGGTTTTTGAAAATAGTTTTTTAAATGTCAATCAGCTCTTAGGAAAAGACATCGAAATTGCATTTGAAGGTTATCAATGTTTGAATTGTAAAAAAGCAAAGAAAGTTTTTCGACAAGGTTTTTGTTACGATTGTTTTATGAGCAGTCCAGCGGTGGGCGATTGGATTATGAAGCCCGAATTAAGTACAGCGCATTTAGATATTGAAGATAGAGATTTGGCCTATGAAAAACGTGTGCAATTACAACCTCACGTAGTGTATTTGGCTTTGTCTAGTGAAGTTAAAGTTGGTGTAACGAGAAATACGCAAGTTCCAACAAGATGGATTGATCAAGGAGCGGTTCAAGCGGTTCCGATTGTAGAAGTGCCAAACAGATATTTAGCAGGAATTACCGAAGTTGCTTTGAAAAATCATTATGCAGATAAAACCAATTGGCAAAAAATGCTAAAAAATGACGTGCCAAATGTTGACTTATTTTTAGAACGAAACAAAGCATTTGAATGGTTGCCAAATGAGGTAAAAGAATATTTTCCAAAAGAAGAAAAAATCATACAAATGGATTTTCCAGTTTTACAATATCCCAAAAAGGTTACAAGTCTGAATTTAGAAAAAACACCAAATTTCGCAGGAAAATTAACCGGAATCAAAGGGCAATATTTATTATTTGAAGATGGAACGGTTTTTAATGTAAGAACTTTTGAAGGTTATGTGGTGAAAATTAATTTATAAAAAAGAAACCCTTTCAAATTTTGAAAGGGTTTCTTTTTAGTGCTATTTTAAAAAGGCTATTCCTCTTTTTTCTTCTTGCCAAACAAGTCTTTCAAAGCGCCAGCGGCTTTGTCCTTGACCGTGTTCTTAATATCCTCTTTTGGAGTTGTTGGTGTTTTTGTAGTATCAGTTGTAGTTGGTGTAGTTGCCGGATTTCCTTTACCGCCATTCAGTAAATCTTTCAAGGCATTTGTTCCTTGATTTACCAATTTTTCCTTTTGCATTTTCACCAATTGCGTTGCTAAATTTGTAGTAGCTTGTTTCATATCGGTTGTGATTTTCGGATTGCTGAAGTTTCCTCCAAGTAATGCCGTAACCGGAATATTCTCAATTTTATTCTGATCTGTAGGTGTTAATTTTGATAATAAATTATTCACTTCTGTTCCTAAATATTTCGCAGGAACGTCAAATTTAACATTATAATTCATTGTTTGGTCAAAACCGTGTGTTCCGCCTACGTTTATAGCGATATCTTGATATTTTATGTCAAAGGGTTTCACGTTTACTTTTCCGTTTTCAAAGGACAGCGTTGCTTTAACATCATTTAAATTTAATTTACTAACATCTAAAAATTTTACATTAGAAGTTAATGCGCTTAATAACTTAGAATTCTTTTCATTGACGGTGGTAGATAATAATTGCCCTAATAAATCACCTGATATTGTTTTTAAATTAGGCGTCATATCTTGTTGTAAATCACCTGATAATTTAATGGTTGAGTTTAATTTTCCATTAATCACTCCTGCGATTGGAGCAATTGATTTCAACATATCCAATTGCGTGAATGATTCCGCAATATTAACGGCATTTAATCCTAAGTTCATATTAAATTTTGGTGTTTTCCCTTTCGTTGAAACACTTCCGCTTAAGCCAATATTTCCGCCAAAAATATCCATTTTCAAATTGTTTAAATTTACGGCTTCGTCTTTGATTAATAGTGTTCCAGAAACGTTTTTCAAATTTAAATTGTCATAAACCACAGTTCCTGCTTTTGCAGTAATCGTACAATCTAAGAATGATGGAATTTTTACCGCTTCAGTAGTTTTCTTTCCTTCCTCAACCTTAGTCGTTGGTGCCATAAAATCAGACACAACTAATTTTGTAGCATTCATATTGAAATTCCCCTTCAAGATTTGATTTTTAAATAAGAAACCATAAAAATTATCTAAAGTTCCATTTACTTGAAGATCAGATGAACCTGTTTTTGCATCAAACTTACTTAATTCAACATGATTTGGATTAAAAGCAACATTTGCTTGAATAATTTTAAAAGGTTTTGCCATTTCCGGTCCTTCATAATTGAAGCCTGTGATACTTGCGGTTCCAGAATTTTGTATGTTTTGATATTGCGAAGTTTCAACCGATTTCATATCGAATTTGGTTTTAACATCCGCTTTTAAAATTCCGGTTAATGGTTTGACTAACTTTACTGGATATGCTTTGGTAACGTTTGCTAAATTGATAGTTCCTTTTAATTCGGCATCCACTAAAGCATTTGTAGCGATGTTTCTAATATTTGCTTTTGCATTAAACACATCTTGGTCAATTGAAAATGCAAGTTTTTTCAAATTTACATACGTGTCGTTCATTAAACCTGTTTCATTGATAATATGTGTGTCAATCACGATATTTTTAACCGATTTTGGTAAATTTGGATATTGAAAAGACGCATTATTAGACGCAATTTTTACATCAAAAGCAGGAATTGTAGTTTCGGTTAAATTACCTTTTACTTTTCCGTCTACCGAAAATTGTCCAGTAGTTTTTACTTTGTTAATATCGCCTGAATAAGCTGCTGGAATTAATCCCAAGAAATTTTTAAAATCAGATGTTGGTGTTTTGAATGTTAAATCATAAGTCTGTCCCGCTTCAACCATTTGAATAAATCCGTTGAATTCTAATGGCAATTGATTGATTAAGGCTTTGTTGTCTTTGAATTCGTATTTACTTTTTTCTAAATCAATTCCTAAAATGGCATCTAATGAAATGGCTACATTGTTCATATAGTTCATTTTGTCCATATCAAAAGATAGTTTTGCTGTGGTTTTAGTTTCTAAATCTAATTTTTGAGCAGCAAAATTCCCTTTCCCTTCATGATTAATACTGTCTAAAACCATTTTCATGTTAGAACTTTCGTCGATGTAAGTGAATTTTAGGTTAGTAACATCGTATTTCTGAATATTTAAAGCAAACGGTTTGCTGCTTGAAGGTTTTTCTTCTTCGGCTTGTTTTAAGGCAATATCAAAATTTCCGACACCGTCTTTATTGAAAATAATGTTTACGATTCCATCAATAGTGCTAAAACTCTCTAAATTCATAGCTTCGCCATCGCCTTTAAATAGTTCTTTAATACTCATTGTTACGTTAGTTTCGCCCGAATATAAAAGTGTGTCGTTTGCAAAAGGAGCTTTTGTCACAATGCTAAGATTTGCAATAGAAACATTAGCTTGCGGGAAGCTTTTGAATAAACTTAAATCTACATCTTTAAATGCAATTGTTGCATTTACGTTTTCATTTAAAGTTTTCGCAACCAGTTCCTTAATTTTATCTTTGAATAAAAAAGGTGCCGCAGCCAAAGCAATAATAACAACTAGTAAAAATATGCCAGTTCCTTTTAAGATTTTTTTCAACATAATTGTATTTTTTAAGAGTGAATTCTATTTTGTAAATGGTGCTATTTATTGCAATTAGTTTATGCAAGAGCAAAAGTAGTACCAAAATCCGAAAATTTATAGTAATGCAAAGTAAACTTATAAAAATAAATCCCAAAAACAAACTGTCTTTGGGATTATAACTTGCTAAAAGTTAAGTACTAATTAATGATCAGTTCATAAGGCATAATAGCTTGAATACCTTTTCTGCTTTTTACACGTTTTATTTGTTCGAGCATTTGGAAACCTTCTTCGCCTAATTGCTCTTTTAATAATTGCTCTTTGGTTTTAAACATCGCCATTCCAGTGAAATTAGCTAACATATCTTCAAAACTCTTTTCGTATTCTGGATAGTTTTCTGTTCTGTATGAAGTTGTTTTTCCTAGTTTTGCAGCGTATTTAATGGCAGCATCTAAACCACCAATTTCGTCCACTAAACCTAGTTTATGAGCATCAATCCCAGTCCAAACTCTTCCTTGTGCAATTACATCTACTTGCTCTGTAGTCATTTTTCTTCCATCAGCTACACGTTTTAAGAAAGTAGCGTATGTTTTTTCGATGCTTTCTAAAACAAATCCTTTAAAATTTTCATCGATTGGTTCAAAAACACTGTATCCACTTGCGTTTTCATGCGTTTTTACTTGTTCGGCGTTAATTCCGATGTTTTTACCTAATTGGTTCATGTTGGGTAACATTCCAAAAACTCCAATTGAACCTGTAATCGTATTTGGTTCAGCGAAAATTCTATCCGCATTAGCTGCAATATAATAACCACCTGAAGCCGCATAATTCCCCATAGAAACTACAACTGGTTTTACTTTTTTAGTAATTTCAATCTCTCTCCAAATCAATTCAGATGTTAAAGCGCTTCCGCCAGGGCTGTTAACTCTTAATACAATTGCTTTGACGTCATCATCTTTTCGTGCTTCTTCTAAAGAACGTTTAATTGAACCTTCACCAATTACATTTACATCACCTTCACCACCAGAAATTTCACCTTGTGCATAAACAACCGCAATAATGTCTTTTTTCGAATAATCGTTAATTGTTGAAACTGCTTTTTTAGCATAATCTTTCACACTTACGATGTTGTATTTGTCTTTTTTATCGACTTTTAATTTTGCTCTAATTGCATCGTGATATTCATCTTCATAAGCAATTTTGTCTACTATTTTGTTTGCTAAAGCCAATTCGGGAGTTCTTGCTCCCAAGGTATTTGCAATTGCATCTAGTTGTGCCACTGATATTTTTCTACTTTTCGCAATGTCTGAAACAATCGTGCTCCAAACCGAATTTAACAAAACAGTCATTTGCTCTCTGTTTTCCGGACTCATTTCTTGAGCAAGAAAAGGTTCAACAGCACTTTTATATTTTCCGTGACGAATAACTTCAAATTTCACACCTGATTTTTCTTGTAAATCTTTCATGTAAAGTATTTCCGACGACAATCCTTTAAAATCTACTTCACCCATCGGATTTAAATAAATTTTATCGGCAACAGAATTTAAATAATAGTCGCTTTGTGTGTAGTAATCGGAATACGAGTAGACAAATTTCCCTGATTTTTTAAATTCTTCTAATTTATCACGAACTGATTTACTTTGCGCCATTCCTAATCTCGACTGATTGTTTAAGATAGAAATTCCTTTGATGTTTTTGTCTGTTTTAGCCACTTCAATCGCATTTAAAATATCGGTAACACCGTTGTGATGCGCTTCAAAATAATTAAAATCTTTGTAATTCGTTTTTC
Organism: Flavobacterium psychraquaticum; assembly: GCF_034497725.1. Taxonomy (NCBI): domain Bacteria; kingdom Pseudomonadati; phylum Bacteroidota; class Flavobacteriia; order Flavobacteriales; family Flavobacteriaceae; genus Flavobacterium; species Flavobacterium psychraquaticum. The sequence goes on from NZ_JAXKVR010000025.1 coordinate 28,082, forward strand.
CTGAATAATCTAAAGTCACTTTCGATAAGTCTAATTCGATTACAGAATTTTCTTTTACTTTAACGTGGTCTTCATCACCACCAAAAATAGCACCGATGATGATTATTCCGAAGAAAAATATCATAATAAAAACAAATAGTCCAACAATTGTTGCAATTACATTTCCTAAAAATCTCATTTCAATAGTATTTATTAATTGACTATAAGTAGTAGAAACAACAAATTTGTTACATGTTCATAAAAAAATGAAAAAGGTAAAACTTAAGTCTAAAATTGTTTGTTATTTTGCCAATATGAACCAACATCAAGTAATATTATCTTTAGGAAGCAACGAAGGCGATCGATTGACTATGATTCAATCTTGTATTGATTTGATAAATAATGAAGTAGCAGTTGTTATTAAAGTTTCTAAATTATATGAAACGCCTGCTTGGGGATTTGAAAGTGATGCTTTTTATAATTGTGCTATTTTGGTTCATACGTCAAAATCAGCTCAAAAGTTATTGAGACAAGTTTTAAAAATCGAAAAAAAGTTAGGAAGAGTTCGTGCAAATGAGGCAGGCTATCAAGCTAGAATTATTGATATTGATATTATTTCTTTTGATGAAGAGATTATAGCGACTGAAAATTTAAATATCCCACATCCTTTATTACAAAACAGGAAGTTTGTTTTACAACCGATGTTAGATTTAGGTCTGAATTGGGAGCATCCAATCTATAAAAAATCTATTGCAGAATTAGTACTGAACTGTGAAGATAAGAGCGAGTGCAAAGTCGTTCAAAACTTGATTTCGCCTATTGAAAAATTAAGCTTACAAAACTTCAATTATATTGCCATTGAAGGAAATATTGGCGCTGGAAAAACGACACTTGCTACAAAATTAGCCGAAGATTGTAATGCTAAATTAGTTTTGGAACGTTTTGCCGATAATCCTTTTTTACCAAAATTCTATAAAGACCAGAGTCGCTACGCGTTTCCATTAGAAATGTCGTTTTTGGCGGATCGTTACCAACAATTGTCTGATGATTTAGCGCAATTTGATTTGTTCAAAGATTTTGTTGTGGCGGATTATCACATTTTTAAATCGCTAATTTTTGCAAAAGTAACGCTTCAAGAAGATGAATTTCGACTGTATAAAACGATGTTTGACATCATTCACAAGGAAATGCCAAAGCCTGATTTATATGTTTATTTGTATCAAAACACGGATCGTTTGTTGCAAAATATAAAGAAAAGAGGAAGAAGTTACGAACAAGAAATTCCAGCAGAATACTTAGAAAAAATAAATCAAGGTTATTTAGATTACATCAAAACGCAAACCGATTTGAATGTTTTGGTTATTGATGTATCCGATTTAGATTTTGTAAAAAAACAAGAAGATTATGTTTTTTTGTTGAATGCGATAAATAAGAAGATTACAACTAAATAAACTGGATTTTTGTTATGCTGAACTTGTTTCAGCATCTCCTTCCTAGAATAGTATTATAAATTATAATCAGAAAGATAAACTTATCTGACTTAAATGCTTAAATGAAAACCATAGCAATCTCTGTTTCTATATGTCAGTAAAGATTTTATTAATTTCTTAAATCTGTGTTGCTAAATAGAAGCTTTCAATTCATTTTCTGAAATAAATCCCAAATCACAATTCCAGCACTCACTGAAATGTTTAAGGAATGTTTGCTTCCTAATTGCGGAATTTCAATAACACCATCACTTAGATTAATTGCTTCTTGCGAAACACCTTTTACTTCATTTCCGAAAATTAAAGCGTATTTTGAATTTGGTTTTGTTTGAAATTTATCTAACATAATTGCGTGTTCGGTTTGTTCTACTGAATATACTTTTATGTTTTCCGATTTTAATTTATTGACAACTTCTAAAACATCTTTTACATATTCCCATGTCACGGTTTCTGTCGCACCAAGAGCGGTTTTATGAATTTCCTTATTAGGCGGAACAGCCGTAATGCCACACAAATAGATTTTTTCAATCAAAAAGGCATCCGAAGTTCTAAAAACCGAACCAATATTATGTAAACTTCTAATATCATCAAGAACTACAATAATTGGTGTTTTTTTAGCGTCTTTAAATTCATCTACATTTTTACGTTCTAATTCTGCGTTGGCTAATTTTCTCATAATGCAAAGATATATTTTAGTTTAAAAGTTTAAAAACTTATTGATGTTTAAAAGTTTAAACAAGTACGGATTTCAAAGACTTTTAAGGTTATTTGTGGAATTTGTGTTTAATTTTTTAATTTTTGCAATTGTAATTGCTATTAAATTTTGCCATTGCTATTGCTTCAGTTTTTCTTACCTTCGCAATTGTACTTAAAAACCTAAAATTGTGGCTAAAAAAGCAGAAATTTCTTCCGATACAACACCAAAGGAAACGCCTTTAATGAAGCAATACAACGAGATAAAACGTAAATATCCCGATGCTTGTTTGCTTTTTCGTGTAGGCGATTTTTATGAAACGTTTGGAGAAGATGCAGTTCGTGCCGCCGGAATTTTAGGAATTACATTGACAAAAAGAGGAGCTGGTTCTGCAACTGAAACGGCTTTAGCTGGTTTCCCACATCATTCTATAAATACCTATTTGCCAAAATTAGTCAAAGCCGGACTTCGTGTTGCAATTTGCGATCAGCTAGAAGATCCGAAAATGACTAAAACCATTGTGAAACGCGGTGTTACCGAATTAGTAACGCCAGGAGTTTCTATGAATGATGAGGTGTTAAATTCAAAATCGAATAACTTTTTAGCCGCAATTCATTTTGGAAAAAGAAATATCGGTGTATCATTTTTAGATGTTTCAACTGGAGAGTTTTTAGTGTCGCAAGGAAATGAAGAATATATTGATAAATTGTTGCAAAATTTCCGCCCTAGCGAAGTTTTAATTCCGAAGCAATTTAAGAACCAGTTTACGTCGGTTTTTGGTCCTGATTTTCATACTTTTTTCTTAGAAGATTGGGTATATAAAGAAGATTATGCGTTGGAAAGTTTAATGAAGCATTTTCAAACTAATTCCTTAAAAGGTTTTGGTGTCGAAGAATTAAACGAAGGATTAATTGCATCAGGTGCGATTTTATTTTACTTGTCAGAAACCCAACACAATAAAATTCAACACATTACAAGCATTCAGCGAATTGCCGAAGATGCTTACGTTTGGATGGATAAATTTACCATTCGAAATTTAGAATTATACCACAGTTATAATCCGAATGCAGTAACGCTTTTGGATGTGATTGATAAAACGCTTTCGCCAATGGGATCCAGACTTTTGAAACGTTGGTTGGCACTTCCGTTGAAAGATATTACTAAAATCAGAAGTCGTCACGAAGTGGTTTCCTACTTAAAAGATAATCCTGAGATTCTACAAAAAATCCAATATCAAATCAAACAAATTTCCGATTTAGAACGTTTGATTTCGAAAGTAGCAACAGGTAAAATTTCGCCAAGAGAAGTTATTTTCTTAAAAGATTCATTAGATGCAATTATTCCAATTAAAACATTGGCTTTGGATAGTAAAAATGAAGCTTTACGTGTAATTGGCGATAGTTTACACGCTTGTGAATTATTGCGTGAAAAAATAAAAACTACGATTCAAGAAGATGCTCCGGTGAGTATCAATAAAGGAAATGCAATTGCGGTTGGAGTACATTCCGAATTAGATGAATTGCGCGGTATTTCTTCGACTGGAAAAGGTTATTTAGAAGATTTAGAACGACGAGAAAGTGCTAATACAGGAATTCCTTCGTTAAAAATATCATTTAATAATGTATTTGGTTATTATATTGAAGTTCGAAATTCGCACAAAGACAAAGTGCCAACCGAATGGATTCGTAAGCAAACTTTGGTAAATGCAGAACGCTATATTACCGAAGAATTAAAAGAATATGAATCGAAAATATTAGGAGCTGAAGAAAAAATTCATCAATTAGAAACCCAATTGTTCGAACAATTAGTGAATTGGATTGCAACATATATCAAGCACGTTCAGTTGAATGCTAATTTAATTGCTCAATTAGATTGTTTGAATTCGTTTACGCAATTAGCGATTGATAATAAATACGTTTGTCCAGTTCTTGACGAGAGTTTTGAATTGGAAATTAAAGACGGAAGACATCCGGTAATCGAAAAGCAACTGCCTGTTGGAACACCTTATATTGCCAATGATGTTTATTTGGATAGCGATACGCAACAAATCATTATGATTACCGGACCCAATATGTCGGGTAAGTCGGCAATTTTGCGTCAAACTGCTTTGATTGTGCTCTTGGCTCAGATGGGAAGTTTTGTGCCTGCGGAAAGCGTTAGAATGGGAATTGTGGACAAAATTTTCACTAGAGTAGGAGCGAGCGATAATATTTCGATGGGCGAATCTACTTTTATGGTTGAAATGAACGAAACGGCTTCGATTTTGAATAATATTTCGGAAAGAAGCTTGGTGTTGCTAGACGAAATTGGAAGAGGAACTTCAACTTATGACGGAATTTCGATTGCTTGGGCGATTTCAGAATATTTGCACGAACATCCAAACAAACCAAAAACATTGTTCGCTACGCATTATCACGAATTAAATGAAATGGAAGTTACGTTTGAACGCATTCACAATTATAACGTTTCTGTAAAGGAGTTAAAAGATACTGTTTTGTTCATTCGTAAATTAGTAAAAGGCGGAAGTGCTCATAGTTTTGGAATTCACGTGGCAAAAATGGCTGGAATGCCTCAAATTGTAATTCAGAAAGCACAAAAACTTTTGAAACAATTAGAAAAAAGACATTCAAGCGAAGAATTATCTGGAATTAAAGCCGCAAATGATGAACTGCAATTGAGTTTTTTCAATTTAGACGATCCGTTATTAGAAGATATTAAAGAAGAAATTATGAATATTGATATTAATACCTTGACTCCAGTGGAAGCATTAATGAAGCTAAATGAGATAAAAAGGATGTTGGTAAAAAAATAATTAAAAAATAATTAATTAGTTATCAAAAGGTTATAAAAAAGTTTTAATTTTTATTTAAAAAGTTCTTGCGAGAATAAAAATATGTACTATATTTGCACTCGCAATACGGAACAAGTATAGCGACGTTCTTTTAAAAAACTAAGATTACAAAAAACGCGAAAATAGCTCAGCTGGTAGAGCGCGACCTTGCCAAGGTCGAGGTCGCGGGTTCGAGCCCCGTTTTTCGCTCTATACCAAAATAAATTGCTTGAGTGGTGGAATTGGTAGACACGCTGGACTTAAAATCCAGTGGGTAGTAATGCCCGTGCGGGTTCAAGTCCCGCCTTGAGTACTTGAAAGCCTTGTAATCTGCTGATTATGAGGCTTTTTTATTTTTAAAGGTGGTCAAAAGGGTGGCTAAAACTTTAAAAATGTTTATTTCTTTTAAATTTTACTTAAAATAATTAAAGGTTAATTTTTTTATATTTATTTTATAATTCACATAAAAACCCCCGTTAAATTAATATTTAACGGGGGTTTTTATGTGTTTGATATAGGTCTTCTTTGGATTTATATTGTCTGTAGGTCTACCCAAAAATGAAATAACTCAATGAAGTCTTCTTCTCCATCTCCATTTAGTCTGAAATTTTTTGAACTAAATTTATCAATTCCGTCAGAGTTTGATTCTTTTTTGATTAATTGCTCACCAACTTTCCATAAATCAGGATTAATTAAAACAAGTTCGCTAATCCAATCATTAATTTTTAAAAACCAATGGTTGGATTCTTCACTTTGAATATAACCAATGATTGCAGCATATTTAAGCTTCTTACCGTGAATCCCTTTTTTGAACCTTTCAATACCTCCACAAGGGCGTTCATAACCAACTACATATTCTTTTTCTCGATTATGACCTGGTGTTGGCAGTCTTTTTGCTTCAATTGAAAAAAAAGAATCAAATTCACCGTAACTTCTATCGCCAATTATTAGTTGTTCATTTTCTGACAATGTGCCAATATCAGTTTGAGGGCTTATTCCCGAGGCGTGGTTCTCAATATTTTCATGATGAAAATAAAATGGATAACTATTTGCTTTACGGTTAAAATGTTTACATAATCTATCTGTTAAAGATTTTTCATTTGCATTAATTTCTCCTTTTACTTTTTCTGAAAATTCTAAGAAGTGAGTTTCTATAAAACCAATAACACATTTTATTGAAGAATCAATTTCTATACCGTGAGTTAGTTCTCCATTACTAATATTTTGATTAATATCTGCTAACATTAATATCCTTGTTTTCTTAAATCTGAAAAAGTATCATCTGCATCTTTAAGCGCAATAGATTTCAACCAATATCTCAGTTTTTTCGGTTTAATTAAATAAATAACGTTTCCTTCATAAATCCTAACTATTCGAGTTAACCTTAAATTGACTCCAGAATTCTTTCTCACAAGATTTTCTATATACTTATCCGCATTTTTAGAATCACTAAAATCAATATTTGGTTCACTACCAAAATAAAAAGGATAACAGATGTATGAATCTGTTTCGAAATATTTATAGGGTTTAATGGAGTTAAAAACACCTTCTAAGACTCTGCAAAATATATTAGCGAAATCATTAAGTTCAGATTTAGAAACATTGTTTTTAGCAATTTTAGAATTTTCACCTTTTCTTCTAAATTCAAGAATATAATTTCCAAAATCACTAATTAAAATTGATTCAAATTCACTTATTTTTAAATCATCTTCAAATTCAGGATAAGGAAGTTTTTTTAAATCAGAAGCTAACAAAGACGAAGATTTATTAACCATATATCTTCCGCTAATACCTGCTAAATAGAATGGGTAAAGCTGATTATTTGAGAACCTTTTTTTAATTTCAAGAAGTGATTCTTCTGAATGGCCATGAATTCCAAAAATAGAATTTTTAAAGACCAAGTCATCCTTTCTGTATTCAACAGGAATTGAAAAAGAGGACGCTTCTACGACTTCTTTTATTAATAAATGGGGTGCAAGATATACTTTTGCATTTCCTTTACTATGAAAATATTCTAAGCTTAATTCTTCCTCTATTTTTGAATCATCAATTCCTGATGTACTTAATGCTTCTACTGGTAAGTGTCTTTTTCCTGTTAAAAAATGAGCTTTCATTTTCTTTAGTGCAATTTGATATGCCGATTCAGCACTAATGGAATTTTGTCTGTCATTTTCTAATTTTGATATTTTCTTAATATCAGAGTCAATCGCAGCTGTAAATCCCTCAGAAAATTCCCAACCAAATGTTTCCTTTTGTTTGAGTAAAAACTCTTCAAATGTCTGTAAGTCTGCCAATCTTTTTATTAACTGATGATATCTACTACCTCCAATGAAGTTTGATTTCCAAACTAATGAATCATTTATCGCTAAATCATAAGGGATATTATGAAAATCGTATGTGTCTAATTCAAAAAATAATTTTTCTTTATGTGCCTTTGTTCTGCGTACAGTTACATGAAGTAAACTTTTATTTTTTGGTTTCTCGTTTTTAACAAAAATTGCTGCAGTTGCTACTTTTGCATTGCCATACAAAACTTCGCTTAAAGAAGTAAAGTCTATGATTTGGGGTACATTATATTTCTTTAATAATGATTTTCTAAATAGAAAAGAACTATTGTTGTAAAGTAATGGTCCTGAAGGCTGAATAAGACAAACCAAACTATTAATCTTGCATAAATCTATTGATTTTTCAAGAAATAATAAAGATATTTGATTATCAGGTAATTTAATTAAAGAATTATTAAGTTTAAAATTATATTCTGAATTATATAGAGTTCTTTCTTTAGCACTAATTGTCTCGACTTTTTCTGCAGATTTAGTTAATTTAGCTTCAAAAGGGGGGTTTCCAATGACTAAGTCAAATTTGTTTTTGAATTTATTATTTAAAACAACATTAAAAAAGTCATCATGGATAATGTTTTCTTTTTGAAGGTCGTCAAACTGAAGATCTTTCCATATTTGCAATGGAGTTAATTCATCACATAATGCTAAACTTAAGCTGAATACAGTTAATTGTGCAGCTTCTTTTTTTAGCTCTACACCAAATATGTTATCTTTTAATAATTTTTTTAAAATAACTAAATCTGGATGTCTCCAGTTGTTTTTTCTTCTCCATCTATAAATTAACCTTCTGTATGCTCCTACAAGAAAAACACCCGAACCACATGAAGGGTCAAGTATTTTAAATTCAGTATTTTCGTTGCTTAGGGGCATTGCTTCATCTAGCAAAAAATTCACTAAATAAGGAGGAGTATAAACAACTCCAGGTTGTTTTCCTAAGAATTCTTCATAGATATTACTAATTAACTCAACTGGTAAGTCATTAAATGAGTATAATCTCCAAAAAACAAATTGAATTCCATCAGTATCTCCATCTAAAAATTGACCAAATCTTGATAAATCTTGATTGGAAATGTAATTTCTTTCTTCTTCTTCAAGTTCAAAAACACCTCCATTAAAGTGCTTTGAAAGATAATCTAATAACTTTAAATAAGAGCCTGGCGTTTTTAATACATCTGTAAATTTTGATGAGTTAGCACCAAATCTTGAAAAAAAATCTGAAGGAAATACTTTATTGCCGAATTCATCCTCTCTTTCCTCTAAATATTTTATGAGAATAGACACAACCATCATTTTACGAGCAATATTTGATGGTAGAATATTATTGCTAATAATATCTTTTAAGGCTTGCTTAAGCTCTCCTAGAAGTTTTTCATAAGCGCTATTATTAAAATTAAACTTGTTAGAATATTTTGAATTTTCCCAAAAAGTACCATTATCAAATGATTTCCCCGAAAATGCCTTAAACTCTTCTTCATTATTAAATTCGTCTATTTCATCTGATAAATTGGAGGCTAGTTTAATAATTGTCAAAGGAGTATATTTAAGGCTTCTTCCTTCAGAAGGTCTCTCAAAACAATTAAAAATACGAACGTCTTTTTTAGTGAAAATAAAAAACATTGGAACCAATCCAGAACTATAGAGTTGCTTATGTATATTCGTTAAATCTTCCTCTTTAACATTTATATTGTCTGTAAAATCATAAAGGTAAATTTGAGGAACAGATGGTCTACTTTCAAACCTTCTAAAATAGACGTAATTTGCCTTGTACTTATTTGCATTCTCTAAGGCAATATATTCTTCAGGAGGCAAATTTTTATTTGACTTTAATTCACGAACAGAAACTAACCCAGAGCGAAACTCTGAATCCCCTATCATTTCTAATTTTTCTAAGCAATATAATAATTCGTGATTCATCAAAGCAAAAGTACATTTTAATATTTAAAAGATGATAAATTATTAATCAAAAAACTTATAGTTACTTCTTTAATTTAGTTTTTACATTACCTCTTTGTTAATCTAATTTAGATACAATTTCATTATTCTTGTAGTTGTTTATTTTTATAAATATAATTTCTAAAAATCTCTACTTACAAATTCTCTAATTAACTGCTCAACATTATCAATTTGAGTAAATGGAATTATAAGTAACTTAATATTTTTTGTTTTAGCATAATTCAATTTTATTTCATCTCGAATTCTTGCTTCTGCATTTTGCTTCCTCTTATCAAAAAAAGATATTTTGTTATAATGTTGTTCTCCGTGAAATTCGATAAGACCAACTTGTCCATTAACAGATATTGCAAAATCAAAAAACAACCTTCTCTTATATACACAATCTTCAAATGTATGTTGTGAATTAAATTCAATATTTAATTTTTTTAGAACAGTTTCTATTGCAGCCTCTCCTTTTGAATATTTACACTTCTTACAACCATTACCACTTAAGTGATTATTTGGTGTTTGAGGAAAATCACCATGATAACGACAAGTAATCATTACTTCGGTATTTCTATCAATATAATTCACATTGTCATAAGAATATTTATTACCATGAATTAGTTTTGATTTTTTAATAAATTCTTCAGGTGTGGATTTAGAATTACCTGCACATTTATCACAGCCTTTTCCACTCAAGTGACTAATTGGTATTTGAGGAAAATCTCCATGTACAGGGCAAGTAATAGTTACTCTTGTTTTATTATTTATATAATTTGTTCTATCATATAAATATTTTTCACCATGTATTAATTTAGATTTTTTAATAAACTCTTTAGTGGTTTTTTTTATTTTTCCACTACATTTCCTACAACCATTACCACTTAAATGACTATTTGGTGTTTGAGGAAAATCACCATGAACAGAGCAAGTTATCATTACTGTAGTTGTTCTATTAATATAATTTACATTATCATATTTGAATCTTTCACCATGTATTAATTTTGATTTTTCGATAAATATTTGTTTTGTCAACTTAATTTTTCCACCACATTCATTACAGCCTTTTCCACTTAAATGATTACTTGGTTTTTGTGGAAAATCACCATGAACAGGACAAGTAATCATTACTTCAGTCTTTCTATCAATGTAAATTACATTATCATATTTGAATCTTTCGCCATGTATTAATTTTGATTTTTTAATAAATTCTTCAGATGTGGATTTAGAATTACCTGCACATTTATCACAGCCTGCTTTAATTCTAAAATGATTACTTGGAAACTGATTAAAATCACCATGTACACGGCAAGTAATAGTTACTTTTGTTTTATTATTTATATAATTTGTTCTATCATATAAATATTTTTTACCATGTATTAATTTAGATTTTTTAATAAACTCTTCTGTTGTGTATTTAACTTTTCTAGCACATTTGTCACATCCCTTTCCTTCTAAATATTCATCAGGGGTTCTTTCGAAATGGGAATGAATTTTACATGTTATAATCACTTTTTGATGATTATTAATTAAGTTAACTTTTTCATATGAATCTTTATTTTTATACAACTTTTGCCCTAATTTAACAAAAATATCATTAGTTATTTTCTTATATCCACTACAAATAGGACAACCACTTCCTTTTAAATGAAGGTTTGGTTTTTTTAAAAATTCAAAATTGTGCTTTTTACAAATAATGTGTAATTTTTCATCCGAATAAACATATTTGATTTTTGAGTAGTCGTATTTATTTCCATGAATAGCTGTTGCTTCTTTTATAAACTCAAATGGTGTATATCTTTTCATGATTAATCTTCTAATGTGTTAAACTTAGTTTTTGATGAAAACAACTTTTTAGAAAAAATCTAAAGACTAATTATTGATATTCAATTTGAAAAATACAGTTGTAAGTTTGATATTTTCTCTTTTTTTGTAAAGGAAATACCCTTCCGCTAAAATACATAATAAAAATATGATCAAAAAGTATTTTTCAAATTCTATAAATGCTAATTGAGTATTTGTTATTTCTTCAGGAACTCTTAATTTATTGATATTTAAAATTTCTTTATAATCAAGAAATACACTCTTGAAACTGGTTTTACTTTGCTCATCATAAAAGGTTGGCTCATAATTAATATTAAAAATTATAAAGCTAATCAGGAAGAACATTAAGTAAGTCAAAGTTGATAAGGCTATCGATTTAAAAAAAGAATTTCCCATTACGATTCTTTGAAAAAGAAAAGTTGATACTAAATAGGTTATTGTAGAAAGAGCAAATAAAAATGATAAAAATGTGTATTTGTTCAAAGCTTCAATTTCAACAATAACTTCTAAGGCAAGAACTAAAAAGCTAAAAAAGTAAAGAATCAAAAAAAGGTAAATAATATATTTTAAAGCTTTCAATGCTAATGTGAATATCTGTGTCATAGTTTTTATTTTTGAATGTTAAATTTTACTGGTGGTTGTGATTTCTTTTTGCCTAATAATTCGTTTATATCAGTGTAAACACTTTCGTAACGCTCCCTTTCATCATCTGTTATGTTTAATTCAAATTCTATATTTTCTAAGTGTTTTAAATAATGGTTTCCATTAATTTGGTCGCTTTCGACAAAATGATGATTTCCTTCTGCTATAATTCCCCAAGCTTGCCCTGGCTTAAATTTTATAATATCTTCTTTTTGCATAATATTTCTGTCTGTATAACTGACTGTTTTTGATGAAGTAATGCTAAAATCAGGTGTTGTTTTTGATTCCTTTTTAGTTTCTCTTGTTCCTAATGTTCTCTGAAAGTGGTCTAATGTTTCAGGGTTTGTAGTTCTAAATAATAATTGTGTTCCCATGTTTGAAATAATAGATGATGCAACTTCTTTGTCATATCGGTTTACTAATTGTGAAAAATCTTGAATTGCGATGCAAGTAGCAATTTTATTGCTTCTTGCTGTTTCAGGAATGTTTTGAAAGTCCGGAATTGCTAAACAAGTGAACTCGTCTATAATCACAGCACTTTTGTGCTGATTAGACGTGTTCATCTTTTTAAGTACTAAACCAATGATACTACTGTAAATTGGACTGTATAAATCTCTCTTTTGTAAATTGAAAATTAAATTTATAACACAAGGATTTTCAGGATTATTTGGCAAGTTTAATTTTTCTTCAGTAAGTAAGTTTCTGTATATTTTCGGAGTGTCTAACGAGGCAAAAAAAGCTGTGAATGTACTTATTATACTTCCCAGTAATTTAGGGTCGTCCTTTACGCTTAATAAGATTGTTGAAGCTCTTTTGGCTTCATTATCTGATGATAAAAGCTTGATTAATTCTTCAGGTGAAACGGTCAAGAAAAGTGCGATTACATGTGGAATAGTTGTATATTTTTCTCCTTTATTTTTGAGGTATATAATTACTCCCGTTAAAATACTTTTTGCAGAATTAAAGAAATATTTAGCATTATCATTTTTAGGAATTCCTACAATTCCGCTCAAGAAATAAGAGCTAAAATCAATAATATCGCTTTTATCATCACAAAGAGTCAATGGATTTATTCTATCATAGTTTTTATCCAATGAAAAATTTAGAATTGGTTTATTTACTTGAATTGCTTTTTTATTTATTAAGCTACTTAAATCTCCTTTTGGGTCAAAACATAAAACCCCTCTTTCTTCAATTAAATGTGCTAATAATGGATTTATTAATGAAAATGTTTTTCCACTTCCAGCTCCACCAACTCCGATAATTCCTCTATCTAAATTTCGTATTTCATAAGTTTTATTTTTTCCCTTTAGATAAAAATATTTTTTACTATTTCTTTTCTTAAAAAAATAGATAATGACAACTGTCACAATTATTAAACTAACGATTCCAATCATGTTTTCTAATATTTATTTTTCTTGTATTTGGTCTTTGATGTTTTGCGGTAGAACCTAATTCTCCTCTTTCCATTCCGTATTTTTTCATTAGTTCAGCATAAGCAGTTTGCTGAGCCGATAAGTCTTTCTTTCCATCAATAAATGACTTTGCAGATAAGCGTCCATCTGTTGTAACTGGTGTTACAACTATTTCACAATGGTATGTTTTTTCATCACAGTGTAAATGCATGGAAACAATGTTGTTTTCGCCGTATATTTCACTAATAAAATCTCTATTGTCTTTAATCCATGATTGATATAATTTATCATCACTAAAAATTTCATTCATTTTTTGATTATCTGATGTAAAAACATATTCAATTGCCTTAACCGCATCAGCTCTTATTTTTTTATCTTGAGTGTAATTTTTATTAATGTTATCATTCACCCTTTTTTGTAAATGGTTTTCTTTTGTGTAGGCAGTCCATTCATTTTGAGAATATGACTTCCCTGTATTGTCCCAATGAATATTTCTACTTACTTCTTCAGGATTTGCATTTTGTGGACTAATTGTTTCTCCTCCAAAACTTCTGTCAATGTGTTTTCCAATTCCCCTTAAATCGGATTTTAATTTTATCATTCTCATTACTGCGTAACTCATAATATTTCATTTAAAAATTTCACTTAAATTTCTCACTCAAATATTTGGTCTTTTCTGCTGAAAGCAGAAAATGAAAAAAAACAGCTTTTGCATAGCAAAAGCGTTCCAACGGATAACTAATAAGATTTGAAAAATCTTATTAGTTATCCCCCCTTTTTCAAAGAAAAAGGCGAACAAACTTTCGAAGAAAGTGTAGTGAGTACTACACTTTGTAATTGAAAAATAAATTTGTTTTCATAACCTTTTAGTTATTTTATTAATTAAAAAATCATTTAAATCTTTGTGTTCTTTGTATTTGGTTCTGCAATCAGTCACACCGCTGAAGCGGTTTTTTATAAGCTCTGTTGCTTTGTCTCCTTGTAGGTCATTATCAAGGTACAAGTTGATAGTTTCGTAGTTGTCGAGTATGTTTATATTCTTTTCCAATAGAGTAATTGAGTTCAAAATAATGTAATCAGTAGTTTCATTTTCAATTTCAATTCCACTAAGAAAATCAAAAAAACCTTCGTAAATATTTACACTTTTAGAACCGTTTTTGATGGTAGTAATATCTTTTGTGCCAAGACATATTTTTGTGTATTTCGACCTAAGTTCTAAACCCTTGCTATCATTAATAAAACCTAAAGCAAAAAATTGTTTATTATTTATGGTATAGTGAACTTCTTGAAGTTCACATACTTTTCTGTACTTTGATATCCCTCTGTTTTTTAGATATTGAACTAATGCTAAATGTTGTACAGGAATTGTTTTATTAATATAATTTTCAGATTTCGGTATTGCTTTTTGAGTTTCAGAAGATTGCTGATGAAAAGAAAAGAACACATCAAAATCTTTTAAATAAGTCAAAGCTTCACTAATACTGCAACCTGATTTTTTTATTACAAAGTCAAGTGTGTTTCCTCCAAAACCGCTTGAATGACAATACCATCTATTGATTCTCTGATTAATTTTGAATGACGGTGTTTTCTCGGTTGTGAATGGCGATAAAAACCAAATGTCCACTCCAGTTGTTTTTTGTGGAAAGATTCCCATTCTGTATAAAACTTGTTCAATCGGAATCATTTTTGCTTTCTCTATATTCATATCATTTTTTTTCAATAGCAATAATTTATTTTGTTTTTTCCTTTTCCTTCTTACCAAGTTACCAAAGCCAGTAATATCAATACAGGTAAGAAGATTTTTCTTCTTTTTTCTTGTTACCTAACTTACCTGAAAAAAATATAATAAATTGATATTCAATGTTTTAATGTTTTAGGTAAGTTAGGTAACTTTAGGTAAGAAAGATTATTTTTAAGTTACCTAAGAAATTATATTGTATATCTACTAAAAATTAATTTCAGGTAAGTAGGTAAGAAGTATTTAAGTTTTTGTATCAAATCAACCTTAAAATAATGGTTGTACAACAACCATATAGCCATATACTTGCCTTTCCTTGTCCTTAATTCTTTCAAAGCCTAAACTGGTCATAGCTTTTCCA
Source organism: Flavobacterium psychraquaticum (assembly GCF_034497725.1). Taxonomy (NCBI): domain Bacteria; kingdom Pseudomonadati; phylum Bacteroidota; class Flavobacteriia; order Flavobacteriales; family Flavobacteriaceae; genus Flavobacterium; species Flavobacterium psychraquaticum. The sequence continues at coordinate 43,329 of NZ_JAXKVR010000025.1, forward strand.
ATACTAACATGATTTAATCTTTGATACTTTACTGATAAATAGTGTAAAATATCGCTTGATGTCATGAACTGCTTTTCTTTACCTTCCTGTGGAATTTTAAAATATTTGCTGATTATTTCATGTTCAACAGATAGCGTGGTATATTTAGAATTTCGCTTTTCATTTTCCTGTACATCTTTGAAAGATAATTCACTATCAAAATCTGATTTAGATAATGCGAAAGCTTGCGCCCAAACTTTATCAATGTCAATTTCTTTTTTGTAATTAAAATCAATTGGAGCTGTAAGCTCGAAACAAAGCCATCTAACACTTCCTGTTTCGTCATTTAAAAATGTAGCCATGTTAGTGCTCCCAATGAATGAACAAACTCGTTTTAATACGCTGTTTTTACGGTCGTAGGGCAATCTTTCATTGATTACGGTTTTAGAGAAATAAGATTTTAGTTGATTTATTTCTTTTTTTGAAAGTACTGCGAGTTCGTCCAGGTTAACTAAAAAATTCTTTGCAAGTAGTATTCTGGCATCTTTATCATTAGAAATATCTTCAGCGATATAATTTGCTAAAACTGGAGGACACATAAATCTACAGAAAGTACTTTTACCGCTACTTTGCCCTTTATGAACCAAAACAAAGGCTTGTTTATTGAAGTAATCATCTTCAAAGACACATTTTACACAACGAACACACCATTTAATAAAATGATACTCAAATTGCTTTTTATCGTAAGTAGGGACATAGCTTGCTAATTTTTGTATGTGTAATTGTTCGTCCCATTTAGGCAAGTTTAAAAAGTAATCTTTTATAGGATTGAAATTATCTACATACTCACTTCTTAGTATTGCTAAAAGGTTATTGACCGAAATTTTAATTCCTTTTTTTTGTAATTCAATATAGAGTGAATTTTCATTCAGGGATTTGTATTGTTTGCTTTTCTTTGACTTATATTCTAACTCTAATGCGATTTCGTTATATCTAAAATCATATCTTTCAGATAGATAATTTTCGGTTATATCAAATATATTTGAAACAAAATCCTTTGGTTTATCTTTTTTATTTTCCATTGTAAAATACTTGTATGGAAAACTTTGCATATATTTGCAATGTCTTCAATTATAAAATATTTAGGCGTAAACGACTTTTGGCGAGGTGTTTACGCCTTTTTTTATTTTTGAAAGTAAACTTTTACTATTCCAAAAACATAAAAGCTAATTGCTACTATTCCTAAGATTTTTCCAAAAATTGAAAGGATCGGAATAGATGGACTTTTTAAAAACCAAATCTCTATTCCTATTATAATTAGAAGTATTATGACTAATGAAATTAGTCTCTCTTTGCGATTTTCCATAATGATTCTATTTAAAATTTAAACTATTTTGAATTGTTTAATTTTTTTCCATACTCAAGAAGTTCCTTAGTAGAGTAGTAGAATCGACCATTATAATTATAATGCGGTAAGTTTTTTTCTTTTCTCCAAAGAATGATTGTCGGAAGTGAAACGTTTAAAAATTCTGAAGCTTCTTTTTGAGTAATCAAGTCTTCTTTTTTTGTTTCATTGCTTGAATTTCCAATTTGGAAATTCTTTACTTTATTTAGAACAATTTCTACAACTTGTTCTAAATCTTGTTTGCTGTGTGAATACAATTGTAATGACATAACTTTTCCTATTTTGAATTAGTATTAATGATTTTTAACACTGTAAAATTCAAAATAAGAAAAGAGGAAAATTTTAAAATCTTTAAAAATTGAAATTAAAATATTGTATTTCAAATACTTAACTATTAAAATTTAGTTTTTGGAAAAATCTAAATTTTAATAGTTCTCTATTGTTTTTAATTCTCCGAGTTCAGGAAGTGATTTGTGAATTCTCCGAGCAATTTCTTTTTCAGTACATTTTATATTGCCCTTTTTTATACAATCAATTAAAATGCTTTTTATGAATTTTAGATGTTCGTTAAAAAAGGATTTGTTTTTAATTTCTTTATATCCCAAGTTTTTACCTTTTGAGTTTTTGAAATTTTGACTAATGAAGCTTTTGATATCTTCAATGTTTTCATTACTCAATTTGATTGATTTTTTGGCAAACATTTCAATTATCCTTTCGATAAGTTTTCCAGTTGTAAAATTTCCGTATAAGACAATTTTATTTAATTGAGTTTCACTATGCCATTTCATTAAATCTTTCATGATATTTTCAGTAGATTTTGAATTGTCATCTAATTCAAGAATATCATCTTCTAACAAACTAAACATATCTGAAGGCTTGTTCTTCTTCCATTTACCAAATACTGTTAAGTCTGTAAAATCTTTTTTGCCTAAACGTTCTAAAGTATCATTTAAAGAGGTCTCAATTTTGACATATAACTCACTTAAATCAGTAGATTTATAGTTACTTCTTCTTATATCTTCAATTATAATTTGAGTCCATTCATCTTGTTTAAAAAAGAATGGTGAAATTCCAAGTAAATCTAAATTATTTACAAATAATACTTTATCACTATTTATATAAGAATCAATCGATTCTATTTCATAGCATTTTCTTATTTTGCTAATAATATTTATTTCTTCAGCATGTAATATTCCAATATAATTTATAAGCTCCAATCCAACATTCATATCCAATTTTAACGACCTAACGTATTTAGACATTTCTTTATTCTCAATATAAAAATGGAATAATCTATCTATTAAATTATACTTTCTACTTTCAAGAATTACCCTATCAATTTTTTCAAATAATTGCGGAAATTCAATTCTCAATTCTTGTTCTGAAATCTTATTTGTCATGGTTATTCCATTTATCCATTTGCATATCAGTATACTCTTCTGTGATTTTCATATACTTATTTAATACTTCATCTTTTTTAATGTTCGCAATTTGTTTAATTGCTTTTGGTTCCATGCCGAGTAAAAGAGAATTTGTAATAAATGTTTTTCTTGCTGTATGGCTTGTTATTAATTGATATTTAGGAAATGTATTTTGCAACTTTTTTGTTCCTACATATGATGTTATTGTAACTGGTTGATTGATTTCAACTATTTCGCAACACTCTTTAATATAATCATTGAATTTTTGTATTGAAATATTTGGAAGAGGCTCATAAATAGTGCCTTTGTATTTATCTAATATCTCTTTTGAAAAATTGTTTAATTTGATAATGTGGTTTTGAGTTTGAGTTTTTTGAATTGAAAGACTTATATGGCTTTCAGTAATATTTGCACTTTTTAATTGAGATAAATCTGAAAATCTTAAACCTGTAAAACAACCTAAACAATAAAAATCTTTAGCGTGATTAAGTCTTGAGTTTCCAAAATCATGATTGTGTAATCTTAAGAGTTCGTCAAATGTTAAATATATGATATCTACATCATGACTTTTACTTTTGAATTTTTCATATTCTCTGTTTTTGTTATATCCTTTTTCAGTGCTCCAATTCAAAAAAGATTTTAGGATAGCAACAATTTTTGAGAAATAATTGTTCTTAATTTTTTTAGTAAAAAATGAATATTTCATCAATTCTTCAAAGAAATGATCGTCAATATTATTGAATGAAATTTTGAATCCTGTTTCGTTCTGAAAAGATTCTAAATACCCTTTAGCGGTTGTTTGTGCCTTTATTGTGTTATATGCTTTTGATAATGTTCCGAGAGTTAAATATTCTTCAAAGCATTCAAAAAAATCAATTTCCGAAATAGTTCTTTTCCCTTCAGATTCATAATGTTCTAAAAAGGTCTCTTTTGAAAATGGGATTTTGTTTGCCCTGAAGAAGAAAAAAATATCACTAATTTTAGATTCAATTTTTTGTAATTCATCATTGATGAATTGGTAATTATTGTCCTCTTCTTTTTTTAAATTTGGCTTAACTCTTGAGCCAGTCCAATATATTTCTTTAGTGCTAACTCCAACATTTTTTCTAATTCTAATGCCTTCAGCTCTAACAATAAATTGAATTGGTATTAAACCATTTGAAGTTATTTTTTCTTTTCTTAATTCAAAATTTACTTTCATTTCGGTTAAAAGCAGTTAAATTGTTGTAAAGGGTGGTTAAAAAGGTGGTTTATTTTGATTTCATAATCAAAAAAAATGTTTAAATTCGCAACCTTATTAATCTCTGTATTGTCAAATATAGTGATTAAAAAGGATTTAAAACAATTAAAATTGACGAAGTTTGGTGCATACTCCCGCCTTGAGTACTGAAAGCTCCGAACACTGTTCGGAGCTTTTTTTGTTTTAATATGTTTTCATTTAAACTTTACAGATTTTTTTTGCTTTTGTGGCTATTTTTGATCTGTTTTGTTAATATAGATTTCTAGTTTAAATTTTTTACTATCTTTAAAAAATCCTTTCGTTTTGAAAGGAGAATAAACTCCAATTGAATTAATATGGGAACATTTGTGATAGCGCAAAGACTTAGTGGCGCTTATAAATATGAATTTGTTTCCCGAAAAGGAAAAACAATATTTACTAGTAACGATTTTGAATTGCGTTTCGAATGCGAGGAAGAAATCGAAGTGCTTAAAAATTCTTTAGATAATTGTGTTTTTATGCGTTTCAAATCTTCTGGGGGTAAGTTTTTCTTTCGATTAATATTGAACGAAAGAGAAATCGCAGTAAGTAGAAGATATACAACCCAATTATTACTTCAAAAAGGAATCGATGAAATTATAAAATATGCAGACCAATCAGAATTTTTAGATTTTTCATCAGCAGAAGATATTTTTGGAACTTCGTAAGTATAAAAAAAGCCCTGCAATGCAGGACTTACTACAATAAGAAATAGTCTTATGATTATTTTACTTCTTCTTTAACAGCGTCAACAGCTCCTTCTACTTTAGCAGCAGTAGTATCCATTTCAGCAGCAGCATCGTCGATTACTCCAGAAGTAGCAGCCTCAGCTTCATTAGTAACTGAATCCATAGTTGTGTCAGTGTTTTGGGTGTTTTCTTTACAAGAAAGAAACATAACAGCAACAACTGCTAAACTTAATATTATTTTTTTCATTTTTTGAGGTTCAAATTTTTGAATAGGCTTTCACTATTCTACGAAAAAAAAGCCCCACAATGTGGAGCTTCATTTTTTCTGTCAGCAATAAATTACTTTGCAGGTGCAGCTTCAGTAGCAGGAGCTACTTCAGTAGTAGTAGTAGGAACTTCAACTTCTACAGTAGTAGAGTCAACAGTAACTTCTTCAGTAACTGGAACTTCAACTTCAACAGTTGTAGAATCTACAGCTGGAGTTTCAGTAGCATTTTCTTTACAAGAAACAAACATAGCAGCAACAATCGCTAAACTTAAAACAACTTTTTTCATCTTAATTATTATAAAAGGTTAATTATTAATTCGGAGCAAAGATATAAATTTTTTGACATCACAAAATATTTTTTTACTTTTTTTTTAATTTATTTTCTTTAGCATCCAAAATGCTATATTTCAAACCCCGTGCCAAACTTTAAATTACTTGATAAATTTCTAATTATTTGGCTTTTTGAGACTTAGGGTAAGTGATTGTCATCTCATCAATAAGATTTTTTGCGCCAGCAAATTTGTCTATTATGAACAAGATATAACGTGAATCTACCATAATATTTCTACAGATTTCAGGACTATAATAAATATCACTCATAGTACCTTCCCAAACTCTGTCAAAGTTCAATCCGATAAGATTTCCGTTAGCATCTAAAGCTGGACTTCCTGAATTTCCTCCAGTCGTATGATTCGTTGCAATAAAACACAAAGGCATTTTGCCGTTTTTGTCTGCATAATTGCCATAATCCTTTTTGTTGAACAAATCGATTAACTTAGCTGGAACGTCAAATTCATAATCTCCTGGAATATATTTCTCAATTACTCCATCCAAATAGCTTACTGGTTCGTAAATTACAGCATCGCTTGGTTTATATCCTTTTACTTTCCCATAAGTTACACGTAATGTACTGTTTGCATCTGGGAAGATTCTGTCATCTGGGAAGAATTCTATAATTCCTTTCATATAAGTTCTCTGTAAAGCAATATTTTTCATATTGATTTCATCAAATTTTGGGGCTACATTCTTTAGATAAACATCAGCGATTGATTTTACCAACTGAAAAGCTTTATCTTGGTTTAATTTGGCTAAAACTGTTTTTGTATCACCAGTTAGTATTTCTTTTAGACCAGTATAGCTTGTCAATTTAGAATTGCTGAAAATACTAGTTGTCAAAGCCGAAGCATTAAGGTTGTTTAAGCTTTCAGGTAAAAATTGTTTTGGTGATTTTTTCGCATATAAGTCAATCAATTGTTCAAAAACTTTCTCGTCAACTTCTGCACTATAGTCTTTATAGATGGCTTCGAATCCATTTATTAGGTTGTTTTTTCTATCTGTAAATGCTTGTTCTCCCTTCGAGTTATAGACTTGTTCTAACTGATATAAACGGTGTCCAAAAGTCAAAATTTCAGCATTTCTTAAAACTACTTCAGAAAAGTAATCTTTTGCAATTGCATATTCTCGAATATCGGTATAGTTTTTTTCAAAGTCAGCTAAAATAGTTCCATATTCTGCTTGTTTTCCTGCTTTGTTTACGCGCTCTTGGAATTTCTTTTCAAATTCTTTTTTAGCAGCAACTGCATTTGATTTTTTTAAGCCTTTGGTTTCGCCAATCCATTTTTTCCAATAATTGGCAACGCCAGCATATTTAGAAGCATATTGAATTTTGATTGCATTGTTTTTTCGCATAAAACCATCTTGGACTTTCAAAGCAGCATCACGAATTTCAATTTTTGCAGGATTTAAGTCGTTTACAATTTGTTCCACTGCGAAAGATGGCAAATATTCCTGAGTTCTTCCCGGGTATCCCATCACCATTGTGAAGTCATTTTCCTGAATTCCTTTGGCAGAAACTGGGAAAAAGTGTTTTGGTGTGTAAGGAACGTTATCTTTGGAATATTCAGCAGGACGATTGTTTTTATCCGCATAAATTCTAAATAATGAGAAATCTCCTGTATGACGAGGCCAAACCCAGTTATCCGTATCCGATCCAAATTTACCAATAGAACTTGGTGGTGCGCCCACTAAACGAACGTCTTTGAATGTTTCAGTAACAAATAATAGGTATTGATTTCCATCATAAAAAGCACGAATCATCGCTTCTTGCCAAGCTTCTTTTGCAAAACTTTTGTTTACGGCTGCAATATTTTGTTGGATTTTCTTTTGCTTGTCACTTTCCGACGAAAGATTTAAAACACCTTCAAAAATCTTAGCAGTTACATCTTCAATTTTAATGATGAAAGTTACGGTTAAATCTTTGTTAGGTAGTTCCTGACTCATATTATAAGCCCAGAATCCGTTTGTTAAATAATCATTTTCAACCGTTGAATGACTTTGAATGTTGTCATAACCACAGTGGTGATTGGTCAATAAAAGTCCTTTTGGCGAAATCATTTCTGCTGTGCAACCCCCATCAAAATGAGGAACAGCGTCTTTTAAGCTGGAATTATTTACCGAATAAATGTCATCGGCACTAATTTTCATTCCTAAAGCTTTCATTTCTTTTTCGTTGGCTCCTTTTAATAAAGAAGGAATCCACATACCTCCTTGTTGCGCTTGCGCTTGGAAGACAACTAAAATAAGTAGTAATTTTAAAAATCTCATAGTAATAAATTTATTTAGCAATTTTGTATTTCATTAATTTTCGATTGTGAAATACAAAATCTTGTGCAATATACAATTTTTGGGCGTTTTCGTTATGGTTTTCGACTTCTAAATAGAGTAATTTTAACGATAATTTAGGACTTTCTTGCTGTACGAACTGAATCGTTTCTTTTCCAATTCCTATTCCTCTTGCCGATTCTTTAATGAATAATTCGTCAACAAAAGCGATTTTTCCACCATATTCAAAACTAAAAATATAAGTCAGAATTACATAGCCCGCAATTTTATTATCCGCATAAATTAACCACGCTTTACCAAAATTTTCATTAGAAATGAATTCTTGAAACATTTTTTTTGTAGCTTGGGCTTCTATCGGATAATTATCAATTGCATAAAAATCTTCCATCATCACAGTTATTATGTCAATGTCCGAAATTTCAAGAGTTTTAAAAGTAATCATTTAGTTAAAAATATGATTCATAATAGTTTGCGTTGCGCCTTTATTCATTTGCACGAAAGTGCTACAAATATGTCCTTTTTCTAAACGTTCGTCTTCGTTTTGAAGCAATAAATCAAAAGCTTCATTCAATTCGGTTTGATTTTGGATGGAAATACAGCCTTCCATATTTACCAAAGCGGTAGCTTCTGCAAAGTGCGAATAATTTGGTCCAATTACAACCGGAAGTCCAAAAGTTGCCGGTTCTAAAATGTTGTGAACACCCGGATTTCCAAAACCACCGCCCACATAAGCAATATCGGCATAGGAATATATTTTGGTTAAAATTCCGATGGTGTCGATGATAAAAACTTGAAATTTCTCTAATTTGTCATTCTGAACTTGTTTCAGAATCTCGTCTTTTTCCGAAAATAAAATTGTTTTTTTATGAATTGATTTTTTTAATTCCTGAATTTGCTCTGGTTTGATGTTATGCGGTGCAATAATAAACTTCACATTGTCCGAAGCTTTATTGATGTATTCAACCAATAAACTTTCATCCTTTGGCCACGAACTTCCAATAACGATTGTTGTTTTGTTGTCTTTAAAAGTTGCAATAAAATCAAGTGAATTATCGCGTTCTAAAATTGAAACAACGCGGTCAAATCGAGTATCGCCTGAAACTTTCACATTGTTGAAACCGATACTTTGTAATAATTTTTTTGAATTTTCATTCTGAACAAAGAAGTAATCAAATGTTTTCAATGCTGTTCTATAAAATCCACCATACCATTTAAAAAAGGCTTGATTTTCTCGTAAAATTCCTGAAATTAAATAGGTTTTAATCTCTTGTTTTTTTAATTCATTCAGATAATTCGGCCAATATTCATATTTAATAAAAAACACCATTTCGGGATGAACCAATTGAATAAACTGTTTCGCATTCGAAGTGGTGTCTAAAGGCAAATAAACCGTAAAATCAGCAACTGAATTGTTTTTTCGCACTTCATATCCCGAAGGAGAAAAGAACGTAACGATAATTTTATGCGATGGGAATTTTTGCTTGATGACTTCAATTACGGGCAATCCTTGTTCATATTCGCCTAAAGAAGCCGCGTGAAACCAAATTGTTTTATCGTTTGGGTTGATTTTATTTGCTAAAGTTGAAAAAACAGCTTTTCGTCCGTCTACAAAAAGTTTCATTTTCGGACTAAAAAATGCTACTAACTTCAAAAGTTGAGCCGCTAGAATTACTAGTAAATTGTATAGAAATAACATATTGGTAAATATCTATTGCGAAAATACAGTTTCTTTATTAAAATTCATTGGCAACTAATCAATTATTGACTATTTTTGTTCTTGTTAAAAGTAAAAATTAAGGTCGAACGACTTTAAACTTTTAAACTTTAAACTTTTAAACTTATTTTAAATGAGAAAATTACAAATGGTTGACCTTAAAAGTCAATACGAAAAAATAAAAGTAGAAGTGAATGCTTCTATTCAGGAAGTTTTAGAAAACAATACGTATATAAATGGACCTTTGGTTCACCAATTTCAGGCTGATTTAGAAAAATATTTGGGTGTAAAACACGTAATTCCTTGTGCAAACGGAACCGATGCGTTGCAAATTGCAATGATGGGATTAGATTTGAAACCAGGTGATGAAGTAATTACTGCCGATTTTACATTCGCGGCTACGGTTGAAGTGATTGCTTTGTTGCAATTGACTCCAGTTTTAGTAGATGTGGATTTGATCAATATGAACATTTCGCTAGACGGAATTCGTAAAGCAATTACACCAAAAACAAAAGCGATTGTTCCGGTTCATTTATTTGGTCGTTCAGCTAATATGGATGCGATCATGGAAATTGCAAGAGAACATAATTTATATGTAATTGAAGATAACGCACAAGCAATTGGTGCGGATTATACTTCAAAAGACGGTTCAAAATCTAAAGTTGGAACCATTGGACACGTTGGAGCAACTTCGTTTTTTCCATCTAAAAACTTAGGTTGTTATGGCGATGGTGGAGCAATTTTTACTAATGATGATGCTTTAGCACATAAACTAAGAGGAATTGTAAACCACGGAATGTATGAAAGATATCATCACGATGTTGTTGGAGTAAATTCGCGTTTAGACAGTATGCAAGCTGGAGTTTTGAAAGCAAAATTACCGCATTTAAATACTTATAACAAAGCACGCCAAGATGCTGCAAGAAAATATAGTTTGGCTCTAGGTGTGAATACAAATATATGGCTGCCAACGATTTGCGATACTTGTGATTGCCACGTTTTTCATCAGTATGTAATTCGTATTTTGAATGGAAAACGCGATGCTTTATTAGCAAATTTACAAAGTAAGGATATTCCTTGCGCTATTTATTACCCAATTCCACTGCACAGTCAAAAAGCGTATGCTGATACGAGGTATAAAGAAGAAGATTTTCCTATCACGAATCAGTTGTGTAAGGAAGTAATCGCATTGCCAATGCATACCGAATTAGATGATGAACAAATTAAATTCATCACCGACGCCATTTTAGAATTCGTATAATAAATTTTGCATTCTCGTAGAGAGGCGATTTATAGCTTCAAATAATAATAAAAACAAACGCAATTTATTCCGAATCCAAAGGAATTCATTGCGTTTTTACAAATACAAAATATGAAAATTCTTGTTACAGGCGGTTTAGGATTTATCGGTTCGCATACCGTTGTGGAATTGCAAAATGAAGGATTTGATGTAATTGCAGTTGATAATTTATCGAATTCTTCTCTTGAAGTTGTAGATGGAATTGAACGCATTACCGGAAAAAAGCCAATTTTCGAAAAATTAGAATTGCGTGATAAAAAAGCTGTTCAAGATTTTTTTAAAAAACATCAAAATATTGCAGGAGTAATTCATTTTGCAGCCTCAAAGGCAGTTGGAGAGAGTGTTGAAAATCCGCTTTTGTATTATGAAAACAACATCAATACTTTGGTTTATTTGTTGCAAGAATTACAACAAAAAGAAAATTCTAATTTCATATTTAGTTCATCTTGTACGGTTTACGGTCAAGCCGAAAATATGCCAATAACTGAAAACGCAGCCGTTCAAATAGCAATGTCACCTTATGGAAACACCAAGCAAATTGGCGAAGAAATCATCACAGATGTGGCTAAAGTAACGAATATCAATGCGATTTTATTGCGTTATTTCAACCCAATCGGAGCACATCCATCTGCTGAAATTGGCGAATTACCTTTAGGAGTTCCTCAGAATTTAGTGCCATTTATCACACAAACTGCAATGGGAATTCGTGAAAAACTATCTGTTTATGGAAACGATTATCCTACGCAAGATGGAACAGCAATTCGTGATTATATTCACGTGGTAGATTTAGCAAAAGCACACGTTGTTGCATTAAAACGTTTATTAGATAAGAAAAATTTGCATAAAGTTGAGACTTTCAATTTAGGAACGGGAACGGGAAGTTCAGTTTTAGAAGTAATTACTGCTTTTGAAAAAGTTTCTGATACAAAATTGAATTATCAAATTGTAGGCAGAAGAGACGGTGATATTGTTGAAGCTTATGCCAATACTGATAAAGCGAATGAAGTTTTAGGCTGGAAAGCACAATCCTCCCTAGAACAAAGTTTAGCCAGTGCTTGGAAATGGGAACAAAAAATAAGAAATAAATAAAAAAATCCTCATTTGAGGATTTTTTTATTCTTCTACAGATTCTTTTAGTTTTTTGGCACCTTCTTCTACTTTTTCAGCACCTTTTCCTATGAGCACTTTTGTCTTTTCACCTATTTTTGAAGAGTCAATTGCATTTTTAGTTTTTATTCTTGCAGAGTCTGCGGCTTGTTTTAAATCGGCTCCAACCGCTTCAGAAGCTTCTTTTACTTTTTGTTTGGTTTCTTCTTGACAAGAAAGCATTGTGGTCGCTAATAAAATCCCTAAAAATATTTTTTTCATAGTTGCATTAAGTAAGTCATTAAAGTTATAAAATTAAAATCAATTCTACCAAACAATTTTTAATAGTAAATTAGGATCTGGACAGTTTGAGTTGTAAAAAGAAAGCATCTTTTCATTACAAACACCCGGATAATCTCCAGTTTTCCCCTCCATATCGATGATGATTTGAAAATGCAAATGCGGTGCATAATCACCATTTATAGGTGGTGCCCCAAGTTCCGCAATTAGTTCTCCTTTTTGTATAGTTTGTCCAACCTTTTTTTCAACTAAACTTCTCTCACTTAGATGACCCTATAAAGTATGAAATTTTACTTGCTCAATTGTATGTTCTAAAATTATTGTTGGGCCATAATCTCCTAAAGCTGTATTGTTTTGAAAACTATGTATTTTTCCATCTAAAGCTGCTAAAACAGTAGTACCAGCTTTGACCCATAAATCTAAACCTATGTGAATGTTGCGCTCATCGGCAATATCATTTTTAAAGACAGTGCTTCTTTTGTACAAATTTCTTGTTTCTTTATAACCTCCAAAAGCTACTTTTGCCTTATTATTTGACAAATGATTTTCTATAAAGTCTTCAAATATTGCCGCATCTGTTGAATTTAATGATAATAGATCAGTGTTAGTTGCTGATAAATCTAAAGTTACATAATCTTTATAATCAATTGAGTCATCAATGACTTTTACATTTTTTTGCTCTTGAAGTATTTTTTCTACATTGCTTTGCATATATTATACGACTAATTCGTTATATAATTTTTCAAATGTTTGATCTAAATCTGTACTAAATCCTGAATGTGGTCTGGAGGTTTGTACGCTGGAACTTTTAACCGCTGCAATCCATCTAAAGCGTTCGTCTTTTTCAAATTGTGCTATAGGACCGCCTTCTTTTTTTCCTTCGCATATGTTTACTAAAGCATCGAGATTAATTTGAAGCGATTCTAAATCAAACTCAGTACAAAAGGATTGTATTTTAGATGCGGGAATGGCATATCTTATTCGTAAATATTTTTGGCGTTTGCAGTAAATCATTAGTCCAATATTTATAAACTCTTCGCGTTCAACTCTAGGCACAACACGAATTACAGTATAATCATATAAGTGTTTTTCGTGCATCTTGCGCTTGTTTTAAAAATAATTCGGCACTCTTTAATCGTATTGATAAGAATTGAAAATAAACTTCTTTGATTTCCGTTGAAGAACTAGCTACTCCTTCCCAAAGCAACCAATCTTCCGGAATTTGATTTACAATTTCTCTTATTATAGTATCATTTAATTTGGAAGTAAATTCCTGATGAACTTCATCTAGTTTTGATGCTTTTGGTAATAAAACGTGGTCTTTAATTAATGTAAAAGGAGTTTTTGCGCTAGTTTCCCAATTCGTCCAAGAATGATGAAAATAGAAAGAAGCGCCGTGGTCAATTAACCAAAGTTCTTTTTTCCAAAGTAATAAATTAGTGTTTTTAAAAGTTCTGTCTACATTGGTAATAAAAGCATCTAACCAAACAATTTTTGAAGCTAAAGTTGCCTCACAATCGTTTGCTGCTGCATCATAAGTTAAGGCGCCAGATAAAAAATGTAATCCTAAGTTTAAACCTTGACTAAATTTTAGTAAATCTTGAATTTCCTCGTCGCCTTCTGTTCTTCCAAATGCTTCATCTAAGTTGGCAAATACTAGTTCTGGGACAGGCAATTCTAAAAATTTAGCAATTTGTCCTCCTAAAAATTCTGCAATTAGTGCTTTTACGCCGTGACCCGCACCTCGAAATTTTAAAACGTATTTAAAATCGTCGTCAGCTTCTACTAACGCAGGTAGTGAACCACCTTCTCGCAGTGGCGTTATGTATCGTGAAACGTTTACCGTCCGTAAATTTAAATTCATAAGTAAAGCATTCTTTTTACAAATATAACCAAAAAAAACTCCAATATTTCTATTGGAGTTAGAAGAAATATGTTTTTAAGCAGAAAAAGTCTCTACTTCTTTGTTGATTTTTCCAACTAATCCAACTAACACTTTTCCAGGTCCTACTTCAGTAAAACTAGTTGCACCATCAGCAATCATTTGATTTACAGATTGTGTCCATTTAACAGGAGCTGTCAATTGAATGATTAAGTTTTTCTTAATTTCGCTTGGGTCAGAAACAGCAGTAGCTGTAACATTTTGATACACTGGACAAGTTGGTGTAGAAAAAGTAGTTGCTTCAATAGCTGCTGCTAATTCTTCTCTAGCTGGTTCCATCATTGGCGAGTGAAATGCACCACCAACAGGTAAAATCAAAGCACGTTTTGCACCCGCTTCTTTCATTTTTTCACAAGCTACTTCCACTGCTTTGTATTCGCCCGAAATTACTAATTGACCCGGACAGTTATAATTCGCAGCCACGACAACACCATCGATTGAAGCACAAATGTCTTCTACAATTTTATCGTCTAAGTTCAAAACTGCCGCCATTGTTGACGGAGTAATTTCGCACGCTTTTTGCATCGCTAAAGCTCTTTTTGAAACCAATTTCAAGCCGTCTTCAAACGATAAAGTACCATTCGCTACTAATGCCGAAAATTCACCTAGTGAATGTCCTGCTACCATTTCCGGATTAAAATCGGCTAATGTTTTCGCTAAAATTACCGAATGTAAAAATACCGCTGGTTGCGTTACTTTTGTTTCTTTTAATTCCTCAGCAGTTCCTTCAAACATAATATCTGTAATGCTGAAACCTAATATTTCGTTAGCTTTTTCAAATAATTCTTGTGCTAAAGGAGAATTTTCATATAAGTCTTTACCCATTCCTGTAAACTGAGCGCCTTGACCTGGAAATACGTATGCTTTCATAAAGTTTGTTTCAATTTTCAATTTTCAAGATTTTCTTGAAGAGCAAAAATAAACTTTTTAAAACTATAATAACCTTACAAATTATAAAATCTGTAAGGTTACTAAATTTTGGATTAGCAATTAAGATTTAACTAATTGTAGATCAATAGTAAGTTTTACTTCTTCGCCTACTAAAACTCCACCCGTTTCAAGTGCGGAGTTCCAATTTAATCCCCAATCTTTTCTATTTATTTTACCTTCAATGTTCAATCCTACTTTAGTATTTCCCCAAGGATCTTGCATTAATCCACTAAATTCAACCGGAAGTTTTACTTCTTTTGTAGCGTTTTTGATGCTTAAATCACCAATTAGCTCATAATTATTCTCATCAATTTTTGAGAATGACTTACCGGCGAAGGTTAATTTTGGATAGTTTTCGGCATCAAAAAAATCAACACTTTTTAAGTGATTATCTCTATCTTTATTTCGAGTGTCAATTGAATCAATTAATGCAGAAAAAGAGATTACAGCGGTTGTAAAATCATTTTCTTGAGTTTCTATAGTTCCATCATATTGATCGAATTTTCCTGAAACATTAGTAAACATCATGTGTTTTACTTTAAAACCAATTTCTGAGTGTGTGGGATCAATTGCCCATTTTGTAGTTGCCATAATTTTTATTTTTAAATTAATTTCATAACATTACAAATTTACAATCAGCCAGTTACCAAATCGCTTAATCTAGATTAAGAAATAAAATTAAAGTTCAATAGATTCTATAATTTCCGTCAATTGATTTTTAAATTCTAAATTGGTAATTCCTTTTTCGGCATCAAAATTATTGTTGAAATTAGGCAATGAAAAACTTCCTTTTACAATTCCACCTTGAAAGGGAAATCTATTTTTAGCAATTTCTAAAACTGTGCTTCCACCTCTTGGTCCAGGCGAAGTTGCTAACAATAACATCTGTTTTCCCTGAAAAGTATTTCCATCAATTCTTGAAATCCAGTCAAAAATGTTTTTAAAAGCTGTAGAATAAGCGCCGTTATGTTCTGCAAAAGAAATAAGAATTAAATCAGCATTTCCTAATTTAGCAAAAAAGGCTTTGGCTAATTCTGGAATTCCTTGGTTTTTTTCTTTGTCCACAGAATAAAGTGGCATTTCATAATCGTTTAAATCTAAAAGATCTACATTGGCATTTTGAAATTGATTTGCGACGTAGTTTGCTAATTGTTTGTTAATTGAATTTTTGCTGGAAGAAGCACCAAAAGCTATTATTTTTTTCATTTTATACTATATCTTTAAATTCTGGAGTTTTTTCAATCACGCTTTTTACAAAAGAGCAAACCGGAATAATTTTTAAATTGTTTTTTCTTGCATACTCAATGGCTTTAAATAATAATTTTTTACCAAAACCTTTACCTTCATTTCCAGTATTTACTTCGGTGTGATCAATAGTCATTTTATTGTCGTCAGTGAGAAAAAAAGTCATCATTGCTTCTTCATTTCCGTTGATTTCAATGTAGAAAACACCACTTTTATTACTAATTTTAAGTTGTACTTCTTCGTTCATAATTTATGTTTTTTATTGTTCCATTGGGATTTCCATTACCAAGAACCTAGCATTTGTTGTTGCTTTGATTTCTAATTCTGGTGTTTCCCATATTCCTAGCGCATCTCTTTTTTCTAACTTTTCGTCATTCACTTCAATTTCACCTTCTATATTCATAATATAAAATCCATTTCCTTCTTTTTGACGGTTTAATTTTTTAGAAAAATCCTTATCAAAATCACTCAGGTAAAACCAAGCGTCTTGATGAATCCAAACGCCTTCATCATCTTGATTCGGTGAAAGGATTTGGGCAAAATTATTTTTTTGCAAGCTTTTATCTAAAGTAATTTGCTGGTATCTTGGTGTAACATCGCGGTATTTTGGGAACAACCAAATCTGAAATAATTTAGTTTGTAAATCAGCATTTGGATTAAATTCGGAATGTTCTACTCCAGTTCCTGCACTCATTACTTGGATATCACCTGTTTTAATCACAGCAACATTTCCCATACTGTCTTTGTGTGCCAAATCGCCTTCTAACGGAATCGTGATAATTTCCATATTATCGTGCGGATGCGTTCCAAAACCCATTCCGCCCGCAATCGTATCGTCGTTTAAAACGCGTAATGTGCCAAACTGAACTCTTTCTGGATTATACCAACTCCCGAAACTAAAACTATGAAAAGCATTCAGCCAGCCGTGATTAGCATTTCCTCTTGTATTTGCTTTATGTATAACTATATTTTCCATTGTATCTAAATTTAGTAATTATTATGATGCAAATTTACAAGCAGGATTGTTGAAAGACACTTAATTTAGATTAACAAATTATTTTTTTAGCATTTTAGCTTTCATTTTACTGAAAAATTCGGGTGTAACTCCTATGTAAGATGCAATCTGTTTTTGAGGAATTCGTTGTAGTAAGGTTGGATATTTAAAGCAGAATTTCTCAAAACGTTCTTCAGCTGTCAAACTTAAATTTTCCATTAAACGTTCTTGATGAGCAACCAATGAGTTTTCGGCCAAGATTCTAAAAAAGCGTTCTAATTTGGGGATTTTCTGATATAATTCTTGATGATTTTCTTTGGATAGCATCACAATTTCAGCATCTTCCAAAACTTCAATAAAAAGATTTCCAGGTTTTTCGGATATGTAACTATACATATCGCCAATCCACCAACCTTCGCAAGCAAAATGCAAAACGTGTTCGATAATATTATCGTTAATGTTGAAACTTCTCAAAATTCCAGAATTTACAAAATAAGTTTCGTTGGAAAGTTCTCCAGCACTCAACAGTATGGTTTTGGCTTTGAATATTTTAGTTTCTGTTTTAGATAAAAACAAATTTTTTTCATCTGGAGTTAAAGAAACGTGTTTAGCGATATTTTGAATAATGAATTGCATACTTCCAAAAATACAAATTTTAATTATAATGAGTTTGTAAAAAACAAAAAACCTATGCTTTTATAACATCGGTTTTAAATTTAACTAATAATTTTGTCCTTTGAATTTGTTTTATAATCTAAATTGGTAAAAATTCTGAAATGAATTCAGAATGACAGAAAAAACTATTAATGGAATTGATCTTCTTCAATTTCGAATTCGGCATCTTTTTCCCAAATTTCCATTTCGCAAGGTTTGCAGTTGAATTTCAATTTGTATTCTAGTTCACCTTGTTTCAATACTAATGGTTCTTTTAGTTTTTCTCCCATCTTATCTTTTTGATGTATCGGACACTTTTCTAATTCGTATTTGATGCAATATTTTGTGGTCATTACACGAGATTTTCCAGGATCCCATTGCAATTCAAATGCTTTCTCAATTTCCGTAACACCGTGACGTTCGTAGAATTTACGAGCTGATTTGTTGGCAACATTGTACATAAAATCCAATTTCTCTTCTGGATAAGGATGTGATGTTTTTACCAATTGGTGTTCTCTGCGTTTATAGTTTTTCAATCGGATTTCAGACAATTGATCAAAAACTGTTCGTCTCATTTCATTGATTTTTGAAATTGGAAGGAACCAGTTTTCAGAGAAATCAACATTAATTTCGTCAGCAGTATAAGGAGTGAAACCTGTTTTTGCTAAGTTAGTTTTGAAGTTTTCTTCGATAGATTCATTGTTTTTAGTTCTTTCTTTTGGATGAACTAGTTTTGTTACGCTAACATTTCCGTCTTCATCTCTCGCAATTAATTCGAAACCTTCTTCGTTTTCTGCTAATAATAAAGTCGTACTTATTTTTCTAATGGCACTGTCTTCTCTTTCTACTAATTTAATAAAACCAGCATCGTTATTTCGGTAAATGAAGGTTCCGTCTTTAATTTCTTTTAGGACATTTGGATAAGCAAATCCGTTTTCGGCTCTGTTAACATAAATTCCTTCGGCTTCATTGTTTTCGTTGATGAAACACAATCCATCACCATTATTTAGTAATTCTCCGTTTTCGATTTCGTATGAATTTCCAACGGTTCTAATAAGTTTTCCAATATATTGTCCTTTCGATTTTGGACTTTCCCACGAACCGATAGCTTGTTCTCTTCCGTTTACGAAATAATCGGTATAACCGCGATTAAACGATTTGTCTAAAGAAGAATCAAAAGTAAAGGTGCATTTTCCTGAAGAGGCTTTGGTGTACTTATCGCTATTTTCTGCTAAAAAACTGTCTAATTTTTTACGCAAATAAGAAACGTTATTTTTCACATAAACGATATCTTTTAAACGGCCTTCAATTTTAAACGAAACAATTCCTGCTTCGACTAAATTTGGAATTTGGTTGGAAACATCGAAATCCTTAATCGAAAGTAAGTGACTGTTTTTGATTAAAGTATCGCCATTTCCGTCGATTAAGTTATAAGGTAAACGACAGTTTTGTGCACACGAACCTCTGTTTGCCGAACGTTCGCCATTGGCAACACTCATGTAGCAATTTCCACTGAAGGAAACGCACAAAGCTCCGGTAACGAAGAATTCCAATTCCACATCACTTGCTTCACTAATGGTTTTGATTTGGTGCAAGTTTAATTCGCGGGCAAGAACCACGCGTTTCATTCCGGCATCGGCTAAGAATTTAATTTTATCGGCATCACGGTTGTTTGCTTGCGTACTTGCGTGCAAAACAATTGGTGGTAATTCCATTTCCATAATTGCCATATCCTGAATAATCAAGGCGTCGACACCAATATCATATAGTTTCCAAATCATTTGACGGCACGATTCGAGTTCGTTATCGTATAAAATGGTGTTGATTACTACAAAAACTTGGGCATTGAATAAATGGGCGTATTTTACTAATTCGGCTACGTCTTCAATTGAGTTGGTAGCGTTTGAACGAGCTCCATATAAAGGCGCGCCAATATAGACAGCATCTGCACCACTATTGATAGCGGCAATTCCTTGTATTAAATCTTTTGCGGGTGCAAGTATTTCAATCTTCTTCTTCATTTTTAACTCTTTAATTCTTTGGGTTTTATCCGTAAATTAGCTGCAAAGTTCTTATAAAAAAAGGAGGTATTCTAATTGTTGGTGTGATTTTTTGGTTTTAAGTGGATTGTTGTCGGTTTTCTGTTGTGGATTTTCTGTTTTTTTAGCCACGGATTCACAGATTATAGGAATTATAAAGTATGGATATAATTATAATTTTGAGATAAATGGATGGTTGACTTCCCTTAAAGAATTATGAAAAAATGGATGACCGAGTGCTGGGTTAGGGACAGGAACGGCATCCTTTTGTTCTGCTTTTTTAGAACAAAAGATAGAGTGGATGGCCCGCCCGAAGGGAACCTCCAAAAAAAAAATACCTCAAGAAATAATCCTGAGGTATTTTATATAGTTCTAAAAATAAGTTAAGAAAGTGCTTCTTTGATTCTTCGCATTGCTTCGGTTAGTAAATCTTCGCTTGTGGCGTATGAAAAACGGATGCAATTTGGGTTTCCAAAAGCGTCACCAGTTACTGTTGCTACGTTTGCTTCTGCAAGTAAGAACATTGAAAAATCAGTTGCGTTTTTGATTTCGGTTCCTTTGATGGTTTTTCCAAAATAGAACGAAACGTCTGGGAACACATAAAATGCACCTTCGGGAACGTTTAATTTGAATCCTGGAATTTCGTTTACTAAGCCAACTACTAAATCTCTGCGGTTTTTGAAGGCGGCTACCATTTCGTTTAATACGCTTGGATCTGCTTCAACTGCTGTGATGGTTGCTCTTTGTGCAATTGAATTTGCTCCAGAAGTAACTTGTCCTTGTATTTTTGTGCACGCTTTTGCAATGAATTCTGGTGCTCCCACATAGCCAATTCTCCAGCCAGTCATCGCAAATGCTTTCGCTACACCGTTAACTGTGATGGTTCTTTCTAGCATTCCTGGAATGGATGCAATGCTGCAAAATGTTCCCGAGAAGTTGATGTGTTCGTATATTTCGTCTGAAACTACATAGACGTTTGGATATTTTTCTAAAACCTTAGCTAATGCTGTTAATTCTTCGCGATTGTAAACCGAACCACTTGGATTGCAAGGGGAACTGAACCACATCATTTTTGTTTTTGGTGTGATTGCTGCTTCTAATTGTGCGGGTGTAATTTTGAAATCGCTTTCTACAGAAGTAGGAACTTCAACTGGAACTCCACCTGAAAGTTTGATGATTTCGAAATAAGAAACCCAATAAGGAGCTGGAAGAATTACTTCGTCGCCTTCGTTTAACATTACTTGAGCAATGTTGTATAGCGATTGTTTTGCACCTGTAGAAACTACAATTTGAGACGGTTTGTACTCTAAATTATTGTCTCTTTTAAATTTTTTGCAAATGGCTTCTTTTAATTCTAAATACCCTTCTACAGGAGAATAAGTACTATAATTCTCATCAATTGCTTTTTTTGCAGCTTCTTTAATGAAATCAGGTGTGTTGAAATCTGGTTCGCCTAAACTTAAACTGATAATGTCTTTTCCTTGTGCTTTTAATTCTCGTGCTAAAGCAGCCATTGCAAGCGTCTGAGAAACTGATAAATTGTTAATTCTTTCCGATAAAGGGTTCATTGTGTGTTAGTTATTATAGTTAATACAAAAGACGCAATTTCTTGCGTCTCTTTGTGTGTTATGCTAGTTGAGGTTTTCTCCCCAATTCTCTTAAGTGGTTGAAGTGCGAATAAATTGCAGCTCTTGTAGTTTTAAATTCGTGGTATGGTAAGTTGCATTCTGCAGCCGTTTGTTTTACTATTTCTGAAATTTTATCGTAATGTACGTGACTGATATTTGGGAAAATATGGTGTTCAATCTGATGATTTAATCCTCCTGTATAATAATTTACCAACCAGTTTTTAGGAGCAAAGTTTGCTGTTGTAAACAATTGGTGAATGGCCCAAGTGTTTTCAATTTCTCCGTTTTCGTCTGCAACAGGATTAACTGTTTCTTCAACAACGTGCGCTAATTGGAATACAACGCTTAAAATTACTCCAGCTGTGTAGTGCATTACTAAGAATCCTAGTAAAACTTTCCACCAAGTAACGCCTAAAACCATTGGTAATACTAACCAAATAGAGAAATAAATCACTTTTGTAATAACTAAAGTAGTCCATCTAATTGCTGGTTTTTTAAATTCACCATACGATAAGTTTCTTTTTAAGTAACGTCTCATTTGAAGGAAATCAGTTGTTATTGCCCAGTTAAACGTTAATAAACCGTATAAAAAAACCGAATAATAATGTTGAAAACGGTGGTGTGCATACCATTTAGAAGTTTTAGAAAAACGTAAAATTCTTCCTGCTTCTAAGTCTTCATCGTGACCTAAAATGTTGGTATACGTATGATGCAAAACATTGTGTTGCACTTGCCAGTTGTAAACGTTTCCGGCTAGGATATAGATGCTTCCACCCATAAATTTGTTTACCCAAGATTTGTTGGAATAAGCACCGTGATTTCCATCGTGCATTACGTTCATTCCAACGCCTGCCATTCCAATTCCGATTACAACGTTTAATAGTAAATACGCCCAGAACGGCATATCCATAGCAAGTAAAAAGAAATATGGGGTTAAGAAAAGCGCAAACATCACGATAGTTTTAACGTGAAGTTTCCAGTTTCCGGTTTTGTCGATATTATTCTCTTTGAAATAATCGTTTACTCTTTTATTTAGTGTCCTAAAGAATTTCAGATTATCACTCTTAGAAAAAATTGGGGCTGTATTATTCATATAGTTGTCTTCAAATTTTGTCAAAGATAATTATTATAATTTTTTGATTTATGATTATCGTCATATTTATTCGGTAAAAATCGTATTTTTGTGCAAAATTTAACTAATGGAAGAGATTTTAAGACAATTTCCTAATTTAACTGAAAATCAGCGCATTCAATTCGAAATGTTGCAAGCTTTGTATGAAGATTGGAACTCGAAAATTAATGTGATTTCTAGAAAGGATATTGATGAATTGTACACAAGACACGTATTGCATTCCCTTGGAATGGCTAAGATAATAGAGTTTAGACCGGGCTCTAAAATTATGGATGTAGGAACAGGCGGTGGATTTCCAGGAATTCCATTGGCTATTTTATTTCCGGAAGTCGACTTTTATTTGATTGATGTTATTGCGAAGAAAATTAAAGTGGTAAACGAAGTAGCAACCGCTTTAGGATTGAAAAATGTAAAAGCAGAACAAAAACGTGCCGAATTGGTAAAGCAAGAATTTGATTTTATCGTAAGTCGTGCTGTGACTAATATGACCGATTTCGTAAGTTGGGTGGATGGAGCAGTTTCTAAAAAGCAAAATCACGAAATAGGAAATGGTATTTTGTATTTAAAAGGGGGCGATTTAACGGAAGAATTAAAAGATTTTCCAAATGCAACGGAATATAATTTAGCAGATTTTTTCAAAGAAGAATTTTTCGAAACTAAAAAAATAGTTCATTTGCCATTGAAATATAAGAAGTAAGTGATTAGTGAATAGTTTAAAAAAAGCCCGATTTTCAATTGAAAATCGGGCTTTTACTATTTTTATTTCTTGTTAGAAATTATCCTAAAAACGGATATTTATAATCTACTGGCGTAACGAAAGTTTCTTTAATTGTTCTAACTGAAGCCCAACGCAATAAGTTCTGAGAAGAACCTGCTTTATCATTTGTTCCAGAACCTCTAGCGCCTCCAAATGGTTGCATTCCTACAACAGCACCTGTTGGTTTGTCATTGATATAGAAGTTTCCGGCAGCATTTTGCAAGGCGATTGTTGCTTCTTCAACTGCATAACGGCATTCGCTAAATACAGCTCCTGTTAATGCATATTCTGAAGTTTCGTCTACTAATTTTAATGTTTCAGACCATTTTGCATCTTCATACACATAAATTGTTACAACAGGTCCGAATAATTCGGTTTCCATAGTGCTGTACTTTGGATTAGTAGTTAAAATAACCGTTGGTTCAATGAAATATCCTTTAGATTTATCATAATTTCCTCCCATAATAACTTCTGCATCAGTGTCTTTTTTAACTTGGTCAATATAACGCGCTAATTTGTCAAATGAAGTTTCAGAAATTACAGCTGTTACGAAATTGCCCATATCTTCTGGCGATCCCATTTTCATAGAAGCTAAATCCGTTTCTAATTTAGAATTGATTGCTGGCCATAAACTTTGAGGAACGTAAACACGAGAAGCCGCGCTACATTTTTGTCCTTGGAATTCAAAAGCGCCACGAGCAATTCCTACGGCAACTTGTGCTGGATTTGCTGTTGGGTGAGCAATGATGAAATCTTTTCCACCAGTTTCTCCAACAATTCTTGGATATGTTTTATAATTACTGATGTTGGTTCCGATTTTTGCCCAAATATCATTGAAAACTCCTGTTGATCCTGTAAAGTGAACTCCAGCAAAATGTTTGTCAGATAAAACCACTTCAGAAATCATTGCAGAATCGCCTATTACCATGTTGATAACGCCATCAGGTAAACCTGCTTCTTTGAAAACTTGCATAATCACATTCGCAGAATATACTTGTGTTGCTGCTGGTTTCCAAACGACAACATTACCCATTAACGCAGCACTTGAAGGAAGATTTCCAGCAATAGCCGTGAAGTTAAATGGCGTAATTGCGTATACAAATCCTTCTAAAGGACGATATTCCACTCTGTTCCACATATCTGAAGTAGAAGCTGGTTGGTCTGCATAAATTTTCGTCATGAATTCTACGTTATAACGTAAGAAGTCAATCAATTCACAAGACGCATCAATTTCTGCTTGGTGTATTGTTTTTGATTGTGCAATCATTGTTGCAGCATTAATTTTTGCTCTGTATGGTCCGGCTAATAATTCAGCAGCTTTCAAGAAAATTCCAGCTCTGTTTTCCCAAGACATTGCTGCCCATTTGGTGCGTGCTTCTAAAGCAGAAGTAATTGCTTTTTCAACTAAAGCTTTGTCTGCTTGGTGATATTTTCCGACGATATGTTGATGATCATGCGGAGCAGACATTGTTTTTGTGTTTCCTGTTTTTATTTCTTCGTTACCGATATATAACGGAACTTCCATTTGTGAATTCCACATTTCTGTATATGCGGCAGCAACTGCAGCTCGTTCTGGAGAACCAGGAGCATATGATTTTACAGGTTCATTAACCGCTTTCGGAACATTAAAAAATCCTTTTAACATGGTGTTGTATTTAGAAAATTAGACATCTAGGTGTGTGTTTTACAAAATAAATTGTAAAGCATTGCAAAAATACAAAGTATATTTTGAATTATCGTTAACAAAAAGTTACTTCTAAAAAAGTTTCTTAGAAACGGATTCAGGAAGTGTGTTTATTTAATTGATTGCAAAAGGAGCGCTTAATTTAAAAGTAGGAATAAGCACTTTGAAAGTTTTTGTTGAGGTAAAATTCACCATATTGAAATGCCCTTTCATAGCACCAATTGGGGAAGCAAGCAAACAGCCGGAAGAATAAGAAAAAGCTTCTCCGGGTTTAATGACTGGTTTTTTGCCAATTACACCTTCGCCGTCTACGGTGTCTAAATCATTTAACGCATCATAAATTTCCCAATGACGCGAATTTAATTGCACAGAATCTTTGCTTTGATTTTCAATGGTGATTTGGTAAGTGAAGGCAAAATGAATCTTGTAGTTTCTGAAGTAAGTGCCTTCAAAACTAGTTAAAACGGAAATCTTAATCCCTCTTGTAATTTGACTAACCATAATTTAAAACAAAATTATCCCAATAAAAGCGATGAAAACAATACAAATTCCTAAAAATAAACCTAGTAGGGGATTCAAAAGTATGAATTTAAAAATCGTTTTCCAACGACTCAGCTGATAAAAATTTCTTAAAGATTTGTAGAGATACAGGGGGAAAATTATTAAAAATGAAATTCCAGCAAAGAAAGTCGACACAGAATCACTCACAATTCCCATTAAATTGAAAAGTATCATACACATAAAATAGAACGTAAATAACGTGTATGTAAATACTAAATGTTCGGTGTAGTTTAGTTTTTTGTCATAAAAAAGCATCCAGAAAAGGAGTGTCAAAATAGGCAACGATAAGAAAATAAAAAATGGTAAGTTGCGATAGAAATATTCAAAAATCTCCGTACTTATTTCTTTGGTTTTGAAAGATTTAGATTTATTGAATAGTGAATTGTAGAAAAAACTATTTTCAAATCCCAATTCTTCCAATGCTTCTTCGCTTGATTTTTGAGGATATTTGAGATAGAAATTACGGAAGGAAGAAATCGTGTACGTTAATGGCTCGAAATTCATTTTAATATTTTTACTGATATAATCATTAGTATAAATAGAATCGTGACTAAAACCTTTTTCTTGGCGATCAAGTAGTTCTTTAGAAGGGGTTTCGGACTTTATAGTTTTATAAGTTAAACTATCTAATTTCCTATTTTTTTTAGCAATTTCTTTAGTATTTTTTATTTGTGAATCGATTGAAACGGGCGTAGCGTCGCCTTCCGTCATGTTAAAACTAATAAACAATGCAAGGGAAATGCTAAGAAACAAACGAAAAGGATTAGCATATTTGTTTCTTTTGCCTTCATTAAATTCGCGAGCTAATACGCCGGGTTTTGTAAACAGGGAGAATATTGAATTTTTTATTTTAGAATCATAAGCATAGAAATTGGCAAAAAATTCTTCAATAAAGTCTCTAATGGTTAGCTTTTTTGTAGTGTTTAATTGGCCGCAAGAATGGCAAAATTTTTCACTAAGATCAAGCGGTGTCTCACAGTTAAGACATGTTGTGCTTCTGTATTTTTTGTCTTTTCTATCCATTCTCTAATTGCGAATGACTTCACTATTTGTATTTGAAATTCCTATTACTCGGTCATATCGGTCATTGTTGCCTTTATAGTAAATTATAGCGGTATAGTTGTTTTCGGTTTGGTAATAATTGCCATCTACTGCGTTTTCAAAATCAATGTTTCCCTTTTTGTCTGTTCGGATATATTGGAAATTTGTAAAACCTTGTTTCATTAAAATAGCTTTTTCATACAAGCCGGTGTTCTTGTTAAAATCCATTTTGTAATCATCAGTCAGTGTGTAATTTGTAAACATTCCAGAAACATAAATTGAACCATCAGGGAAGTTCGAGGCGTCCAGGGCAAAATAAACCCAAGAGTAATCCGCTTCAATTCCAGGATTTTGAACATTTGCATTTGTGATATAAAAATTCCCATTAATATCAGGAAAATAAGTATACGGTTTGTTCTTTCTCGGGGTGTTTACGTACAAATAGGTATTGTAAATGTTGTCTCCAGAAGTTACTTTGGCAACAGTATTGTTGGTCGTTCTAATTATTTTGTTGTCAACCGTATAAGCTTCATTGCCACCCCAAAATTGTGTTTCTTTATTGTATCGGTAAATTAATTCAGATCCGAGTGTATATTGTGGCTTTATGTTTGAAATACTTGTTTTCCAATTACCATTTTGAAATAAAGTGACTTTTACGTTTTGAATTGGATTTTGCAATAATTTATCCCCATAGTTAATTGTCATTTCAATATTTTGTTTAGTGTCAATTCCTTCAAAATCTCTCGCTCTTCTAATTAGTATTCCAATATTAATCTCTTCCTCATAGAGAATCACTTTTCTAGAAAATATAACTTCTCGTTCATCATTTAAGATGCTAAATAAATAATTACCACTTTTTGTAATTTGATTTAATTGGTTTGGAAAGGTTTGCTTGTAATGCGAATACATTTGCAGCGTGTTAAATGAATTTTCATACGTCATAATTCTTTGATTGTCCATTCCGTTTAAATATTCTGCTTTAGATAGATCAGAAGGTGCAGACCAATCATAATTAAATTGTTTAATTTCGTAATAATAATCGGCTTCATCACTAAATAAATCATCAAATTGCAACTCAAATGGGTCTCCTAATTTGAAGAAAGGAATTACATTGGTTTGATTAACTACAAAAGAAATGGTTTTAATGTTAAATGGTGGTTCTTTTTCTATTGCTTGTTGTGCACAGATAATATTAACAAAAAATAGAACTGAAATAGCGATTATTTTATTCATTTTGTGGTGTTATATTTTGTAAAAATAATAAAACTTTTATTCAATTTTAACAAAAGACAATTTTAATACCAAACTTTAATTTAGAATCTTTATAAATAAGGTAAGTCCTTGACTTTATTTTTGGTATCCTTAATTGTAAATGATTAAATTTGCATGTTTTATAGTAATTTTTATAACAATCATATCTTCAAAAATATGTCAAAAGACATTCGAATTAAAAAAGGTTTAGACCTTAAGTTGAAGGGTGAAGCGGAAAAGAAAATTTCTGATGTCACTCGCTCGAGAGTCTATGCTGTTAAACCTTCTGATTTTCACGGAGTTACTCCAAAGATGGTCGTAAAGGAAGGTGATAACGTAAAAGCGGGAGAGGTAATTTTCTATTCCAAAACAGATGAGAAAGTTAAATTTGTAGCCCCAGTAAGTGGAAAAATCCAAGAAATAAAGCGTGGTGAGAAAAGAGTGATCTTAGAAATTCTTATTGTAGCTGATTCCCAAGATGTTTTCTTAGAGCATAGCAAGAAAAATCCAACTGATTTATCAACGGAAGAAGTAAAAGCATATTTGTTAGCTTCTGGATGTTGGCCCTTTATCAATCAACGTCCTTACGATGTGATTGCTAATTCTGCCGATACGCCGAAAGCTATTTTTATTTCAACCTATGCAACAGCTCCTTTAGCAGCTGATGTAGAGTTTGTTTTAGAACACAAATTAGACGCTTTTCAGGCCGGAGTTAATGCTCTTGCGAAATTGACTACTGGTAAAGTGCATCTTTCTGTAAAAGGAAAAGGGAAATCTATTTTTTCTGATGTAAAGGGAGTTGCTCTTCATCAAGTTTATGGTCCTCATCCTTCTGGAAATGTTGGTGTTCAGATTTCAAAAATCGACCCAATTAATGCAGGTGAAAGAGTTTGGACAGTTGCGCCACAAGATGTAGCTAAAATTGGAGAGTTGTTTTTAACGGGTAAATTTAATGCTACAAGAACTATCGCTTTAGTGGGTTCTGAAGTAAAAGATGCTCAATACTACAACGTAATCCAAGGTGCTCCAATTGCGAGTGTTGTTGAAAATAAAATCAAAGGCGATAATGTAAGAATTATTTCTGGAGATGTTTTAACAGGTAAAAAAGTAACTACTAATGATTATGTTAGTTTTTACAGCAATTCAATGACAGTAATCCCTGAAGGAAACGAGTATAGAATGTTTGGATGGATGCCATTTGCAGCACCTAGTATTCATAGTGCTTCAAGAACAGGATTGTCTTGGTTAATGCCAGGTAAAAAATATGCACCAACTACAAACTTAAACGGAGAAGAAAGAGCTTTAGTGGTTACCGGTGAAATGGAAGCTGTTATGCCTTTAGATATTTTTCCAATGCAATTATTAAAAGCTTGTATGGCTGGAGATATTGACAAAATGGAAGGTTTAGGTATTTATGAAGTAGCGCCAGAAGATTTTGCTTTAATTGATTATACTAACACCTCAAAATTAGAAGCACAGGAAATTATTCGTGGTGCTCTTGATTTAATGATTAAAGAAGTAGGATAAGCTATGAAGTTTTTAAGAAATAAATTAGACCAAATTAGAAAACCTTTTGAGAAAGGGCAGAAATTTGAAAAATATGCACCAGCTATTAATGCATTAGATACATTTTTATTTGTACCTAATCACACTACAAAGCATGGCGCACATATTAGAGATGCTGTGGATTTAAAAAGAACCATGATTACTGTGGTTTTAGCTTTACTTCCAGCATTACTTTTTGGAATTTACAATGGAGGTTATCAGCATTTTATTCAGTTAAATGATGGTGTTTTGCCTCCGTTTATGGATGTCTTCATGCACGGATTATGGAAAATCTTACCAATGATTATTGTATCTTATGCAGTAGGTTTAGGTATTGAATTTGCATTCGCAATTTGGAGAGGACACGAAGTTAACGAAGGATACTTAGTAACTGGTTTGTTAATCCCTATGATTATGCCTATCGATCTTCCTTTATGGATGTTGGCAATTTCAGTAATTTTCTCTGTTGTAATTGGTAAAGAAGCTTTTGGAGGAACAGGAATGAATATTTTCAATCCGGCTTTATTAGCTCGTGCTTTTGCATTCTTTGCTTATCCTTTATTTATGTCGGGAGATAAAATTTGGGTTAGTGATGCAAGTACTACAGATGCAATTTCTGGAGAAACTATTTTAGGAACTTTAGCAAATGGAAAAGAAGTAGCTTATTCAACGATGGACATGTTCTTAGGATTTATTCCAGGATCTGTGGCAGAAACTTCAACTTTAGCAGTCTTAATTGGTGCATTAATCTTAATTGCAACAGGAATTGGAAGCTGGAGAATTATGCTTTCTGGATTAATTGGAGCAGCTTTAACTACTTTGATGTTCAATGCTGTTGGCTTAACTCCAATTATGAATTTCGAATGGACTAATCATTTAGTTGTAGGAGGTTTTGCTTTTGGACTTGTTTTTATGGCAACTGATCCAGTTTCTGCAGCACAAACAGATAAAGGTAAAGTTATATATGGTCTCTTAATCGGATTCTTCGCGATGACGATTAGAATTTTTAACCCTGCATATCCGGAAGGAATTATGTTGGCAATTTTATTAATGAATGCATTAGCTCCAACTATTGATTACTTCGTAGTAAACGGAAACGTGAACAGAAGAAAGAAAAGATTAGAGAAGTCTAAACAATTAAAAGCAGCATAGTCATGAATAGAGAAAGTAACGGATATACATTTTTGTTTGCGATTATTATGGTAGTAGTTGTGGCATCGGCTTTGGCTTTTGCTTCAACGGCACTTAAACCAAATCAGGAAGCAAATGTTAAAAAAGAGAAAATGCAGTACATTCTAAAATCTTTTGGAGTGGCTGTAGAAAGAGATGCTTCAGAAGAAGCTTATAAAAAGCACATCACTAGTGAGTTAGTTTTTGATAAAGACGGAAACGAAATTAGTAAAGATGCATTTACAGTAGATATCGCAAAAGAAAAAG
Source organism: Flavobacterium psychraquaticum (assembly GCF_034497725.1). NCBI lineage: Bacteria > Pseudomonadati > Bacteroidota > Flavobacteriia > Flavobacteriales > Flavobacteriaceae > Flavobacterium > Flavobacterium psychraquaticum. The sequence goes on from NZ_JAXKVR010000025.1 coordinate 74,211, forward strand.
GGAAATTCCCAATTTTTAATGCGGAGAAAGATGGTAAAAAATTCTATGTTATTCCTGTGCGAGGAATGGGTTTATGGGATGCAATTTGGGCTTATGTTTCTGTAGACGAAAACCTTAAAGTAGATGGAATTGTATTTGATCACAAATCTGAAACGCCAGGTTTAGGAGGTGAAATTACACAAGATTATTTCCAAAATAGTTTTATAGGCGAAAATGTGTTTGATACAAACGGTAACCTTCAAGGTTTGCGAGTTGTTAAAGGATATATGGGTGGAAAAGACAAAGCTGATGGTGAAGTTGATGCTATTTCAGGAGCAACTTTAACGGGTAATGGTGTATCTGAAATGTTAGTGAGAGGTTTGAAACCTTATGAAAAGTATTTAAAATCTAATAAAAAATAATCAGCATGGCAGCAAACAACAAAGAAGGATTATTTTCTAAAAGTAATATCAAATTAATAACTAATCCTTTTAACGACGATAACCCAGTAACGGTTCAAGTATTAGGAATTTGTTCAGCGCTAGCTGTAACAGTTCAAATGAAAAATGCTTTCGTAATGGCGCTTTCTGTAACTGCAGTAGTTGCATTGAGTAACGTTATCGTTTCATTAATCAGAAATTTAATTCCTAATCGAATTCGTATAATTGTTCAATTAGTTGTGGTAGCTTTATTAGTTATTTTAGTTGACCAAGTTCTAAAAGCGTATGCTTATGATGTAAGTAAACAACTTTCAGTTTTTGTAGGATTAATTATTACAAACTGTATTGTAATGGGTCGTTTAGAGGCTTTTGCTCTTGCAAACACACCATGGAAATCCTTTTTAGACGGAATCGGAAACGGTTTAGGATACGGAATTATTTTAATGATTGTAGCGTTCTTCAGAGAATTGTTAGGGTCAGGAAAAATTTTCGGAATTGAAATCTTAGGTAACGCCGTAGATAAAACAGGAGCTTATGCTCATGGATATGTAAACAACGGATTTATGTTATTAGCACCAATGGCACTTATTACGGTAGGGCTAATTATTTGGGTGCAAAGAAGCATAAACAAAAAATTAATTGAGAAAAAGTAATAGCTATGTTTGAATATATCAATATATTTTTAAAATCCATGTTCATTGATAACATGGTATTTGCATATTTCTTGGGAATGTGTTCGTACTTAGCTGTATCTAAGAAAGTATCTACAGCTATTGGATTAGGTATTGCAGTAACATTTGTTCAAGTAATTACAGTTCCTTTAAACTATTTAATTTATAAATATGTATTAGAAGCAGGTGCTTTATCTTGGATCGACCCTTCATTAGCAGAGATCGATTTAAGCTTTTTGAATCTTATTGTCTACATTGCCGTAGTTGCAACTTTAGTTCAGCTGGTAGAGATGATTATTGAAAAATTTTCACCATCTTTATATAATTCTTTAGGTATTTTCTTGCCACTGATTGCTGTTAACTGTGCAATTTTAGGAGGTTCTTTATTTATGCAATTACGTGTAGATACAGGAACTTATCAAAATATTGGGCACGTTATAACTTTTGGACTTTCTTCTGGTCTTGGTTGGTTAATTGCAATTGTAGCATTAGCAGCGATCAGAGAAAAAATGGAATATTCTAACGTTTTAGCGCCGCTAAGAGGTTTAGGAATTACATTTATCCTAACAGGTTTAATGGCAATTGGTTTTATGAGTTTCGGTGGAATTGATCTTAACGCATTAAACGCGAAACCTAAAGCGAAAAACGAAACACCAGTACCAGCAGTGGTTGAAACTCCAGTAGTTGATTCACTACAAGTTGCAAATGATTCTATACAAATAGACACAATACAAGTTGTTAAATAACAGTATAATATATAAAAATTGAAATTATGTTTGAATTAATTACATATTCGATTTTAGCTTTCTTAGGACTAATTTTACTAATGGTATTTATGCTATTATTTGCAAAATCAAAGTTAGTAAACTCAGGTTTAGTGAAGATTAAAATTAACGGTGAAAACGAAATTGATGTATCAGGAGGTAGCACACTTTTGACTACTCTAAGTAATAGTAAAATCTTTTTACCGTCTGCTTGTGGTGGTGGTGGTACTTGTTTACAGTGTAAATGTATCGTATTAGAAGGTGGAGGCGAAGCGTTACCAACAGAAATACCTAACTTTTCGCGCAAGGAATTGGCGGAAGGTTGGAGATTAGGGTGCCAAGTTAAAGTTAAGAATGATATGATAATCGAAGTTCCAGAAGAAATTTTTGGAATTAAAAAATTCGAAGCAAAAGTATTTTCTAACTACAACGTAGCTTCTTTTATTAAAGAATTTATAGTGGAGCTACCAGATGATATGCATTACGAAGCAGGTGGATATATCCAAATTGAAATTCCAGAATGTGAAGTAAAATTTGCAGACATGGATATCATGGCACATCCTGAAGAGCATCCTGGTGATCCTGAAAAATTTAAAGCAGAATGGGATAAGTTCAAATTATGGCCTTTAGTTATGAAAAATGACGAATTGGTAGAAAGAGCTTATTCAATGGCTTCATATCCTGCAGAAGGACGAAAAATTATGTTAAACGTTCGTATTGCAACGCCTCCTTTTGATAGAGCTACAAACGATTGGATGAAAGTAAACCCAGGTATTGCTTCTTCTTATGTGTTCTCAAGAAAAGCAGGAGATCCAGTAACGGTTTCAGGACCTTATGGTGAATTCTTCATCAACGAAACAGAGGCAGAAATGTTATATGTTGGTGGTGGAGCGGGTATGGCACCAATGCGTTCACACCTTTATCATTTATTCCGTACAGTTAAAACAGGACGAAAAGTTACATATTGGTACGGAGGTCGTTCTAAACGCGAATTGTTCTACACAGACCACTTCAGAGCGTTAGAGAAAGATTTTCCAAACTTTAAATTCTATTTAGCTTTATCTGAGCCTGCTCCAGAAGATAACTGGAAAGTAAAAGACGGAGTTGACGGAGAAGGTGACGGATTCGTAGGATTTATTCACAATGTGGTAATTGATAATTATTTATCAAAACATGATAATCCAGAAGATATTGAATTGTATTTCTGTGGACCACCAATGATGAACAAAGCAGTTCAAAAAATGGGTGAAGACTTCGGTTTAGATCCAGAAAATATTAGATTTGACGACTTTGGAGGTTAATCCAAATTTTAAATACCAAAACCGATTCAGAAATGAGTCGGTTTTTTTTATTTGATTCAAGGTGAAATTGTTTATTTTTGAATTTACTAAATAAAATAATATGTCATTTTTACAAATTAAAAAATACCTTCAAAAAAACTTGTATTATGTTTTTGCATTTTCTTTTTTTATAGGGCTTTTTATTTACGGACTTGTAGTGCATTTACTAAATAAAAAATATCTTGAAGATGGGAAAACTTTGTATACTGTAGCAACTGTTTATGATTATTCAAGTCAGGGAAAAGGAGGAAGATCAGTTGAGTATAGTTTTTATTACAATAATAACTATTTTGTTGCTTCAAATGACAAAGGTGTTGCAACTGAGAAGTCTATTTATATTAAATATAGGTATGAGACAGAAAAAATGCGAAAATTATTAAAAGGAAAAAATTTTTTCGTAAAATTTAGTGTAGAGAAACCAAAATATAGTCGAATCTACTTAAGCAAGCCAGTGGCAGAAGATTTTCAATATGTAGAAGGGCAAACATGGGAAACCATTCCAAAAGAAGCAGTTGCAAAAGAAGATATTTATGGAAATTTGAGATAAATATAATTTTAAAACCGATTCAGAAATGAGTCGGTTTTTTTATGCATTCAAATAGAATAACTACCTTTGCATCATGGAACCATTATCACTTCAAGATTTACATCATTTGGCCATGAATCACGTGGGAAAAGAACTCGAAAAACAAGGATTTGAGTTCATCGCCATTAACAGCCAATTGAAAAAACATCCGCAATTTGTTTGTGTAGATAAACCTACGAATACGTTGCATTTTGTAATGGTACAAGCCGTTACTTATCCAGATAATCCTGCAGAATATGATGCGGTTTTTATGGAAACTTTTAAGGAGCACGCCAAAACCAAAAATGCAAAGATCTTATATGCTGGTATAGGTTTTGCCAATGCTCAAGATTACGAAAGCCCCATTTTTAAAAATCAAGATTATATAATGAATTATGAAGGAATTACAGAAATATTGTAGCATTCTAGTTATCGCGTTATTATTAGTTTCCTGTTCAAGTGAGCCTAAATTTCACACCATTCAGGGCGAAGCACAAGGAACAACGTATTCCATTAAATATATCGCCAACCAAGAAGTGGTTTCTAAAAAACAAACAGATTCCCTATTATTAGCATTCGATATGTCGCTTTCTACGTATCGCGATGATTCGAAAATCTCTAAAATCAATTCGGGCGACTCAACGGTTGTGGTAGATGATTTATTTGTCGAAAACTTTAAGATTTCAAGCGAAATTCATAAAGAAACAAGCGGTCTGTTCGATCCTACAATTGGCGTTTTAGTCAATGCCTATGGATTCGGACCAAATAAGAAACATCAGAATTTATCTCAAAATCAAATCGATAGTTTACTGCAATTTGTAGGTTTAGATAAAGTTCAGTTGAATGAAAATAAAACCATTTCAAAAAAATATAAGGAAACTTACTTAGATTTTAATGCGATAGCACAAGGGTATTCCGTAGATGTTGTAGTGAATTTTCTTAAATCTAAAGGAATAGAAAATGCGATTGTAGAAATTGGTGGAGAATTATTCGCATTAGGAAAAAATACAATAGACAATAAAAATTGGATTGTTGGTATTGATAATCCATTACAAAAACCAGAAGAGCGCACTTTAATAGCCAAAGTAAATCTAGAAAACTTAGGAATGGCAACTTCAGGAAACTACCGAAAAGTAATTACAGATGAAAAAACAGGGCAAAAATTCGTACACATTATCAATCCAAAAACAGGATTAGCACAGAAAAGTAATATTTTAAGCGCTACGATATTATCAAAATCGGGTGGTATTTCTGATGGTTATGCAACTGCTTTTATGTTGATGAGTTTAGAGGAAAGTAAAGCCTTTCTGGAAAGTCATCCAGAACTTTATGCATTATTGTTGTATGCAGATGAAAAAAATGAAATGCAGCAATACATGACTGTTAATTTTAAAGAATTAATTAAAGAGTAAAAAAAATGGCTTTCAATTTGAAAGCCATTTTTTTATTTATAACAAATGGGAATAATTTCCCCTTTTGCTAAACAATATTTCTCTACTAATTCAGTTGCGATAGTCTTCGTGTAATCCACTTCGTCCACGTGAAAACCGATACTTCTCAATTTGTCAAAATAATCTCTTCCATATACTCTAACGTGATCATATTGCCCAAAAATTTTAGCTCGTTCTTTTTCATCTGTAATCGAATCATCGGCAAAAGTAACGTCGCGTGATAGATCTTGTGGAATCTGAAAAATTCCCATACCACCAGGTTTTAAAACACGATACAATTCTTGCATCGCTTTCGTGTCATCCGGAATATGCTCTAAAACGTGATTACACAAAATAATATCGTATTGATTGTCTTCAAAAGGCAAATTACAAATATCCGCTTTCACATCCGCCAAAGGCGAAAATAAATCAGTCGTAGTGTAGTCTAAATTACCTTGTTTCTTAAAACGTTTGTAAAACTCTTGTTCCGGTGCAAAATGTAATACTTTCTTAGGTGCTGTAAAAAAATCAGTTTCGTTTTGCAAATACAACCACAACAAACGGTGTCTTTCTAGTGAAAGTGTACTTGGTGATAAAACGTTGTTTCTTTGTGTTCCATAGCCATAAGGTAAAAACATACGAAAACTTTTCCCATCAATCGGATCCGTAAAACGATCACCTTTCAACAAAAATGCCAAAACCGGACGCACCACAATACTCATTCGAATCAATAGCGGACGCGGAATGGTGTTAAGTATAAATTTGAATATTTTTTTCATTGTTTATTTAGTTGCGAACATATATATAACAGCAATCACAGTTCCTACAAGACTCACAACAATATATAATGGTATAAGTATAGCCCAAAATTTAAGAACACTAATCAATGCTTGTTTAGTACTTAATGCATATAATTTTTTGAATGCATAAGTAGAAAAAAGCATACTTAAAATGAGATAACCTAAATAGAAATAAAGAAAACTTAAGCCAATTATATTAAAAAATAGTACTTGTAAGATTAAGGAAATAAAACCTAGATTGGTTTGGATATAAGAATTAAAAACTAAGTGTTCAGAAAAATTATTTTTTTGTTTATAAAAGGTCAAATAAGTAATAAAACTTATAATTGGAATCATGAGAATATAGTAGAAATTATAATAATTCATCATGTTTTCCATAAAACCCTTCATGTCCATTTTAGGCATGTTAACAGCTGAAGGATCATTAGTGTTAATGCCTTGATTAAATCCATCCGAGAAATCAGCAATTCCTCCCATTGGAAAAATTTTATAAAAAATAACGGCAATAGTTGCAAATAAAATTAAATAGGAAAATGGCTGGAAATATTTTTTTCTGGCACCATTGATGTAAGCTTCTAAAACATCTTTAGGATCTGTAAATAAACCTGTAAAAGTTCTCCAAAAATTATTGTCCCAACTTAAAAATGGACCAATAAATTCTTCCCAAGTTCCTTTTATTGATAGCCTATCATCAACTATTTTTGAGCCACAATTGGAACAAAAACGATTGTTTTCGTTAATTTCGGATAAACATGATTTGCAATTCATATAACTAAAGTACTAAGGGTTTCTGACGTAATCCATCTTCTTCATCACTAACAATTCCCAATGCTTCATAAATATAAGCGAAAGTCGATAACAATTCGGGTTTACCATTTACAATCGCCACATCGTGTTCAAAATGAGCACTTGGTTTTCCGTCAGCGGTGGTAATTGTCCAACCGTCTTTGTGTTGTTTGATGTTTTTTGTTCCCTGGTTAATCATCGGTTCAATTGCAAGCACCATTCCGTTTAACAATTGCTTGCCACGACCACGTTTTCCATAATTTGGAACTTCCGGATCTTCGTGCATTTTTCTGCCTAAACCATGACCGCATAATTCCCGAACCACGCCATAACCGTGGGCTTCACAATACACCTGAATCGCATTTCCAATATCTTCCACACGATTGCCCACTTTCGTAGCACGAATCCCTTCATAAAGCGATTCCTTCGTGATTTTTAATAGTTTTTTCGTTGCTTCCGCCACTTCGCCCACTTCAAATGTATACGCGTGATCACCATTAAATCCGTTTTTCAGCGCACCACAATCAACCGAAATAATATCGCCATCTTGCAACGGAGTCGCATTCGGAATTCCGTGAACCACTTGCGTGTTGGGACTCATACACAACGAATTTGGAAAACCATACATCCCTAAAAACGCCGGTTCCGCACCATGCGAACGAATAAAATCTTCCGCTAATTTGTCTAAATATAAAGTAGTTACGCCAGGCTTAATTTCCTTGGCAATCATTCCTAAAGTCTTCGAAACAATCAACGCACTTTCACGCATCAATTCAATTTCTTCAAGGGTTTTAATTATAATCATAATATCAAATTTCAGTGCAAAAATACAATTTTATATCGTTTCAGGAGCTATTTCCAGCTATTCGCTCTATCTTTTTTTACAGCCAACCGGTTTCAAATACCGGTTGCCCATAAAAAAAGGATGCCGCTACTATCTGGGCTAGGGCCACAGGGATTCTATCACTAATTATTTTCAGGTATTTCAATAGTAATTTACAGCTTCAAAAACACTATTTTCTTCTTTAAAGATGAGCAATGTCATATTTTAACCCTAAAATTTAGCGTAATTTTGTACTATAAATTTCATTAGGTATGGGAAAATATGTTACCGCAGCAGAAGCTGTACAAGTAGTTAAAAGTGGTGATAGAGTTTATGTTCAGGCAGCAGCGGCTACACCAACAATTCTTACAAATGCATTAACAGACAGAGCATCAGAATTAAGAGATGTAGAAATTTGTCATTTACATACAGAGGGAGAAGCGCGCTATGCTAATCCAGAATTAAGAGACAGTTTCCACGTAAATTCCTTTTTCATCGGAGCTAACGTTCGTCATACAATAAAAGCCGGAAACGGATCTTATACGCCAGTATTTTTGAGTGAATTGCCGCTTTTATTTCGCAAAAATGTTCTTTCATTAGATGTTGCTTTTATTCACGTTTCACCACCAGACAAGCACGGCTATTGTTCGCTTGGTGTTTCGGTAGAAGCTAGTGTGGCTGCAATCGAAAACGCTAAAATTGTGGTGGCTCAGGTAAACAAAAATATGCCACGAACTTTTGGTGATGGAATTATGCACGTCTCAGAAATCGATTATTTGGTGGAAGTTGATGTGCCGATTCATGCGCATAATTTAGCAGCATTCACAGAAACGGAAGAAAAAATCGGAACTTTTGTTGCTTCACTAATCGAGAATAAAAGTACACTTCAAATGGGAATAGGATCCATTCCAAATGCCGCTCTGAGTAAATTAACGAATCATAAAGATTTAGGACTTCATACCGAAATGTTTTCAGATGGAGTAATCGACTTAATTGAAAAAGATGTAATCAATTGCAATTATAAAGGAACTTCAAGAGGAAGAGCTTTGGCTACTTTTTTAATGGGTTCCAAACGTTTGTATGATTTTGTAGACGATAATCCGTTCATCGAAATGAAAGAATCGTCAATTGTCAATGATACTGCAAGAATTCGTAAAAATCCAAGAATGGTTTCTATCAACTCCGCCATTGAAGTCGATTTAACAGGACAAGTCTGTGCAGATTCAATCGGAAGTTCAATGTATTCAGGAGTAGGTGGTCAAATGGATTTCATTCGTGGTGCGTCATTAAGTGATGGCGGAAAAGCAATTATTGCCTTACCATCGATTACAAAACGTGGGGAAAGTAGAATTGTTCCGTTCTTAAAACAAGGAGCAGGCGTAGTAACAACAAGAGCACACGTTCAATATATTATTACAGAAAATGGAATTGCCGATCTATACGGTAAAACATTAAGACAGCGAGTAAATGAATTAGTTAAAATTGCACATCCCACACATCAAGAGGCAATTGAGCGTTCTTATTATGAAATGATTGGCTGTATGTAAATAAAGCCTAACACTCAAAAAAGACAATCGAATGGTTGTCTTTTTTATTTTAATACTTCTTAGCTATAGGAAATTGTAAATATCGTGAGTTATTCACTAAAGGTTTGATTCTTAATATTTTGCCAATTTTTGCTACTTTTGAAAAATAAAGCAAACTTTAAGCTTTTTACAACATTTAATAGCTTACCTTTGTAGGGAATTAAATTTTTCATAGATGAACATTTTTGTAGGAAGTCTTCCTTTCAGTGTAGAGGAAGCAGATTTAAGAGGTTATTTTGAAGAGTATGGAGCTGTTGAATCAGTTAAAATTATCTCGGATAAATTTACAGGAAGAAGTAAAGGATTTGGATTTGTTGAAATGGCTAATGACGCTGAAGCTCAGAAAGCAATTGACGAATTAAACGGTGGAACTATCGAAGGTAGAAAAATCGTTGTTAACAAATCTGAACCGAAACCAGAAGGCGAAAGAAGAAGTTTCGATCGTAACGCTGGTGGAAACAGAGGTGGTTTCAATAGAGACAACAACTCAAGAGATCGTTACTAATATTTTTTTAAATATACAACGAAAGAAACCTTCGCATTGCGAGGGTTTTTTATTTATAAAGGGTTTGCAAATGTTTTGTAAAGACTTAGTAAGGCAATAAAATAGCTGTTTTCTAAAACAATATCATTTATTTGCGAACTTACCAATGAATTCTCTCTTGAATTTATTACAAACAACGAACTTTCTCCCATTTCAAACAGGCGTTCTTCTGCATTTAAAAGGATTTTGTAATCGTTTAAGAGCGCATCATTAAAATCTTGCTGAATTTCAAGTGAAGTAATTTCCTCTTGTTGAGATTTGATTTTATTTTCTAAATTTTTCTTCTCAAATTGTAAAACAAACTCTGTATCTTCAATTTTTAAATTGGCTAACTTTAAACTACCTCGTTCTTTTCTTAGAAATAAGGGAATTGAAAAATTTAGACCTATCTTATAATCTTCAAAGCGATAATTATCAATGTAACTTGGTTCCGATAAATAGGTATAACTCAAATCTAATTTTGGTAAAAGTAAATTTGCTTTTAGTTTTCGATCTACTTTTAACATTGCAATTTTTGCGTCTAAAGCTTTTATTTTAGAGTGATTTTCTAAACTTATAGTTGCTAATTCATTTATTTTTAATGTTTCCTTGATAGTTTTGGCAAGTAATTCTTCAGGCTGTAAAAGGTCATTTAGTTCTAGTGGAATATTATTTTCTAACCACAGGTAATTTGACAATTCTAATTTTGCTTTCGTATATTTTAGTTTGGCATTTTCTAAATTTAAACTACGAGTTTTTAAAGTAATTCCTGCTTCTACACTATCAATAGCTGGTTTGTCACCTTCTTTAATCAATATTTGTACTCCTTTGTATCGAATTAAAGCGTTTTTAAGATAATCTTCATATAGCTTTATTTCATCGAAACTTTTCTTCCAATTCATATAACTAACAGAAGCATTATAAATAACTTCCACGACTTGAAGATTTCTTTCTGCAGCGTTTAAATTGCTTGCTATTTTGGCTTTTCTAATGGCGGCCATTCGCTCATCAATAAACAGACCTTGTCCTAGCGGCACAGAAATCCCGAAAGAAGTTAAACCCTTGTTAGGTAAAGTGTTTTCGGGATTCACGTATATTCCTTCGGCATTGTCAAATCCGGCTTTAAGCTCTATTCCATACCAAGTTGGTATTTTAAAACTACTATTTAGAAGGGAATAATATGCTGTGTTTTTGAATTGTTTTTCTTTAAAATCAACTTCAATTTTAGGGTCAAACGCACCTCTGGCTTGTAATAAATTTGCTTGTGCTTCATTTATTTTTAAATTTGCTTGTTTTACAAGAGGATGATATTTTTTTACATAACCTAAAAATTCATTATAGCTGAATTCGGTTGAAGCAGTTTGTCCAAATATAGATATGCTGTTCCCAATGAAAAGAAGTAGTATGATTAGTTTAATTTTCATTGTTTTTTATTTTTTTCAGCTTCCGAAGGTTGGTAAAAATTAGGTGGAAATCCATTTAAAGTTCTCCAAATTTCAAACCAAATAGGTACATTATCTAAAAGCGCAATAGTTTGAGTTCCGGCTCCGATGCTTAATTTTTTTGGCCATTTTTTCTCGTTTGGATCAGGTGCTATTAAGACTCTATATTTTCCATTCGGACTTATGAAGTTTTCTTTTGCTACGATTATTCCGCCAAAAGTACCATAAGAAACTCCTGGCCATCCACTGAAAACGATTGTTGGCCAACCATCAAACCAAACGTGTACTTTTTCTCCTTTGTTCACTAATGAGTAATCTATAGGATTGATATAAGTTTCAACCGCTATTTCAAAAACAGCAGGCATTATACTAACCACGGGTGTTCCTTCTTTTATTGTTTCTCCAATTCCAGACTGAAGAGCTCTATTAATATAGCCATCCTGCGGTGCTGTAATATAATACATGCCATTCCTGATTTGGTAGTTTTTATATTGATTTTTAAGTTTATTCACTTGAGCCTCTGTATCGTATTGTGAACTGATAGCCGTTTGTTTATCGCTGCTTGCTTTTGCATTTTTTTCGGCATATTCCGCACCAATTCTATTAAGTTCCATCTTGGCATTCAAAATTTCATTTTTACTTGAAATATATTTATTTTCTTGCGTTAAAATTTTTGCCTCTGTTTCTTGCAACTTCATTCGCTTTTCCTCTACATCGGTCATAGGTTTTAAACCCTCTTTATTTAAATTAACGGAACGTGTATATTGTGTTTTTGCAATTTTTAGTTGCGTTTTTGAAGCTTCAAAATCAATGCTATCACTTTGCGCTTTTAAATAGGATTGTTTCAGTTTATTTTGAGTTTGTCTTATTTTTAAACCTTTTTCGTTTTGAATTGCATTCATTTGCGCTTCTAAAGCTTCCACTTTATCTCCATAAGAAATCACTGAATTTTCTTTTGCCTTTAATTGATTTCCGGTATTTTCAATTAAATTTGGATCGAGATAGTCTTCTTTAATTTCAGAAATATATAAAATTGTATCTCCTTTTTTTACGAAATCGCCTTCGTTCACATACCACTCTTCTATCCGACCTGCAATTATAGTTTGAATAGTTTGCGGACGTTGGTTAGGTTTTAAGGTGGTGACGTTGCCGGTTCCTCTAATGTTTTGTGTCCAAGGAAGAAAAAGAAAAAGTATTACGAGAAGCCCTAAAGCCAATATTATTTTTCGAATTACTTTATAATCTTTTTGTTTATTAAATATTTGCGTTGATTTGAAGTCTTCAATTTTTATGAAATTTCCAATTCTATTTTTAGATATATTTAGCATCTTTAAATAAGTTTAATTTTACCTTTTTCTAAAAGAATAGTTTGTTTGCAAATTTGTTTCCAGTAATTATTCTTGCTAACAACAATTAACGTCCACGGTTGATTTTGTTCGTTTAAAAAATCAATTATTTCTGTACAACTTTGTTCATCGGATTTGTCTAATGGATTTTCTAAAAACAGTAGTTTTGGTTGATTTATAATGCAGCGTGCTAATACAATTTTTTGTATTGCAGATGAATTTATTTGCTTTCCTTCAGAAGTAATGTTAGTGTCAAGTCCTTTTGGCAGTGCTTTTATGACTTCGGTAAGTTTTAATTTTTCCACTAATTTAAAGACGGCATCCATTTTTATGGCAGGATTATTACAAGTGATATTTTCTAGAATCGTCCCTTCAAAAGGTATTTCATCAGCAGTTACAATTCCTATTTTAGAACGATACTCTTCGGAGGAATATCTTTTGTAGTTTGTGTCATTGATAAAAACGTTACCCTCTGTAGGCTCTATTATTCGAGCTAACAAACGTAATAAAGTAGTCTTTCCAGAACCATTTTCGCCTGTTATTAAAGTATGCTGTTTCGGTAGAATTGTTAGATTTATGTTTTTTAATAGTTCTTTATCAGATTTTGGATAACTAAATGATACATTTTCACCTTCAAGAGTAATGTGATTTTCATCTACTAAATAATTTGGATTTTTAACTTCTTCTTCCAACTCCAAATCAACGACGGAGCCCATTTTTTCTAAAGAGGTTAATACGTCATAAAATAATTCTAAGCCCGAAAACAATTTCTCGACTGCTGCAATAATACTTAAAATGATGATTTCTGCCGCAACAAATTGTCCAATATTCATCTGTTGATTGATTACCAATAATCCGCCAATGATTAATAATCCAGCTGTAATTAAAACTTTAAATCCGGTTAATTGGACGTATTGCTTTAATAATACTTTGAAATGATTTTCACGTTGTTTCAGGTATTCGTTTACTAATTCGTCATTCTTATGCAATGAAAAATTAAAAATTGAATTGCTTTTGAAACTCAAATGATTTCTTGCAATTTCTTGCAACCAATGTGCGATTTTATATTTATATTTTGACTCCTTTAAACTCGTTTCAAGTCCTACATTAAAGTTAGTTCTAAAAATTAAATATAGTAAAATAACAACTACTATTCCAAATAATATAAAGAAGGAATGATACAATGAAAGTAATATAATTCCAAACAAAATTTGCAATACAGCACCAGAAATATCCAACAAGAGTTTTGAAAATCCTTTTTGTACTGTTAATGTGTCAAAAAAGCGATTCGCTAATTCAGGCGGATATTGATTATGTAATTCATTAAATTTTATTTTTGGAAAGCGGTAAGCGAATTCAAACGACGAACGAACAAAAATCTTTTGTTGTAGATTTTCGGTTATTCGGAACTGCATTATTTTTAGTATGCCTACAAAAATAACTCCTACAACAACTATTACCACCAACATGATCCACGAGGTACTCACTTTACCTGCTTGGATAAAATTGATAATCGACTGAATTCCTAATGGTAAGGATAAACTAATAAGCCCTGCAATTATCGAATATAAAAATATTTGATAAATATCTTGCTTGTCAACCGAGATAAGATTTTTAAATCTTTTTAATGGAGTCATAGTAGTGTTTTTTTAATCATATCGAGATAGAATTCAGTAGCACAATCCTGATCGGATAAATTTGTTATCGTCTTTAAGTGATCTTTTAAAAAATGTTGATGCAAAGTTCCTTCTACAACGCTAGATGCTAAGCTTTTGGCGAATGGATAAGCAGGATTCACTTCTTCAATTATAATTTCGATCCGATTGATAACTCTTTTATAAACCAGAAAGAATCCTTCTTTGTTTTCACTATCTACTTCCTTAGTCATTAGTGTTTTAGTAAATTCTTTAATAATAATTTTATTCAGAATTTGCTCATCAATATGCGGTGTAGCTGTGTCGTCAATTACATTATCTGTAACTAATTTAATAGCAATTTCTAGTTTAGTAATTGGATTTTGGATATTTGCAGTTGCAAAAACCATTCGATATTCCATCCAAGACCAGTACCAAGAAGAAAGGTATACTAATAATTTGTGCTTGTTTTCAAAATAGCGATAGATAGAACTTTCATTAGACTGAATTTTCTCCCCTAGTTTTTTAAATGTAAAAGCTTCAAAACCAATTTCATCAATTAAAATAATACTATTTTTTAAGATGTTCTGACCCAATTCAGATGTTTCAGGATCTTTTACAAATAGTTTTCTATTGATTTTTGCTTTGAAATTTAATAGTACATTTTTCATTATCAAAATTTGATACGCAAATGTAATAGTGTTACTATTATTTCTTTTTGTTTTTAACTTTTTTTTAATAAAAAAAGGGAAGCATTGCTTCCCTTTAAATATTGTAGTTTATTTTTTAAACTAACGAATGACAAGTCATAACAAAGGGTTTTTGAATTCCCATCAGTTCTAAAATTGTAGGAGCAATATCACCTAAAACCCCATTTTGAATATGTTTTAAATCTTTATCTACTAAAATAATTGGCACAGGATTCGTAGTGTGTGCGGTGTTTGGCGTCCCATCTGGATTTATCATTGTTTCGCAATTACCGTGATCTGCAATAATAATTGTGGTATAATTGTTTTCTAATGCAGCTTCAACTATTTCTTTTACACAAACATCAACTACTTCGCAAGCTTTTATAGCGGCTTCCATAATTCCGGTGTGGCCAACCATATCGCCATTGGCAAAGTTTAAACATACAAAATCAACTTCACCTTTATTTAATTCTGGAATTAAAGCGTCTTTTAATTCAAAAGCACTCATTTCAGGTTGTAAATCGTATGTTGCTACTTTTGGAGAATTTTTTAATATGCGTGTTTCGCCTATAAAGGGAGCTTCTCGTCCACCTGAAAAGAAAAACGTCACATGTGGGTATTTTTCTGTTTCAGCAATCCGAATTTGCTTCTTATTTGATTTTTCTAAAACTTCACCTAATGTTTCAGTAACATTGTCTTTGTCATAAATTACATGAACATTTTGATAGGTTTCATCGTAATTTGTCATCGTTACAAAATATAAATTCAATTTATGCATGTTGAATTCGTGTAGATCGATTTGTGATAAAACTTCGGTTAATTCTCTTCCTCTATCCGTTCTAAAATTGAAGAAAATGACCACATCGTCATCTTTTATTGTCGCAATAGGTTCGAGATTTTCATCAACCATACAAATAGGTTCAATAAATTCATCGGTTACGTTGTGTGCATAACTTGCTACTACACTTTGGTAAGCATTTGTGCTTTTGGTTCCAAAACCATTTACCAGTAAATTATATGCTAATTTAACACGTTCCCAGCGTTTGTCTCGGTCCATTGCATAATATCTTCCAATTACAGAGGCTAATTTAGCATTAGTGTTTTGTAAATAATGGTCTAAATCAGCAATATAATTCATTCCCGATTTTGGATCCACATCACGACCATCCGTAAACGCGTGAACGAACATTTTTTGGTTTCCGTTTGCCTGAGCAACATCAATCAACCCGCGCAAATGCGATGTGTGTGAATGTACTCCACCATCCGAAAGCAATCCTAAAAAGTGAATTGATTTGTTGTTTTCTTTGGCATAATTCAACGCATCCATAAGTGGTTTTTCTTGACTCATCGTGTGGTTGGTTACGGCTAAATTCAGCTTGGCTAAATCTTGATAAACGATACGGCCAGCACCTAAGTTCATATGACCTACTTCTGAATTTCCCATTTGACCTTCAGGCAAACCTACATTTAAGCCATCCGTTCGTAATTGTGCGTTCGGGTATTTAATATATAAACTATCAATAAAAGGTGTGTGAGCATTGTCTATTGCAGATACTTTTGGGTCAGGCGATTTACCCCAACCGTCTAAGATCATTAAAATTACTTTTTTGTTCATTAGTCTTGCTTTTGTACAAATATACGGATTTACAAAACTTAAGAATCAAAAAAAACGATAAAGGTGAGGAAGCGATTTATCCTTTTTTAATCCAATTTTTAGCCTGATTGTAATCAATGAAATAACGTACACTAAAAGATAAGACATGACTCAAATTATCATTAAATAGATTTGAAAAATTAGAATTGAAATTTTTATTAATAGTTCTGTCAAAAGTAGCCGCATTGTTTCGGTATAAAATAGACATTTGACTCCCAGGAGCAAACCACCAAGAATAAGATAGGTCTAAGTTCCAGCTGCTAAAATTTGAGTTTTTATTCCCAGTGTAAGTTGTGTTTGGTGCTAAGCTTCCGTCTGAATTTAAGGTGTTGATCTGATTGTTTTCCGCTAACGACCAATAATGTCTTACCGATAAATTAAAATTCATTTCGCTACTAATCGAAAACTTACTAGTTATAGAATTCGTAAAGGTATTTCTATTTCTTCGAGCAAAAATAATTTCATCTGCATCTCTATCAATAAAGCCAACGTCGTTTTGTTGTCTTGCAAAATCAAAACTATAAACCATCGCGAAAGCGTCGTTAAATCGGTATCTTGGACTAATTTCTATTCCCGATTCATATCTGTTTTCGTTTAAAACGTGTGTCATATATGGACTTAAATCCAAAGCGAATTTATTGTTGTAATTAGATGAGAAATTCAAAAAACCACCTAAAGTTTCAGGATTTACAAAATAGCGATTTGCGGTTCTTGGTTCATAATAATCGTAGTTTTTGAACGGATTAAAATTGATGCCGCCTCCATAATAATGATTCTTTTTTGTGGTAGCACTCATATTTACATTGAAGTTGCTGGATTGAATTTGGTTCGTTGGAGTATAAAATTCAAAATAAGAATTTAGATTGATGCGAAATGCATTAAAGGTTTTGTTCGGATTTAAAATACGGTAATTTGAATTTCCGGAAACACTATAATAATTGGTTTTAAAATTAATCCCTAAATCATTGTTATCAAAATCTTTCGAAATATACTCGGCACCTAAGCTATGTCTGAAATTTCCTGATTTTTCGGCTAAAAATAAGGATGCATTTACACCATTTGAATTTTCTACATCTCTAATACTGCTCGATTTTAAAGCTCCTTCGAGATTGTATTTATTGGTTTTATTGTTTAAATCAAATAATAAACCAGTCACATTTGCATCTCTGTAACTCCCATTTCTAGTAACATTCGTATTAATAAAAGTCACGGAAGAATTTTGATTAAAACGCTGGTCAAAGACCGTTACATTATAATTAGTCAAGGGAGAAACAATTACTTCTCTTTGTGAACCATCAGCTTCATTTTCAACTCTTGCACTTGTTTTTTCAGTAATTGCATTTAAAAATCCAATACCCATTCCACTTTTATCTCTTCCAGAAACTTTAAGCGCATTTAAAAGGTTAATAGCACTAGGGTAATCCTTTATTGACTCATTCTCTGCTAAATCTGGATAGAAATTTGGAGTTTGTCCAATTCTCCTAGAATATAACAAATCACCTTTACTAAACAAGTCTGTTCCTTCTGTAAAAAAAGGTCGATTTTCATTAAATTGCTGTTCAAACGGACCTAAATTTAAAACAACATTATCAAATTTAGTCTGACCAAAATCGGGAACTAAAATCGCATCTAAGGTAAACGCATCATTAATTCCGTATTTAATATCTAGTCCGCCTTTAAATTCACCTTTCGCTTTTTGGTGTTCACTTCCATTTAAATAAAAAGAAGCATAAGGAATTAAAAATAATCGGGTTGGCGTTTTTATATTTTGAATACCATTTAAAATACCAGCTTGTGGAATTACAGCGCCAATTTTAGAATCTACGTGCGTCCAAGTATAAGTTTGTCGATCGCGTCTTATTTCGCGAACAAAATTTAACCCCCAAGTTTGTTGTGTTTCATTAGAAAAACGCAAAGCCGCATAAGGTATTTTCATTTCTACTGCCCAGCCGAATTCTGTAATTTTCACTTTACTTTCCCAAATGGCATTCCACGAATAATCTTCACCTAATTGTTCAGTAGCCAAACAATCTACTTGACCGCCTGCTGCCGTAACGAAAAAACGAAAATCTTGTTGGCCATCATTATAGCCATTAATGTAAATTCCAAAAGTGTCTGAAGAGCCAAAATCGTCACGTTCAGTAATTTCCCTCATAATTTTTGAGGGTTCATCATCGTATAACAGTGCGCTTATATAAATTGCTTGGTCATCATAAAGAATTTTTACTTCTGTTTTCTTTTTAACATCAATAGGTCTGCCGTTATCAGGATCAAACATTATAAAATCGCTTGCGATAGAAACATTTTTCCAAGCATCTTCATTTAAATTTGCATCAATTGTAATGGGTTCACTTATTTTTTCGGTAGTGATGCTTTTTTTGGTTTGGGCAACCGACAAAATTGAAGTTACAACGCAAAAAAGATAAGTGATAAAAGGCCTAAATGTCATCTTTGGTAATTTTGTGCGCAAATTAAGAGATTATAGCATTATTTGTTAATTTTTATATAATGTTTAACTTTTCGAGAAATAATCGACGAAATGCATAAAATTTAGATAAAAAACACTAAAAAAATTTGTTGGTAATAAAAAAATAAATATATTTGGCACATACATCAACTACACAACTACAACATTTACAATGATATACAAAATTTTACCGTTCATTTTATTCTGTATTTTTTCTTTCAAACCTTTAAACACCGCAGATGCGGATATAAAAGGTTTTACTAATACAGATCCAAAACTTATTGCCGCTAGTACAAAAGCTTCTTTAGAGACAAAGTGTAAAACTTTATATAGTGTGTTAGACGCCAACAATTTGTCATTGCCAAAATTTGATAGTTTTCTTGCCGCTTTCCAAGGCTACGAACTTTTAAAATTCCAAGGAAAAATTTCGAACGAAATTTTAACAATCGTGGATTTCAGTTTGTCTTCAACAGTTGAAAGAATGTGGGTAATCGATATGAAAACTCAAAAAGTACTTTTGAAATCACTTGTTGCACACGGAAGAAATTCAGGAACTGAGTTTGCGACAAAATTTTCAAACGCAAACGAATCTTTTCAAAGTAGCTTAGGTTTTTATGTAACGGGTGAAGAATATCAAGGAAAACACGGCACATCTTTGCGTTTAGATGGAATGGAAGCGGGAATCAATGATAATGCAAGAAACAGAGCAGTAGTAATTCATGGGGCTGATTATGTAAGTCAAAAATTGGCTAATGCCCAAGGATATATTGGTAGAAGTTTAGGTTGTCCTGCAGTTCCTTACAAAATTCATAAAGAATTGATAGCAACGATAAAAGACAAATCTTGTGTTTTCATTTACCATCCATCAAGAAATTACGTAGCTAAATCTAAGTTAGTTTCTTAATTTCTGAAACAAAGCTTTGTCGAGTTCATAGATGTCGGGTCTAAATTGCAATTGATCATTTTCTAGCCAACTGGTCCAATAAAAAATATAAATATTTACAGTGTCTTTCATAGACACTGTTTTTGTTTTCTCTCGTTTGATGATGGAATCAATTTCAGATGTATTCCATTTTTTTTCGTTTTCCTTTACTAAAATGTGTTTAACTAGAACCAACGGATTTTCAACACGCACGCAGCCCGAGCTCAAGGCGCGATTGTTTCTTACAAAATAATCTCTGTGATTTGTATCGTGTAAATAAACTAAATGCCCATTCGGGAAATTAAACTTTACTAAACCTAATGAATTATTATAACCTGGTTTTTGCACATAACGATAACTATTAGCCCTTGCAGGATTCCACTCATAAGGGCTAATTTCTTTTCCTTTATTGTCGTAAATAGTCAATCTTCGTGATGGAAAATAATTTCTATTTTTGGAAGCGCTTGGTGTTAAATCTTCTTTAATAATTGTCGGCGGAATGGTCCAAGTTGGATTAAATACAAAGTTAGAAAGTTTTGATGTTAGTATTGGTGTTTTTCGTTTTATTGTTCCAACAACAATCCTGTGCGATGCTATAGTGTCGTTGTCAACAACATAATTTAACATATATTCCGGAAGATTTGCAATTAAATATTGCCTACCTAAATCGTTAGGATACCAGCGCCATCTTTCTAAATTGGCTACTATTTGTTCTCGTCTTTCGTTTTTTGTAGTATTCAAAGCACTCAAAGTTCCTCTTCCGATAATGCCGTCTTCTAATAAACCATGGCGTTTTTGAAAGCGTTTGACAGCTTTAAATGTTATAGTGTCATAGGTCCATGTAAAAACACTATCTCTGTTTTTAAAATCATTCCAATAACTTAAACGTTTTTTAATTTTTACAATTTCAGCTAACGTATCATTTACTTGAATTTTATCTTTAGAAGCTACAATTTTCGAAAAAGTAATATTGGGAAACTTCTCCAGTTCTAATAAGCTTTTTTTTAGCAATTGATAAACTAGGTGGTTGGGTTTTATTGTGTTGAAAATAGAAGCTACTTTTTCATCTGTGATTGCTGGAAGCAATAGTGGAGAAAGCGCTATATTTTTTGGTTGCAAATCCCAATCGTTATATAATTCTTTGGGATTTAATTTTCCTTTATAGAGATGAAGTGCTAATTTTTCGAAAGATTCCGTAAGTAAAATATCATATTTCACAATGTCTTTGTCCGATAATTCTTTTCTCTTTTTCTCTAAATTCTCGATAAATTCAAGTGAATAATCCATCGGATTTAAACCTTCTAAATAACACGATTTGATGGCGTCTATTAAGTCTTTTCTATTCGTGTCTAAATACCAAATTTCGTGAAAATTGAATTTTTGATAATACAATTTCATACTATCGGATTTGTCTGTAAGTAATTCAGGATCTATAGGACGAATAATTACATTGTGAACGGTATCTTTGATAATAGTATTGTCAAAAGCAATTACTTTTTCTTCTTTTTTACAGGAAATAAAGAGGAATATCGATAATAAAAGCGTAATTATTTTCATAGGAGAAACCCGTTTATGTGTATAAATGTAGTGAAATCTTTTTAACTTTTCTTGTACATCACAAAATGAATGCCAACATCAGTAATATCAAAAGATTTACCGTTAATTTTGTAACCCAATTTTTTGTAAAAAGAAACTGCTTTCTCTCTTGCATTGAACCAAATTAAGGTAGCTTTATGATTGTAACAATATTGTTCAGCTGTTTTTAAAAGTTGTTCACCGAAACCTTTTCCTTGAAATTCTGATACAACGGCCATTCCTCTAATTTGAAATTGATTATTTTCAATAAATTCAGGGTTTTGGAATTGAAAAATGGAAACAACGCCAATTAATTTTTGATCTTGAAATAAGCCAAAATGCACTGTAGTTGCATCATCATCGCCATTAAAATAACAAGTTTCGAGAGGTTTTCCTTTTCTTAAAACCTCTTGTCTCACAGAGTAGGTTGCCTTTGAAGTGACTTTCTTTACGCTTATCATTTTGTAACTATTTATAGGTTAGTGAATTAACAGGTTTGTTTTTGAATTCTTCAAATTTCCAACAAAGTAAAGAAAAAAAGATGTCATAAAATTTGCAATTAAAATAAAATTTGAAGTATATTTGCACCCACAAAATGAGTGTTTCACAACACTTTTTCTGTTATGCGGAAGTAGCTCAGTTGGTAGAGCTCCAGCCTTCCAAGCTGGTTGTCGCGAGTTCGAGCCTCGTCTTCCGCTCCAAAACAAGATAAAGTTTCAAAAATTATCACCTGCGGAAGTAGCTCAGTTGGTAGAGCTCCAGCCTTCCAAGCTGGTTGTCGCGAGTTCGAGCCTCGTCTTCCGCTCCACAGAAAAAAGCCTTGCAATTTGCAAGGCTTTTTTTATTTCAAATCGTTAAGTTCGGTTTCGGGAGTAACTTCAAACGGCGTTTCATTTCTTTTGAAAATCCGAGCAGTTAAATTGCCTTTCAGTTTTATAGAATTTCCTTTTAGGGCTAACCAACTTCCTTCTCTGAGACCAACAACAGGCTGCGGATTAAATTGATGGAATTCGTGAATTCTCGTTTCTCTTGTTTCTCCCATATGCGTAGAATCGGCAATCGGATCTAAATAATGCGGATTAATGTTAAAAGAAACAAATCCTAAAGTTCGAAAACTCGGAGGATATACAATCGGCATGTCGTTAGTGGTGTTCATTGTTAAACCACATATATTACTTCCTGCACTTGTTCCTAAATAAGGTGTTCCGTTTTTTACAACTGTCTCTAGTATATCAATCACTTTGGTTTTGTATAATTGACTAACTAATAAAAAGGTATTTCCGCCACCGGTAAATATTCCTTTAGCATTCTCAATAGCTTTGATTGGATCTTCAAATTCGTGAATTCCCTTAACCTGAATGTTAATTTTCGAAAATGCTTCTCTTACTTTTTGAGTATAATCATCGTGGGAAATCGCACTTGGTCGCGCATAAGGAATAAAAATAATTTCAGTACAATTGCCGAAAAAAGTTCGCAATTCTGGTAGTAAATACTCCAAGTAACTTCCGTTATGCAAGGTTGATGTGCTGGCGATTAGTATATTTTTCATCTCAATTTTTTTACAAAGTTACATTTTTGTATTAACATAAGTTTATCATCTTTTTGGGATTTCCTTTTGAGAGCTATTAGCTACATTTACAAAAACATACGAATCTAATTAAATGATAAAAGAACTACTTTTATTCTTTTTACTTCTCCCAACAATCGTTTTTTGTCAAAATGATACGATAATAAGAGGTAAAATTGTTTCAGAATCTACAAATTTAGAAGACATTCACGTACTAAATATCAGTAAGAAAACAGGAGAGATTACAGATGCTCGAGGTTATTTTAAAATTAAGGCAAAAGTTAACGATACCCTACAGTTTAGTGCAGTAAATATGAAGGCTACGCAATATATTATAAAAGGGAGTGATGTAAAACTAGAATTAATTTTTATACCAATGAAATCATTAATAAGTCAATTAGATGAGGTTATACTTAACGGATATAAAAATATTAATGCGGTTTCATTAGGAATTGTTCCAGCAAATCAAAGAACTTATACACCTGCAGAGCGAAAATTATATACGGCTGGTGGTTTCAAGTGGTATAGCCCGTTATTGATTCCTTTAGGAGGAATGAGTGTTGATGGGATGATTAATGCCATAAGTGGAAGAGCCGCAATGTTAGAAATAGAATTGGTTATAGAAAAAAAGGAGATGCTTCAAGCTAAAACCAGCGATTATTTTGAACGAACTTATTTTACTGAAACCTTAAATATTCCTCAAGAATACGTGGAAGGTTTTTTATTTTATATCGCAGAAAATTTAAGGTATGCACAAGCTATGAAAGATAAAAATAAAACAATGGCAACTTTCATTCTGTCTGAATTAGCCGTAGAATTTATACAATTAAAAGAATTATAAAACGAAATATTAATTAATATGAGAAAAAGCTACTTTGTTTTATTACTAATAATCTTCGCTCAAACCATTTTTGCACAAGGAATTCCGCGAAAAGTGTTGCGTGGAAAAATTGTTGCCGATTCAATTGAAGTGGAAAATTTAACAGTATACAATATTTCCTCAAGAATCGGTGCAATAACAGACATAGATGGAAAATTTTCAATTAATGCTAGAGCAACTGACACTTTGTATATTCAAGGTTTGTCTTATTATTCAAAAAAGTATGTACTAACAGACAAAGATTTCTGGCTTCCGGTTTTAGAAATTAAATTGTACGTAAAAATTACTGAATTAAATGAAGTTATTATTACACCTTATACATTAACAGGAGATTTAACCGTGGATACTAAACGTATTCAGGTTTATGGTGATGGGTTTTCTAAGATTGATGCAAAAGTTATTAAAAACTACGAAGATGATATTAGAACAGGAACTCCAATAAATAGCGCATTAACTAGTCATTTTGCACCAAATGGTTCTAATTTTAATTTTATGGCAATTGGTGCTGGGTTGGTAAGTTTGTTTGTGAAAAATGTAAATCCAAAAGCGAATGCTGAACGAGTTTTCGAAGAACGAAGAATTAGAGATATTCAATCTAAATCCTTTTCTGAACATATGTATGAACGCTTTTCAAATAATTTTTTTACCAGTACTTTAAAGATTGAAAATGAAAATATTCCGGCGTTTATGGGTTTTGCTGAGTTAAATGTATATGATCTTTCGCCACTTTTGAAATCAGAAAACGAATTGAAATTAATTGAATATTTAATCAATAAAGCAAAAGAATTTAAATTACAATAATTATGTTTATTTTTACCCAATGAAAAAGAGTGTTTTACTACTATTTGCAGTTTTGCTTTTGAGTTCTTTTGCAGTGCATAAATTTTATGTTTCAGTAACTCAGGTAGATTACGTACCTTCAAAAAAGCGAATGGAAATCACTTCACGAATCTTTGTAGATGATTTTGAGAAAGCATTAAATAAAAGATTTAATACAAAAGTAAATTTAACTTCAGCCAGAGAATTGCCTGAAGCTGAAGAGTTAATTAAAACCTATTTAAAAGAGAAAATAAAAATTTCTATTAACAAAAAGCCGCAAGGAATTGAGTTTTTAGCGCGGGAATTAGAAGGAGATGTGTTAATATTGTATACTAAAATTACAATTTCAAAAAAAATAAATACCTTCGAAATCTATAACTCATTAGTAACAGAAATTTATCCTGAGCAACAAAATATTGTTCATAGCAATATAAACGGTAACAAAAAAAGTCTTTTGATGACTAATACATCATTTAAAGAAAAGATTGACTATTAAACGACCCGCACTATTATGAAAAAAACTATTGTGTTCAATGTTTTTTTATCTTTATCAGTTGCTTTTGGAGCAATTGCGCAAGAGGTAAAAAAGGATGAAAAAAAACAAGGACATTATAACGAAAACAAATTTCGTCAAATGTATGAGGAAATGGCAACTCCTAACATGTTTAGAACGGCTTCGGGCGCTCCTGGACCCGCGTATTATCAGCAAAAAGCAGATTATAAAATTAATTTGGAATTAGATGATAAAAATAAAAAATTATATGGCTCAGAGACCATAACTTATTTTAATAATTCGCCTGAAAATTTAGAGTATTTATGGGTACAGTTAGATCAAAATATTGAAAAGCCAGATTCTAAAACTCCTTTAATAGGTAATGAAGTTTTAGCGAAAACAATGTCAACTGATGGTTTTGCTAAGAAATTCATTGAAAATCCTTTTCCAGGTGGCTTTAACATTGACTATGTAAAAGATGCAAAAGGAAGTGCAATGAAATATGTTGTCAATCAAACTATGATGCGTATTGATCTGGACAAACCTTTAAAATCTGGACAAAAAATTTCTTTTTCTATTAAATGGTGGTATAATATTGTGAACTATCAAGTACAAGCAAACAATGGTCGTTCTGGATATGAGGAATTTAAAGACGGCAATCGTTTGTATGTTATAGCACAGTTTTTCCCAAGAATGGCTGTTTATAATGATGTGGAAGGATGGCAAAATATGCAATTCTGGGGTAGTGGTGAATTTGCCTTGGCTTTTGGTGATTATGAAGTCAACATTACAGTTCCTGCAGACCACGTAATGGAAGCTACCGGTTCTTTACAAAATAGAAGCGAAGTATATACGCCAGCTCAAGTAAAACGTTGGGAATTAGCAGAAAAAACCTTCGATAAACCAGTTGTTATTGTTACGCAAGAAGAAGCAACGGCGAAAGAATCTAGCTTTTCAGATCAAAAGATAACATGGAGATTTAAAGCTCAAAACGTAAGAGATTTTGGTTTTTCAACTTCAAGAAAATTTATAATTGATGCAATGGCCGTAGATTTACCATCAAATAAACCACTAGCTATCTCAATTTATCCTAAAGAAGCGAATCCGCTTTGGGGCGATTTATCCACCAAAGCAGTAGCGCACACAATTAAAACGTATTCTCATTTTACATTTGACTATCCTTATCCAAAAGCGGTATCAGTTTCTGCAGAAGATCAAGGAATGGAATATCCAATGATTTGTTGGAATTACGGTCGTCCAGACGAAACAGGTTTCATCAGCGACAGAACAAAATACGGAATGCTAGGTGTAATTATTCACGAAGTAGGACACAATTTTTTTCCAATGATTGTAAATTCAGACGAAAGACAATGGACTTGGATGGATGAAGGTTTAAATACATTTTTAGAATATTTAGCAGAAACTACTTTTGATCCTAATTTCCCTGCAACAAGAGGACCAGCTAAAAATATTGTTCCTTATATGAAAGGAAATCAACAATATTTAGAGCCAATTATGTCAAACTCTGAAAATATTTACAACTTTGGAGCAAACGCTTATGGCAAACCGGCAACAGGATTAAATATTTTAAGAGAAACAATTATGGGTCACGAATTGTTTGACCATGCTTTCAAAACATACGCAAATCGTTGGAAATTTAAACATCCAACACCAGAAGATTTCTTTCGAACAATGGAAGATGCTTCGGCAGTAGATTTAGATTGGTTTTGGAGAGGTTGGTTCTATTCAACAGATTTTACAGACATTGCAATCAAAGATGTGAAACAATATTATGTAGTAGAACAAGATCCTAAAGATGCTAAACCCCAATTTAACAGAAGAGGAAGAAAGATTGGTGATGAAAACCAACCAATGCTTAAAATGGTTTTGGAAGGTTCAACCGATTTCAAGCCAGAATTAGCAAATGGATTTGATGCTTCAAAAGTGCAAGCTTTAAACGATTATTTAAGTAAAAATTATACGCAAGCTGAAATAAATGCTTTGCAATCGCCTAAATTCTTTTATGAAGTAGAGTTTGAAAAACCAGGAGGATTGATAATGCCAATCATCGTTGAACTTCAATTTGAAGATGGAACTAGTGAAACACAAACCTTCCCTGCTCAAATTTGGAGAAAGAATAACGATTCAGCTAAAAGAGTTTTTGCTAGCGCGAAAAAAGTAGTAAAATTCCAATTGGATCCTAAATTAGAAACAGCGGATGTAGATATTACTAATAATTTCTGGCCAAACGCTTCAGTAGAATCTAAGTTTGATCAATTAGAGAAAAAATAATAAAAATGAGACTATCTTCGGATAGTCTTTTTTTTGATACTTTTAAGATAATTAGTCTTTTAAACTTTGTAACTTTGTGTTCTAAATTTTTTGATTATGTTTGATGGATTTTCAGAAGTATTACTAATTCTTGTAGTAGTATTGATGCTTTTCGGTTCTAAAGAAATACCGGAAATCGCAAGATTTCTAGGTAAAACTATGGCGCAATTAAAAAATGCAAGTAACGAATTGAAGAGTGAAATTCAAAATAGCGCTAAAGAAAGCGGTTTGGATATAAATGAATTAACTGGCGGAATTTCGGAAGAAATAAATAAAGCCAAAGACGGAATCAACAAGATGATGAATCCTACTAATAATATTGATTTAGGTATTCAAAATCCGATCGACCAAGTAAAAGAAGATATTGAAAGCATAACCGGGCCCATAAAAAGACAACGCTAATTTTGGAACAATTACTACAGTTAGACCAAGAGCTATTGGTCTTTTTAAACGGATTAGGTTCCGAACCTTTCGATGCTTTTTGGAAAATCATCACAAAACAAATCTATTGGGCACCCTTTTTTCTTGCTGTGTTTTTTCTAATTCACAAAAAAGTAGGTTCTAGAAAATTTGTAATTTTAATTTTGTTCTTAGCGGTTTTAATTGCTTTTACGGATCAAATGACCAATTTGTTTAAATATTCTTTTCAAAGATTACGACCTTGTAATGTGCCCGAATTAGACGGAATTATCCGCGAAGTTATCACCAGAAAATCCTTTAGTTTCTTTTCGGGTCACGCTTCAAATTCAATGGCGTCAACTGTATTTATTTTCTTAATTATTAGAAAATATTACAGAAACACCTTTTTATTATTCGCCTTTCCTTTAGTTTTTGCTTACAGCAGAATTTATTTGGGACTGCATTTTCCAGGTGATATTTTAGCTGGTTATTTGTTTGGAGCTACTTTTGGACTCCTGTTTTACAAACTGCACGAATATTTCAATTCTAGATATAAAATTACAAAACGCGCGTCACCGTTAAACCATCCCGAATAGGCAATAAAACCGTTTCTACGCGTTTGTCTTCGTTAACCAACTTGTTGTAGTCTAATAATATTTGCGTGGTTTTGTCGCTAGATTTCACTTCTTCTAGCACTTTTCCGCTCCATAACACATTGTCCGATAGAATAATACCACCTTTATTCATCATCGGAACAATCATATTGAAATAAGCGATATAGTTTTCCTTATCCGCATCAATAAAGACCAAATCAAATTTCTTCTCTAAAGTTGGAATTACTTCCAAAGCATCTCCTAAATGTTGAAAAATTTGATCTTTCCAAGGCGAAATGTCAAAATATTTTTTCTGAAAATCTACTAATTCCTCATTTACGTCAATCGTGTCTAAAGTTCCGTTTTCCGTTAAACCTTCAGCCAAACACAAAGCGGCATAACCCGTATAAGTTCCAATTTCTAGAATACTAGTCGGACGAATAATTTTAGACAGCATACTTAAAACCCTTCCTTGAAAATGACCACTCAGCATTCTTGGTTGCAACACTTTTTGGTGCGTTTCTTTGTTTAATTTGGCTAATAATTCTGGCTCAATTTGGGAATGATTCGCAACATAATCTTCTAATTCTTCTGATATAAAATGCATAAAAAATAAATTTCTGATGGCAAAAATACAAATTCCAAATCTTCTTAGTTCTAATTTCACGCTTCTAATTTCAAAATTCACTACTTTTGTACCATGCAAACGGAGAAAAAAGACATACGAGCACTTTCAAAAGAACAATTACGCCAATTTTTTGTTACAAACGGCGACAAACCCTTTCGTGGCAATCAAGTCTATGAATGGTTGTGGAGCAAACGCGCTCATACCTTTGAAGACATGACCAATCTTTCAAAAGAAACTCGTGCCATTTTGGAGGAAAACTTTGTAATCAACCATATTAAAGTCGATACTTTGCAAAGAAGTGAAGATGGAACCGTTAAAAATGCCATTCGTTTGCACGATGATTTAATCGTAGAATCCGTTTTAATTCCGACTGAAACTAGAACAACAGCTTGTGTTTCTTCGCAAGTAGGTTGTAGTTTAGATTGTAGTTTTTGTGCTACCGCTCGTTTAAAGCGCATGCGAAACTTGGAACCTGGCGAAATCTACGACCAAGTTGCCGCAATCGATAGCGAAAGCCGTTTATATTACGACCGACCTTTATCAAATATCGTTTTTATGGGAATGGGAGAGCCCTTGATGAATTATCCAAACGTAATGAAAGCCATCGATATGATTACGTCAACCGAAGGTTTGGGAATGTCACCAAAACGAATCACAGTTTCCACTTCAGGAATTCCAAAAATGATTAAAAAAATGGCTGATGATGAGGTAAAATTCAAATTAGCAGTTTCATTACATTCGGGAATTGAAGAAATTAGAAACGAAATTATGCCGTTCACCAAAAACTTTCCGTTGACGGATTTACGCGAAAGTTTAGAATATTGGTACAAAAAAACAAAAAGTAAAATCACTTACGAATACGTGGTTTGGAAAGGAATCAACGACGACAAAAAATCGATTGATGCCTTAGTCAAATTCTGCAAATATGTGCCTTGTAAAGTCAATCTAATTGAATATAATCCTATTGACGACGGCAAATTTCAGCAAGCTCCTGAAGAAGTGACCAGTGCCTACATTGCCGCTTTGGCTAAGCATAATATCGTTGCAAAAGTGAGAAGAAGTCGCGGTAAAGATATCGATGCAGCTTGCGGTCAATTGGCAAATAAGTCGTAATTTATTCAGAATCTCTTTTTTTATTTGAAGCCAATCCAGCTATCCACTATATCTTTTTATAATTGTTTTGGGTTTTAGCAACCCAAAACAATTATAAAAAGGATGCCGTTCCTATCTGGGCTATGAAATCTCGTTCACAACATGTTTCGATTAAATAACTTAATCTTTTTCTAAATCTTTTTTAGCTTCAAACAAATAGACTATTTTTGTGGGAGATATGAAAATAACCGAACAAATAAAGCTACCAATAGCATCTGAAATGAAACTTTTTGAAGAGAAGTTTCGCGATTCGATGTCTTCAAAAGTGGCGTTGTTAAACAGAATTACCCATTATATCGTTAACCGAAAAGGTAAACAAATGCGCCCAATGTTTGTTTTCTTAACTGCAAAAATGGTTTCTGATGGAATGGTAAACGACCGCACCTATCGCGGAGCTTCGGTTATTGAATTAATTCATACTGCAACTTTAGTGCACGATGATGTTGTAGATGATAGCAACAAACGTCGGGGTTTCTTTTCATTAAATGCCCTTTGGAAAAACAAAATTGCCGTTTTAGTGGGTGATTATTTACTTTCAAAAGGATTATTACTTTCAATTGACAACAACGATTTCGATTTATTAAAAATCATATCAGTTGCCGTTCGGGAAATGAGTGAAGGCGAATTACTTCAAATCGAAAAAGCCCGCAGATTAGACATTACAGAAGATATTTATTACGAAATTATCCGCCAAAAAACGGCTACTTTAATTGCAGCTTGTTGTTCGCTCGGAGCTTGTTCTGTAATTCCAGAAGATACAGTTGTTGTTGAAAAAATGCGGAAATTTGGAGAATTAATCGGAATGGCCTTTCAAATCAAAGACGATTTATTTGATTATACCGATGCTGCCATTGGAAAACCAACCGGAATTGACATCAAAGAACAAAAGATGACTTTACCGTTAATATACGCTTTAAACCATTGCACCAAAAAAGAAAAAAGTTGGGTAATTAATTCGGTTAAAAATCACAACAATGACAAAACGCGTGTAAAAGAAGTAATCCAGTTTGTAAAAAACAAAAACGGATTAGTTTATGCCGAAGAAAAAATGATAATCTTTCAACAAGAAGCACTTGTACTCTTGCAAGATTTCCCGCAATCACCTTATAAAGATGCTCTAATTCTTATGGTGAACTACGTTATTGAAAGAAAAATATAATTTCCTTTTTGTCCTGCCGAACTCGTTTCGGCATCTCAATTTTTAACTAACTTTTCTCTGAATTTTAAATTTATATTTTACTTTTTAATAAGTCATACAACCTTTTTAAATTCATTCTCGTCTATATAAGTAGAAGCAAGATTCTAAATTCAGAATTCTAATTTCTAAATTTACTAATGAAGGTTATACAATTACATCAAAAAGAAAAACAATTAATCGAATGGGCTGTCGAAAATAATCGGCAAGCACAACAGCAGATTTATGTCAAGTTTTCTCCAAAGATGTTGAGCGTTTGTCGCCAGTATATAAAAGACATCCACCACGCCGAAGATGTGATGATTACCGGATTTATGAAAGTGTTTACCAATCTAAAAAATTTCGAGCACAAAGGCAGTTTTGAAGGTTGGATTAGAAGAATTATGGTTTGTGAATGTATTGATTTTCTTCGAGTTAAGAAAAATAATTTCAACCATCAAGACATAGAAGACGTTACTTATGCAGAAAGCGAATCGGGATATGAAATGGAAGAATTTTCGGTAGACGATATTCAAAATCTCATTGATAATTTGCCAGATGGTTACAAAATGGTATTTAATTTATATGCAGTGGAAGGATACAAACATCAGGAAATTGCTCAAATGCTAAAGATTAGCGAAGGCACTTCAAAATCACAATTATCGCACGCAAGAAAAATGTTGCAACTCCAAATCACCGAATTAAAACAGAAACAAAATGCAGTCCAATAAATTTGATAATCAAATACGAGAAAAGCTTAATGCTAGAACAATTGAACCAAATGCAAAATCTTGGGATCGATTAGATGCAATGCTTTCAGTTCAAGAAGAAAAAAAACCTAGAAAAGGATTTCTTTGGTTGTATATCGCAGCTTCGTTTTTTGTGTTTTTTGGCTTAGGGGTTTTTCTGTTTAATTCAGACAAAAATATTGAAATTAACACGCAAAATCCTGTATTAGTTGCTGTTGATAAAACGATTGATTCCGTTGAAAAAAATAAAGCAGAGGAAATTTTAATCGAATCACAACAACCAGTAGTAGTTCAAAATGAAATAAATCTAAGTAAAAGCGTTAATTCAATTAAGGAAAAAACAACAATTTTTAATAAATCGAATAGTGTTCAAGAAAACGACAATAAAGCGAATCCAACTTACAACCTACAACCTACAACTTCTAGCGCTTACAAATACATTTCACCAGAAAATTTGTTAGCAGAAGTTCAAAATGAAAAGAAAAATTTGTCTTCAGAAAGTAACGTAAGCAAAAAGCGATCTGTTAAAATAGATGCAAATGCTTTACTTTCAAAAGTGGAAAAAGAGTTAGACGAATCGTATAGAGAAACAACTTTAGATAAATTAAATAAGAATTTTAATGCTGTAAAATCGGCAATAGTTAATAGAAATTACGAATAATCATCAATCATCAATCATCAATCAAAAATCGAACAATTATGAACAAAATTATCCTTTACACCGTTTTGATCTTGTTTTCTTTCATCACTAAAACAATGGCTCAAAAAGTAGCAATCAAAGATTCATCAAGCTGGAGTTTCAGACAAGATGAACCCAAAAGCTATGAGATTGGACCAGCAGAAGATCCAATTTATGCCAATCAAGAAGTGTATGCAATCAAATCAACTGAGGAGAAAATAAAGGGTTTTGGAAATATTATGAAAACCATTGATGCTACTTCTTATAAAGGCA
The DNA here is from genome assembly GCF_034497725.1 of Flavobacterium psychraquaticum. Taxonomy (NCBI): domain Bacteria; kingdom Pseudomonadati; phylum Bacteroidota; class Flavobacteriia; order Flavobacteriales; family Flavobacteriaceae; genus Flavobacterium; species Flavobacterium psychraquaticum. The sequence continues at coordinate 107,384 of NZ_JAXKVR010000025.1, forward strand.
AGACCGTTAAAATGAGTGGTTATATTAAAACTGAAAATGTAAAAGATTGGGCTGGACTTTGGATGCGCGTTGATTTTTATTCAAGTAAGGTGCTAGCTTTTGATAATATGCAGTCTAGAGGAATTAAAGATTCAAAAGATTGGGAAAAGTATGAAGTAGTTTTATTTGTACCAGAGTACTCAACTGAAATTTCGTACGGAGTCTTATTAGATGGAACAGGACAAATTTGGATGAAAGATATTGCCCTTGAGATAGTTAGTGACACTGTTGCAGAAACCGGAAGTGTTAAAGGTAGAACTCAAAAAGCAATTTCGTTTGAAGACCGAGCCAAAGAAATTGCCAATCAAATTGGAAAGATTACAACCCAAGAAAAAGAGGCGCTTAAAAAAGAAGTAGAAGCAATCGATGCTCAAATAATTGCTGGAGAAATTTCAGCAGAAACAGGGAAATTATTGAAAAATAAAACGGCTTCAAAAAGAGCAAATAATATAGAAACAAAAGTAGCTGATGAAGAAGCTAAATTAGCGCAATTAGTTAAAGATAAGGTAGATGGAAAAATTTCAGACACTAAAGAAGACTCTAAAAGGGGAGGAACTACAATTGTTTTAGGAGGAAGTGCAAATGATTCTATTGGAAAATATAAAACTGAAATAAACATCGGTAGTTTGAAAGTCTACAACGGAGAAGAAGATAAATTTCTTAAAAAATCTAGAAGAACTACTTCTCAATTCGTTTTTGCTTTTGGTTTAAATAATATAATTACCGAAGGAGAAAATTTAGAGAAATCTGATTTTCGAGTTTTAGGTTCGCATTTTTATGAATGGGGAATGACTATGAATTCGAGAATTTTAAAAAATAATAATTTGTTACACGCTAAATATGGTTTGTCATTGCAATACAATAATTTGCGTCCAACTGATAATCGTTATTTTGAAACTAACGGCAACCAAACCGATTTAGTGGTTGCAACAAATCATTTAAACGATTCTCGATTTAGAAATGTCTACTTAACCGCTCCAGTTCACTTAGAGTTTGATTTTACACCAAAAAAAATCGCAAAAGATGGAACATCTTACTTCAGAACGCACGAAACATTTCGTCTTGGAATTGGTGGTTATGCGGGTGTTCGTTTGAAGTCAAAACAAATCTTAAAATATGAAGTAGATGACCTTAAAATTAAAGATAAGCAAAAAGGAGATTTCAATGTTTCCGACTTTAATTATGGATTAAGTGCCTATTTAGGTTATGGTACAACTAGCTTATATGTTAAATATGACTTAAATAACATGTTCAAGGACAATAATATAGATCAAAACAACGTTAGTTTAGGTATACGTTTCGATTTCAACTAATTAAGAGCATAAAAGATGTATAAATTAGCCGGAATTATAGTAGTTTTTTTATTTACTAGTTGTGGATTTCAACACGTTAAATTTAATGATGAAAACGAAATTAGAAGAGCTGTAAAAGTAGGACATGATTATCATAATGAATTAAAACAAAAACAAGCAATATCTAATTTTAAATTAGTTTCAGTTGAAGATACTAAGGTTTTTATGGGTAAGGATAATGATACCCTTAAGCAAGTATACCAATTGATATATGAAATTGAAAAGGATAATAAAAAACAGAATGTTTTAGTAAAGTTTAAAAAGACAAAAAATAAATTTGAAGCGAAATCAGAAGCCATAAATTAAATTAATGAGTTAGTTTCTATTTAAGATAAATTTGGGTTAGGTTAAGTTATATCTGTTTTGAAAAAGCACTTCTATATCGAGGTGCTTTTTTGTTCTTGTTGAGGTTTTTGGTACCGAATGCATTTGCTATTTAAAAACTTTGTAACTTTGAAATCGATTTTATGGATACTGAAAATCCTAATGCAGAAAATCTATTATCCCAAATAATTTGATTACAAAAGACACCATAGAAAAAGTATTTGAAACCGCCCGAGTTGAGGAGGTAATTGGTGATTTCGTACAACTAAAACGAGCGGGAAGTAATCTCAAAGGATTGAGTCCGTTTGTAAATGAAAAATCGCCTTCATTTATGGTATCTCCTGTAAAACAAATTTGGAAGGATTTCTCATCGGGAAAAGGAGGGAATTCTGTAACGTTTTTAATGGAACACGAACATTTTACTTATCCGGAAGCCATAAAATATTTAGCAGCAAAATATAATATTGAAGTCGAAGAAACCCTTCAATCAGATGAAGATTTGGTGCAAGCCAATGAAAAAGAAAGCATGTATTTGGTTTCTGAATTCGCACAAAAATATTTTCATCATACTTTATTAGAATCAGAAGAAGGCAAAGCCATCGGATTATCGTATTTTAAAGAACGTGGGTTCACTTCGGAAACGATTAAGAAATTTAACTTAGGATATTCGCCTGAATCTTGGGACGCTTTTACCAAAGAAGCACTAGGAAAAGGGTATAAATTAGAATTTTTAGACAAAACAGGTCTTACAATCGTAAAACAAGAAGACGGAAAAACATTTGATCGATTTAAAGGTCGTGTGATGTTTCCGATTCATAGCATGAGCGGTAGGGTTTTGGGTTTTGGTGGAAGAATTTTAACCAATGATAAAAAAGCGGCAAAATACCTAAATTCGCCCGAAAGTGATATTTACCACAAGAGTAAAGTTTTGTATGGAATTTTTCAAGCAAAGCAAGCAATTGCGAAGTTGAATAATTGCTATTTAGTTGAAGGGTATACCGATGTTATCCAAATGAATCAGGCCGGAATTGAAAATGTCGTTTCGTCTTCAGGAACTGCTCTAACAGCAGATCAAATTCGTTTAGTAAATCGGCTAACACCAAATATTACAGTTCTTTTTGATGGTGATGCGGCCGGACTCCGAGCATCGATTCGCGGAATTGATTTAATTTTGGAAGCCGGAATGAACGTAAAAGTATGTTCGTTTCCAGATGGAGATGATCCTGATAGTTTTGCAAGAAAGAATAATCAAGAAGCTTTATTGGCCTATTTTGATGAAAATGCCAAAGATTTCATTCAGTTTAAAGCGTCTTTGTTAATGCAAGATGCAAAAAATGATCCGATCAAAAAAGCAGATTTGATTCGGGATATGGTAGTTAGTATTTCAAAAATTCCCGATCGAATTAAGCGTGAAGTATATATTAAGGAGTGTTCCAGAATTATGGATATTTCTGAAGATGTGCTTTTCAATACATTGGCTCAGTTACTTAAAAAGGATTTAAACGAAGTCAATAAAGAATATCAAAAAGAGCAAAAAGCATTTGAAGTTATTAAGAATGATATTTCCCAACCTTCAACAAAAGTCGATATTCAGTACGAATTGGAACAAAAAATCATCGAAATTCTTTTGCTTTACGGAAGTAAAGAGGAGCAATTTGAAGATATCGTACTGGCGAAAAATGAAGATGGTAATATGATTGAGGTAAAAGAAATAAAACCTTATAAGGTACACCAACGTATTTATTTGAGTCTGCAAGAAGATGAGGTCGAATTAGCTAATCCAGTTTTTAGAGCTATTTATAATCATTTGATTACTTATTTCAATGAAAATGAATCTTTCGAATTAGATAAATACTTAATGAATTTGCCTGAAGAACTAGCCCAAGAAGTAACCTCGGTCTTAATGAATGAAGAACGCGAAGTACTACACAATTGGGAAGTGCAACAAATTTATGTCAAACAAAAAGATACCACAATTAGTCAATATGTGACCGAAACGATTATTACACTTCGCTGGTATTTAGTAAATAACATCATCGACGATTTAAAAAAAGATCTCGTAAGTGATGAAAATTCTGACAATAGAGAAACATTAGAAATGGTTATGGCTTATTTGGGGTTAACCTATATTTTTTCTAACAGTTTAGGAAGGGTCTTGTCTAGATATAATTAGATTACGTCTAAATCCTTGGCTTTTTTCAATAAATCAACTAAATTACTAACGTTTAGTTTGGCTAATAATCTCAGCTTATAAGTACTAATTGTTTTTTCGTCTAAGCCTAGAATTTGAGCAACTTCTTTGTTTTTCTTTCCGTCATTTAAATAACGCAACACTTCAATTTCTCTAGTAGATAATTTTTTAAATAAACGATCTGCTTTTTTTCCTTTTCCTAAGAAGTCAATTGCTTTTTTGACAGAATCACTTAAAACAACTCCATTTTCAGAAACTTTCGTTAGAATGTTTTCAATTTCGCTCAATTCTGTGGTTTTTGGTATGTAAGCAGAAACACCGGCTTTAATTGCGGTGGGAGCATACATTTGCTCTGAAACAGAAGTGAATAAAACAATTTTTGTTTGAGGATAATCCTTAATTAAGCTTTTAACATCTCTGATGCTAGACAAGCCATCTAATTCTATGTCCAAAACTAAAATAGAACAAGGTTTATTGTTTAAAACTTGCAATAAAGATTCTAAATTTCGGACGGAAGCTATAACTTCAAATTTGGAATTCCCATAAAAATACGATTGTAGTCCGTGTGCTACAACTGGGAAACTATCAGCAATACATACTTTAATCATAGTTAAAAATTTACATTAATATCAACATATTATCAAAGTTACTAAAAAAAATGTATTTTATAATTAAATACGTGTTAAATTATACAAAGATTTTGCAAATTGGAATTGGATTCATTTTATGCTGATTTATAGTATTTAATCTTTTATAAATAGTAAACACTTCCGCTTCTCTTCCTGAAAAATCCTTTACTGTTTTTCCGTTTTCATCTTGATGCATTGCCCATTCTAATTCGTCATAATTTGCACCAATTTGATCTTCATCGCTTCGGTCATCGCCAAATAATCCGTCGGTTGGTTTTGCATTTAAAATACTGGATGGAACTTCTAAATAGGCTGATAATTCTCGCACTTCACTTTTCATCAAATCACCAATCGGACTAATGTCAACACCGCCATCACCATATTTTGTAAAAAATCCAACCCCAAAATCTTCTACTTTGTTCCCGGTTCCCGTTACTAATAAACTGTGAATTCCAGCATAATAATATAATGTAGTCATTCGTAATCGAGCACGCGTATTTGCTAATGACAAGTGTAAAAGTGCTTCTTTTTCAGAAGTAGGAACTTGTGTTTTAAAACTTTCAAAAACAGGAGTTAAATCAGTTCTTTCGTTAGTTACATTTGGAAAACGCTCTTTCAATTGTGCAATATGTTCATTGGCTCTGTTCACGTGACTTTCTGCTTGATGAATGGGCATTTCCACGCATAATGTTGGTAAACCAGTTTGTGCACATAAGGTAGAAACCAATGCACTGTCAATTCCGCCCGAAATTCCCACAACAAAACCCTTTACTTTAGCGTTAATAGCATAATCAAGTAGCCATTCAACAATATGCTGATTTATTTTTTCGACCTGAAAACGATTAGAATTTGTCATTATTTTATGAGATTTTATGTGTCGATAACTGTATATTTGCAACCGATTTTAGATTTGATAAAAATATAAAAATACGCTTTATGAAACAATTATTATTGGTCCTTCTTTCAGTTTTTCTTTTTTCGTGTAAAGACGAAACTAAAGTGGAAGAAGCTGTAGCGAAAATCCCTGTAAAATTTAAAGTTGAACGCTTTGAGCAAGTTTTTTATGGTTCAAAACCAGAAGATTTACCTCAAATTAAAGCAAAATATCCTTTCTTTTTTCCCGAAGGCAATCAAGATTCAGTTTGGGTAAATAAATTGAAAAATCCGTTATTGAGAGAATTGTATACAGAAGTGCAACAGAAATATCCAAAATTAGGTAAAGTTGAAACGGATTTGGAACAATTATTTGCACACGTTCAATATTATTTTCCAAAACAAAAAACGCCAAGAGTTATCACTTTGATTAATGAAGTTGATACGGATGCCAAAGCTTATTATTTAGATTCTATAGCTTTAATTTCTTTAGATTGTTATTTAGGAAAAGACCATCGCTTTTATGTGGATTTTCCAGAATTTAAGAAAGTTGAATTAGAAGAAAATCAAATTTTACCTAATTTAGTTTCTAGTTTTAGTTACGGAAAAATTACGCCGCCAACCGATAGAACTTTGCTGTCGGCTATGATTTATTATGGTAAAGAATTGTACATGAAAGATAAATTAATTCCAGAATATTCAGATGCCAATAAAATTGGATACACTGAAATGCAGTTGCAATTTTGTCAAGAAAACGAATATTATATGTGGAGTAGTTTGGTAGAAAATAAATTATTGTATGATTCTAATCCTAAAAGTGAACAACGATTTATCAATCCGGCACCATTTTCAAAATTCTATTTAGAAATTGATAATCAAACACCAGGAAGAGTTGGGCAATGGTTAGGTTGGCAAATTGTTAGAAGCTATATGGAAAATAATGACAAAACCACATTAGAAGAATTGTTAGCATTAAATGCAAAGACTATCTTTGAAAATTCAAAATACAAACCAAAGAAAAAATAATATTTTTCACTTTATAATAATCCCGCAACATATTAAACAGTTGCACTAAAATCATCATAAGTATGAAAACATCCGATATAAAAATCACCGTAGGCTTAGACCAAAATAACGTTCCTGATAAATTATTATGGACGGCAGAAGATGGAGGAATTGAGCAAGAAGAAGCAAAAGCAATTTTATTGTCAGTTTGGGATAGTAAAAAGAAAGAAACGCTTCGTATTGATTTATGGACAAAAGAAATGCCTGTCGATGAAATGAAACAATTTTTTCATCAAACGTTAGTGGCAATGGCCGATACTTTTGAACGTGCTACAGCCGATGAAAAAATGGCAGATACAATGCGAGATTTCTGTGAATACTTTGCAGAAAAACTAGAGTTGAAAGCATAAAAAAAGTCGCTAACTTATCATTAGCGACTTTTTTTAATTTATTTTTTAAACAAAACCTTCGTTCTTAAATAGGTCTTCGTTAATTCCGTTTATGTAATCTAAAATTGGCTCTCTTCCTACTGCGTCCAAAGAAGATGTAATGAAATAAGGAGGCATTTCCGCCCAATCTCCAGCTAATAATTGTTTTTTGTAAGAATCTACGTGACTATTTACTTTGTTCTTTCCTAATTTATCAGATTTGGTAAAAACAATGCAAAATGGTATTTCACTTTCGCCTAGATATTCTAAAAATTCTAAATCAATTTTCTGCGCTTCCAAGCGTATGTCAATTAAAACAAATGCACAAACTAGTTGTTCTCTTTGTTCGAAGTAATCCATAATAAATTGTTGGAAAACCGCTTTTGTTTTTTTAGAAACTCTTGCATAACCATAACCGGGTAAATCTACTAAAAACCAATTACCGTTAATCTTAAAGTGATTAATTAATTGCGTTTTTCCGGGTTTAGAGGATGTTTTTGCCAAGTTTTTATGATTGGTCAACATATTGATCAAGGATGATTTCCCTACGTTTGAACGTCCAATAAAAGCATATTCTGGCAAACGTTCTTTCGGACAGTTATCAATTTCAGAATTACTAATTACGAATTCGGCAGTATTAATTTTCATGTTTTTTTAAAATAAAATTCCCCGGAAGGGGAACAGTTATATATTCTTTTTTTGAAACCAGTTATAAAGAATTTCGTTGAATTGATTAGGGTGTTCCATCATCGCTGCGTGGCCACATTCTTCAATCCAAAATAATTCTGAGTTTGGTAACAATTTATCAAATTCTTCCGCAACATTTGGTGGTGTAACTTTATCATTTCTCCCCCAAATAATACAAGTTGGCGTTGTCATCTTCGGTAAATCCTTCGCCATGTTATGACGAATAGCACTCTTAGCAATAGTTAAAGTTTTGATCAATTTAATTCTGTCGTTAACAGTTGCAAAAACTTCGTCTACTATTTCTTTAGTTGCTATTTCAGGATTATAAAAAACATCTTCCGCTTTCTTTTTGATGTATTCATAATCCCCGCGTTTTGGATAACCGTCGCCCATTGCGCTTTCATACAAACCAGAACTTCCAGTGATCACTAAAGCTTTCACGTGTTCAGGATACATTTTTGTAAAATATAATCCAATGTGTCCGCCTAATGAATTTCCTACGAGAATGACTTCATTAAGTCCTTTGTGAATGATAAAATCTTTAACAAATTTTGAAAAAGCTTTAACGTTTGTTTTTAATATGTTTTGGGTGTAAATAGGCAATTCTGGTATAATAACTTTATATCCTTTCGCTGGAAAAAAATGAGCAACACCGTCAAAATTACTTAATCCACCCATTAAGCCGTGCAATATAATGATTGGCGTGCCTTCTCCCGCTTCAAAATAGGTATATTTTTTTTCTTTTTTTAACATAAATTCCTCTTAATGTATTGAGTTCTCATACGCAACAAATATACTATTTTATTAAAGAAACTAAACAAAAAAATAAGTGCTTTTTTCAAAGAACATATTTGCCCGTAATTTATTAGTTATCAACAAATTTGAATCATAATATAGCTTTTCGACATTTGTTTTTTTTATTTCATTATTTCGCTAAACAGTCGTTTTTTCTTGCTTTTGCAAATAAAGCTTTGTTAAAAGTGGAAATCTTGGTTTTGTAATACCGAAAACTTATTAACAAAGTGGTATTATGTGGTAAAAAGTGGTAAAATTTTTCTAAATTTGTCTTTATTCTTAGAGATATAGAAATTGAAAACATTAATCGGAACATACGAATGTAAGGTGGATGCCAAAGGAAGGCTGATGCTGCCTACGTCGCTAAAGAAACAACTGGGTTCTTTAGACGAGGGTTTCGTGTTGAAAAGATCGGTTTTTCAACCTTGTTTAGAGTTGTTTCCAATGAACGAATGGAATAAAATGATGTTGAAAATCAATAAATTAAATCGTTTCGTAAAAAAGAACAATGATTTTATTAGAAGATTTACAGCAGGTGTTAAAATGGTTGAAATCGATTCTACAGGAAGGCTTTTAATTCCAAAAGATTTAGTGATTTTTGCAAAAATTGATAAAGAAATTGTATTGAATTCTGCAATCAATATCATTGAAATTTGGGATAAAGATTTATATGAAAATGCGGTGGATGACGCCACAGACGATTTCGCAGATTTGGCAGAAGAAGTAATGGGTAATTTAAATGATGACGAAGATGGAATATCATAATCCGGTATTGTTAAAAGAAACGGTCGACGGATTAAATATTCGTCCTGATGGAATATATGTAGATGTTACTTTTGGTGGCGGTGGTCATTCCAGAGAAATAATGAGTCGTTTGGGTCATGGCGGAAAGTTGTTCGCTTTCGACCAAGATTTAGATGCTTTGAAAAATGCAATAGATGATGATCGATTTATGTTGATCAATGAAAATTTTAGATTCATAAAACGTTTTTTACGTTTTCACGGAATTAAACAAGTAGATGGAATTTTAGCCGACTTAGGTGTTTCATCGCATCAATTTGATGTTGCAGAACGTGGCTTTTCAACCCGATTTGAAGCAGAATTGGATATGCGAATGGATCAAAAAGGAGAAGTCAGCGCTTATAACGTCGTTAATGAATACGATGAACAAGAAATTTCTCGTGTTTTGTTTAATTATGGGGAATTGAAAAACGCAAGAGCAATGGCAAGTGTTATTGTTGCAGCACGACAAGACGCACCGATTAAAAATTCAGAAAAATTAAAAGAAGTATTGGCAAGATTTTTACCAGCACATAAAAGCAACAAAATTCTTGCACAAATCTATCAAGCAATTCGTATTGAAGTAAATCAAGAAATGGATGTTTTAAAAGAATTTTTAGAACAATCAATAGAAATTCTAAAGCCAGGCGGTAGATTGAGCGTTATTTCATACCATTCGCTAGAGGATCGATTGGTGAAAAGATTTGTAAAAAACGGAATGTTTGAAGGAGAACCAGAACGCGATTTCTTCGGAAATTTCGCAGTGCCGTTTAAAACTATTGAAAAGTTAATTGTACCATCTGAAGAAGAAATTGCAATCAATAATAGAGCACGAAGCGCAAAATTAAGAGTAGCAGAAAAAAAAATAGCTTAATGAAAAACGGAGTTTACAGTTTATTAAAGGCCAAATTTCTTATTAGTGATGACGCTCTTAAGAACTGGAAATTTATTGTTTTTTTAGTCATATTGGGAATGTTCATGATCGCTAATAATCACCAATATGATGCTAAAAATTACCGCATAACTGAATTGGCTAATCAAGCAAAAGAATTGCGATCAGATTTTGTAGATCGTCGTTCTGAATTAATGAAATTGAAAATGGAATCGACTGTAGCTAAAAAGATGGAAACACGTCAAATTGTACCATCTGAAGTGCCTCCTGTAAAAATTGTGGTGGAAAGTCAAGAAAATAAAAAAAGTTTTTGGGATAAATTAAAAATATGGCAATAGAAGATAAAAAATTATCGTATCGCACTTATTTTGTAGCTGTTATGTTTTTCATAATGGCGGTTTTTGTCTTGGTCAAACTTAATAATATTCAATGGGTTGAAGGAAAATATTACCGTCAACTTGCAAAGGAACGAACGGTTAAGAATTTTACAATTCCAGCAAATAAAGGAAATGTCTATTCTGCAGATGGTAGTTTGCTGGCAACTTCTATTCCAGAATACAGTATTTATTTTGATGCAGTTGCTCCTTCAAATGAGCATTTTAAAGAACATATCAAAGGACTTTCTGATTCGTTAGCAGTAATGTTTGACAACTCAACCGGATTTTATCAAGCGAAATTACAAAAAGCTAGAGCAAACAAAAGTCGGTATGTATTCTTAGCGAAAAAATTAAGTTATACGGAACAAATGCGCATGAAAACGTTCCCATTATTCAATAAAGGAGCAAATAAAGGTGGACTAATTGTTGAGCAAAAAATTGTGAGAGAACATCCTATCGGATTGGTTGCAAAAAGAACGATCGGTTATGAACGTTCAAATGAAGATGGTAAGGGATTAGAATATGCCTTTCGCCATTATTTAAATGGTAAAAGCGGTCATAGAATGATGCAGAAAATTGCAAAAAACCAATGGAAACCAATTAGTGATATTAACGAAAAAGAACCGCAAGATGGTTATGATATCATTTCAACTATAGATGTTTATGTTCAAGATATTGCACATCACGCTTTGTTGAAACAGTTGGAACATTATAGCGCTGATCACGGTTGTGTAGTGGTTATGGAAACAAAAACCGGACATATTAAGGCAATTTCGAATTTAGGAAGGGCTTCGGATGGCTCGTATTATGAAACACAAAATTATGCAATCGCAGAATCGCAAGAGCCAGGTTCAACTTTTAAATTAATGGATTTAATTGCGGTTATTGATGATAAAAAAGCAGATACAAGTACGGTTTATGATTCAAACGGTGGAATTGTTACCTATTACAATAGAAAAGTACGTGATTCGAAACCAGGAGGTTATGGGAAAATTTCGTTAGCAAGAGGTTTTGAGTTATCGTCTAATACAGTTTTAGTGCAGTCGGTAGTGAACAGTTATAAGGATAATCCAAAACAATTCGTGGACCGGATTAATAGTTATGGTTTAAATAAACCTTTGGGTCTACCAATTGAAGGGGAGGGAAAACCTTATATTCCACAACCAGGAACAAGCGGTTGGTCTGGAACTACTTTGCCTTGGATGGCTTTTGGTTATAATGTTTCAATAACACCTTTACAAACATTGACGCTCTATAATGCAGTGGCAAATAACGGAATAATGGTAAAACCAATTTTTGTAAGTGAAATTAAAGAATGGAACAAAACCATTAAGAATTATAATACGCAAGTAATTAATTCGAAGATCTGTTCACAAGAAACATTGGATAAAGTGCACGCAGTATTAGAAAATGTTGTTAAAAAAGGAACAGGTTCAAAATTATATTCCAAGGACTTCTCTATGGCCGGGAAAACAGGAACAGCTCAGGTAAATTATAAGGATAAATCAAAATTATATTATGCATCTTCTTTTGTTGGATATTTTCCTGCAGTTGAACCAAAATATTCATGTATTGTAATAGTGCATAAGCCAAATGTTGCTACGGGATATTATGGAGCCGATGTTGCTGGGCCAGTTTTTAAAAGAATCGCACAAAAAATATTTACAGATTCACCATCAATGAATCATGTGAAAGATATTAACGCAAAAGTAGCTAATCAGGAAAAAAACTATACTTCATATTATAAAAAAGTAGAAATTGAAAATAATATTGTTCCTAATGTAAAAGGAATGGATGGAATGGATGCCATTGCCTTATTGGAAAATTTAGGATTAAAAGTAAAAGTAGTTGGACTGGGAAAAGTGCGAACACAATCGCTAACATCAGGAAAAGTTTTTAATAAAAATCAAACCATAATAATCGAATTATCGTGAAACTTTTAAAAGACATATTATATAAGGTAGGAATTGAAGCGGTTCATGGAGCCACAGATATTGCTATTTCAAAAATCGAATTTGACTCAAGAAAAATTGAGCTGAATGATGTTTTTGTGGCTGTAAGAGGATCGCTTTCAGACGGTCATAATTTCATTAAAAATGCTTTAGATTTGGGAGCTGTCGCTATTGTTTGCGAGGAATTTCCAGAAGTAATTGTGAATGGTGCAACTTATATAAAAGTAAAAGATACGAACGAAGCTTTGGCTTTTTTGGCTGCAAATTATTATGGAAATCCATCAGAAAATATAAGATTAGTTGGTATTACGGGAACTAATGGCAAAACAACGGTTGCTTCTTTATTGTATCAATTATTCAGAAAAGCAGGATATAAAGTTGGATTACTTTCTACTGTGAAAATTATGGTAGATGAAGCAGAATATAAAGCAACTCATACTACCCCAGATTCATTGACTTTGAATTATTATTTAGATCAAATGATTCAAGAAGGTTGCGAATTTTGTTTTATGGAGGTGAGTTCACACGGAATTCATCAAAAGCGCACGGAAGCTTTGAATTTTACCGGTGGCGTTTTCACAAATTTATCACATGATCATTTAGATTATCACAACACTTTCGCAGAATATCGCGATGTTAAAAAATTGTTTTTTGATGGTTTATCGAAAAATTCTTTCGCTATTACAAATGTTGATGATAAAAATGGAGCGGTTATGCTTCAGAATACAAAAGCGAAGAAATTGTCATACGCATTAAAATCGTATTCAGATTATAGAGCACAGATTTTAGAAAATCAATTATCAGGTTTGTTGTTGAAAATCAACGATAACGAAGTTTGGGTGAAATTAATTGGATCATTCAATGCTTATAATTTATTAGCAATTTATGGAGTTGCCGTCGAATTAGGAATCGAAAATGTGGAAGCTTTACGTTTACTTTCGGAATTAGAAAGTGTTTCGGGGCGTTTTCAATTTATTGTTTCGGAATCTAATATTACAGCAATTGTAGATTATGCCCACACACCAGATGCATTGGAAAATGTATTAAAAACAATTGAAGACATTCGTACAAAAAACGAACAATTAATTACGGTTGTAGGTTGTGGTGGCGATAGAGATAAAACCAAAAGACCAATTATGGCACAAATCGCTTCTTCAATGAGCGATAAAGCCATTTTTACTTCCGATAATCCACGAACTGAAAATCCGGAAACTATTATTGAAGAAATGGAAAAAGGAGTGGAACCTCAAAACTTCAAAAAAACGATTTCTATTTTAGATCGAAAACAAGCAATTAAAACCGCTTGCCAATTTGCAAATCCAAACGATATAATCCTAATCGCAGGAAAAGGACACGAAACCTATCAAGAAGTCAACGGCGTACGGCATGATTTTGATGATTTAAAAATGGTAACCGAATTATTAAAACAATTAAACAAATAGTAGCAGTGAAAAAGTTATCGGTGGCACACTTTTAAACTTTTAAACAGTAAACTTTTAAACTCACATTATGTTATACTACTTTTTTCAATACTTAGATAATGCATTCGATGTTCCAGGAGCAGGAGTGTTTCAATACATAACATTTCGTTCAGCTTTAGCATTTATTTTGTCTTTGCTAATTGCGACTATCTATGGTAAAAAAATAATTAATTTTTTAAGAAATCAACAAGTAGGAGAAACAGTTCGAGAACTAGGTTTAGAAGGACAAACGCAAAAAGCAGGAACGCCAACTATGGGTGGAATCATCATCATTTTGGCAACATTAATTCCAGTCTTTTTATTAGCCAAATTGAATAACATCTATATTATTATGCTGGTTATTACCACAGTTTGGATGGGAACAATTGGTTTTATTGATGATTATATTAAAGTGTTTAAAAAAGATAAAGAAGGTTTAAAAGGAGTTTTCAAAGTAATTGGTCAGGTTGGATTAGGAGTCATTATTGGAGCAATTATGTATTTATCGCCAGATGTTACCGTTAGAAAAGATACCATGATGTCAAGAGTGAAGATTGAAAATAACATTAAACCATCCGATCTACAAGAGAAATCAACAGCTACGACGATTCCATTTGTGAAAAATAATGAATTTGATTATGCGGAATTATTGTCTTTTATGGGCGATAACTATAAAAATTATGCTTGGTTAATTTTTATACCAATGGTAATTATTGTGATCACTGCAGTTTCTAACGGCGCAAATCTTACCGACGGAATAGATGGTTTAGCCGCGGGTACTTCGGCAATTGCGGTACTCACTTTAGGAATTTTTACATTCCTTTCGGGAAATATAATTTTCTCCGATTATCTTAATATAATGTACATCCCAAATTCGGGAGAAATGACAATTTATATAGCAGCTTTTGTGGGAGCATTAGTTGGATTTTTATGGTACAATGCTTACCCAGCATCCGTTTTTATGGGTGATACTGGGAGTTTGACAATAGGTGGAATCATCGCGGTAATTGCAATTTCCATCCGAAAGGAATTATTGATTCCTGTAATTTGTGGAATATTCTTGATCGAAAATTTATCGGTAATGATTCAAGTGACGTACTTTAAATATACCAAAAAGAAATATGGTGAAGGAAGACGAGTTTTCTTGATGTCTCCATTACACCATCATTATCAGAAAAAAGGCTACCACGAAAGTAGAATTGTAACCCGCTTTTGGATTGTTGGAATTCTTTTGGCAATTTTCTCACTTGTTTCCCTAAAATTAAGATAAAATGAGATTGGTAATTTTAGGCGGAGGCGAAAGTGGAATAGGAACCGCCATACTAGGAAAGAAAAATGGATACGATGTTTTTGTATCGGATTTCGGAAAAATAAAAGAGAATTATAAAGAAGTTCTAGGACTTAATGGCATCGATTGGGAAGATGAAAAACATACGGAAGCATTAATTTTGAATGCCGATATAGTAATGAAAAGTCCAGGAATTCCAGATAAAGCACCAATTGTTAAAAAGCTAATAGAAAAAGGGGTTTCGGTAATCTCTGAAATAGAATTTGCTATTCAGTTTACTGACGCAGTAACAATAGGAATAACTGGAAGCAACGGAAAAACAACAACAACACTTTTAATACATCATTTATTAAAACAAGGCGGTCTAAATGTAGGACTGGCCGGAAATATAGGGAAAAGTTTTGCTTGGCAAGTGGCAGAAAACAAATGTGATATTTATGTGTTGGAGTTGAGTAGTTTTCAATTAGATGGTATTATAAACTACAAACCACATATTGCAATTATTACAAATATTAGTCCAGATCATTTAGATCGATACAATTACGATTACAATTTATACATCGATTCAAAATTTAGAATCACAAAAAACCAGACGGAGGCCGATTATCTAATTTACGACAATGAAGATGAAGCAATTCAAAATTGGTTAAAGCATAACAAGATTAAAGCAAATAAAATTCCTTTTTCACTGATCACAAAACCAGAAAAAGAAGGAGTATTTTTAGAAAATAATAACATTAACAGCACAATTAATAACGACCAATTTACCATGCCAATCAACGAAATAGCTTTAGAAGGAAAACACAACATTAAAAATGCAATGGCGGCAACAGCTGTTTCTCAATTGTTGAATATTAGAAAACAAACAATCAGAGAAAGTTTGACTAATTTTCAAGGAGTGGAACATCGTTTGGAAAAAGTGTTGAAAATTCAGGGGGTGCAATATATCAATGACTCTAAAGCTACAAACGTAAATTCTGTATTTTATGCTTTGGATAGTATGACTACGCCTACAGTTTGGATTGTAGGAGGTGTAGATAAAGGAAATGATTACGACGAATTAATGCCATTGGTTCGTGAAAAAGTTAAAGCAATTATTTGTTTGGGTGTTGATAATGATAAAATCATAAATTCATTCAATAATGTAGTGGATATAATGGTAGAAACAAGTTCAATGACTGAAGCTGTTGAAATCGCAAGACGCATGGCAGAAAAAGGAGATAGTGTTTTATTGTCACCAGCTTGTGCAAGTTTTGATTTATTCGAAAATTACGAAGAAAGAGGAAAGCAATTCAAGCAAGCTGTTTTTAATTTATAATTTTCAAGAACAGAAGCAACTAAAATTCATAATATAGATTTTAATTTTAAAATAGAATGTTGGATATAATTGGTAAAATAAGAGGCGACAAAACAATATGGGCAATGGTTTTTCTATTGGCTATTGTCTCATTTTTGCCGGTATATAGTGCCAGTACAAACTTGGTTTACGTAATTGGAAAAGGAACCACTTTTGGTTATTTATTCAAACATTTAGTACACGTTTTATTTGGTTTTGCAATCATTTTCGCTATTCATAAATTGCCTTATCATTACTTTAAGGCACTTTCCATTTTCGGGCTTCCATTAGTGATTTTATTACTGGTTTATACCTTGTTTAAAGGAACAATGATTGGTGGAGCAAATGCCAGTCGGTGGATTCAAATTCCTTTTGTTGGAATTAGTTTTCAAACATCAACCATCGCTTTTATAGTCTTAATGGCTTATGTTGCAAGATATTTATCCAAGGTAAGTGATAAGAAATATTCGTTTGCAGATTCCTTATTGGAGTTGTGGGTGCCCGTTTTTATTGTTTTAGCATTAGTGCTTCCAGCGAACTTTTCAACGGCAGCTCTAATTTTTTCAATGGTTTGTATGTTGGTTTTCATTGGGCAATATCCTTTGAAATACTTAGGATTTATAATTGGTTTTGGAATTGTGAGTTTAACGATTTTTGTTTTGGTAGCCAAAGCATTTCCAGATGCAATGCCTAATCGTGTAGATACTTGGATGAGTCGTGTGGATAGTTTTATGGACGACAAACCAAATGAAGATGATTATCAAATTGAAAAAGCAAAAATTGCAATCGCATCAGGAAAAATATATGGTTTAGGGCCAGGGAAAAGTGTACAGAAAAACTTCTTACCACAATCTTCTTCGGATTTTATTTTCGCAATTATTGTGGAAGAATATGGATTAATTGGAGCCGTTTCCATATTGTCTGTATACTTATTGTTATTAATTCGATTCATAATTAATGCACAAAAAGCTTCGACGTTATTTGGGAAGTTATTAATTATTGGACTCGGATTTCCAATCATTTTTCAAGCCCTAATCAACATGGGAGTTGCGGTGGAATTACTTCCGGTAACGGGACAACCTTTGCCGTTAATTAGCAGTGGTGGAACTTCAATTTGGATGACTTGTATTGCCATCGGAATTATATTAAGTGTAACCAAAAAGGAAGAAGAAGTAGCGCTAGATTTAGAAGATAAACGCAAACGCGATGAAGCTTTGCAACAAATTATCGATGCTCAAGTAGCAATAAACGAAGAAAATGAAGTGGATGAAAATCAGCAAAAGATAAACGCAATGAAAAGTTCCATAAAAGAAGCTATAATTGAAGATGAAAATGGCGATGTTTTGGTCAATGGACAAAATCCAATGAACGCGGTTTTAAATAAGAAGTAAATGAAAAATCCAAGATTCATACTGAGCGGAGGTGGAACTGGCGGACATATTTATCCGGCGGTGGCGATCGCTAACGAATTAAAATCTCGTTTTCCTGATGCTGAATTTCTTTTTGTAGGCGCCAAAGATAAAATGGAAATGCAAAAAGTGCCCCAAGCAGGTTATGCGATTAAAGGATTATGGATTTCAGGAATACAAAGAAAATTGACAATTGATAATGCAATGTTTCCTATTAAGTTGGGTTCAAGTATGTTCAAATCATATAAAATAATAAAAGGTTTTAAACCAAATATCGTAATAGGAACAGGTGGATTTGCAAGTGGAGCTGTTTTGAAAGTAGCTTCGATGCTAAACATTCCAACGGTAATTCAGGAGCAAAATTCCTATCCGGGTATAACCAATAAATTATTAGCAAATAAAGCCAATACAATTTGTGTGGCTTATGAAAATTTAGAGCGATTTTTCCCAAAAAACAAAATGATTTTAACCGGAAATCCAGTACGTCAAGATTTATTAGCGGTTGAAAGCAAAAGAGAAGAAGGAATTACTCATTTTAATTTAGATAAAAACAAGAAAACGCTTCTGGTTTTAGGCGGAAGTTTAGGTGCCAGAAGAATCAACCAACTACTTGAAAAAGAGCTTTTTTTCTTATCAAGTCAAAATATTCAAATAATCTGGCAATGTGGTAAATTATATTTTGATGAGTATGCAAAATATAATGAAAAAGAAAACGTTCAAGTAACGGCGTTTATTGACCGAATGGATTTGGTTTATGCTGCTGCGGATGTGGTAATATCTCGTTCAGGTGCTTCATCCGTTTCAGAATTATGTATTGTGGGAAAACCTACAATTTTTATTCCATCACCAAATGTAGCCGAAGACCATCAGACTAAAAACGCAAAAGCAATTTCAGATAAAAATGGTGCTATTTTGATGAAAGAAAATGAGTTAGATACCCAATTTGAAACTGTTTTTTCAGTGTTAATTTCAAATGAAAGTAAACAGGCTGAATTAAGCGAAAACATAAAAAAATTAGCACTGCCAAATGCGACAAAAGATATTGTTGAAGAAATAATTAAGTTAATTGTTTAACGTTTCAAGTTTCAAATTCAAAAACCTGAAACAAAGAAAACTTTAATCTTTAAACATAAAAGATATATGAACCTAAAACAAATACATAACGTTTATTTCATCGGAATCGGAGGCATCGGAATGAGTGCTCTTGCGCGCTATTTTCAAAACATTGGAAAAAAAGTTGTTGGGTACGATAAAACACCGACACAATTAACTGATGAATTAACGGCAATTGGTTTAGCGATACATTTTGAAGATAATGTTAATTTAATTCCAGAAGATTTTAAGACCGAAAACACACTGGTAATTGTAACGCCAGCAGTTCCAGCTTCCCATTTAGAATGGAACTATTTTAAAGAAAATGGATATACGATAAAAAAACGTGCAGAAATTTTAGGGATTATAACAAAAGACACCTATTGCTTTGCAGTTGCTGGAACACACGGTAAAACAACAACTTCGAGTATTTTAGGACATATTTTATATGAAAGTGGCGTTGATGTAACGGCTTTTTTAGGTGGAATTGTTGAAAATTATAATTCCAACTTAATTGGTTCAGGAAAAACAGTTACAGTGGTTGAAGCCGATGAATTTGATCGTTCGTTTTTACACCTGCATCCAAATGTTTCTTGTGTAACATCAATGGATGCCGATCATTTGGATATTTATGGCGATGCCGCAAGTATTGAAGAGTCGTTTAGAGAATTCGCTGCAAAAACGCCAGCCGAAAATTTATATGTAATTAAAGGATTAGAATTAAAGGGAAATACTATTGGAATTAATGATGATTCTGATTTTTCCGCACAAAATATTTGCATTGAAAACGGATTTTATGTGTTTGATGTAAAAACACCGACTGAAGTAGTGAAAAATGTAAAATTTGCATTACCAGGTCACCATAATTTAACGAATGCTCTTTTGGCTTTTGCTATGGCGAAATCTTATGGCGTTTCCAATGAGAAAATTTGCAATGCTTTAGCAAGTTTCAAAGGAGTTCGACGTCGTTTTTCGTTCCAAATTAGAGAAGAAAAATTAGTTTATATTGATGATTATGCACATCATCCAACGGAAATCAACGCGGTGCATCAGGCGGTACGCGAATTGTATCCGAATAAAAAAGTAATTGCTGTTTTTCAACCGCATTTATTTAGCAGAACAAAAGATTTTATTGACAGTTTTGCAGAAAGTTTAGCCAAATTTGACGAAATTTTGTTGTTGGAAATTTATCCGGCAAGAGAATTACCTATGGAGGGTGTCAATTCGACATGGTTGTTAAATAAAATTGACAATCCCAATAAAAAATTAATAACCAAAGAAGAATTGTTCACTTTTTTTGAAAAATCTGACGCAGAGGTGTTTATAACTATTGGCGCGGGCGACATCGGTGAGATGGTAAAAAATATTAAAAAAACACTTCATGAAAAGGTTTAATTGGCATACTATTCGCTTGGTATTAGTCACTTTCGTGATGATTTTCTTATACTCATTTTCTTCAAAAAGAAATAGTGAGCGTAAAATCAGCAACATAGACATCAAATTTGATTCAAATGATAATATGTTTTTAACACACGAGATGGTTAATAACTTGTTAATACAAAATTTAGGAGGCAGTGGAAAAATTCAAAAAGATAAAGTAGATTTGAATACTTTAGAAACTGTTCTCGATGATCACGAGATGATTGAAAAAGCACAAGTTTTTTCATCAATAGATGGTTTACTAAATACGCGTATTACTCAAAAGACCCCAATCGTAAGAGTCATAACCGATAATGAGATTTACTACCTTGATGCAAAGGGAGAAAAGATGTCATTGTCGAAAAATTTTTCGGCAAGAGTTCCGCTAGTTACTGGCGAAATAAGTGTTCAGAAAAGCAAACCGTATTTGTTTTTGTTTAAAGAAATCAAAAAAGATGATTTCTTGAGTAAAAATATTACAGGCGCAAGCATTACGGCTTCTGGAAATGTGGTTTTAACCAACAGAAGTTATGATTATAAAATAGTATTTGGGAAACCAATAAATGTTGAAAATAAACTTAAAAATTATAAGGCTTTTTTTCAACACGCTATTAAAGATACATTGATTGAGAGTTATAAAGAGGTAAATTTAATGTTTACTCAACAGGTAGTTTGTAAGAAATAGAGTAAGGTTATGGGCAAAGACAACATCGCAGTAGGATTAGACATTGGTACAACTAAAATTGTAGCAATGGTGGGAAAGAAAAATGAATATGGTAAGCTGGAAATCCTAGGAATAGGAAAATCCAAAAGCTTGGGTGTTCATCGTGGAGTTGTGAATAATATTACACAAACTATTCAGTCTATTCAGCAGGCTGTAGCGGAAGCAGAAAATAATTCAGGATATAAAATTAATGATGTAGTTGTTGGTATTGCCGGACAGCACATTCGTAGTATTCAACATAGCGACTATATTAGCCGTCCTAAAGCAGAAGATGTAATTGGTGATGCCGATATTGAAGCTTTAATTGGACAAGTACATACTTTAGCAATGCTGCCAGGTGAAGAAATTATTCACGTGTTGCCACAGGAATTTAAAATTGATGGACAATCTGAAATTAAAGAACCTGTCGGAATGTATGGTGGCAGATTAGAATCTAGTTTTCACGTTGTTGTGGGTCAAGCTGCCTCAATTCGTAATTTAGGAAGATGTATTAAAAGTGCCGGACTAGAATTGTCGGGCTTAACATTAGAACCATTAGCTTCAGCAGATGCTGTTTTAAGTCAAGAAGAAAAAGAAGCAGGAGTTGCTTTAATTGATATAGGTGGAGGAACTACAGATTTAGCCATTTTTAAAGACGGAATCATTCGTCACACCGCTGTAATTCCTTTTGGAGGTAATGTAATCACAGAGGATATTAAAGAAGGTTGTTCAATTATAGAGAAACAAGCTGAGTTATTAAAAACTCGTTTTGGATCCGCTTGGCCAGGAGAAAATAAAGACAATGAAATTGTTTCTATTCCAGGATTGAGAGGTAGAGAACCAAAAGAGATTTCGCTTAAAAACTTATCAAAAATTATTCACGCTCGAGTAGTGGAAATTGTAGAGCAAGTTTATGCAGAAATAAAATTATATGGACACGAAGATCCAAAGAAAAAACTAATTGCAGGTATCGTTTTAACTGGTGGCGGTGCGCAATTGCAACACATCAAACAATTAGTAGAATATATCACTGGAATGGATACTAGAATTGGTTATCCAAATGAACACTTAGCAGGAGATTCTGACGAGGAATTGTCAAGTCCGTTATATGCCACAGCTGTTGGTTTAGTGATTAATAGTATTAATAACAATACAAGAAGTAGTGCTACACCGTTTCTTGAATTGAAAACTCAGGAAAAAGCAGCCGCTGCAGCTCAAGTAATTGTTGAAGCGCCTTTGGTAACTGAACAAAAGAAAGAAGAAATTATATCAGAATCAACGCCAGAAAGAATCAAGCGTTCGTTTTTTGATAAATACATTGATAAGATTAAAGAATTTTTAGATAACGCAGAATAAAATAAGATACTATGTCAGAATTTGGAAACATTTCATTCGATTTACCTAAAAACCAATCTAACGTAATTAAAGTAATTGGCGTTGGTGGTGGAGGTAGTAATGCCATAAACCACATGTTTAAACAAGGCATCAAAGGTGTTGATTTTGTTGTTTGTAATACTGATTCTCAGGCATTGCAAAGTAGTCCGGTACCAAATAAAATTCAGTTAGGATTGCATCTTACGGAAGGTTTAGGCGCTGGAGCAAATCCTGAAGTTGGTCAACAATCCGCTATAGAAAGTATCGCTGAAATTGAGAAAATGTTAGATACCAATACCAAAATGATTTTCATTACCGCAGGAATGGGTGGTGGAACGGGTACTGGAGCCGCTCCAATTATTGCTAAATTAGCGAAAGAACGCGGTATTTTAACAGTTGGAATTGTAACAATCCCATTTCAATTTGAAGGTAAAAACCGATCAGAACAAGCATTAGCGGGAGTTGATCGTCTTAGAAAACAAGTCGATTCTTTGATCGTTATTAATAATAATAAATTACGTGAGGTTTACGGAAACTTAGGTTATAAATCGGGATATTCTAAAGTGGATGAAGTTTTAGCTACAGCTGCTCGTGGAATTGCCGAAGTTATTTCGCAACACTACATTCAAAACATCGATTTACGTGATGCTAAAACTGTATTAGCAGATAGTGGAACTGCAATTATGGGTTCTGCTGTAGCTTCAGGTGAAGGAAAAGCTAAAAAAGCAATTACAAACGCTTTAGATTCTCCCTTATTAAATGACAACAAAATTACAGGTGCAAAACAAGTTTTACTTTTAATTGTTTCTGGTGTTGGCGAAGAAAACGAAGTTAGTATTGATGAAATTAGTGAAATCAACGAATACATCCAAAATGAAGCGGGACATAGCGCTAATATCATTATGGGATTAGGCGAAGATGAAAAACTTCAAGATGCTATTTCTGTAACTGTTATTGCTACTGGTTTTAACATCGAACAACAGGCGGAAATCGTAAACCAAGAGCCAAAAAAAATCATTCATACCCTAGGCGATGAACAAAAAAGTGTTCATGACTTAATGAATAGAACAACTGCTAGTATTACGCACAACAATCCTATTTTTGAAATGCCAAAAGTAGAAGAAGTTAAAGCGGAAATTATTAATCCAGTTAGCGACGAAGCAGAAAAAAAAGTAATCTTCACATTGGAGGAAGAAGTGGAAGCTCCGAAATTTGAAATTCATACACCAGTTGCTCCAGCAATGGACTTAGTGACAACGTCAGAATTGATTAAGAATATAGATGTATCTTTTGAGGTAATTTCACCTAGCATTGCATCGTCATTTGAAATCATTACACCTCAAATTAGAGAAATTGAAGTTAAACAGCCTGAATTTGTTGTAGCTAAAGAAGATTTTAATTTTTCGTATGATTTATTTCAAACAAAAGTAGAAGAAACCAAAGCAACAAACAGCATTGTTTTTGAATTATCAGAGGAAACACGCGAAATGGAAGTAAAAGAGCCAATTAACGTAATTCCTGTAACCGAAGTAAGCCAAAGCGGCATCGTTAGATATTCGTTAGAAGATTATTTTGATAAAGAAGCCGAGTCAGAAATAGAAAAACCAGTTGCGAAAAGTAATGAGCCTGTTGACGAAGAATTAAATTTCACAATGAAAAAGTCAGCAGAGCAAATAGAAAACAACACAAAGTTTGCTGCAATTTCACCTTTAGATATGTCAATTGAAGAATCATTGAAACTTAGAGCGCAGGAGCGTAAAAGTAAAATGAAAGATTTCAATCATAAATTTAATAATGTTAATTCACATATCGATGAAATTGAGAAAGAACCAGCTTATAAAAGAATGGGTATTGATCTAACAACACCACCAAATACAAATAATAATCAATCTCGAATGTCATTAGGAATTGATAGTAATGACGATATTCAACTTCGTTCAAACAATTCATTTCTACATGATAATGTAGATTAAATCTATAATAACCTTACCAAACCCGAAGAGCAATTTTCGGGTTTTTTTAGTACCTTTGCATAAGTTTTTTTAGAACCTATTTCCAGCTATCCGCTATATCTTTTTTCAATTACCTCGGTTTTCAACCAAGAAAATTAAAAAAAGGATGCCGCTTTTATCTGGGGTAAGCCTTCTAAGAAACAGCTAATAACCAAATTACATTTCAAATTTAAAAAATACGATATGAGTTTAGAAGTAAAAATCATGGACCACATGAAAACTGCTATGAAAGCAAAAGATGCTGTAGCATTAGAGGCATTAAGAGCGATCAAAGCGGCTATAATTATGGCTAAAACAGAAACAGGCGCGGCAGAAGGTCTAACAGAAGATCAAGAAATAAAAATGTTACAACGTTTAGTTAAAATGAGAAAAGACAGTGCCGAAATATTTACAGCGCAAAACCGTCCTGATTTAGCTGAGCCAGAATTGGCGCAAATAGCCGTAATTGAAGCATTTCTACCCGCACAATTATCAGCAGAAGAAGTAGAAGCTATAATCGCTAAAATTATTTCAGAAACAGGGGCAAACGGTATTGCTGCTATGGGAAAAGTAATGGGATTAGCTTCCACTCAAATCGGCGGACAAGCAGAAGGAAAAGTAATTTCTTCAATCGTTAAAAAATTATTAGTATAATATTTATGCTTTTGCTAATTCTCCCTTTGAGAATTTAGCGATCTAAATTGGCTGCGTAGTTCAACTGGATAGAATATCAGATTTCGGCTCTGATGGTTGCAGGTTCGAACCCTGCCGCGGTCACAATAAAACGTCAAGATTTCTTGGCGTTTTTTGTTTTTTATACAATTTAATTATACGTTATTTGTAAACATGATAAGTAACCTAATTGTCTTGGCTCAAGTAAAAGAGCGTGAATTATTTTTCGCCGATTATGTTGTGATGTTTTTATTGCTGGCGCCGTTAGTGGTGCTGTTTTTATTCTTTGCCTTCTATGTAATCGAAATTATCTATTTACGAAATTTTAAAAAACCATTATTCGTTTTCACCAATCTAATATTTCATAAATTAAACGAACAACAAAAAGCAGTTTTGGCTACTAATTTTCACTTCTACAATGAATTAAAGCCAAAATACAAACGCTACTTTGAGCATCGAGTTTATAAATTTATGATTAATTATGAGTTTGTGGGTAGTGATTTCCTGGTTACCGAAAAAATGAAAATTACAATAGGTGCTACCTACACAATGCTTACTTTTGGAATGCGGCATTATCTAAATCCGATGTTTAAGAAAATCCTCCTTTTTCCAGATATTTATTATTCCGAACAAACGCAAAATTATCACAAAGGTGAATTTAATCCACGTTTAGAAGCCATCGTTTTTTCGTGGAAACATTTTGAAGAAGGAATTGAAGTAGCCAATGATAATTTAAATTTAGGACTACACGAATTCACACACGCTTTTCATATTCATTCTTTAAAAAGTGAAGAAACAACAGCTGTTTTGTTTAATGAATCTCTTCAAAATTTATTCCGCATCGTTTCCCATCCACAAATTAAAGAACAATTAGTAGCGTCTGGTTTTCTTCGAGATTATGCTTATGAAAACAAGTTTGAATTTGTAGCGGTTTTACTGGAATACTTTTTTGAATCGCCACAGGAGTTTAAATCGCAATTTCCATCTATCTTTCTTAAAGTCAAACAGATGATCAATTACAACGAAAAGTATTTTACAACAACAATTAACTGATAACTATCATACTTTTGTTGGGTTATAATGCTTATTTTTATATCATTAAAAAGCATCTATCATGAAACAAAATGTTCCCGTGTCAACCATAATGACAAAAAATGTAGTAAAGTTAAATTTATCAGACGATTTAACTAAGGCAGAAGCTTTGTTTAAAAAACATCAAATTCGTCACATTCCTGTAGTTTATAGTAACAATATTGTAGGAATGTTGAGTTACAGTGATTTACTTAGAATTTCATTTGTTGATTCAATTGATGATGACGAAGAAGTTATCGATGCTACAGTTTATAATATGTTTACATTAGAGCAAGTAATGGTGAAGAAATTAGTAATAATCTCGCCAGATACGCTCATAAAAGACGCTGCTGAGATCTTAGCTTCAAAGGAATTTCACGCATTACCTGTTTGTGAAGGCGATTTGTTAGTGGGAATTCTAACTACCACCGATTTAATAAAATACTTAATCGATCAGTATTAATTTTAATAAAAAAGCCATTTTAGATAGTAACTAAAATGGCTTTTTTATTAAAAATTACTTGATTAAATTTTTCAAATCAGCAATTGTTGCCGTAGGATTTTCTGCACCAAAAACATAACTTCCAGCAACTAAAACATCAGCACCAGCATCTACTAAAGCTTTTGCATTTTTATTGGTAACGCCACCATCAATTTCAATTAAAGTGTTTGCGTTTTTCTTAACGATTAATGCTTTTAGTTTACGTACTTTATCATAAGTGTTTTCTATAAAGGATTGTCCTCCAAAACCAGGATTAACACTCATAATACAAACCATATCGATATTCTGAATCACATCTTCTAATAAGTCTACCGAAGTATGAGGATTTAAGGCTACACCCGCTTTCATTCCTTCAGCTTTTATCGCTTGAAGTGTTCGGTGTAAATGATTACAAGTTTCATAATGAACCGTCAATATATCAGCGCCTAATTTCTTGAAAGTAGAGATATAACGATCCGGATCTACAATCATTAAATGCACATCAATTGTTTTGTTTGCATGTCTGTTTATAGCTTCTAAAACGGGCATTCCAAATGAAATATTAGGTACAAAAACACCGTCCATAATATCAATATGAAACCAATCGGCTTCAGAATTATTGATCATTTCAATATCGCGTTGTAAATTTGCAAAGTCAGCCGCTAAAACAGAGGGTGCAATAAGTGTGTTTTTCATTCGTAAGTATGTTGTTGTTTGAACAAAGGTAGTTTTTTTAGTTTAAATGTTTAAATCCTTAAGATGTTAAAAGTTTTAGAAAGTTTTGTGCTTCCTATTATAGCTTTCTGCGCCATAAAAGTTAAAACCTATTTAAAATGACTTTTGCGTGAATTATTGAACATTTTAGAGCATTTTCAAATTCCCCTTCAGGGGTTAGGAGGCTAAAAAACAAAACTCCGGAAACCCGAACGAAGTGAACAGACTGGAGTTTTGTTTCTCTAAAAAAACAAAACTCCGGTAATCAGCCGGAGTTTCAATCATCAATCAAAAAACGAACAGTTTAAACTGTTGTTATTGTTTATTAGGTCTTATCCTAAATATGTTTTTAATATTTTACTTCTTGAAGTGTGTTTTAATCTTCTAATTGCTTTTTCTTTAATTTGACGCACACGTTCACGGGTTAAATCAAATGTTTCTCCAATTTCTTCTAATGTCATTGGGTGTTGATCTCCTAAACCAAAGTATAAACGAACTACATCAGCCTCTCTTGGAGTTAATGTTTCTAAAGCTCTTTCAATTTCAGTTTGTAATGATTCGTGAATTAATTCTCTATCTGGATTTGGAGATTCACCCGAACGTAAAACGTCATAAAGGTTAGAATCTTCTCCTTCAACTAAAGGAGCATCCATTGATAAATGACGACCAGAGTTTTTCATTGACTCTTTTACGTCATTAACTGTCATATCTAATTCTTTTGCAATTTCTTCAGCAGAAGGTGGGCGTTCATTAGATTGCTCTAACAAAGCATACATTTTGTTGATTTTATTGATAGAACCAATTTTATTTAATGGCAAACGAACGATACGAGATTGTTCTGCTAAAGCTTGAAGAATCGATTGACGAATCCACCAAACAGCATATGAAATGAATTTAAATCCACGTGTTTCATCAAAACGCTGAGCCGCTTTAATCAAACCTAAATTTCCTTCGTTAATTAAATCAGGAAGTGTAAGTCCTTGATTTTGATATTGTTTTGCTACCGAAACAACGAAACGTAAATTAGCTTTTGTCAATTTCTCCAAAGCTCTTTGGTCTCCGGCTTTTATTTTTTGTGCTAATTCTACTTCTTCGTCAGCAGTAATAAGGTCAACTTTTCCAATTTCTTGTAGGTATTTGTCTAAGGAAGCAGTTTCACGATTCGTAACCTGCTTGGTAATTTTAAGTTGTCTCATTTATTTTCTCCTTACATTTAAAGTTCTACTAGTTATACGCAAGAAGTTACCATAAAGTTACAAACATTTTAAAAATAATTATTCAATGACATAATTTCCGATTTTATTTTGGTAGAATTCGATCTTCTGATAGATGCGATTGAAGAAAATTTTACGATCTTTTCTTCCAGATTTATTTAAAGATTTTGAGTTTATTAATTGATTTTCAATGTATTCTCGTTGTTCTTCACAAGCTTTAATATCGCGAGTTGCATAATATCCTAAAGCATCATACGGTAGAAAAAATAATGATTTGGATTTTGAGGTAAATAACACAGAATTATTTAAAAGTAACAACTCATTATAATACATTTGGAATTCTGGCGAATCAATCTCGCATTTTTGTTCCATATTTTTAATAATAAATTGTAAGTCTTTTAAAATATGCAACGCATTAGTGTAATTTAACAATCCCGATTCAAAAAAGTAAAACGTTTGTTGCAATGAACTGTTAATTGTTGTGTCGTTCCATATTTCAACCCTTTTTGAACTTTTAAAAAAATTCTTTAAATCGGTATGATCAATGAAAACAGATTCTTCAAAAAGAAACGATTCAAAATTTATGGATTGTTGTTTTGTTAAAAGATTGTACCAAACGTAAAATTTAAATTTTGAATAAATAGATCCTGCTGCAGCATAATTCATTGGAATATCCTTAGCCGCATAATAAACAGTTGTTTCGTCGGCTTTTAATTCAGTTAATAATTCTTTGGTGGTTTCAAAATAGGACTTGAAATCTTTTAAAGTTTCAATTTTCTGGGTTTTTTGTACAATCAAGGATTGTTTGTTTCCAAATAAATTGTCCATCGAAAGAGCATAATATTGGCATAATGTTACGGTTTCGTCAATCGAAAATTTACTCTTTGAGGAGATACGACGGTGAGCAGCATCATAACTGATATCCAGCACTTTTGCTATCTCTTCGTTTAAAGAAATGTTTTTTGGGATTACACTTCGGAGCTTGTTTAAAAGAATTTCTTGCGGTTTCATTTTGCGATTTTCACAAATATATAAAAATATTTAATGGTTAGTCGCATCTTTGTTTGTGAATTATGAAATAGTTTTGACATCAAATTCAATCTTATGAAAAAAATAATTAATGAGTCTTTGGAATCTTTTCGACAAGAAGATTTAAAGAAGTATTCGAAAATGTTGAATCTTTATTTCAAGAGAAAATGGCGATTCATCTTTGTCTTTTTTCTGACTTCATGCAGTATTCAGAATCATACCAGTAAAGAAGATTATCGCAAGGTTCCAAAAAACTTTTCTGTTAATTTTTACGATAAACTTGATACAGTTTACTACAGGACTAATACTGATTTTTTTACAAGAAGTTTTGTTAAAGATTTTACAAAGATTCCTCACATTGATTATGCTGTTCCACTACAATTACAAATTATGAATGATCTCCTTTTTTTGAAATTTTCAGACAAAAATAAAAAGGAATACGTGCTTCAATTTTATGGAAAGAGATATAAGAAAAAGTTTGTTTTTTATACCAATTATGAGACAATTACTTTTCCATTTCTTTTTATGACTAAGGAGATGACTAAGTATACGGTTTACCTTCCTAATGAAAATGACATACTTTTTCAAAACAAAAGTGTAAATGAAGGGATGTTATTGCTTTTTGGAGCTAGCAATAGTTCAGGATACAACTATCAATATAAAATTTTAAAAGATGAATAAATTACTTTTTATAGTCTTTATGTGTGGATCGGTTGCTGCACAAGACACAATTGTTATTCCAAAGATTGACGTTTTCAAACGAAATATTATTGAGTTAAGTTATGGAATTCCTTTAGGGGAATTATCAGATAAGTATGAAAGTTCAATTAATACTGCATTTTATGTGCGAACTAAAATTGGAAAGAAACAGTATATCGATTTTGGTGCTGAGCTCAGCGGAATTGTGAAAGGAAAAGCAATTGAATACGAAATTGAAGGAGCAAAGCAATTATTAGACGGTAGTAAATCGGCCTTACTATTGGGTTTTAGGTATTCAAGATTTTTATACCAATCTAAAAATGAGAATTTCCATATCGAATCAAATACAGGAATAGGTTGGAAATATTTACATTATCGTTTGCCAGATAATGAATTGTTTGATGATGTAGATGTAAAGCCAACATTACATACAATCGCCGTGACGCAAGGAATGAAAATAATGTTTTATGGTTTTGGTGTGCACTGCAGTTACCATTATTCGCCCTATACTTTATTTAATTCTAAAGCTGAAAATAGTTTTGGTGGTGCATCATTTAGCATCGGCTTATCTGGTAGTTGGAATTTTTAATTATAGAATTGTACTAGTCATTACTAAAACTTTGATTTTACTATTTAAAAAACACTTTTTACATTCTATTTTAATAATTTAAAAACTATTTTTGTGTTTAACAAAAGTTAAACAACTAGTTAATGTTTTGCATGCTTATGCTGCAATTAGGAACTTTGAATTAAATTAGAGTTATGTGTGATCTAAGTGTAGGAAGAGTTTGTTGCTTTTAATTTGAAAGTCCCCAAACTTTTTTTAAAATCATTTAAATTAAACGTTTAGCAAAAAATGGAGTTAAATTTTAATAAAGCCAATTTTTTATGAAACCAAATAATCAAAATATTTATCAGTCTAATTTTTTAGACAAGAAAATGTTTTTCAATAAAAAGAAGATAAAATATTGGATTAACGAAATGTCTGATTGGTTATTTTGTTCGCAAATTGAATACCTTGATTTTGATTTTTTCTTAAAAAAAGAAGGAGAATTGAGAACTCTCTTAATAAAGCTCTTAGAATCGGAACAATTTTCAAGGGAAGAAGCAACGGAAATTGCAACTACTTTTTTTAATAACTGCGAAAATTTACATCAAACATTAGTAAAAGATTTAAACGCTGTGTTAGAATTTGATCCCGCTGCAAAATCAAAAAACGAAGTGCTTATTGCATATCCTGGATTTTTTGCTATTACTGTTCATAGAATTGCATTTCAACTTTGGAAAAATAAAGCACAAATTTTAGCTCGCTTAATTGCAGAATATGCACACGGAAAAACAGGGATTGATATTCATCCTGCAGCTGTAATCGGTGAACATTTTATGATTGATCATGGAACTGGAATTGTTATTGGGGAAACCGCTGTAATAGGTGATTATGTAAAAATTTACCAAGGAGTAACTTTAGGAGCTTTAACGGTAAGCAAATCCGAGGCAACAGAGAAGCGTCATCCTACAATTGAAGATAATGTTACTATTTATGCTAATGCTACAATCCTTGGCGGGAAAACAATCATTGGTAAAGATGCTGTAATTGGCGGTAACGTTTGGATAACGAATTCGATTGAGCCAAAATCACTAGTGTATCACAAAAGCCAAATTAGTATAAAGAGCAAGGGAGAATTTCCTGAAGCCATAAATTTTAGTATATAATATAAAAACAAAAAAATGAAAGCAACTAGTATTTTAGAGACAATCGGAAACACACCGGTTGTTAAATTAAGTCGTTTATTTGAAAATAGAAACGTGTGGATTAAATTAGAAAGAAATAATCCAGGAAATAGTATTAAAGATAGAATTGCTTTAGCGATGATTGAAGATGCTGAACAAAAAGGACTTTTAAATCCAAATAGTGTAATTATTGAACCTACTTCTGGAAATACAGGAATTGGATTATCGCTCGTTGCAGCGGTTAAAGGATATAAGGTTATTTTGGTTATGCCTGAATCGATGAGTGTAGAACGAAGAAAGTTAATGGAGATTTACGGAGCTGAATTCGTATTAACACCCAGAGAAAAAGGAATGAAAGGTGCTATTGAAAGAGCAGCAGAGTTAGTTTTAGAAACACCAAATGGATGGTCTCCAAAACAGTTTGATAATCCTGCAAATATTGCAATCCACAAAACAACCACCGCATTAGAAATTCTAGCAGATTTTCCAGACGGATTGGATTACATTATTACAGGAGTAGGAACTGGTGGCCATATAACAGGTGTTGCAGAAGTTTTAAAGCGAAAATTTCCAAACCTTAAAGTTATTGCAGTGGAGCCAGAATTGTCGCCTGTATTAAGTGGGGGAAATCCTGGTCCACATCCATTACAAGGTATTGGTGCAGGTTTTATACCTCAAAATTACCATGCAGACGCCATTGATGAAGTGATTCAAGTTAGTAAAGAGAATGCTTACGAATTTACAAGACAAATTGCAATAAAAGAGGGAATTCTTTCAGGTGTTTCTACAGGTTCGTCTTTGGCAGCGGTTGCTCAAAAACTTGAGAGCATTCCTAAGGATGCTGTTGTTTTAACGTTCAATTATGATACAGGTGAACGATACCTTTCTGTGGAAGGTTTATTTTAAGGTGATAAAAAACCCCGATTAGCATTTGCCAATCGGGGTTTTTTATTATTCTAAACGTTTATAATTGCAACAATCATGTAATTGTTCATATTTCTTATCGTCTGCTTTTGCTAAGTCTGTATCATGACCGGCAGCTGCGATTGCTTTTGCAACATCTTCCTTAGAGCATTTGTTTTCATCTATAAAAACATGCACATCTTGACAATCTGAATGCCATTCTGCACTTTTAACACCTTTTACGGAGAAAGCTGCTTTTTCAATGCGTTTTTCACACATTTCACAGTTTCCAGCTACTTTTATAATTACTTCTTTGTTTTTACTTTTTTTCTCTTGTGCTACCATAGTAAAAGAAAACAAACTAGCGAATAGTACTAAAATAAATTTTTTCATTTTTTTTCTGTTTTAAATTAATTAATGTTCTTCTCCTTCAAGGTGATCGTGCCCTTCATGAGCATCTTTTTTATTTTTTATTTTAAATCTTAATCCTACGTAATACATAGATCCAAAAGTTGGACCATAAATCATACTACTATCAAAATAAGTACCAAAAGGGTTTTCATTTTGAATTATTCCATTGGTTTGTTTAAAATTCCCAATGTTTTCGCCACCTACATACATTTCAAATACGCTCGAAAATGTTCTGGTAACTTGCATATTCATCACTGCAAAAGAAGGAGCGTATTCTTCCAAACGATAAGCTGTAGGATTTGAAGCTGTAGTTGGTAAACGTTGTTCGCCTAGCCAAT
This sequence comes from Flavobacterium psychraquaticum, assembly GCF_034497725.1. Taxonomy (NCBI): domain Bacteria; kingdom Pseudomonadati; phylum Bacteroidota; class Flavobacteriia; order Flavobacteriales; family Flavobacteriaceae; genus Flavobacterium; species Flavobacterium psychraquaticum. The sequence goes on from NZ_JAXKVR010000025.1 coordinate 141,043, forward strand.
TATAAGTAAAATCAAATTTCCATTGCTGTCCTTTTTCTTTAATGTGTGTTTCATAACTAAGATTCGCGAAATATCTATGTTTTGCTTGCAAAGCTCTTTGCAATTGACCCGTTTGAAATTGCGATTGCACATCGTAAAATTTGTACGAAGTTTTAAAATTCAAGTGACGAATCAGCTCTATATTAAATTCTGCTTGAAACGAATTAGCAAAACTTTTTCCGTCTAAATTGTAAAATAAAACTTGTTGTGCATTTGCATCAATATCTACAATAGCTTGATTTTGGAAATCAGTGCGGTAATAATCCAATACTAATTCCGAATCTTTTCCGGCAATTTTAAATTTTTGGATGAAACTCAAACCATAGTTCCAAGCAGTTTCTGGATTCAAACCGTATAATTTCCCATTGGTATCTAAAATTGAAAATTGTCTTGAAGAAGCAAATAATTGTTGATTTTCAGCAAAAATATTCGCGGCACGTTTTCCTCTTCCAGCGGAAGCTCTAATTACGCCCTCTTTCCAAGGATTATAACGAATGTGAAGTCTTGGTGTAATAAAAGTTCCTAAGCGATTGTGATTATCTACACGAGCACCCGCAATGAAACTTAAATTATCACTGTTGTCATAAGTGTATTCGAAAAAAGCACCAACTGAATTATCAATTCTTGAAAAATCACGATTAAAATTCACCGCAACAAATTCGTTGTAATCATCATAACTGAAGTTAATTCCAGTAGTAAATTTGTTTCTCGTATTGTTAATTATTGAATTAAAAAGTAAATTCGAATACAAACTTTTTTGATGAATATTATATTGGTTCAACCCAAAGTAAGAATCTTGTTTGTGCGATTGAAACGAGTTCTGAAATCCAATACTTTGATAGGGCATATCTGGAAAAACATAACCCGTTTTGTTTGAAATTTCAATTTTTTCCGTGTTGATTTCACTTCCCCAATTGTTAGTGGTAAATTTATCAGTATCGGGATTAAAATTCACTTGTCCTGCTTGTTTTTCATCATTCATATACCGAAGATTTAGGAAACTTACAATGCCTTTTTCAGCATCATTATATTGCCAACGGTTTAGAATATTCACTTGTTTCCCAATAGGACCATCTAAAAACCCATCGTTGTTCATATCGTTTTTAGCCGAACGCGTATTTCCGTGTAAAAATATAGAAGAACTTAATTTGTCAGAAAATTTGTTATTGAAATGCGTGTTAAGTTCAAAACGTTCGTCTTGCGAAGCATAAGCATTTAAGAAAAACGGAATATCATCTAAAGGTTTTATAAGCTCATAATTAATTTGGCCGGAAATACTTTCATAACCATTAATTACACTTCCGGCACCTTTAGTAATTTGGATACTTTCTACCCAAGTTCCTGGAACAAATGACAAACCATAAGCTTGCGAAGCACCACGAACAGAAGGAATGTTTTCTTCGGCAATTAAAATATAAGGACTTGTTAAGCCTAACATCTTAATTTGACGGTTTCCAGTTACCGCATCGGAGTAATTGACATCAATAGAAGGATTTGTACTAAAACTTTCCGATAAGTTACAACAGGCAGCTTTTAGTAATTCTTTCTGGCCCATAATTTGCACATTCGTTACTTTGTATAAAGATTGTTCGGTACTTTTTTTAGTTTTGGAAACCGTAACTTCTTTCAAAGTGCTCACTTCTTTTAAAATAATTGTCAAATTATTATCAGTTGCTTCGACTTTTTTGGTTTCAAAACCCATGTAACTAATTACTAGAGCATTGGTTTCATCAGACTTTCGTAAAGTAAAAAGACCATTTTCATCGGTTATTGTTCCGATAGTTGTGCTTTGCCAAAAAACATTAGCACCAAATAAAGGTTGATTATTTTCGTCTTTTACAATTCCTTTTATTGATTCTTGAGCGTAAGAAAAAACAGAAAAGAATAACAGTAAAAACGTTATTTTTTTAAACATAAGGATTTTATTTATTATTAGAATTCTTTGATTTACAGAATAGTGAACAATAAACTTATGCGTATAAAACCAATTGACAATAGAGTTTGTAAAAAGGTGGAGCGTGCGATTCGCAATAATAAACCACATCATTTAATCCGCTTGGTTCTGTACCAGTAGTAAAGAAATTTGGTTTCCAAGTTGCATTTAAAACAGCTGGTTGCAAATTCAATTGAAAAGTTTTAACCAAGACATCGTCGGTTTTCTTTTCTACTTCAATGTGTTTGTCTGAACAGCAATCCTCGTGACTGGTTTCATTTGCACAGCAAGCCGTTGCTACTTCAATACAAGGCTCATTGTTTTGATATTGGAAAGAAATCGAAGCAATTTCGTCCTTGCAATAATGTATAGAGAAGCTCAGACTTAGATTGGCAAGCAAAATAAGTGACGCTAAAATTATACTTATATGTTTTCTGAAATTCATTCCTGCAAAAGTAATGATTATTTTGTAATTTGTTGGTAATAAAATGCTGGAATAAAAAGCACTAAAAACAGTGGTTGTATTAAAAATCGTCTGACATAAAATAAGACCAAATAATCAGGTTGTTCTGAAAATTGTATCAGGCTAAAGAATAATACAATCAAGATTACAAATAATACTATAAATAATAATGTGGCAAATTTCAGTAATTGTATTTGTTTGAATACTAAGTAAATGATGCTTAATGATAATAAGGAATTCAATAAATATCTGAAGGAAATTCCAAAAAATAATTGAATTCCATCAAAATAGGGCAAGGGTTTGTTTTGATAATCTACTTTAAAAAAAAATAAAAAAGGATCGTAGAAAAGGTTTTTTTCGAAAATGCGTACAAAAATCAATCCCAATAAAGCTAGGAAAAGAAGTGCAAAGCGTTTTTTGTCTTTAAGAAGTTCTTTTAGCATGGCCTGAAAATTTGGTTACCCACAAAATCCATAAGATGAATACGACTCCATAAATGAATAAGGGAAAAATTGTTCCGTGTAGAATTTCTTCATATTGGGGATAATAAAATAAGGAAGAAGCTAATAAAGCAATTCGGATTACATTTAAAATATGGATTAATACGATTCCGAAAATTATATACAATCCTGTTTTTTTCCATTCGGTTGAAAAAGCAAAAATAAAAGCGGCATATAATATCATTATACTAACAGCATTGCAACCTTCAATAATTCGGGCTACATATTTCTCTTTAAAGAATAGTTTAACGGAAGGTTCTTTGTCGTGCGGAATTGAAGCTTTACTTTCGGTGAAAACACCTAATAATTTTTCAGTTTGATTTGCTACAATTTCTGTGAATGAATCTACCTCATTTTTGGCGACATCATATTGGTCCAAATACATTTTATAAACAAATGTAAATACGATATAAAAAAGCAGAAACTTTGTTAAGAATATAAAAAAAGGTTTGTATTGCTTCAAAATGATTTCAATTAATGAATTTTTAACAAAAATATAGATTTTTTAATACGATAGATTAAATACTTTTGTAAAAAAAAATATAAATAATGACTTTCGAAAATTTAAAACCATTAGTTGCTGCAATAGTTTCTTCAGAAAACACAACAAGAGATGAAAAACTTTTAGCAATTTGTAAATTACTTAATGAGTCTGTCGAATATTATAATTGGGTAGGCTTTTATTTTGCTAATCACGAAGCACAAACGTTGCATTTGGGTCCATATGTAGGCGCAGAAACCGATCATACCGTAATTCCTTTTGGAAAAGGGATTTGTGGTCAAGTAGCGGTTTCAAACAATAATTTTGTGGTGCCAGATGTGAGCGCTCAAGATAATTATATTGCTTGTAGTTTTACGGTGAAGTCGGAAATTGTTGTTCCTTTATTTGTAGCTGGAAAAAATATTGGTCAAATTGACATTGATTCGCATGTTATTGATCCTTTTACAGCGGAAGACGAACGTTTTTTAGAATTTGTAAATGAGCAAGTTGCTTCTTTATTTTAATTTCTTTAAAATAATTGAGGTTTGATAATTGATAATTAAGAATTAAATCCTACTTTTGCACCCGAATTGCTACCATACAATTCATACATAAAAATCATTTAAAATAATATTAGCATGTATTTGACTAAAGAAACTAAAGCTGAAATTTTCGCGAAACACGGAGGAAAAGCTGAAAACACTGGATCTGCTGAAGGGCAAATCGCATTATTCACTCACAGAATTACGCACTTAACAGAGCATTTGAAAAAAAATCGTCATGATTATAACACAGAGCGTTCGTTAGTACTTTTAGTAGGTAAAAGAAGAAGTCTTCTAGATTACTTAAAAAAGAAAGAGATTAACAGATACCGTGAGATTATTAAAGAATTAGGAATTAGAAAATAATAAACTAAAGGGGCTTTTCGGCCCCTTTTTGTTTTTTTATATCGACAGAAAAAGTTTGGTTTTTCATTGGGTTAGACACAACTACAACAACTAGTATAGATGAGATTTCTTATCTTTACGAAAACAACAACACAACTAACCCTTTGTATAACCTTAGAGAATTAATTTATGATTCCACAATTATTTGTAGAAAGCATCGATTTAGGTGATGGCAGAAGCATCACAATCGAGACAGGACGTTTGGCAAAACAAGCCGATGGTTCTGTAGTAGTAAGAATTGGAAAAACTGTAATTTTAGGTACAGTTGTTTCCGCAAGAAAAGCAAGTCCAGGTATCGACTTTTTACCGTTAACGGTAGATTACAGAGAAAAATTTGCTGCAGCAGGTCGTTTTCCTGGTGGTTTCTTCAAAAGAGAAGCACGTCCAAGTGATAGCGAAGTGTTAACCATGCGATTAGTTGACCGTGTTTTGCGTCCACTTTTTCCATCAGATTATCATGCAGAAGTTCAAGTTATGATTCAGTTAATGTCTCATGACGAAGACGTAATGCCAGATGCATTAGCAGGATTAGCAGCTTCGGCAGCGCTTGCATTATCTGACATTCCTTTTGAAACTTTAATTTCAGAAGCTAGAGTTGGTAGAATTGATGGAAAATTCATCATTAACCCATCTCGTGCTCAATTAGAATTATCAGACATCGATATGATGATTGGTGCTTCTATGGATTCTATCGCAATGGTGGAAGGTGAAATGAAAGAAATCTCAGAAGCTGAAATGTTAGAGGCAATTAAATTTGCACACGAACACATCAAAAATCAAATTTCAGCACAATTGCGTTTGCAAGCTGCTTTTGGTAAAAAAGAAGTTCGTACGTATGAAGGAGAAAGAGAAGATGAAGCTATTTACGAAAAAGTAAAAGCAGCTTCTTATGATAAAATTTACGCGATTGCAAGTAAAGGTTCAGCTAAACAAGAGCGTTCAGCTGCATTTGATGAAGTAAAAGAAGAAGTAAAAGCATTATTTACTGAAGAAGAATTGGCTGCTGATGGAGATTTAGTTTCTAAATATTTTAAGAAAGTCAATAAAGAAGCAGTTCGTAATGTAACTTTAGATTTAGGAACACGTTTAGACGGAAGAAAAACTACAGAAATCAGAGATATCTGGTGTGAAGTTGATTATTTACCATCTGTTCATGGTTCTGCTTTGTTTACACGTGGAGAAACTCAAGCTTTGGCAACTGCAACTTTAGGAACTTCTAGAGAAGCTAACCAAATTGATTCACCATCAGAACAAGGAGAAGAAAAATTCTATTTGCACTATAATTTCCCACCATTTTCAACAGGAGAAGCTCGTCCATTGAGAGGAACTTCAAGAAGAGAAGTTGGTCACGGAAACTTGGCACAAAGAGCATTGAAAAATATGATTCCTGCTGATTGTCCTTATACAATTCGTGTTGTTTCTGAAGTATTAGAATCAAATGGTTCTTCTTCAATGGCAACAGTTTGTGCTGGAACATTATCATTAATGGATGCAGGTATTCAAATGATACGTCCAGTTTCTGGAATTGCAATGGGACTAATTACAGACGGAGAACGTTTTGCTGTGTTATCTGATATTTTAGGTGATGAAGATCATTTAGGAGATATGGATTTCAAAGTAACGGGAACTTCAGAAGGAATTACTGCTTGTCAAATGGATATCAAAATCGACGGATTGAAATACGAAATTATGGAGCAAGCATTAGCTCAAGCTCGTGATGGACGTTTGCATATCTTAGGTAAATTGGTTGAAACTTTAGCAAAACCAAACGAAGATGTGAAAGTTCACGCTCCAAAAATTATTATGAGAACAATTCCTGGTGCATTTATTGGTGCCTTAATTGGTCCTGGTGGAAAAGTAATTCAAGAGTTACAAAAAGCTACGGGTTGTACAATTGTTATCAATGAAGTGGATGAGCAAGGTGTAGTTGAAATTTTAGGAACTGATCCTGCAGGAATTGCTGCTGTTTTAGCTAAAATTGATTCGATCATTTTCAAACCACAAATGGGAGAAGCATACGAAGTGAAAGTAATTAAAATGTTAGACTTTGGTGCCGTTGTAGAATATACAGAAGCTCCAGGAAATGAAGTTTTATTACACGTTTCAGAATTAGCTTGGGAAAGAACAGAAAATGTAACCGATGTTGTAAATATGGGCGATGTTTTTCAAGTAAAATATTTAGGTTTAGACCCAAAAACACGTAAAGAAAAAGTGTCAAGAAAAGCACTTTTACCAAGACCTCCAAGAGAAGAAAGACCAATTGAGAAAAAGGATACGCCACAAGGTTAATACTTTGATTATTAGTTCATATAAAAATCCCATTTCATTCATTTGAAATGGGATTTTTTAGTTTTAATTTCCTTATTTTAAATCGGAACTATTATTATCAGAATTAGGAAGTAAAACAAAACCCCGATTAGAATTACTAATCGGGGTTTTAAACTTTGTATTTCGTACTTCGAGAATTACATCATTCCTGGCATACCGCCGCCCATTGGCATAGCAGCTGCGTCTTCTTTGATGTCAATTAAAGCACATTCAGTAGTTAAAATCATTCCAGCTACTGAAGCTGCATTTTCTAAAGCTACACGCGTTACTTTCTTAGGGTCAATAATACCAGCAGCTAACATTTGAACGTATTCTCCTGTTTTTGCGTTATATCCAAAATCTCCAGATCCTTCAGTTACTTTTGCAATTACTACAGAACCCTCACCACCAGCATTTTCAACAATAGTTCTCAAAGGAGACTCTACCGCTTTATTGATGATTTGAATTCCGGTTGCTTCATCTGCGTTTTCTGCTTTTAAGTTAACTAAAGCAGCTTTTGCTCTTACTAAAGCAACGCCACCTCCAGCAACTATTCCTTCCTCAACTGCGGCACGAGTTGCATGTAATGCATCGTCAACACGGTCTTTTTTCTCTTTCATTTCTACTTCAGAAGCAGCACCAACATATAAAACTGCAACTCCGCCAGCTAATTTTGCTAAGCGTTCTTGTAATTTTTCTTTATCGTAATCTGAAGTACTAGTTTCGATTTGCGCTTTGATTTGGTTCACTCTAGTTTTGATGTTTTCAGCATCTCCAGCACCATTTACAATTGTTGTGTTGTCTTTGTCAATAGTAATGTTTTCAGCCGTTCCTAGCATCTCTAAAGTAGTGTTTTCTAATGAATAACCACTTTCTTCTGCAATTACAGTTCCGCCTGTTAAAATAGCGATATCTTCCAACATTGCTTTTCTTCTATCCCCAAAACCTGGTGCTTTTACTGCAGCGATTTTTAAACCACCACGTAATTTGTTTACCACTAAAGTTGCTAAGGCTTGTCCGTCAACATCTTCAGCAATAATTAGTAAAGGTCTTCCTGATTGTGCTACGGGTTCTAAAACGGGTAACAATTCTTGTAAATTTGATATTTTTTTGTCGTATAGTAAAACATAAGGATTACTTAATTCGGCAACCATTTTGTCTGCATCTGTTACAAAATAGGGTGATAAATACCCTCTATCAAATTGCATTCCTTCCACAACATCTACATAAGTATCTGTTCCTTTTGCTTCTTCTACAGTAATTACACCTTCTTTTCCAACCTTTCCAAAAGCAACAGCAATTAAATCACCAATTGTTTCGTCATTGTTAGCTGAAATTGAAGCTACTTGCTTAATTTTATCCGATGAATCACCTACTGCTTGCGCTTGTTTTGCTAATTCAGCTACAATAACCTCTACAGCTTTATCAATTCCTCTTTTTAAGTCCATTGGATTAGCCCCGGCAGCAACGTTTTTCAAACCTTCTTTTACGATAGCTTGTGCTAAAACTGTTGCAGTTGTAGTTCCGTCTCCTGCTAAATCATTAGTTTTTGAAGCTACTTCTTTAACCATTTGAGCACCCATATTTTCTAAAGGATCTTGTAATTCGATTTCTTTAGCTACAGAAACACCATCTTTAGTTACCACAGGTCCACCAAATGATTTAGAAATAATTACATTTCTTCCTTTAGGTCCCAGCGTTACTTTTACTGCGTTTGCTAATGCATCAACTCCACGTTTTAAACCATCGCGAGCTTCAATATCGAATTTTATATCTTTTGCCATTTTTTTAATTTTTAGTTGTTTGAAGTTTAATTTTTTGTACAATTTACATTATACAGTCTACCTGCTAATAGTTAAAGAATTGCGTAAATTTCATCCTCTTTCATAATCAGGTAATCCTTACCTTCATATTTGAATTCGGTACCTGAATATTTTCCATAAAGGACTACATCGCCAACTTTAACAGTCATTGTGTAATCTTTTTTACCATTTCCAACAGCTACAACAGTACCTTTTTGCGGTTTTTCTTTAGCGGTTTCCGGAATTATAATTCCTGAAGCTGTTGTTGTTTCTGCAGCCAATGGAGCAATCACAACGCGATCTGAAATAGGTTTAATGTTTAATGACATGGTTTATATTTTTTTTAATTATTATTTGATTAACTTGAATGGTCAGAAACTGTGCCAATTGCTTTTTATGTCATATTTTCTGATATAAAAAATGCCAGCACTGACATGCTGGCATTTTTTATATTTTAATAAGTTTTTTATTTCGCAGGTGCATCGGCAGCAGGTGTCGCAGGTGCAGTTGGAGTAGTTGGCGTAGTAGGAATTGTCGTAGTAGGAATAACCATTTCTTCTTCTCCTAATATTTTTGATCCAGAAGCTTGAGTTCCGTTGAAACTTAAACTAGAAAGTAAAATTAAAGCAATTAAAATTCCTCCTAATGTCCAAGTGCTTTTGTCTAAAAAGTCAGTTGTTTTTTGAACACCTCCTAATTGTTGTGATCCTCCAAATGAAGAAGATAAACCTCCACCTTTAGGGTTTTGCACCATAACAGCTAAGATTAATAAAAAACAAACAATTGTTATTGCAATTAAAAAGCCTGTAAATCCCATAATTAATTATTATTTTGTTGTAAATTCTTGATTTCATTTATTCGGTCTGCAAAGAAACTACTTTTTTCTGGATATTTCAAAATTAAAATATCATAAGCTTGCATCGCTTTTGTATATTTTTTTTGTTCTAAATATACTTTAGCTAAAGTTTCTGTCATTAAATGTGTTGGTTCGTCAACGTTTTTGCTAATGTTTGCTGGTGTTTTGGTTAATTCCTTTACTGGAGCAATCTTTGGATTGGCTTCAATAAATTTATCAATTAAATCTGATTTTTTTTGCTTTTCTACATCAATTTCAATTTCAGCTTCCTCATCTGTACGCTCAATAGGTGCAAATTTAGTAAGTTGTAACCATTCTTGAAAGGAATGTTTCTCGTTAATTGTAAAAGGTAGCGGTTTTCCAATTTCTAACTTTTCTGCTGAAGTTTTAAGTTTTATTATTTCTTCAACCGTTTGTGATAAGTCAACATCCACTACGTTCGCTGTTTCCAGAGTTCCTGACGCACTTATTTCTTCAAAGGAATTCACTTCAATATCCATAACGGCTTTTTGAATTTCATCAATTTTTTCTTGTTGTATCGAAGTAAATTCATCTGATGTTATAAATTCAAATAATATAGTTCGATTTGTGGTGTGTGCTGCCGTTTTTTTTAATTCGTAGTTGTATCTAAAACTTTCCTGATTGTACAATCCTTTTAAATGCAAAGCTCGAGCTGCCTGAAAATAGGGAAACTGCAAAACCACATGCTCTAAAGCTATCGTTTGTTTTTCGTTGATGGCGTCGGGTTGGTTTAAAAGATATGTTAAATCAGCTCTATTCATTTCAAGTAAAATTTAAAAAATTACCATTTTGCTAATGACTCATTAAAAACATCTTGCGTAATACGTTCAAAGATAACATCTAAAGCAGCTGTAAGTTGTGAACCAACTAATTGTTGATTGGCATCAAAATCATAATAAAATGAAAAACGTTTCTCAAAATTATCTGCTTCTTTATTTCTATTCACAAAACGAACATTTACACTTATTGTTAATCTATTTTGTGCTGCTCTTTGATCGGCTGTGGCCGTCATCGGTGTAATTCTATAATCTGTAATTTCACCTTCATAAAGTAATTCACCACCTGACGTAGTTAAATTTAAATTCGTCTGGTTTTGGATAATCTCTTGTAAAGCTATTGTAAATGTTCGCTCAATTCCAGGTTCAATTAATTCCGCATTATTTTGAAAGTAATTTACTTGAAAAGTCTTTGCATCAATTTTTCCTGTTCCTGTAAAATTATAAACACCACAGCTCACAGCAAGTAATGATAGGGTCAAGCCCAAAGCAATTAAAAGATATCTCATTATAAATCGTATTGTTTAATTTTTCTATATAAAGTACGTTCTGAAATGCCTAATTCGTCAGCTGCTGCTTTTCTTTTACCTTTATTTCGGTCTAAAGATTTTTTAATCAATTCAATTTCTTTAGCTTCTAAACTTAAAGTTTCTTCTTCGTCAACAGTTTCGGCAAATAAATAATTCTCATCGTCATCTTCGTCTTCAAATTCCTCCTGATCTCTACTATTTTGATTTGGAAGCATCTCAACGCTCTGTTCTTGCTCTTCAAACATAGTGTTTTCTTCAGGTTTACCGTAAATTTTCTGAATTAACCCTTTGTTGGTTTCTTGAACTTTTGAATTGCCGTTTTGCATTAATTCTAACGTTAGTTTTTTCAAATCGTTCAAGTCACTTTTCATATCAAAAAGTACTTTGTATAATATTTCTCTTTCGTTACTAAAATCACTCTCCGACTTTTTTGTCCCAATTACTGAGGGTAAATTCTGATGTTCTGATGGTAAATAGGATAGAAGTGATTGTGCAGTAATATCGCGTTTCGTCTCTAATACTGAAATTTGTTCGGCAACATTTCGTAATTGACGAATGTTTCCGTTCCAGCGGTGCTTTAATAAAACTTCAACCGCGTTATCTTCTAACTTAATAGCAGGCATTTTATATTTATGAGCAAAGTCAGAAGCAAATTTTCGAAACAACAAATGAATATCTTCTTTTCGATCGCGTAAAGGCGGAAGCATTATTTCAACCGTACTTAATCGGTAATATAAATCTTCACGAAATTTTCCTTTTTCAATTGCATCAAACATATTCACATTTGTTGCTGCTACAATTCGAACATTCGTTTTTTGTACTTGAGAAGAACCTACTTTTATGAATTCGCCATTTTCTAAAACACGTAATAATCTTACTTGCGTAGTTAAAGGTAATTCACCCACTTCATCTAAAAAAATAGTTCCGCCATCAGCTACTTCAAAATAACCATCTCTAGCACCAGTTGCACCAGTAAACGAACCTTTTTCGTGACCAAAAAGTTCACTATCAATCGTTCCTTCTGGAATAGCGCCACAGTTTACTGCAATGTATTTACCGTGTTTTCTATGTGAAAGTGCGTGAATGATTTTCGGAATACTTTCCTTACCAACACCACTTTCACCCGTTACCAATACCGAAATATCCGTTGGTGCTACCTGAATAGCTTTTTCCACGGCACGATTTAGCTTTGGATCATTCCCAATAATTTCAAATCGTTGTTTTATTGCTTGTATTGATTCCATTTAAAAAATTTAAAAGTTTAAGGTTTGAAGTTTAAAAGGTTAACTTAAAACTTAATTCATTAATTCAGAATATCCTGTTGCTTTACCAATTAGGGTTCCGCTGGTGCAATCGGTCATTTTAACTAGTACGAATTCACCAATTTTGTAATTTTCTTTTGGAAAAACTACTACCGTATTTTGTGAATTTCTACCACTCCAATGTTGATTAGAACGCTTGGATTCGCGCTCAATTAAAACTTCCATTTCTTGTCCAAGGAATCGTTGGGTTCTTTCCAATGCAATCGTTTGTTGTAAAGCTACAATTTCAGATAATCTGCGTTTTTTTACTTCTTCGGGAACGTCGTCTTCTAATTTTCTGGCAGCCATTGTTCCTGGTCGTTCGGAATAAGAAAACATAAAGCCGAAATCATATTTAACGTATGCAATCAAACTTAAAGTATCTTGATGATCTTCTTCCGTTTCTGTTGGAAATCCCGTAATAATATCTTGTGATAAACTAATATCTGGAATAATTTCGTATATTTTATCAATTAATGCTATATATTCTTCACGCGTATGTTGGCGATTCATTTCCTTTAATATTCTAGTGCTTCCACTTTGAACCGGTAAATGAATATAATTACAAATGTTGTGATGTTTTGCCATAGTTTCAATAACTTCAAGATGCATATCTTGCGGATTTGAAGTCGAGAATCTAAATCTCATTTTTGGGAAAAGTGTCGCACATTGATCCAATAATTGGGCAAAATCTACTGAAGTTGCTTTTTCAATATCTGTTGCTTTGTCAAAGTCTTTCTTCAAACCGCCACCATACCAAAGGTAACTGTCTACATTTTGACCTAATAACATCACTTCTTTGAAACCTTTATTGTGTAAATCCTGAATTTCAGCAATAATACTTTGTGGTTCACGACTGCGTTCACGTCCGCGTGTAAAAGGAACTACGCAAAACGTACACATGTTATCGCAACCTCTTGTAATCGATACAAAAGCGTTAACGCCGTTGCTATTTAATCGAACCGGAGAAATATCGCCATACGTTTCATCTTTTGAAAGAATTACGTTGATTGCATCTCTTCCTTCTTCTACTTCTGAAAGTAAATTGGGCAAATCTTTGTAGGCATCAGGCCCTACAACTAAATCAACAATTTTTTCCTCTTCTAAAAATTGGCTTTTCAAACGCTCGGCCATACAGCCTAGCACACCAACTTTCATATTCGGGTTTATGTCTCTTTTTACGGCGTTATACTTTTGTAAGCGTTTACGTATAGTTTGTTCCGCTTTATCACGAATAGAACATGTGTTTACCAATACCAAATCGGCATCTTCTAAATTTTGTGTGGTATTGTATCCATTTTCATAAAGAATTGACGCCACAATTTCGCTGTCCGAAAAATTCATTTGGCAACCATAACTCTCTATAAATAGTTTTTTTGTATTTCCTGCTTTCTGGTCTAAAACTAAGCTTTCGCCTTGTTTGTTTTCATCTATTACCTTTTCCATATAAAGATTTACTTTAAATCATCCCGAAACTTAGGGAATGCAAATATACTATTAATTTAAAATCTGACAAGATGACAGTTAAGGTTTAACAAAGAATTTTAATTAGGACATATAACGCTTAGGATTTCAGATTTTAATTGGTTTTACACTTTAATATATAGGTATGAAATTAGCGATGAATAAATTTATTATTGGTAAAAATGAATTCAAAAACTTAAAATTTAAAAAAAACATATACTTTTGCCCCTTGGGAGTTAAATCTCAAACCACAAAGATTAAAACAAAATATAAGACACATGGCAAAGAATTTAGTTATCGTTGAGTCACCAGCAAAAGCAAAAACCATTGAGAAATTTTTAGGAAGCGAATATCAAGTAGAGTCGAGTTATGGACATATTGCAGACTTACCTTCCAAAGAAATTGGAGTAGATGTTGAAAATGGATTTAAACCAAAATATGAAGTTTCTGCCGATAAAAAAGCGTTGGTTACCAAATTAAAATCGTTAGCTAAGAATGCCGATATGGTTTGGTTGGCTTCGGATGAGGACCGCGAGGGTGAAGCTATTTCTTGGCATTTATCAGAAGAATTAAAATTAAAACCAGAAAAAACAAAACGTATTGTTTTTCACGAAATTACAAAAACAGCAATTCTAAAAGCTATTGATAATCCTCGTGGAATTGATTATAATTTAGTTAATGCACAACAAGCAAGAAGAGTTTTAGATCGATTAGTTGGATATGAATTATCACCTGTTCTTTGGAAAAAAGTAAAAGGTGGTTTATCAGCAGGTCGTGTGCAATCCGTTTCTGTGCGATTAATTGTGGAACGTGAACGTGAAATTCAAAATTTCAATGCCGAAGCTTCTTATAGCATTTCTGCAGAATTCACAAATGAAGCAGGAAAAACTTTTAAAGCTAAATTGCCAAAGAACTTCGCAACTAAAAAAGAAGCAGAAGATTTCTTAAATAAAAATATTGGGTCAACCTATAAAGTTGGCGATTTAGAAACAAAACCTACGAAAAAAACGCCTGCAGCTCCTTTTACAACTTCAACCTTGCAACAAGAAGCAGCTAGAAAATTGTATTTACCTGTTGGAATCACAATGCAAATCGCACAACGTTTATATGAGGCTGGATTAATCACTTATATGAGAACCGACAGTGTAAACTTGTCACAAGATGCAATGGCAGCAGCTCAAGCAGAAATTACAAGTTACTACGGAAAGGAGTTTTCTAAACCAAGAACATTTAATTCGAAAGCTAAAGGTGCTCAAGAAGCTCACGAAGCAATTCGTCCTACGGATATGTCGCGTCATACCGTGAATATCGATAGAGATCAGGCACGTTTGTACGATTTAATTTGGAAAAGAACCTTGGCTTCTCAAATGAGCGATGCCGAATTAGAAAGAACCAATGTGAAGATTGAAGCAAATAATTTTTCCGAAACATTTTCAGCTACTGGTGAAGTTATCAAGTTTGAAGGATTTTTAAAAGTTTATTTAGAAGGTAATGACGACGATGATGAAGAGCAAGAAGGAATTTTACCGGCTTTAAAAGTAAATGAGAAATTAGTTAACAATTACATCACTGCAACAGAACGTTTCTCGCGTGCGCCTGGTCGTTATACAGAAGCTTCTTTAGTTAAGAAATTAGAAGAATTAGGAATCGGTCGTCCATCAACTTACGCACCAACTATTTCTACGATTATCGCTAGAACTTATGTGGAAAAAGGAAGCTTTGAAGGACAAGAAAGAAAATACAATCAAATAGTTTTAAAGAATAGTACAGTAAAAGCACAAGTTTTAACGGAAAACACAGGTTCGGATAAAGGGAAATTAGTACCAACAGATATCGGAATTATCGTTAATGACTTTTTAGTTAAAAATTTCTCAACTATTTTAGATTATAATTTTACTGCAAAAGTAGAACAAGATTTTGACGAAATCGCAGAAGGAAAAGTGGATTGGGCTAAAATGATGAATGATTTTTACAGTCATTTCCATCCTATTGTTGTGGATGTCGAGCAAAATGCAGAAAGAGAAAGTGGGGAACGTATTTTAGGAATGCATCCTGTTTCGGGCAAACAAATTTCTGTTCGTTTAGGAAAGTATGGTGCAATGGCTCAAATTGGAGATTTCGAAGAAGAAAACAAGCAATTTGCAAGTTTACGCCAAGATCAAAATATTGGGAACATCACTTTGGAAGAAGTTCTAGATTTATTTTTATTGCCTAAACAATTAGGAACTTATAAAGAGGAAGAAATTGAAGTGAATAATGGTCGTTTTGGACCGTATGTTCGTTTTGGCACACAATTTATTTCGTTACCTAAAGGCGAAGATCCATTAGATGTTACCTTGGAAAGAGCAAAAGAGCTTATCGCCGAAAAAGAACAAGCGGATGCTCCAATTGCTATGTATGAAAATTTGCCAGTTCAGAAAGGAACAGGTCGTTTTGGTCCTTTCATCAAATGGAACGGAATGTTTATTAATGTAAATAAAAAATACAATTACGATAATCTTTCCGAATCAGATATTTTTGAATTGATTCAAGATAAAATTCAAAAAGAAATAGATAAAGTAATTCACAATTGGAAAGACGAGGGAATTCTTGTTGAAAAAGCAAGATGGGGACGTTCTGTGATTACAAAAGGAAAAATCAAAATTGAGTTGAGCAAAGATGTAGATGCAAGTGCATTGACGTTAGCGCAAGTTCAAGATATGATAGAAAAGAAAACGCCTGCAAAAAAAGTAACCGCAAAAAAAGCTCCGGCTAAAAAAGTACCCGCTAAGAAAACAACCGCCAAAAAGTAATAAGAAATGGTTTTTGATTTTTTACAACCTATTTCGGCTTCAATGGAAGCGTTTTTAGTTAATTTACCTAATAAAACATTAGGTAAGAAAGTTATATTTCATACGAAGACAGATTTTCCGGTCTTAGACGATATTTCATTAGCAATAATTACCGTGAATGAAAATAGAGGAGAAGATAATCAAAACGAAGAACTAGCTTTTGATAGTTTTAGAAAGCAATTTTATAGTTTGTATCCTGGAAATTGGAATGTCTCTATTGCAGATATAGGAACCGTTGAAGCAGGAGAAAGTATAGAAGATACTTATTTTGTAGTAAAAAAATTAGTTGAACAGCTGATTAAGAAACGAATTCTGCCCATAATTATTGGAGGAAGTCAAGATTTAACGTATGCAATTTACAGGGCTTATGATAATTTAGATCAAATGGTTAATTTAGTAACTGTCGATAATAAATTTGATTTTGCACAGGAAAATTCTTTACCTTCAAATTCTTTTTTAACAAAAATTATTGTCGAAGAACCTAATAACTTATTTAATTATTGTAATTTAGGGTATCAAACATATTACAACGCGCAAGAGGAGATTGATTTGATTGAAAAATTGTATTTTGAAGCCTATAGATTAGGTGAAATTTCGAATAATATAGCGGTTGCAGAACCTGTTTTTAGAGATGCTGATTTGGTGAGTGTTGATATGACTGCGATTCAATCCTCTTTTTCTGGAAATTTCCTACAAAATAATCCCAATGGTTTCGATGGAAAAGAAATTTGTGCCTTAACGCGGTATGCTGGAATTAGCGATAAAGTTTCTTCGTTTGGAGTATTTAATTTTAATTCTAACGATCGTGAAAGCGCTCTAATTGCGCAAATGATCTGGTATTTTATAGAAGGATATAGCTTTCGATCAGGCGAATACCCTTTTGGAAGTAAAGAAAACTTCAATAAGTATATAGTACCAATTGACGA
Source organism: Flavobacterium psychraquaticum (assembly GCF_034497725.1). Classification (NCBI taxonomy): domain Bacteria; kingdom Pseudomonadati; phylum Bacteroidota; class Flavobacteriia; order Flavobacteriales; family Flavobacteriaceae; genus Flavobacterium; species Flavobacterium psychraquaticum. The sequence continues at coordinate 158,220 of NZ_JAXKVR010000025.1, forward strand.
AGATGAATTGGTCTTTTATAAGAGCAATAAAACAGCTCGTTGGTGGATTGAAATACCATTTTTTACAAATGTTAATAATAAATTAAAAAAAAATACGTTATTACCTTGCACAAATGAAGATTATTTAGCAGCTTGCGAGCAAGAAATACCAGAAAGATGGTGGAAAGCGCAGCGGAGAAATATTTTGTAATTATGTTGACTTTAAAAGATATAACAAGTTTTAGTTTACACGAATTGCTAAATTTTAATATTTTTTTAAGTTTTTTTTAAATTATATTGTTTTTTTAAAAATTAATGAATAGGTTTACGCCCTTAAAGTAGAAGTTACATTTAACCCAAATTTATATGAAGAAGTTTGTTGCATTAACAGCAATTTTGTCATTGTTTATCAGTTGTGGTAAAGGAGATAAAGGAGAATTAGTAGGAGTGAAAGGAAAAAAATGGCATCCCGAAAAGCCTTACGGGATGGCTTTAGTACCTGGAGGGGCCTTTATTATGGGTAAATCGGATGATGATTTAGCTAACGTTCAAGACGCGCCAACTAAAACAGTAACTGTTCGTTCATTTTATATGGATGAGACGGAAATTACTAACAGTGAGTATCGTCAGTTTGTTGAATGGGTTAAAGATTCTACAATTAGAACAAGATTAGCAATATTTGCAGATGAGCAAGGGCAGAAACCTGGTTCTGGAACTGGAAATGGTGGTAGTATTGGAGATTATGCATTTGCTGATGTAGATCCTGAAAAAATGACTCCGTATGATAAATATATGTATGACAATTATTACAGTGTTGGTACTGATGATGATATGTATGCCGGTAGAAAATTAAATAAGAAAGCCAAATTGGCTAAAAAAACATCTGAATATCCAGATGAGTTTTATGTTGAGGTTATGGATTCTATGTATCTACCAGAATCTGAATCATACAACGGTTTGAAAACAATAGATGTAAGTAAATTGAAATTCAAATATAATCAAGTTGATTTAAATAAAGCGGTGAAGAAAAAAGGGCGTAAAAATTTCTACGAAGATGCGCCACCTATTGAAATCTATCCTGACACAACTGCTTGGATCAAAGATTTCGCGTACTCGTACAATGAGCCAATGCACAACGATTATTTTTGGCATCAAGCATACGGAGAATATCCGGTAGTTGGTGTTTCTTGGAACCAAGCAAAAGCTTTTTGCGCTTGGAGAACGATGTACAAAAATGGATACATCAAAAAGAAAAAAGGTAGAGATCAAATAAATTCTTTCCGTTTGCCTACCGAAGCTGAATGGGAATATGCTGCAAGAGGCGGTCTTGAAGGCGCAACTTATCCTTGGGGAGGTCCTTATTCTAAAAATGACCGCGGTTGTTTTATGGCGAACTTTAAACCGAACCGTGGCGATTATGCAGCAGACGGTGCACTATATACAGTTGAAGCTAAGTCTTACGAAGCAAATGATTTTAATCTTTACAACATGTCTGGAAACGTTTCTGAATGGACAGAAAGTTCTTATTTCGCAGAAGCTTATGAGTTTACTTCAACAATGAATCCACACATCGCAGACAAAACTAATCAAAGAAAAGTTGTTCGTGGTGGTTCTTGGAAAGATGTAGGATATATGTTGCAAGTTTCAACGCGTGATTTTGAATATGCTGATTCAGCAAGAAGTTACATCGGTTTTAGAACAGTTCAAGATTATATGGGAACTGGCTCTACTACAAACAGACCAAAATAGTATTTAACCAATTTTATTATACAAATTAACTTAACTAACTAAAAAATTTATTTATTATGGCATTAATTAGCAAAAAAGCAATGGGATTCCTTTACGGAATGGGAGCAGCAGTAGTAATCGTTGGAGCTTTGTTTAAATTACAACACTGGCCTGGAGCTGATATCATGCTTATTGTAGGATTATTAACAGAGGCTGCAATTTTTGCTTTATCTGCTTTTGAACCTGTCGATAAAGACTTAGACTGGTCTTTAGTTTACCCAGAATTAGCTGGCGGAGAGGTTTCTCCTAAAGCTGCAAAAAAAGAAAACCCAACTGAAGCGCAAGGTTTATTATCTCAAAAATTAGATTCTATGTTGAAAGAAGCTAAAATTGATGGTGAATTAATGGCAAGTTTAGGGAATAGTATTAAAAACTTCGAAGGTGCTGCTAAATCTATTTCTCCAACTGTAGATGCTATGGCTGGTCAAAAGAAATATGCTGAAGAAATGACAGCTGCAGCTGCTCAAATGGAAGCTTTAAACGGTTTATACAAAGTACAATTAGAAAGTGCTGACAGAAATGCACAAGCTAATAAAGATATCGCAGACAACGCAGCTAAATTAAAAGAGCAAATGCAGTCAATGACTTCAAATATTGCTTCATTAAATGCAGTTTATGGTGGAATGCTTACTGCTATGAGTAACAGAGGATAATTAGTTTTATCATTACAATTTATTAATTAAAACTAATTTAAAAACAAAATGGCAGGAGGAAAATTAACCCCTAGACAGAAGATGATTAACCTAATGTATCTGGTTTTCATCGCGATGTTAGCATTAAATATGTCAAAAGAAGTATTAACAGCTTTTGGTAATTTCAATGATAAATTTGACGAATCAAACAGATTAACAGAACAATCTAACGCGTCTTTGTTAACTGCATTAAATACAAAAGCAAGCGATGAGCCTGCTAAGTATGCAGAACCTGCAAAAAAAGCGGCGGAAGTTTCTAAAATTTCTAAAGATTTCGTTACTTTCTTAGAAAAAGTAAAGAAAGAAGTTACAGAAGGATTTGAAGTTGACGCGAAAACAGGTAAATTGCCTTTCGAAACAATGGACCGATCTACTGTAGATGAAAAGTGGTTTCAAGGTGACGGTTATAGCCCAAGAGGTAAAGAAATCGTAGGAGGTATCGATAAATACGTTGCTGATATTAAAAAAGTTCTTGGTAATGATGTTAAATACGCACCATTTATTAAAGAACTTGAAAATAAATTTTCTACAGCAAATATCAAAAACAGAGAAGGGGTAAGTATTAAATATTTAGATTACAAAGCAAAAGGATTTCCAGCTGTTTCTACGTTAACTTTCATTACTTCAATGCAAAATGATGTTAAAAACACAGAAGCAGGCGCTTATAACTTATTCTTAGGAAATGCATTACAATCTGCAGCTTCTATGAAAAACTTTCAAGCAATTGTGGTTTTAGATAAAAATGCATATTTTGCTGGGGAACAAGTTACAGGTAAAGTTGTTTTAGGTCGTTACGATGCTAATACAGTTCCTACTTCTTTCGCTGGTCCTGGTAAAATTGAAAATGGTCAAGCTGTTATTTCTATGACCGCTGGTGGAATTGGAGAACAAAATTTTACTGGAAAATTCGGATTTTTAGAAGATGGAAAAGAAATTCCGTTAGAATTTAAAGGTACCTATGTTGTAGTTCCAAGACCTAACCAAGCGATTATTTCAGCAGACAAAATGAACGTTGTTTATCGCGGTGTTCCTAACCCTATTTCTATCTCTGTTCCGGGAATTGCATCTAATAAAGTTAATGCTTCAGCGCCTGGAATGACAAAAGTAGGTGACGGTAAATTTATGTTAAACGCAGGTTCAGGAAGTGAAGTAAAAATTACAGTTAATGCTACAATGCCTGACGGTAAGGCAATGTCTAGTGCGCAAGTATTTAGAATTAAAGGTTTACCTGCTCCAACTGGTAAAGTTGGTGGTAACACTGCTAACAAAGGTCCAAAATCTAATTTAGAAGTTTGTTCTGTTACTGCAATTATGGAAGATTTCGATTTTCCTGTTAGTGTTAATGTAACGCAGTTCAATATTAAAGTTCCTGGTCAGCCTACTATTGTAGTTTCAGGAAGTAAAATGGACGGAAGAGCGAGAGCAGCGATAGCGAAAGCATCTAAAGGTGATGTTGTTGTTATTTCTGAAATTAAAGCTAGTTTTTCAGGTATTGATCAGTTAGCAAAAAGAGTTTCTGCTTGTACTTACGAAATACAATAAATATCAATAATTTGTGTTTAACTAATTAGACCAAATAAAAATGAATAAAATGAATTGGAGAAATAGTATTGCAATTTTAGCATTAGGTTTAAGTTCAACTTTTACCTTTGCTCAGTCTAATCTTTTAAATGCTAAAACACCTGATCAAATCGGGAAAAAAACGGAAGCAGAATTAAGTGCAGACAATGATAAACCATTACCATACGGTTATGTACACGATAGAGATATCTTGATGGGTAAGCGTATTTGGGAAATTATCGACTTAGATGAAAGAGTAAACTTTCCTCTTTATTATCCTGTGGAAGGTGATGTTATGTCATCTCCAGACAGAAGACCTTTATACAACGTATTAATTTCTGCTATAAAAGAAGGAAAAATAACGGAAGTTTATGACTCAAGTTATTTTACAACTAAGAAAACTTTGAAAGATATTGAATCTTCATTGTTCACAGTAGATACTACGGATGTTGGTAGAGATCAAATGAATGAGGATATTGAAGCATACCGATCAGGTAAGAAACAAATTTCTGAGGAATATATCAGAAAAACTGAAATCGAAGCCGATGCTGTGAATGCTTACAAAGTGGTAGGATATTGGTATTTTGACAAACGTCAAGGTGAATTAAAATATCGTATGCTAGGGATCTGTCCTGTTGTTCCAGATGTTTATACTATGAACAATGAGGAAAAGGAATACATTGATTTATTCTGGGTATATTTACCAGCGTCAAGAGATGTGTTACATGAAGCTAAGGCTTTTAATAACAGAAACTCTGCAACTTCGTTTACTTTTGACCATTTATTAAACGCACGTCGTTTTAGTGGTATGATTTATTTAGAAGAAAATGTGTATGGCGATCGTTTAATCAAAGATTATATGAAAGAAAATGCACAAATGCAGTTATTAGAATCGGAACGCGTAAAAGAGAAAATTCGCGACTTCGAACAAGATATGTGGAATTATTAGTAGTATTTCTCCAATTTCATTTAAAAAACTCTTATCAAACGATAAGAGTTTTTTTTTAATTTTACACCATGATAGATTTTATAGTTGTAGGCAATGGTTTGGCAGGCATTTCTTTTTCAGAAATTGCTTTGCAAAATAACAAATCCATTTTTGTATTTGATAACAATTCGCAACCTTCATCTAAAGTTGCAGGGGGTTTATATAATCCGGTTGTCTTAAAACGCTTTAGTGAAGTGTGGAAAGCCAAAGAACAAATTGAGTTTGCTTTTCCCTTGTATCATAATATTCAATCTCGATTAAATGTAATTTTCGATTATGAATTGCCTATTCTTAGAAAATTATTTTCTATCGAAGAACAAAATAATTGGTTTCAAGCCGCAGATAAACTCAATTTAGCTCCTTTTTTAGATCCTAAATTGTCTAAACAAAAATATGATGCGATCGATTCTCCCTTTCATTATGGAAAAGTAAATCATACAGGTTATTTAGAAATTTCAACATTAATCGAATCTTATTCTAAGTATTTGAAATCTTTAAATTGCTATTCTACCGAAGCTTTCGACTACAATGAAATCCAATTTTTAGAAAGTGGAATTCAATACAAAGATATTCAAGCTAAAAATATAATTTTTGCAGAAGGTTTTGGATTACATGCCAATCCTTTTTTCAATGATTTACCTTTAGACGGAACCAAAGGGGAATTACTAATAATTAAGGCACCGAATTTGCATTTAGATGTTATCATCAAATCCAGCGTTTTTATTTTACCTATTGGAAATGATTTGTACAAAGTAGGGGCAACTTATGATTGGAAAGACAAAACTAATAATCCAACGGAAGAAGGAAAAAAAGAATTAGTAGATAAGTTGAAAGAACTAATTTCTTGTGATTTTGAAATAGTAGAACATTTTGCTGGCGTTCGTCCCACCGTTAAAGACAGAAGGCCTTTGGTTGGCACGCATCCGATTCATCTGCAATTACACGTTCTAAATGGTCTAGGAACTCGTGGGGTAATGCTCGGACCATATTTAGCCAACCAATTATTTCAACATATTGAAAACGGTGCTCCCTTAGAAAACGAAATTAACATTGAACGTTGTTATAAAAAAAGTCGAAATTAAAAATTTCGACTTTTTTTATAGTTTTTAATTATTTAATTTTTTTGTGCTGCTCCCAATCTTTATCATAAGTAATGAAAAAGTTAATCCAAATATTGCGAGACAACCGCATAATGAGCGGCATAAAAACTACTAATGTTACACAAATGGCAATAAAATTAGTAATCAAACTTTTCGCTCCGACGAAAAAATAACAGATTACGAAAGCTGCAACTCCAAAAGCAATTCCCAAACCATAACTCACATACATCGCTCCATAAAAGAACGAAGGTTCCATGTCATATTTGGTATTGCAATGAGAACATCTTTCGTGCATTTTGTAAACATTTCCGATATTATACGGGTTTTGATCCAAATACATCGATTCTTCGTGACATTTTGGACAACTTCCTGTTAAAATACTATTTAATATGGATCCTTTTTTTAACATTTGCAGATTATTTTGCACAAAGGTATAATTTATAACAACCTTTCGTGTAATAATTGTTACAAAAATATGCTGAACATACACAATTTATCGGTTTCATTTGGTGGAACATTTCTTTTTGAAGACGTAACTTTTAGATTAGGCTCTGGCGATAGAGTAGGACTTGTAGGAAAAAACGGTGCAGGAAAATCAACGATGTTGAAAATGCTTGCTGGCGATTTTAAACCCGATAGTGGCGTTATCGCAACTGAGAAAGAAGTTAGGATGGGATTTCTTCGTCAAGACATCGATTTCGAAGAAGGAAGAACCGTTTTGGAAGAAGCGTATCAGGCGTTCGCCGAAATAAAAAGAGCTGAATTCAGAATCGACGAAATCAATCACCAATTAGTTACAAGAACCGATTATGAAAGTCAGTACTATTCTGACCTAATCGAAGAATTGAGCGATGTTACGCATTTGTACGAAGTTTTAGGCGGTTACAATTACGTTGGTGATAGCGAAAAAATCCTTTTGGGATTAGGTTTCAAACGCGAAGATTTTGATAATTTAACCAGTACGTTTTCCGGTGGATGGCGTATGCGTATTGAATTGGCAAAATTATTATTGCAATCAAACGATATTTTACTTTTAGATGAGCCTACGAATCACTTGGATATTGAAAGTATCATTTGGTTAGAAGGATTTTTACGTAATTTCTCGGGCGTAGTCGTAATTGTTTCGCACGATAAAATGTTTTTAGATAATGTAACAAATCGTACGATTGAAATTTCTTTGGGAAAAGCGTATGATTTCAACAAACCTTATTCACAATATTTACTTTTAAGAGAGGAAATTCGCGAAAAGCAATTGGCTACGCAAAAAAATCAAGCTAAGAAAATTGAAGAAACAGAAAGGTTAATCGAGAAATTTAGAGCAAAAGCTTCTAAGGCATCAATGGCACAATCGTTAATCAAAAAATTAGATAAAGTAGAAAGAATCGAAGTTGATGAAGACGATAATTCAGTAATGAACATTTCGTTTCCTGTTTCACAAACTCCTGGAAGAGTTGTTGTCGAAGCCGAACACGTTACAAAAGCTTATGGCGATAAAGTAATTTTAAAAGATATTTCACTTTTAGTGGAACGCGGCAGTAAAATTGCTTTCGTGGGTCAAAATGGCCAAGGAAAGTCGACTTTTATGAAAGCAATTGTTAACGAATTTGAATATGAAGGGTCTATAAAAATGGGTCATAATGTGCAATTGGGTTACTTCGCACAAAACCAAGCCGAATATTTAAATGGTGAAATCACGTTGTTGCAAACAATGGAAGACGCTGCAACCGACACCAATCGTTCGAAAGTTCGTGATATGTTAGGTTCGTTTTTATTCCGCGGCGATGATGTGGAGAAAAAAGTAAAAGTACTTTCGGGAGGCGAGCGAAATCGTTTGGCACTTTGTAAATTACTTTTGCAACCGATTAACGTTTTGGTAATGGACGAACCTACGAATCACTTGGATATTAAGTCAAAAAACGTTTTAAAAGCCGCTTTAAAGCAGTTTGAAGGAACCTTGCTGTTGGTTTCTCACGACCGTGACTTCTTGCAAGGAATGTCGAATTTGGTGTACGAATTCAAAGATCAGAAAATTAGAGAATATTTGGGCGATATCAATTTCTTCTTAGAGCAAAAAAACGCAATGAATATGCGTGAAATTGAACAAAAAGACGTGGTTTCATCCAAAGTTGATAAAGCTCAAAAAAGCATTTCATACGAAGACCAAAAGAAAGCCAAATCACTACAAAACAAGTTGAGCAAAGTCGAAAGTCAAATCAAACAGCTGGAAAAAGACATTCAGCAAGACGATAAAGCGTTGGCTTCAAACTACGACAAACACGTTGAAGATGCTAAGTTTTTTATGGCATACGAAAAGAAAAAGAAAGAATTAGAACAACTTTTATCCGACTGGGAAAAAGTCCAATTAGAAATCGAAGTCTTAAATAGTTAATTGCAAATTGCATTTTTCACAAGAATAACACAAATTTTTACTTTTTATAAGTATTAGTTTGTGTTTTTTTTGGGCCTATTTCCAGCTCTGCGTTACAATCTTTTGCAAATAAAAAAATTTTTATAAGTCATAAAAAGAGCTTCTTAGGTCGCTTTTTTATAACAACAAAAATAAATTTTATTTAACAAAAGGATTTCCACTTCGATCTGGGGCAAACTCCCGGAATGTTTCAGGAATTTTTATATAATTTAGTTTCTTCGGAATGTTTAGTAAATAAAATTACGCTTTCAAAAAACTTCTTCTAGCAAAACTAATTCCAAAATAAACAATTGAAATCAGCGTAAAAATGATTCCAACCATCATAAAAAATTCCACAAAACGCATTAGCATACTAGGTTCTTTCACATCGCCATCCATAATAAAACCTACCGTCGTAATAACAGTTGCAACAGTCAGTATATTTAAAAGTATCTTTTTCATAGTTTAGTTTTTTAAGTCTTATTTAAAAACGAAAAGTAACGCATTTTAGTATGAATTAGTTTTAAAACGATATAAAAGGAAACTGCGAACGAATTTTTGCAATTTTTTCATTCACATTTGCCACAAATCGCAAATGACTTTCCGTATTCGGATTAAAAGGTCGGTGAGCCAATCCTTTCTGAATCGTAGCAATTTCTTCCATCGTCAATTGACTTTCATCGGAAATCATCGCTTTAGCAAAACGTTCCCAAATATAATCAACCGCCATTTTACTCGGATGCAATAAATCATCCGCATAAAAACGATAATCACGTAATTCATCCATCATAATTTCGAACGAAGGAAAGTATTCAGTATTCAGTGAGCAGTTTTCAGTTTTCAAAACGCTTTGCAACGCCGTAATCAAATGTGCTTTACTCAACGTATTTTCGACAAAACCATCTTTGATATGACGAACCGGCGAAACCGTAAAAATTACAGTACAATTCGGGTTTATAGAATGAATTAAATTAATAATATTCGCTAAACTTTCCTCAATTACGGCAAAAGACAACAATTCTTTAGTAAACTCCTTTTGCGGCACTTTATGACAATTCGCAACAATTTGCTTTGATCCAACATTTCGATAAACCCACGACGTTCCAAGGGTAATAAAACAATGCGTCAACGATAGAATTTGGTTATGAGTTGTGGCAATAAGTTTATTCAACGTATTTAAAAAAACATCTTTATCCGAATTCGATAATTCCGAATGCACTTCATAACAATGCCAAAGTTCGTTGTGAAAGAAAATATCGCTTTCCGTAAAATCAAGTTTATTCACAGCTCTTTTTATCAAATTCTCAATCGAAACCGGATTAAAAATGATCCCAAAAGGATTTGTCGCCGTTTGAAATTTATAATACTGAAATTTTTCCGCTATATTTTCTGAAAAACAAGAACCCAAAGCCAAAAGCTTACTTTCATAAGTAATTGGGTTTTCGAATTTTCCGATGGGTATTTTTGTCGTGAATTGCAAATTGATAAGTTTAGACTTCAAATTTAGATTAGTTTTTAGAATTAAACTACTAATTTTACATTCCATTTAGCTCAAAAAATATGATACAAAAAGAATATATTGATCCCAGCGAAGGATTTTCGCAAACCGTAATCGTAAAAACAGGAAATTACAAAACACTTTACATTTCGGGACAAATCGGAGAAGGAACTGATTTAGAAAGCCAAACGCTTGCCACTTTTAAAAATCTAGAAAAGCAATTGCATCAAGCGAATGCAACTTTCAAAGACGTTGTAAAAATGAATACGTATATCGTAAACTTCCAACCAGAAACTGATTTACCAATTTTCAGAAAAGTAAGAAAAGAATTTCTGGGAACTGAAAATTATCCCGCAAGCACATTAGTCGGAATTCAAGCTTTGGGAAATAAAGAATGGTTGATAGAAGTAGAAGCGATTGCCGTGATAGCATAAAAAAAATCCCGATAAATAATAAACTTATCGGGATTTTAGTATTGATTTATTGCGATGTGTTTTTAGAAACAAAAAGCATACTTTGGATGTTTATTTATTAATCATCTTTCTTTTTTGTTTTTGCTTCTTCTTCAACTTCTTCAACTTTTTCACTTTCAATTGAAATTTTTAATACTTCAATTGTTTCCGTAGCTGATTTGATGAAAGATTCGTTTTCTTTTATTTTCGATTCTAATTTGTCAATTTTTCTCTGAATTTTCTCTTTATCTTTTGAATCTTTAACAGTATTTAATTCATTGTTTAGCAACGATAAATCTTCTTGTGCTTTTTCATTTTCGGCTATCTTTTTATCTTTTTTAGCCGTTTTTTGGGCAAGATACTCTTCTCTTAATGAATTGTTGTTTTTACTATTTCTAAGTGACTCATAATTTTTTTGTGATCTAAGAGATTCTGAATGGATAGCAATACGCTCTATGGTCATATCCTGTCGGTTTTGCGCAGCTATTTCAAACGGAATCAAAAATAAAATCACTATAAATAAGGAATATTTCATATGCCAGTATTAGTTTATAAAATCTACTGCTTTATCTAAAGCCTCCTTAATTCCACCTACATTCTTCCCTTTTCCTGATGCGAAGAAAGGTTGGCCTCCACCATTTCCATCAATTAGTTTTCCTAATTCACGAATCACATTTCCAGCATTTAACCCTTTTGAAGCCACTAATTCTTTCGAAATATAACAATGAATATTTGGCGTATTATCTTCAACAGATGCTAAAAACACAAATGTATTTGGTTTAGAAGTTCCAATAGCTTGAGCTAAATCTTTAGTTGCACTCATCGATAAATCAACTTGTTTTGCTAAAAAGTTAACGTCATTGATTTCTTGGAAATCAGCAACTAAAGTATTTTTCAAACCTTCAATTTTCTCTTTTAATAATTGCTCTAGTTGTTTTTTTAACTTCGCATTATCGTCCTGTAAGCTAACAACCGATTTTAAAACATCTTGCGGATTTTTCAAAGTTTCCTTGATTTTAGCTAACATATTTTCATTATTCGTATAGAAATCTTTCACCGCTTCACCCGTAATCGCTTCCACACGACGAATTCCTGCAGCTACTGCTCCTTCAGAAATAATCTTAAAATGCCAAATATCAGCTGTGTTTTTCACGTGAATTCCACCACATAATTCTTTACTGCTTCCAAACTCAATCATACGAACATTATCGCCATATTTTTCGCCAAATAAAGCCATTGCACCTTTGTCTAATGCTTCCTGAATTGGAATATTTCGATGTTCTACTAATTGCAATTGTGCTTCAATTCTAGCATTTACAAAAGCTTCAACTTGTTTAATTTCATTATCCGTAACTTTAGAAAAATGCGAAAAGTCGAAACGTAAATAATTCGGATTCACTAAAGATCCTTTTTGTTCTACGTGCGTTCCAAGAATCGTTCGCAAACCTTCGTGCATCAAATGCGTAGCCGAGTGATTTTTAGAAGTCGAAGTTCTTAAATCCGTATTTACTTTCGCCACAAAATTAGCTTCAACATTTTCTGGAAGTTGTTTTGCGAAATGTAAAATCAGGTTATTTTCTTTTTTCGTGTCGATAATTTCAATCGTTTCATTTGCCGAAACTAATGTTCCTTTATCGCCCACTTGTCCACCACCTTCTGGATAAAAAGGAGTGTTGTCTAAAACGATTTGGTATAAAATTCCATCTTTTTTAGAATCAACTTTACGAATTCTTGTGATTTTTACATCGTTTTCCGTTTTATCGTATCCAACAAAAGTTTCAACATTTCCTGGAATTAATACTGACCAATCTTCCGTTGAAACCACAGATGCCGCACGAGAACGTGCTTTTTGTTCTTGCATTGCTTTGTCAAATCCAGCCTCATCTAATTCATAGCCTTTTTCACGAAGAATTAAAGCCGTTAAGTCAATTGGAAATCCAAAAGTATCATACAATTCAAATGCTTTTGCACCATCAACTTGTTTTCCTTTTGTTTCTGCAATTACTTTATCTACTAATTGCAATCCTTGTTCTAAAGTTCTTAAGAAAGAAGCTTCTTCTTCACGAATCACATTAGTTACTAATTGTTGTTGCGATTTAATCTCTGGGAAAAACTCGCCCATTTGATTCGCTAAAACTTCAACTAATTTATTGATAAACGGTTCTTTTGTTCCTAAAAACGTAAAGCCATAACGAATAGCACGACGTAAAATTCTACGAATTACATAACCAGCTCCAGTGTTTGATGGCAATTGACCGTCAGCAATAGCAAAAGCTACCGCACGAACGTGATCCACCACCACACGAATCGCAATATTGGTTTTGTTTTGTTCTTCTGACTCTTCGACTCCGCTCAGAGCGACACTATTTGGGGTATATTTTAATCCTGTAATTTCTTCAACTTTAGCAATAAGTGGCGTAAAAACATCGGTGTCGTAATTTGAAGTTACGTTTTGCATCGCCATACACAAACGCTCAAATCCCATTCCGGTATCAACGTGTTGTGCAGGTAATTTTTCTAGAGAACCATCAGCCTTACGGTTAAATTCCATAAATACATTATTCCAAATTTCCACTACTTGCGGATGGTCTGCATTGACTAAATCTCTTCCAGAAACGGCTGCTCTTTCTGCATCCGTACGCAAATCGATGTGAATTTCAGAACACGGTCCACAAGGTCCTTGATCGCCCATTTCCCAGAAATTATCTTTCTTATTTCCTAAAATAATGCGGTCTTCTGAAACGTATTGCTTCCATAAATCAAAAGCTTCTTGGTCAAACGGTACATTTTCAGCCGGATTTCCTTCGAAAACAGAAACGTATAAACGATCTTTATCTAAATTTAAGACTTCGGTTAAAAATTCCCAAGCCCAGTCAATTGCTTCTTTTTTGAAATAATCACCAAAAGACCAATTTCCTAACATTTCAAACATAGTATGATGATAAGTATCAAAACCTACATCTTCTAAATCGTTATGTTTTCCTGAAACACGAAGACATTTTTGCGTATCGGCGATTCTCTTGCTTTTTGGCGTTCCGTTTCCTAAAAAGTATTCTTTAAATTGGGCCATACCCGAATTATTGAACATCAAGGTTGGGTCGTCTTTTAAAACAATGGGCGCAGAAGGAACAATTAAATGGTCTTTCGATTCAAAAAATTGTAAATAAGCTTTTCTAATGTCTTGTGATTTCATTATCAGTAATTTAGTTGAAAATTAAAATTTAATGGGTAGTAATTTGTAGAAATTATATTCTTTATAAATGCAACGCGTCTCAAAAATAAAATAGTATAAGAATGAAACATTTCATAAATTTGTTCGTATAACTACTACCAATTAAAAATTTGGCACAAAAATAGTACATTTTAATATATGTCTAAGGTAAAATATTATTACGATTCAGAAAATTTAGCTTATAAACGCGTACAAACCAAAAAAAGAAAGAAATTTGGCTATATCGTACTGTTTTTAGTTTCTTCTGCGTTGTTTGGTTTTTTAATTTTTTTGCTATTAATCAATACGAGTTACTTCGAAACGCCAAAAGATAAGATTCAAGCTAGAGAGATTGAAGTTTTGCAATTAAATTATAAAGTCTTAAATAAGAAATTAGATTTGATGGATGAAGTTTTGGCCGCGGTAGAAAATAGAGATAACAATATCTATCGAATTTATTTTAACACAATGCCCATTTCGGATGAAGAGCGAAAAGCTGGTTTTGGAGGCGTAAATAGATATAAAGATTTACAAGGATTTAATAATTCGGAATTAATAGAAAATACGACCAAAAGAGTAGATATTTTGACTAAGGAATTAGTGATTCAATCGAAATCATTAGACGATATTGTTTTATTAGCGAAACAAAAAGAAAAATTATTGGCGGCTATTCCGGCCATTCAGCCTGTTAAGAATGAAGATTTAAAACATATGGCTTCCGGCTATGGTTATCGAAGTGATCCGTTTACGAAAATTAAGAAGTTTCATTACGGAATGGATTTTACTTCAAAAACGGGAACTCCAATATACGCAACTGGAGATGGAGTTATCTATAAAGCGGATGCATCGCTTTCAGGTTATGGAAATCATGTTGAAATAAATCACGGTTATGGTTATAAAACATTGTATGCACATTTAAGTAAATACAATTGTAAACCTGGACAACGTGTGAAAAGGGGCGATTTAATTGGTTATGTAGGAAGTACGGGTCGAAGCCAAGCACCCCATTTGCATTATGAAGTGTTAAAAGATGGTGTTCACGTGAATCCATTAAATTTCTATTATGGAAGTATTTCTGCAAAAGAATACTTAGAAATTTCTAAATTAGCGAATCAAGAAAACCAATCGTTGGATTAATAATAATGTTTGCTCTCGAATTTAAATTTGCTCTTGTTCTTGAACTTGTAATTGCAGTTGAATATAAAATATGGATTTAGATTTAGCACCTGATAAAAGATATTACAGCATTGGCGAACTGGCCAAGGCTTTTGACGTGAACGCGTCTTTAATTCGTTTTTGGCATAAAGAGTTTGATATTCTAAAACCGAAGACTAACGCTAAAGGCAACCGTATGTTTGCTCCAGAGGACGTTAAAAACTTACAATTGATTTATCATTTGGTAAAAGAACGAGGATTTACATTAGAAGGTGCAAAAACGCATTTAAAAGAAGGTCAAAAAAAAACCTTAGATAAGTTTGATATCATCGCAAAATTAAAAACAATCAAAAAACAATTAAACACAATTAAAAATCAACTATAAACAAATTAATAAACTTTAAAAATTCAAATTATGAGAAAATTTTTGCCTTTGATTATTATAGGAGCCGTGGTTTTAATCGGTTATTTCTACTTTAAGGGAATTAACAATACTGCTGTAACCTTAAACCAAAACATTGAAGAAGCTTGGGGTAATGTTGAAACTACCTACCAACGAAGAAATGATTTGATTGTGAATTTAGTTAAAACGGTTCAAGGTGCTGCGGAATATGAAAAAGGTACTTTAGAAGCCGTAATTCAAGCTAGAGCAAACGCAACTAAAACAGTTGTAGATCCTACGAATATTACACCAGAACAACTAGAAAAATTTAGTCAAAATCAAAGTGCGCTTTCTAGATTATTAGTAACTGTTGAAAATTATCCAAGTTTACAAGCGAATCAGGGTTTTTTAAATTTGCAAGCAGAACTTACAAGTACTGAAAATCAAATCTTAACGGCAAGAACTCGTTTTAATGAGGCGGTAAAACCATATAACAATCACATTAAAACATTTCCAAATAGTTTATTTGCTGGTATTTTTGGATTTAAAGAAAAAGCATTTTTCAAATCGGTGGAAGGAGCTGAAAAAGCGCCAGAAGTAGAATTCAATTTTGATAAAAAAGAAGCTAAATAACTTAAAAATGTCAAAAACCGAAGATTTCTTAACAAAAGAGGAAGAGCAAGAAATTGTTCAAGCTATTATTGCATCCGAAAATAATACTTCGGGAGAAATTAGAGTACATATAGAAGAACATTCAGAAAAACCACCTCTTGAGAGAGCTCAGGAGGTTTTTTTTGAATTAAAAATGGATGAAACCCACGATCGAAATGGCGTTTTGTTTTATGTATGCGTGGCTGATAAAAAGTTCGCAATCATTGGCGATAAAGGAATAAACGATATAGTAGCAGCTGATTTTTGGAACACTACAAAAGAGGTTGTAATTGCTAATTTTAAAGAAAAGCAATTTAAAAAAGGCCTCGTGGAAGGGATTTTAAAAGCAGGTGAGCAATTAAAAAGTTACTTTCCTTATCAATCCAATGACGAGGACGAATTGTCTAATGAAATTTCAAGAGGATAATATGAGAAATTACAATACTAAAAGAGTCAATTTTAAAAGTGAGAATTTCTTTGTGGTCATTGCTTTTTTCCTTTTTGTTAATTTCTCTTTCGGACAAGTTACAATTCCTAAAAAACCTAGTTTTCAAACTAGTGTTTATGATTACGAAGATGTTCTGAACCCTGCCGATGAAAAACAGTTAGAAGAAAAATTAATACGGTACTCTGATTCCACATCAACACAAATTGTAGTAATTACAGTTGGAGATTTAAAAGGAGAAGATATTGGAATTTTAACACCAAGATGGGCCCACGAATGGGGAATTGGTCAAGCAAAAGAAGACAACGGAATTTTAATCTTACTTTCTAAACAAGAGCGCAAAATTTGGATTGCTCCAGGTTATGGCGTTGAAGATCGTTTGATAGCAGCCGTAAATGCTGAAATTATCCGAAATATCATTACACCCGAATTTAAAGCAGGAAATTATTACAGCGGATTAGATAAAGGAGCCGATGCAATTTTCGATGTTTTAAAAGGTAAATTTAAAGGAACAAGGAAAAATTCCAAAAAAGAAGATTTTCCAATTTTACCAATTATCATTTTTGTTGCTATTTTGCTATTTATTATCTCAAGAGCAAAAGGTGGTGGTAACTCTGGCAATAATTCTGGAGGAGGATTTGACTTAGCCGATATAATTATTTTAAGTAGCTTAGGCCGAAGTGGCGGAGGCGGAAGCTTTGGCGGCGGCGGAAGTTTTGGTGGCGGTGGCTCAGGAGGATTTGGCGGCGGCTTCGGTGGTGGCGGATTTTCTGGTGGTGGTGCCGGCGGAAGTTGGTAAAAAACAAAGAATAATTAGAAAAATTTTTAATAAAAAAAAACTCGTTAGTAATTGCTAACGAGTTTTTTTTTAATTTATTTTTTCTTAGCTCCAAAATTGCCTAGTTTGTAAGTCAGTGAAAACATTGCGTATTGTTGTAATACGGTGTTTTCAGCATCTGTAATGGCAGTTGGTGTAATCGTTCTAACAGCACTAACATTTTGATTTAAAACATCGTAAATCTTTACTTTTGCTAATAATTTATCCTTATAAAAATTATAACCCAAACTCAAATTCCATAAATAGAAATCTTTTTGAAAACCATCTGCAATATTAGAATTGTAGTTGTAACCAAAATCACTTCCTAAAACTACTTTTTTAGGCCAATAGGTTGTAATTTCTAACTTTGCATTATGTTGGAAACTTTTCGTATTATCAATTACATAATTGCTATAATCATTTGAAATATGAGTATAACGATAAGTAGGATTAATAGTAATTAAATCTTCTATAGACCAAGTGATGTTTGCTCTTGGTGATAATCTTAAACCTTTAGATTCAAATAAAGCTGCATTGGTTAGACCTTGATTGTAATCGTAGCCTGCTTGCATTCCTAAACCATATTTCAAAGTTCGTTTTTCTTTCTTTACCGATTTATTTAAGCTAAATCCAACATAATAATTATAAGCCTCATCTACATTTTGATAAGTTGTACTGGCTTTGAAATCAGAATTATAAGTTGTACTAGCTGTAATTTGATTCCTGTCATATTTTCCACCAGCATAAGCGTAAAACCCGCTTCGAGTAGGATAATCGTAGTTATTGAAATTGAAATATAGTGAGTAGCTTTCGCTTGGTTTTAAATCAGCATTTCCAATAATTGTATTCAAAGGATTTGATAAATTTTCAAAAGGTAAAATCTGATTTGCTGAAGGTAAATCTATACTGTAAGAATAATACGAGTAAATGGATTTCGATTTTCCTAAAGGAATACTTACATAGCCATTCATTTTCGGATACATGTACTTTTTATTCACCCTAGTTTTATTTGACAAATAATCGGATTGATTGTTAAAATTTATGATTTCCGTTCCCATCGAAATACTTCCTCTAAACTTCTTTTTCGAAATGCTTATTCCTACCATAGGTGTAACTGAGGAAATGCTAGAAGTAATGTCATTTGACAATAAGCCATTGAAATTACTATAGTTGTTAAAAGTATTGTCAAAGTCATAAGTAATGCGGTTATCTCTTGATTTTTCATAAGAATAAACGGTTTCAAAATTAAAAACTAAAGAATCTCGCAAAGGTTCAGAATAACCTAATTCTACTTCAATTTTGTCCTTTTTAGAATCGTCATTTCGAAATTGATCACGCTCATCAGCTAAATTTCCAGATTGAAAAAACCGAGTTGAGGTTTTGGTATATAAATCCGATGTATTTGTACTGTTTTCGTTTTCTATCGTGGCACTTATTCCTCGTCCTTTTTTCTTAAATTCTTTGTAGAAATTTATTTTATTCTTAAATGTTCTATTTTGGCTTGCCCAGCTATTGTCACTAGTATTTTCATTTAAAGCCGTTCCCGTTTCGTCAAATGTAGCATCAAAGCCAGTATTTCTATTCTTAACTTCGTTTTTTGTAAAACCTGGGCTTATGTATAAAGTAGCTGTCGAGTCCAATTTAATTTCAAAATCCATTGCCAAGTTATGACCATCCGAAATTGTTTTAGTTTCAGATGCTGCTAAAGTATTGGTATTTCCTGTAGGAAGTAAGTTTATTCTATTGGTTCTGTTCTTATTTGTACTTTCAGCGTTTGTAAAATAGTAACTTCCGTTTGGATTGATTTTTTTATTCGCCCACTCGTCTGCGTAGTTCATTCCAATCATATTCGATTTGGTAATTCCACTGTTGCCCCCAAATTGCATCCCATTGATACCAAAACTACCATTGTCGCTATAATAAACCGATCGGTTTCGACCACCACCCATATTATCAAAAATCTCATCCATTGAAAATCCGGTCGAATTTATATTGTTAGATGAACCTAAAACACTAATTTTTTGCGTGTCTTTAAAATGATTAAACAATAAACTAGATTCGTAACGTTCATTGGTTCCATAGCCCGCCGTCGCTTTTCCAAATTGCCCTTTGTTTTTATCTTCCTGAATAGTTAAGTTAATTGTTTTCTCGTTTGACGTGGCATCTTGTCCAGAAAGTTCTTCTTTTTTCGTTTTAGTATCCGATACTTGTATTTTATCTATGATTTCCGCGGGAAGATTTTGAGTCGCAATTTTTCCGTCTTTACCAAAAAATGGCTTCCCGTTCACTAAAATATTGTTTACTTCTTTTCCATTTACCGTGATTTTTCCCTCTTCATCAATTTCAACTCCGGGCAATTGTTTTAATAACGCTTCCACGTTTGCATCAGGTCTAACTTTGAAAGAAGATGCATTGAATTCTAACGTATCTTTTTTAATTCGAATTGGCGGTGCTTCTGATTGCACAACAACTTCATCGAGCGTACTAACATTTTCTGTTAATTTCACAAAACTAAAATTTTTATCTTGGTTTAAGTTCTCTAATTTCTCCGAGTAGTCTTTGTATCCAATGAAAGAAACTATGAATACCGCTGGCTTTTCACTCTTTTTTGTCTTGAAGTCAAAGTTTCCATTTTTGTCAGAAATTGTGTAATCAATCACACTTTCATCACTTGCCAACTTTAGATAAATAGTGGCCGATTCTAAAGGTAAACTAGTCGATTTATCAATAATTTTTCCTTTTAACGAAATGGTGTTCTGACTGTAATTTATTGTAAAACAGAATAAAAATAAGGCAATTGCTAGTTTTTTGAACATACTTAGCTTGTAGTTGATTAGAATTTGTAACAAAGAGCGAAATAAAATAAATTAAATGAAAGTAAAATCCTACTTAAGAAAGTTTTAACAAAAATAGGAGCAATGAAATTTATTATGTTTAACTTTTTTATTAAATAATTAAACAATATATTTGTACCATAAAATTAGGAATTATGAAAGCAATCTATTTTACCACCGTATTTTTAATTGTGTTTGCGGCAGTTGCGCAATTAGATTTTATTAGCTTCACCTTTATCAATATTCTGTTTATTGTAGGTAACCTTTTAGTTGTTTTTATGGTTTATCTAACCTTAAAAGATTTGTATCAAACAACAAAAAAGTTTGAAAATTGGTACGAAGACAATCCAAGAAATATTGAAGAGTAGCTTTCGTAAAGCGATAAGGCATAAAGATATTTTTTTATAATTAACCAATAAAAAAATCCGAAGCGCTAACTTCGGATTTTTTTGTTTATTTCTGTCTGAAATAAATGTCGATTGGCACACCATTAAAGTTATACTGCTCTCTCAATTTATTTTCTATAAAACGTTTATAAGGATCTTTTACATATTGTGGCAAGTTAGCAAAAAACACAAACTGAGGCGTTGGTGTTGGCAACTGCATACAATATTTAATTTTCACATATTTACCTTTCAATGCTGGTGGCGGCGTTGCTTCAATAATTGGCAACATCACATCATTAAATTTTGAAGTAGAGATACGTTGTTTTCTATTTTCGAAAATTTCCACAGCCGTTTCTAAAGCTTTCAACAAACGTTGTTTCGTTAAAACAGAGATGAAAAGAATTGGCACATCCGTAAAAGGTTGCAATTGTTCTCTAATCTTACGCTCGTAATCTCTTGTAGTCATCGTGTCTTTTTCAACCAAATCCCACTTATTTACTAAGATAACAACACCTTTTCTGTTTTTCTCAGCCAACCAAAAAATACTTTGGTCTTGACCTTCAAATCCTCTTGTAGCATCAATAACTAACAAACAAACATCACTGTGCTCAATTGCTCTAACCGAACGCATTACCGAGTAAAATTCTAAATCTTCTTTTACTTTCGCTTTACGTCTAATTCCGGCAGTATCTACTAAGTTGAACTCAAATCCAAAACGGTTATAAGTTGTGTCAATTGCATCTCGCGTAGTTCCAGGAATATCTGTAACCACAAAACGATCTTCACCAATTAAGGCATTAATGAAAGAAGATTTTCCTGCGTTTGGTCTTCCTACAACACAAAAACGAGGTAACGGATTTGTTTCTTCAGTTGTTTCTGGCATATCAGGTAAAACTTCGACTAATTTGTCTAAAAGTTCACCCGTTCCACTTCCGCTCATTCCAGAAATGGTATAATATTCACCTAAACCTAAATTATAAAATTCAACAGCGTCTTTTTCACGCATGGCATTATCTACCTTGTTGATAACTAATAAAACAGGTTTTTTTACTTTTCTAAGCAATTTCGCCACTTCGTCATCCATCGGCGTTACACCTTCTTCCACATCTACTACAAAGATAATAGCATCTGCTTCATCTATCGCTAATTCCACTTGACGACGAATTTCGCCTTCAAATATATCATCCGAACCTTTTATATAACCTCCCGTGTCAATTACTGAAAATTCCTTCCCATTCCACTCACTTTTCCCATAATTTCTATCACGAGTAACACCACTAACAGAGTCTACAATAGCTTCTCTACGCTGTACTAAACGGTTAAAAAATGTGGATTTTCCTACATTCGGCCTTCCTACAATGGCAACAATATTGTTCATAATCTTATTTTGAATTTGCAAAAGTACAATTTTTTTTGGAGCTTTTTCCTGCTATCCATTACAACTCCACAATTTTAGGTCTTTTTTTCTAAATTTATTCCAGCAGCTTCTTGGGTCGCTACTTCCATAAAAAGAAAAAATAGTCCTAAAACCTGCGGGGTTTTCATTCCCATCAGGGCTAGGGAAGTAGCAATAGTTTCATATTTAGTAAAAATGTATATATTCGCTTTTTAAATCACAGTAAATGGAAATCGAAAATAGCATTGTATTACGTCCCAAATTTCAAAAAGAAGTGCCTAAATCTATAGCAACTATTTTAAATAATGCGGATCGAATCAAGGCAGAAGTAAAGGAAGATTATCGTGTTAAGGTTTCGGACCATCACATTTTCTTTTTCATCACTTTAGCAAAACGAAAATACTATTCGCCTCATTTACATATCGAATTAACTGAAAACGAAGATGGATCAACCAACGTAAGAGGACTTTTTGGTCCCGATCAAACCGTGTGGACCTTTTTTATGTTTCTACACTTTATTATCGCAGGAGTTTTCTTGGTTTTTATGATGATGGCTTACGTGCATTGGACTCTAAAAGAAACGATGAAATTGGATTTTGCCATTATGGGAGCAATGGTGGTTTTTTGGTTTGCATTGTACGCACAAGCACGCATCAACAGAAAAAAATGCCAACCGCAAATGCATAATTTAGAAGAATTGATGAATCGCGTTTTGAAATAAAAAAACCTAACAGATTTTGAAGGCTGTCAGGTTTAATAAATGCTATTTTGTCAATCTGAATTTGTTTCAGATTTTTTATTTATTTCTGGTTATAACCAAAGCGTTTCAATTGGTAAGCACTGCTTCTCCAATCTTTATTTACTTTTACATAAGTAACTAAGTGAATTTGCTTGCCGAAGAATCTCTCTAAATCTTCTCTGGCCTGAATTCCCACACGTTTCAAGGCGTTTCCTTTGTGACCAATGATAATTCCTTTTTGCGTATCGCGTTCTACCATAATTACAGCACGAATTCGGATAATGTTTTCATCTTCTAAAAACTCTTCCGTTTCAATTTCTACAGCGTATGGAATTTCTTTATCGTAATTTAATAAGATTTTCTCTCTGATCGTTTCGTTTACGAAAAAACGTTCCGGTTTGTCTGTTAAAGCATCTTTTGGATAGAAGGGAGGTGATGTTGGTAATAATTCCAAGATGCGATCAAAAACTGCTTGTACATTAAAGTTCTCTAAAGCCGAAACTGGAAAAACTTCTGCATTAGGCACTTTTTCTTTCCACAAAGTCATCTGCTCTTCTAATTGTTCTTGGTTAGATTTATCAATCTTGTTCAAAATCAATAATACCGGAATTTTAGAATGGATGATTTTATTAAAAAACGCTTCGTCCTTTAATTCTTGTTCACCTATTTCCACCATATAAACCAAAATATCAGCATCTTCAAACGCCGATTTGACAAAATCCATCATTGAACTTTGCAATTCGTAGGCGGGTTTTATAATTCCAGGTGTGTCTGAAAACAAAACTTGAAAATCTTCACCATTAACAATTCCTAAAATACGATGTCTTGTCGTTTGTGCTTTAGAAGTAATAATAGAAAGTCGCTCGCCTACAAACGCATTCATAAGAGTTGACTTTCCTACATTCGGATTTCCAATAATATTTACATATCCAGCTCTGTGCTCCATTTTGATAATTTTATTTTGCAAAGGTACATATTATCACGCAAAACAAAGAAATAAAAATTATTTTAAAAAAAGTCTTGCTATTTTAAATAATGATTGTACCTTTGCACTCACAAATCGCGGGATAGAGCAGTAGGCAGCTCGTCGGGCTCATAACCCGAAGGTCACAGGTTCGAGTCCTGTTCCCGCTACTAAGTAGCCTTTTATTGAGAGTACAAAACGCACATCGCGGGATAGAGCAGTAGGCAGCTCGTCGGGCTCATAACCCGAAGGTCACAGGTTCGAGTCCTGTTCCCGCTACTAAGTAGAAAAAAGTCCTGAAGGGCTTGTTAACAAAAGGTTTTGAATATATTCAAAACCTTTTTTTTATGTCTACAATTCTCCATATCCTACGCCAAGTAAACGTAAACGATTTCATTGTGAAACCAAAACGCAACTACTCAGACACGAAAATCTATACGGGAGGTATCGACATAACAATTTGTTATGATGTTTTTGAAAAAAGAAGACAAGTTGAGTATGGTAACGGAACAATAAGTAATTATTTCTATGAGCCAAAACAAGTATTACAGCAAATGCAAGTAAGTACTCCAAATGGTACTTTGTTTATGTCAAACAATTATAAGTATGACTTAAACAGTAATATCACTCAAATTTCTAATACTGCTTCTGCTATTGCTATCAACCAATTGGGTGGGATAGAAACCAAAACTTTTGAATATGATGATTTCAATCGCCTGAGACACTCTGAGGGAACTTGGTTAGGCGATAGCGAAGATCATGTCTTTGTACTTGATATGGAGTATAACTCGCTTCACAACATTCTATCAAAATCTCAATCGCATCAAATGGCACCATCTGGTAGTGCAAGTTTTGTTGATACGCCAAATAGTATGAATAATTACTACAGTTATACAGGAGGCAATCAACCTCATGCTGTTTCTAGTATTGATGTGTTTGATCCTTTAACAAAATTACACCGCACGAACAATATAGGAACAAGAGTAGATAATTTAACCTACAATTACACTTGTACACGAACTAATAGATTAAACTTTGTTTCTGATGCAGTACCAGCAGCCCCAAACCATCCAAATTATATTGACTCAGGACAAGTGGCAACATATTACGTCTATAATGTCTTAGGACAACTAACCCTTAACAAACAAGAAACTACCCATTATGTGTACAATACACAAGGTTTAGTTATTGAAATTAGACAAGGTAGTCTTACTTTTGCATCTGCTACAGCCAATGTTGTTAAATTTTTCTACAACTGGGGCATCGTACAAGAAAAGAAAGTACTTAAGGAGGAATTACTAACACAACTTATCATGTCTTAGACGCAAGCGGTAGCACAATGGCAATTTACTACAGAGCAGTTATGGGTACTATAGCGCAGAAAGAACTTCCTATTTATGGAGCTTCAAGATTAGGGGTTTATATGAAAGGAATAGGAGCAACCACTGATTCTAAAACTTACCAACTAACCGACCATCTAGGGAATGTTAGAGCAGTTGCACAAAGAGCTGTAGGTAGCAATATCGTTACAACATTGTCTTACGCTGATTATTATCCATTTGGAGAACAATTGCAAGGAAGAAGCTCTGCAAGTAACTACCGATACGCTTACCAAGGACAAGAAAAAGATAATGAAACAGGCATGGAAGCCTTTGAGTTACGTCTATGGGATGGAAGACTTGGACGATGGTTAACCGTGGATCCTAAACACGCTGGTTTTTCTCCATATTGGGGGATGAATAACAACCCAATAAGTATTATAGATCCTGACGGTGGTCAAGGCGAAGATTTTTATAAGGACTTAATAACAGGAAAAGTTTCATGGTTTGAAGGGAGAGATAAAATTGATGGTTATAAACATTTAGGTTTTTTCTTTACAGAACATGATTCATATAATAATATTACTGCTTGGGGTGATGGTTTAACAAAACAGTCTTGGTCTAAAAGTGGCGGAAATGTTATGCATTTGGATGAAATTGTTTTATCTTCAGCAAGGTATCAAGCAAATTATCTTGAAATTGGAGCAGGTGCTACTGTTGTAGCTGGATTTGGTATAAGCTTTCCTTATGTTCAAGATTCATATGGTAAAAATGCAATTTCTTTTTCATTTGATGTTAATCAGGGACTTGGCGCTGGTGTGTCATTTGGAGGCGGTAATATAAACAAGGGACCTGGTAATAAGAACGAATATAATAATTTTAGAATAACAGATAATGAAGGAGGTTCTGTTGTTCATAATGTAAATCTAGGTCCTTTAGGTCTTTATTCAGAGGGATTTACTGTTAAAAATGGAATTGAATATCAAAATACATTTTCCCCAAGTTCAGCAAAATCTAAATTTATTTATTCTGGTGGTTATTTTGGTGCTACTGAAGTAAAACTTAAACCAAAGTTAAAGTTCTCTGCTAAAGTAGAAGCTATTCATGGCTATAGAAATACTTTTAATCTAATAACATGGTAAAGAGATTTGTTTTTAAGTACAAACATTATATTGTTTTTTTTATTGCTTTTTTATTTATTTTATTTAGATATTTTTACTACGATGATAAAAGACGTAATGATATGGAAGGGTTAGCATATGAAAATATACTAAAAGAAATTATTCCTGAAGGCATTGTTGTTAGTAAGTTTATAGACACAACTTATGGTGCTAGAAACGCACTCTATATAAATGTAGGCGGTTCAAATTACAACATTAATGAGTCAGTTTATAATAAAATTAATATTGGGGATAAAATAAAAAAAGAGAAGAATAGTGATAAAGTGTATATCAATAATAAAGAATATGAATATTACTTTGCTAATTAATTAGATTACTTTGCTGCCATTTTTTATTGTGTGGTAATCAATAAAATATTAATAAAAGAAAAATGAAACTCACCAAAGTAAATCTTTTCGCATAGTTTTAAATTAGGTTCATAAAATATGAAAAAAACACTCATCATATCCTTTTTATTTTGCTTCAACCTTTTTTTTTCACAAGGCGAGGCTAATATTTGGTATTTTGGAGGTAATGCGGGGTTAGATTTTAATAGTGGTAGCCCAGTTGCTATAACAAATGGGCAATTAACCACAAATGAAGGTTGTGCAACTATTTCAAATAGTTTAGGTCAATTATTATTTTACACAGATGGTATTGCTGTTTATGATAAGCTTCATCAAGTAATGCCAAATGGCACTGGTGGGGCATCCTTCTTCTACACAATCTGCAATTATAGTGCCTAATCCAGTTAATACGAATATATATTATATCTTCACAACTGATTTTGAAGGTTATTCAAATGGTTTAAATTATTCAGTTGTTGATATTACTCTTAATGGTGGATTAGGGGATGTTACGTCTCAAAAAAATGTTTTACTAAAAACACCTGTTTGTGAAAAACTAACAGCAATTAAAAATGAAGCGGCTAATGAATATTGGGTTGTAAGTCATGGTTATGGTAATAATGAATTTTGTAGTTATAGAGTAACAGCAGCAGGAGTAATTATTTCTCAAATAAATCATTCAAGTTTGAGTAAATTAGAGAGAACTAAATTTAAAATAGATAAATTAAATTATGCAAAAGCTAATTATGATAGACTTAGTAATGAGATTGGATGGAAAAATACACCGAATGGTAAAGCTTGGCTTAAAATTTATAAACGCACTTTTAATTTTTAGTTTTTTACTTTTATTTTTTCACTGTCAAGAACCTAATAGAAAGGAAATACTAGTATATTTAAAAAATCAAGCTAACTGTGAATCGAAATTTGATAAATTTATTTTTATAGATGGTATTAAATTTTGTTATTCAGATTTTGATTCAACTATAGAAGCTCAACGAGAAATTTTTTTATCTACGGAGTTTAATTCTAATTTAATTGATTTAGAAATAAAGAAGACATTATTCAAAGATTCAATAAAAGCAATTTTTAATAGAAATGAAAAAAGAATAATAAAAATTGAGGTCTGTTATTATGTGAAAGATGAGAACAAAATAAAAGCTTTATTAGAAACAATAGCATCTGAGTATATTGTATACATAGAAAATTTTTGTCAAGCATCATTTAAGAAAAATTTTAAATTCTTAAGCGAAGAAGAAAAGGTAAAAGTTATAAGTGAAAATGAATTACAAATATTTTTATATAAAAACAGAAAGAGTGTTTTGCCAAATTTTCCTCCACCTGAAAGATAACGAATAGTTATGATACAGATCAACAATTTTTGCTTATAAAGTAGAATGTATAAAAAACAACAAGAAAATAAGCAATCTGCTTGATTTTCTTGTTAAGATAAATTTGTATTTTTTTTCAACACACCAATGGAACGGGCAATCAACAGCTCAATATGGTGTAAATTATTATGCTACTGCAACAGATTATACCAATAAAGTAAAAATTGCAAACCCAATAAGTTACCAAAATACACTACTTCCTTATCAATCACAAAACATTATTGCAGAAGTTTATAATATTGAAAATACTAGTTGCAGTGCCATAACCAATTTCAATATTCAAGTTTTTGAAAGTCCAAAACCCAATACAAATGTAGCTGCCATACAAAAATGCGATAACACAAGTTTTGGTTCAGATACAGATGGTAGTATTGTTTTTGATTTAACCGAACGACAAAATACAATTCTTAATGGGCAAACAACTCCGAGTTTTACAGTTGAATATTACAACGATAGTGCATTGACAAGTTTAATAACTACACCAAGTAATTATGTAAACACTAATGCATTTGAAACTATTTATGTAAAAGTATTCAACACACAAAACCCAAGTTGTGTCGATACAACTTCATTTCAAATTGAGGTTTTTAGCTTGCCATCGATAACAAATACTATTTCATTAAAACAATGCGATGATAACAATGACGGTTTTAGTAATTTTAATTTGAACGAAGCATTACAGTTAATCAGTACAAATACATCGTACACTTTTTCATTTCATGAAACACACTCTAGCGACTCAAAATACTCAACCTATTTCTAATTTAGCAACTTATCCTAATCAAATAGTAAGTAATGATCAAGTATTTGTTAGAGTTCAAAATGCTAATAGTTGTTTTAGAGTAGTTACTTTAAATTTAGTCGTTTCAACAACTCAAATATCGAATTCAATTCAAGAACATTTTTATGTTTGCGATGATGCAGCTTCGGGTTCAATCACAGATGGGATTACTACTTTTAATTTCAGTAGTGCCAATGCACAAATTGCTTCACAATATCCAAGCGGACAATTGTTAGACATCACTTATTACAGAAACATCACAGATGCATTAGCAGAACAAAATACCATTACCGATATTTCAAATTATACCAATTTTGGTTATCCAAATACACAAAACATTTATATCCGTGTGGATAGTCAATTGAACAATGAATGTATTGGTTTAGGACATCACATTACATTACATGTAGAAAGAATTCCAGTTATCCAACCACAAGCTTATACACAGTGTGATGATAATCACGATGGATTTTTTGCATTCGGCACGACCAATCTACAATCCGAGGTATTAAATAGTCTAACAAATGTTACCTTGAGTTATTGGGATTCAAATAATAATCCATTACCAAGTCCTTTACCAAATCCGTTCAATACACAATCACAAACAATTAGAGTTAGAGCAACCAATAATACGGCATCAGCTTGTTTTTATGAATCAACCATTACTTTAAAAGTAGATGATTTACCCGAAGCTTTTGCAATTCCAACAAGTTTAACCACAGTTTGTGATGATGAACCCAATCCAGTAAATCAAGATGGTATATATCCTTTTAATACGAGCAGTTTTCAAAACATCATTCTAGGAACTCAAACAGGAATGACTGTAAACTATTACGATGGAAATGGTATTTCACTTCCAAGTCCATTACCCAATCCGTTTTTAAGTGCTTCGCAAAATATCCGAGTAGAAGTTATAAATCCATTAAATACAGCTTGTAAAGCGTATTTGACAATTCCTTTAGTGGTTCAGCTAGTTCCTGAAATTGAATTGTATGGAGATGGATTAGTTTGCAGTAACAATCCATTGTTTACAAAAGAAATCAATGCAGGATTATTAGATGAAACTACTGTTTCAAATTATACCTATCAATGGTTTTTAAATAATAATCCGATTAGCGGTGAAACCAATTATACATTAACTGTAAATTCGGAAGGAATCTACACAGTTGAAGTAATGAATTCCAATGGTTGTAAACGAACCAGAATGCTTACAGTTACAGCATCAAATATTGCTACAATAGAGAATGTTCAAGTAGTTGATTTGTCAGATGAAAATTCTGTTACAGTTTTAGTAACAGGATTGGGAGATTATGAATATAGTTTAGACAATCTCAACTATCAAGCCTCAAATGTTTTTCAAAACATAGCTTCAGGAATCTATACAATTTATGTAAGAGATAAAAACGGTTGTGGACTTACAACTAAAGAAATTAGTGTATTAGGAATACCTAACTACTTTACTCCAAATGGTGACAGTTACAATGATTATTGGAATATTCAGGGAATAAACAGCCATTTAAATACCGAGACCATGATTTATATTTTTGACCGTTATGGTAAATTAGTAAAACAGATTAGTCCATTAAGCCAAGGTTGGGATGGAACTTTTAATGGAAATCAAATGCCATCATCTGATTATTGGTATTCTGTGCAATTAGAAGATGGACGAATAATTAAAGGGCATTTTAGTTTGAAGAGATAATTATTGATAAATATAAATTAATGAGATTATTAAATCGGTTAGTGCTTTTTATTTTGGTTGTTTCTTGTCAAACCGGATGTACTTACTTAGCTTACAGTTAAAGTTGAAGAAATATTCTGTTTTCTTGTTGTTATGTTAAGAATTACCTTAGCTGCAATTTAAGTTTCGCTTCCTTAAATATTTTCTATCGGTGTCTTAAATAAACTAAAGCGTAAGGTTTTTCTTTCCAATATATTTGTTTTGTTATTTTTAACATTTAGTTTTTGATTGTGTTATTTTTTGCTTTTTTAATCAATTTAAATTCATTTTTTAATTGATTCATTGTTTAATTTTGATAATATGATAAGTTTACAGGTTTTTTTAATGTAATTGTAAGGTGAATTTTGTGAATTTAATGTGACCAAACACTTCAAAAACTTTAACAAGAATTAGGTTATATTAGAAATAATTATGACTTTTGTTTTTACTAATTCAAATTTATAACTATGAGATTAAAAATTAACAAAGTCCTAACTGTAGTGTTAGTGCTTTTGAGTCAATTTATTATTGCTCAAGGGAAAGCTGTAACTGGGACAGTTTCCGACCAGTTTGGAGCGCCTTTGCCAGGGGCTTCAATTATTGAAAAGGGTACCAAAAATGGTGCATTAACAGATTTTGACGGTAAATTTACACTTAATGCTAGAGCAGGTTCGGTACTTGTTGTAACTTATGTAGGTATGGTGTCGCAAGAGGTTGTTGCTACATCTGGTGCTGTAAATATTACTATGAAAGAAGATATTACTGAGCTAGCTGCAGTTGTTGTTACTGCATTAGGAGTTAAGCGTGAAAAGAAAGCTATTGGCTATTCTTCTCAAGAGGTTAAAGGTTCTACATTATCAGAAGGTGGTGCAACCAATGCGTTGTCTTCTTTATCTGGAAATGTTTCTGGACTTCAGGTAACAGCTCCTTCTTCTATGGGAGGGTCTACACGAATTGTTATTCGTGGGGTTGGTTCTGTAACAGGAGATAATAGACCGCTTATTGTTGTAGATGGTATTCCTTTAGATAATGGAAACTACAACAGTACTTCAGTACAACGTGGTGCTGGTGGTAGAGATTATGGAGATGCATCTGCGGATATTAATCCTGATGACATTGAGTCGGTTACTGTACTTAAAGGAGGTCCTGCTGCAGCTTTGTATGGAAGTAGAGCTGGAAACGGTGCAATTCTTTATACTACAAAATCGGGTAAAAAAGGAGGAAGTAGAACTGAATTCACTTTTAATTCAGGAGTTACTTTAGAATCAGTTAACATTATGCCAAGTCTTCAGAGACTATATGGTGGAGGTTCTTCTTCAAGTTTTCCAACGCAAAATATTGGAGGGCAAATATATAATCTTGCTGAATATGATGTGGACGAAAGTTGGGGACCTAGATTTGATAACAACTTAAAATATTTACCTTGGAATGCTTTTGATCCAGAATTTGCAAGTGATTATTTAGTTGAAAAACCTTGGGTTGCTTCTTCAAACGATGTGGAATCTTTCTTTAGAACAGGAGTTACTAAAAATAATTCTATTTCAGTTTTAAAATCGTCTAGCGATGCAGGTATTCGTTTTTCATATTCAAATCAAAAAACAGAGGGTGTTATTCCTAACTCAAACTTGCAAAAAAATACAATCAGTATAAACGCAAATGCTAAGTTAAGCGATAAATTGAAAGTTGATGGTATGATGACTTATGTGCAAACTAAAGGTTTTAACAGACCTGATATAGGATATGGAGACAATAGTTTAGCTCAGAAATTTTACCAATGGGGTCAAAGACAGTTAGATTTTAATGACTTAAAACAATATAAATTAGCTAACGGAAAACAAAGATCTTGGAATAGAGTTGCTTGGGATGATGGAACACCTGCTTATTCTGACAATCCATATTGGATTATTAATGAAAACCTTTCTAATGATTTAAGAAATCGTTTTTATGGGAATTTGAGTTTAACTTATAATATTACTCCAGAGCTTTATGTGGTAGGAAATGCTTACGGTGATACGTATTCATTCAATATAAACGAAAGAGTAGCAATAGGTTCTCAAGCTGAATCTTCTTATTCAACCATTACAAGAACGTTGACAGATTTCAACTACGAAGGACGTCTTCATTTTGATAAAAAATTCGATAAAATTAGTTTAAACACTTTTGTTGGAGCTAATAAAAGAAGTTATAAATATGGTTCTGTATCGGGAACAACTGTAGGAGGTTTAGTTTTACCTAACCAATACAACTTATCAAATAGTGCAAGTACTGCAAGAGCTTCGAACTACGAAGAAAAAACATTAACAAATAGTGTGTATGGTTTTGCATCTTTAGGATATGATGGTTTAGTATTTATTGAAGGAACACACAGAAGAGATTGGTTTAGTACAGTTTCGAAACCAGTAGGTTATTCTTCTGTTACAGGGAGTTTAGTTTTCTCTCAATTAGTTGATGCATCTTGGTTAAATTTCGGAAAAATTAGAGGAGGTTGGGCTCAAGCAGGAAATGCAACAGTACCTTTCAACCTTATTAATAATGCCGATGTTGGTGCACCTTTTTATGGAGATCCAAGTTATAGTAATCCAAATTCATCTAAAAACGCTAATTTAGTTCCTGAATTAAAAACGACTACTGAAGTAGGTTTAGAAATGAGTATGTTTGACAGACGTGTTGGTTTTGATGTTACACTTTATAGATCAGTAACGGATGATTTAATTACACCAGTTCAAGGAGAAGCTTCAACCGGATTTTCTTCGTTTTTTGCAAATGCAGGACAATTAGAAAATAAAGGTATTGAAGTTACATTAAACGTTAATCCTGTTAGAACAGAAGATTTTAACTGGGATATTACTTGGAATTTTGCAAAAAATAAAAACGAATTGTTAGAATTGTATGAGGATGTTCAATCGTTAACTCTTGCTAATGCTCCGTTTAGAGCTACATTAATTGCTGTTGTTGGTCAGCCTTATGGTCAAATATATGGTACTGACTTTACTTATGATGCTAATGGCAACAAAATAGTAGATGCAGATGGAATGTATGTTGCTACAGCACAAAAAAAATCTTTAGGAACTATTACTCCAGATTATAACATGGGGATTAGAAATTCATTCCGTTATAAAAACATCAGTTTATCTGCTTTAATTGACATCCAAAAAGGTGGTAATTATTTCTCTACTACACACATGTGGGGAATGTATTCAGGTATGTTAGAAGAATCTGCAGCCAATGGTATTCGTGAAAACGGAATACTTCTTGACGGTGTATTTGCTGACGGAACTCCAAACAACCAAGTTGTAGCTGGACAAGACTGGGCAAAAGGACACTATGGAGGCGTAGATAAATTAAATGTATTTGATTCGGATTATTTTAAATTGAGAGAAGTAACGCTTTCATATAATTTTCCTTCTAAATATACGGGTGTATTTTCAGGGATTAAATTATCTGCCTATGCAAGAAACTTATTTACTTGGGGCTTAGATTGGAAAGGAATGGATCCAGAAATGGCTTCTTATGGAAGTGGAAACACACAAGGGCTTGAAGGAGGATCTTTACCTTCTACAAGAACATACGGGATGAATTTAGAATTAAAATTTTAAAAATTAAAACATGAGAAAGATATTTATACCACTAGCAACAATACTAAGCTTTGGGCTTATGTTGTTAACAGTAAGTTGTACAGATAGTTTAGAAGAGACAAATATAAATCCGAATAGCCCAAGTATGAGTGATATCACTACATTTGGTTTATTTAATAATGCAAACAAAGCATTAATGAATGCAAGTAGAGGCGATTTTTCTTCAGGAAGAATAGCTTTGCCTTGGATGCAATATTCAGCTCAAAAAAACTATACGGAAGAAGACCGTTTTCAATACAGATTAGAAACCGGAAATTCATTTTTTACAGATCATTATTTAGTAGCGCAAGATTATAAAACTATTATTGATTTAAATACCAATCCAATTACAGCAGTTAAGAATGCTGCTTACGGAAACACGGACAATCAAATTGCAGCAGCTAGAATCATGTTAGCTTATACATTTTGTCAATTAACTGATGCTTTTGGAGATATTCCTTATTATTCTTACGGGAATTCAGATACTGATTTTCAAGCTTTAGCTTTAGATAGAGGTATTTTAAAACCTAAATATGCTTCACAAGAAAAAATCTATACTGATTTAATGAAAGAGCTTAAAGAAGCTTCAGAAATGATTGTTTTAGGTGATGTAGTTTTTACAAACGGAGACTATGTTTTTGGAAGTGCAGAAAAAATGAAAAAATTTGCTAACTCTTTGCGTTTGCGTATTGCAAATAGAGTTAAAGCAGTTATTCCTGCAGCTAATGGACATATTACTGATGCAATTGCTTCAGGAGTGATGGATTCTAATAGCGACACAGTAGGACTGCAATTCGAAAATACAGATGTATTCCCGAGCCCTTTTTATGTTTCTTTTTTCATAAACAATCGTAATGATTTTGCAATCGCAAATACTTTTGTTGACTTATTAAAAGGAGATTTAGGAGTTTTTGGTTTAGATCCTCGTTTGCAAAAATACGCAGCACCAATCACTGCAAGCAAATTAGATGTTAGAGATAATAATTATGTTGAAACTGCTGATCTTACAAAATACAGAGGAATGCCTTATGGGATAACATCTGCTCAAGCAGCATCACAAAAAGTAAACACTTCTTTGTGGAGTTCAAACGTTTTGAAGAAAGACTATACTGAAATTCTAATGGAATATGCAGAAGTAGAATTCTTATTATCAGAAAACAATGCATGGGATAACACACATTTCCAAAATGGAGTTCAAGCTTCAATGGAAAGATGGGGAGTTGATCCTGCAGATATTACAGCATTTATAGGAACGTTGCCAGCAGCTAACCAAGCGAATGTAATGAATCAAAAATACATTGCTTTATTCATGCAGCCATACGAAGCTTGGGCAGAATACAGAAGAACAGGTTTTCCTGACACGCTGTTGAAACCAAACGGAACTTATGCAACTAACAATCCATTACCAGGAGGTGCTTTAGTGTATACATTTAATGCATTAAACGGTTTAACGGATTTACCTACGCGTATTAAATTCCCTACAAACTCAGCACAATTAAATGGAGTTAATTATAATGCAGCTGTCGCTAATATGGGCGGTGCAGATAATTTAGAAACAAAATTAATCTGGGATATTAACTAAGCTTTAGTTCTATATTTTAGGAATTATAAAACCGCTTCAATTTTGAAGCGGTTTTTTTTATCAAAAACACAAAAGGAGTATTTTAAATTAAAAAATTAATTATTCAATATTTTTTTTTACCTTTGCGCCAAGTTGGTGTTTTTAAATGCTATAGCTTATTAATCCCTTTCCAAACTGAGAGGGTTTTTTTACAAAAAAAACATATGAATCCAAAGAAAATTGCCGAGTACAGAAAGTTACTTGAAGTTACAAAAACAGCTACGCTGAAAGAATTAAAAACTATTTACAGAAATAGTATGAAGGAAGACCATCCTGATACTATTGCTGATCCTGATGAGCGTTTAGCGGCAGAAGAAAGAAGTAAGTTGATCATTGAAGCTTACCATTTCTTAGTTAGTGTTGCTCCAGAAACACAAGAAAAAAACAAAGAAGTTTACACTAAAACAACTACAACTGTAAATATCCAAGATTTCCATATGGATAATGGGGTGTTGTACATTACTTTTTTAGACGGAAGCAACTATGAATACTTCAGTGTTCCTAAAGTTACTTACATTAAAATGGTAAATGCAGAATCGCCAAGCCGTTTCGCAAGAAGACATATTTATAATGAATTTTTATACAGAAGTGCTTCTAAATTAGTAGCTGCTGAATAAGAATTAACATTTAATTATATAAGAATCGTTCTACTTTTGTGGAGCGATTTTTTTATTTCTATAACCTTTGGATAAAATTACTTTTAAAATATACAATTCTGTCGAAGATTTACCTTCACTTTGGGACACCGTTGCTCAAAGTAATGTATTTCTTCAAACGCCGTATTTGTCTGTTTTAGAACATTCGGCTCCTGTAAATATGGAGTGTTTTTATATTGGAATTTTTGAAGAAAACGATTTAATCGGAGTTTCATTAGCCCAATATTTAGATTTGAATAAACTCGAATCTTTTGGCGAAAGAGATAAATGTTTTAAAACTTTTATTCGAAATTTTATCTTTAAAAACTTCGCTTCCCATACTTTATTTCTCGGTAATAATATGATTACGGGTCAAAATGGTTATGCTTTTTCTAAAGAAATTGATTTTGAATGGATTAGTAAAGTTCTGTTACAAAGTGCCGAAGAAATTACATCATATTTTAAGAGAAAAGGAATTACAATTCACTTAGTTTCTTTCAAAGATTTTTACGAAGATTGTGCAGTTGAATTAAGAAAGTTTCGATTCAATGAAACTTATGAATTCAATACGCAACCTAATATGATTTGCTATTTGAATCCAGATTGGAAAACAATGGATGATTATGTGGAAGCTTTATCTAAAAAATATCGGGATCAATACAAACGTGCTATCAAGAAATTCAATGGAATTCAGGTTAAAAACCTTTCGTATGAAGAGGTAATTCAATATGAAAGCACCATTTACGATTTGTATCATTACGTGGCTAAAAACGCTCCGTTCAATACGTTTTTCTTAGCCGAAAATCATTTTTCAGTATTAAAAGGACAATGTGGTAATCGTTTTCAGATTTTTGGTTACTTTTTGAAGGATAAATTAGTGGGTTTTCACACGTTGTTATTAAATGATGACGTTTTAGAAACTTACTTTTTAGGATATGATGAAACAGTGCAAAAAGAGAATATGTTGTATCTGAATATGCTTTACAATATGACTTCGTATGGAATAGAAAATGGATTTCAACGAATTATTTTCGGAAGAACTGCTTTGGAAATTAAAAGTTCGGTTGGAGCAACTCCTGTTAAAATGTCGGGATTTATTTACCACAACAATAAATGGATTAATAAATACATAGGCAAAATCTTCAAGCAATTGGAACCCGAATTAAATTGGCAACAGCGTCATCCATTTAAATAAAATTCTTATTATCTTCGTAACAAATAACTTACAATGGAAAACAATAAATCATATAATCTCGGCTTTTTTGGTAAATTATCAGAAATCAGAAAATGGATTTTAGTGCTTTTTCTTGGATTTATTTTCTTTTGGATTTTTAACTACTTTACAAAAAGTAGCGATTCTTCGACAATTGAATATGATACCAATCTAATTCAAACCCAAATAAAAAATGTTGGGAAGTTAGTTGTCACTGAAGGACATTTTGCAGAAATCATCACTTATAAAGACAAAAAAGAAACTTATATTCCTGGGTTGTCATTCGATAAAAAAGCTTTGGTAGTTGTCAATGCCGACGTAACGGTTAGTTTTGATTTAAGTTTAGTTACATACGATATCGACGCAGAAAATAAAATCGTAACCATTACAAATATTCCAAAAGAAGAAATAAAAATCAATCCAAATCTGAAATATTACAATACTGAATCTTCTACTTTTAATGAGTTTAAAGGAGAAGATTACAATAAAATCAATAAAATTGTTCGAGAAAATTTAGCTAAGAAAATCGAAAAATCATCTTTAAAATCTAATGCCAAAAATAGATTATTAAGTGAATTATCAAAAATATTAATTTTGACAAACACTATGGGTTGGACGTTATCTTACAAAGGAAACGTAATAAAAAATGAGAACGATTTTCAGATCAACTTAACGCATTAAAAAAAAACCCGAATTGCTTCGGGATTTCTCTATAATTTATTTTCTAAGCTTGTCCAGCCGCCGCCATTAATACAGTCAATGCCATTTTGTTTTAGAATTGAAGTGGCTTGAGCACTTCGCATCCCCGATTTGCAACAAGCAATAACGGGTTTGTTCCATTTTTTAATGGTTTCAACTTGTCCGTTTAAGGTTTGTAAAGCAATATTTTTTGAACCTTTAATATGTCCGTCTTTAAATTCAGCGGGAGTTCTAACATCTAAAATAATAGCTCCTTTTTGAACATATTCTTGCACATCATTAGTTTTAGTTCCAAATCCTAAAAAATCTAAAATTCCCATAATTGTATTATTTTATCAGACAAAGGTAAATGTGTTTGCTCTTTCTATCAGTAACAAAAGTTACGCTTAGCTTATGCGTTTTCCTTTTCGAAAATCAATTCCAAACCGCCATCAATTAAATGTGCAATTTCAGGGCGATTGCTTTTTACTTTTTCTAAATGATTTAAAACATTATGGATTAAATCGGTATTGTTATCTTTTTTAGCCAATTCTGCAATTTCTACAGAAAGCAACCAATCATTTGGATGATTCGCTGAAACAGCTCCAAAAGCTTCTTTTAAGGTCGTAGAAGAAGTTTTATTTTCTCTAATATTGCGAACACTTTGGTATAGTTTTTCTAACTCTTCACGAGCAGTCGATTTTTTCTGTTTGATGGTTTTCGATGAAGGAACGTGATTGATCATATCAAAACTATTCACATCAGCCGGACCCGAATAAGCCGAAATTACTTTCTTACCAACAGCCATATCGTAAATTCCCCATTCTGGTTGGAATAAGATAGTTTCATTATGAGTTACGGTGCAATTTTTGAATTTAATCAATAAAATTTCACCTTTTAAATTACGAGTTCCCGTTACAATTTCCCCTTTTACAACGATATCGCCTTCAAATTCTAAAGTAACTTCTTCGCCTTCGTAAATGTCATACGCACGTAAATCTCTCGGACTCATTTCTTCAATCGCCAAATTGATTCCTTTTAATTTTCCAATTGGCGAACCAAATCCGTCGGCGTGACTTTCAGTTCCGTGACCAACTAGTTCTTTTTCTCTATACGATAAAGCTGTTTTTCCGGTGGTTTGAATGTAAACAGGTTTTCCGTTTTCTTCAATTACGTTTGTAAATAAACCTGAAACTTCTAGTCCTGTGCTTAATTCAATAGTTCCTAAAGCTTTTGACGAAATCAGTTTTTGAATTCCTGATAAGCCACCTGTTCTCACTGCCATTGTGTTCGCAAATTCTTCCAAAACAAAGCTCAATTGAGCAAAATCTGGCGTAACATATAATTGAGGTTGTGGTTTTGTAATGTCGAAACCTTGGTCTGCTGCCGAAATATCGTAAGGAATTTTCTTTACGTTATCCGTCATACACCAAGCACTTTCGCCAATTGAAGAAAGTAAGCCAGCACCATAAATTTTCGGATTTTCAACCGTTCCAATCAGACCATATTCAACCGTCCACCAATGCAGATTACGAATGCGAGACATTTCGGACAATTCGCCCATATTGTTTTGCAAATAATCGACTTGATCTTCTGCTTTTTTAATTTCTTCATCTGGAGTTCCTTCCGCTTCTTTTAAAATCGAAAGCAAACGAATCGCTTCATACAATTCATAATCGCGTGCCGAAGAAATTGATTTACAACCAATTTCACCAAAACGTCTTAAATATTCAGCATATTCCGGATTGGCAATAATAGGAGCGTGGCCCGCACCTTCGTGAATAATATCGGGAGCCGGAGTATATTCAATATGTTCTAATTGGCGAATATCACAAGCAATAACTAAAACATTATACGCTTGAAATTCCATAAATGCATTCGGCGGAATGAAACCATCTACAGCAACTGCTGCCCAACCAATTTCTTTCAAAATACGGTTCATTCCATACATATTTGGAACATTGTCAATTTCTAAACCTGTTTTTTCTAAACCTTCTAAATAGGAACTGTGTGCAACTTTTGAAAGATAATTTACATTTTTACGCATTACATAACGCCAAACCGCTTGGTTTATTGGGGTGTAATCTTCATAAACTTGAGGTTTGATGAATTGCTTTAAATGCCTTGGTAATCTGTCAATCAACGGATTGCTTTCAAAATGCGTTTCCATAGTTTTTGTTGTAATGTTTGTGGTAAAATTACAATTTTTTAACAAAGCAGAAAACATTTTAACTATTTACATAGACTTATTCCTTTTCCTCTGTGGGAAGTGGTATATGTGTTTCAACTTTAGTCCTAGGTAAAGTATCAGTGGGAAGTATAGCTTCAACTTTTGGAATGCTATCTTTAGGAATTGTTGGAGTGTCTATTGGCACTTCACCCGCTTCATATTCTGTTTCTTCTAAATTTTCGGACTTGCTACCAATTTTAATTGCTGGTTTTTCCTGAGTTCCCGAAATTTTAATAGGAATTCCTAAAATTCCCAATGGAGGCAATCCAACACGCATTTTTAAATTTAATTTTCCGTCTAAACTGGTTTGTCCTTCAAAACGCAAACGGAAACCAGATACTTTAAATTTAAAGCGTTCAATAGTTACAATATTATTTTTTATGGTGGTTTTAATAGCGACTTTTGAAATATCTGGATCTTTTAGGTCGGAATTTTCGGTTTTAGCAGCTACCACATTTAATAATTTGAAGCCTTTCATCTTTACTTTTTTAACAGAAAGAATTCCACTTCCTTCCAAAGACGGCATAATGGGTTCCATTTGATGGTTTAAAACGCCTTTTATGGAATAATCTAAACCTACAATTCCTTCTGCGTTTTCGGCGGCCGTTACAATTCCTCGAAACATTTTAATTTCATTATAAGCCCTTTTAATGTCGAATTCCGATGCATTAATTTTGTAATCGAAGTAAGCTTTTTGTGTGCCTTCGTTTTTGTAAAATGCGTCCATTTTTGCAGTTGCACCGATGATGCCAATACTACCATTTGATAATTTTAAACTTCCGTTTTGGATGACTAAATTTCCTTGTAAATTTGAAATAATAATATCGTCAAATTGCGTTTTTGCAGCATTAGTTTGAATCGAAACATTTAAGTTGGTTGGAATTTCAATTACACAGGAAGTAATTGTAGCTGTTTCATTTCCTTCCATCGTTTTAGTTTCCGATGGAATAAATTCGTTAATATGTAAGAAATTGGAGGTCAAATTAAAACTTCCTTTCAACACTTGGTTGTCAGACAGCACATAATTGGTAACATTTTCCAATCGACCATTCATTTTAATATCCGAATTGCCAAATTTCCCATTGAAGTTACTGAAATTCATCTGGTCTTGGTGAAAAGTAAACAATCCGTTTTCAATTAAAAAAGGTTTGGCTAAATAAGCACTTGTTGTTTTTATATTTCGGACTTCTAAAGTGCCACTGTTTTTCAATTTTGCAATTCTTCCGTTTGCCGCATCGCTTTGTGTTCCTGCAAGATCAACATCGGCCTTGATAAAACCATCAACATCTAAACCTTTTTGCGAAAAAACTTTATAAATACGTGCAACATTTAATGTCCCTTTTGCTTTGATAGCATAAGTGATATCTTCGAAATTCTTGAAAGAAGCATTCAATGCAAAAGGTTCACCCTCGAAAGTGAAACTAGCTGGCGATAGTACAAAAGTAGCCTCTTTAAAACTACCAGAAGCCGCGTTGAATGCTGCCTTTAAATTAATATTTTCAATAGGTTTTGGATAAAATTCGGTTTGAATTAAGCCGTTTTTTAGTTCGAATTTTCCTTTAGTAACCGGAAGTTCTTTATTTTGTTTGTTGTAAGTTCCTTTGGAAACTATATCGGCAACTAAATTTCCAGCCATTTTAAAATTCGGAATTTGAAGTGCATTATTCAAAACCGTTAAATCTAATTTTGATTTTATTTTTGCATCCAATTTAATTTGATCACCAAAACCATCTGAAATTAAAATCGCACTTAAATTATTTTTAGCTACATCAAAATACAAAGAATCTAGTTGCACTTTCAATTGGTTGATGTCTAAATTTGGTAATTTCGTATCTAAATTCAAAAAAATATTTTCGATTGGATAAGGAGATTTCGTGTGTTTTACATAGCCTTTTCGTACTTTAATATTGAAATTCACTTCCGGACTCAAATTTTCAGAAGCGATATATTTTCCTTTTAAAGTTAGAAAAGCCGAAGTTTTTCCAGTCATT
Source organism: Flavobacterium psychraquaticum (assembly GCF_034497725.1). Taxonomy (NCBI): domain Bacteria; kingdom Pseudomonadati; phylum Bacteroidota; class Flavobacteriia; order Flavobacteriales; family Flavobacteriaceae; genus Flavobacterium; species Flavobacterium psychraquaticum. The sequence continues at coordinate 200,361 of NZ_JAXKVR010000025.1, forward strand.
GTGGCTTCATTTTTCCAAGTAATGAATTCGGCAGGCAAAGCGGTGAATAAATCCTCTAAATTGCTGTCTTCGGTTTTTAGGGTAAAATCCATTTGATAACCGTTTTTCAGGAAATCAAAAAGTCCGGTAAATTCAACGGGTAATTTATTGATGACTAAATCATTCTTTTCAAAGACAAAAGAAAGGGAATTGGTGTTGATTTTCGTAATCAAATCGGCTTTTACTTTTTTGTTTTTCAAGTATTCTTTTTGGTCAAATGAAAAACTCAAATCATCAATTTGAGCGGAAGTGTTTAGCTTGAAATTTGAAGCTAGTAAATCGCCTTTTCCTTTGTAATTAAATCCTTTAGCTTCAACAAGTATTTTAGCAGATGCATCGTTATAATTCAATTGACTGTTGCTAATCTGAATTTTTTCAAGATTCAAAGATGCGCTTTCTGATGAAGTTATGGTGTCTTTGCTTTCAGATTTATAAATATTGTAATTCGCTTCACCATTTTTAGTAACCTGAACATTTATTTTAGCATTATTGATATAGATTTCGTCAATTTTAGTTTGATTTCCAAAAACCACGCTCCAAACATTAATTCCAAAACCAATTTCTTTAGCTGAAATTAAAGTTTCTTCTTGAAATGGTTTTGAACCTTTTAAATCAAATTCATTTAAGGTTAAAGTTAAAGAGGGAAATTCTTTAAAAAAAGATAGTTTCGAATCAGAAAAGTTTAATTTTCCTTCCAAATTTTCGTTGGCTAAAGCTTTTACCTTTTCAGTAATTGTATTTGCGAATAACATTGGAAGTACCACAAGAAGTGCAATTAAAATTGCAAAGGTTATTCCGGTGATTTTAAAAATTTTAAGAAGCAATGCTTTTTTTGAGTAGATCATTTTCGAGAGAGATGGAAATTTTATTTAGACAAATAAGTGTAGTTTATAGGAAAAGGAGTTAGATAATTTGCTAACTCCTTTTCGATTATCTTATAAGTGAAAAATGTGCTTTGAATTGTTTTGCAGCTCCATTCTCTAAATAATCCACTGTAAACCAATAATCGGTTGATGGCAACTGCTTACCATTATAAGTTCCATCCCATCCTGTTGGGTCTGCTGGACGAATACTTCTGATTAGTTTTCCATAGCGATCATAGATAAACACCACAGCGTTTTCTTGGTCTTGTAATCCAACAATATTCCAAGTGTCGTTATAGCCATCGCCGTTTGGTGTGAAGTATTTTGGATAATCAATCACTAAAACATCTTGAACTAAATAGGTACAACCTTCTGAATCAACTACAGTTATTGTATGTGGACCCGCGCTTACACCTTCAAAGACGTTTGATGTTTGTAAAGACCCTTGGTCTAATTGATACAATAAAGTGCCTGTGCCATCTGGAACTGTTACCGTAATGGTGCATTGTTTGAAAACGCATCTGTTACCACCGTTGTAAATGAATTCGCCGGATATACAAAGTCAACCGTGGCAAACACTTCTTCTGATTTACACGTTGTTGTAGTATTGGTTACTATTACAGAATATAATCCTACCTGATTAGCTACCAAAGTTGGTCCGTTTGCTGCGGGAATTAAAACACCATCTAAAAACCAATCAAAACTGTTTCCTGCTGCTGATAATCCTGTGTTTAAAGTATACGTTTGATACACTTCTCCAGTTACTTCAATAATACATAATGTACCATCAGCTAACATTGGTTTTGGTAATGGATTTACCGTTACTGTCACCGTAATTGGAGCGCCAGAACATCCGTTTAATACTGGGATAACCGTATAAACCACTGTTCCTTGGACTGTTGGCGCTTCTAGAATTTCTATAATAGCTATTCCTGAACCCGCTG
>NZ_JAXKVR010000026.1:0-211524 GCF_034497725.1 Flavobacterium psychraquaticum
AGTAGCAGCAGTTGGTACTGCATCACATTCTACAGTCACATTTGCGGGAGCTGTTGAAGTGAATGTTGGAGCTGTTGAATCTTTAACCGTTATGATTTGCGATACAGAAGTTGCGTTTCCACATACATCAGTTGCAGTCCAAGTGCGCGTTAAGGTATAATCGCTTGCACAAGATCCATCTGTTCTTACTTCGTTAAACGTTACAGTTGCATTTCCACAAGTATCAGTTGCTAATAAAGTAGCAGCAGTTGGAACAGCATCACATTCTACAGTTACATTTGCTGGAGCTGTTGAAGTGAATGTTGGAGCTGTTAAATCTTTAACCGTTATGATTTGTGATACGGAAGTTGCGTTTCCACAATTATCAGTTGCAGTCCAAGTGCGCGTTAAGATATAATCGCTTGCACAAGATCCATCCGTTCTTACTTCGTTAAAAGTTACAGTTGCATTTCCACAATTGTCAGTTGCTAATAAAGTAGCAGCAGTTGGAACTGCATCACATTCTACAGTCACATTTGCGGGAGCTGTTGAAGTGAATGTTGGAGCTGTTGAATCTTTAACCGTTATGATTTGTGATACAGAAGTTGCATTTCCACAAACATCAGTTGCAGTCCAAGTTCGAGTTAAGGTATAATTACTAACACAAGATCCATCTGTTCTTACTTCGTTAAAGGTTACAGTTGCATTTCCACAAGTATCAGTTGCAGCTAAAGTAGCAGCAGTTGGAACAGCATCACATTCTACAGTTACATTTGCTGGAGCTGTTGAAGTGAAAGTAGGAGCTGTTAAATCTTTAACCGTTATGATTTGTGATACGGAAGTTGCGTTTCCACAATTATCAGTTGCAGTCCAAGTGCGCGTTAAGATATAATCGCTTGCACAAGATCCATCCGTTCTTACTTCGTTAAAAGTTACAGTTGCATTTCCACAATTGTCAGTTGCAGCTAAAGTAGCAGTAGTTGGTACTGCATCACATTCTACAGTCACATTTGCGGGAGCTGTTGAAGTGAATGTTGGAGAAATAAGATCATTAATAGTAATTGTTTGATTTAAAGTTACACTGACACAAGTAGTTGTAACTGTAAACTGTCTATTTACAATAGTTGGACAAGAACCAGTTGCAACGTCTACATAAGTAATAGTATAAGTTAATAAGTTATTTGATACATTACCACCAGCACTAATAAAATCTTGAAGAGTTATTGTAACTGGGATTGTACTAAATGCTAAAGGTGTAATTCCATTTGTTCCGCAGCCATTCAATGTAAGTGGAGAAGGTGATATAATTGTTGGAGCGTCATCTATAATTATAGTAAATTTAAAATAGCATCCGTTTGGATCTGGTGGAACAGCATAATAATCATTTGAACCTGCAATATTAGGAAATGAAGTTGTATACTGAACTGATGCAGAAGTTACGGGATATGAATTATAAAACAATGTTCCAATTGGATAGTTAGAAGCTATAGTATTAAAAGGAATTATAGTTGATGTACCACAAAAACTAAAATTTGAAGTTATTGGTGGATTTTGGCAATTTTGATTGACAAAATCTGCAGCATCAACATTGATTTTTATGGGTTCAGTTATTGGTTCTCCAAGACAAGTTCCAGAAGTTTGATATCCTTGAATAAAGGGTTGGTTAGCAATAGAAATACCAGTAATTGCACCAGTTCCATTAATAAAACCTTGAAGAGTTGCACTTGGTGTACAAATTTGTTGCGTAAGTAAAAAACAATCTTCCGTTATTTTAATTTTATATTTTAATTCGCCAAGGATTGTTGATGGATTAGCTGGTACAGGAAGCGTTCCTATATCCCAAGTCAATAAACCAGCAGGTCCAATTGAAGTATTAAAATTTAAAGAATTTGGACTAGGTAGCGGTGTGAAACTAATTGATTTGGTAGCACTTCCTGCTACATAACTAGCCATATATGGAATATCAATTTTTATTTTTGTATTATTAACTGCTTCAGTTCCTTGATTTACTATTTTAATAGAATACTCAAGTACTTGACCAGGTGTAACTGTTGTAGCACTTGTTGCTGGCACACCATCAACAGAAAGCAAAGACATTATTCCTTCAATTTCAGGTATATAGGCATCAACCGCCATGGCTGCCATAAAGACTATGTAAGTGTCTCCAGTAGAACCATAACGCAGCGAAGTAGATGTCTGGTTATTGGCAATAACAGAATTACTTGGATTAGGAATATTGAACATTGAAATATCAAGCCCCGTATTATTGACTAAAGTGGGGTTTCTAGTATTTCCACCGGTCTGTATAGAAGAATTAAAAAAGTTATCCACTGCATTTCCTGTATGATCTAATGGCAACCAAGTATTATTGACTTTACGAATATTAAAATAATCGCCATCGATTCCTCTATCACCTTCACCAGCCATTAATCCTAATTTCACGTTTACTTGTCCCGTTTGAACCGCGTTAAAACCTGAAATAGGAATTTGATGGCTCGTTGTGCTTGCAGCTACAAAGGCATGACCGTCAAATACAGTAATGTCTCTCCACTTCATTTTTGAGTTTTCATAAACAACGATGATTCCCCATCCACCATAATAACCTGTTCCACCACCATTACCTTCAATAAGTGCAATATCTGCAACGGTATATTCTCCAAGACCATTGATTTTTACGTAATCGGTAATTTCTGCAAACGCGGAATACATGTAATCATCAGTAGTTTGAGGGTAAAATATATCATTAGTTCCTGCTGTAAATTCAGTATATGAACTTGAAGTAGGCCCTTTCAATTTAACTTTTCGTTTGTTGAAAGTTTTAGTAGTAGAACCTTTTGTGACGTTAAATGTGTCAGGACTAGGAGACGAATTTGATGCTCTACCCGTCCAGTATAATCCGGCAAATACAACTTTGGAACAACTTGGTATCGCTCCATTTTCATTTGAAAATGTTAAATTTGCTGCGGAGGAATTAAAAGTGCTATTATCACCATCCACATCAACATATTTCATTGAACTATTACCATTTTGAGTTGTTAGGCCATAATTATTTAATGTTAAATTCGTATTTCCAATTAAGGTAAAATCTCCTTTTACATTGTAAATTGTTTGTGATGGATTTGCTGCTGGTTTTCTTGGTGTAAAACCAACTCTAACTTGTGCAACACTAAAAAAGCTACACGACAAGAAAAGCAACACATATAAATATGTTTTCATTTCAGTCATATTTTTGATAATGTAATTTTTTAAATTCATAATAGGTACTATTTTTTATTGAAGAATACTTATTTGATAGGATATCAAAACTTGAGGATTAGTCATAACAATTAAATCACGAATATTCCCCGTGATTAATGGAGTTTCAATTATTACATGAATAACTTCTAAATGCATAAAATGATTTAAAGCATTTAAGTTAATTGATGAGACAGGGGCTGTAATTTTTACAATACAATTTTTTATGTTCTGATTTGATACGCTAGTCACTTCACTTAAATTCGAATAATTTATTTCAAGTGTATTTATCACATTTCCTGAAGTAAGCGGAGAAGATGCTCTACTTGACATATCAGCTGAACTCAGTAAAATACTATCTGAATTTAAAATAGTATCAATCTTTTCTTTATTTATAATCCCGTTTGGTATGTGTGCCGTAACAGTATTATAATTAAAATAATCCTGAGCATTTGAAGTAGCAAAGCTCATAAATAAAAATAAGGTGAGTAATGAATGACTCTTAAATCTAGCTGTAGTTTTCATAATAAAATTTATAAAAAATTAATGATCACAGCAGATAAAGTAAAATAGTTAACTTGGGGTAAACTATGAGAATTTAATTTTGAGTTTTATATATTCAAGTTTCTTAAAAAATTATTTTATCTAAGAATTTGTTAAATAAATATTATAATACTATTAAAATTCAAAGGCTAAATTAGGAATAAAGTACTATCACTTAAAATATTGTTGTAGATATTCGATAAAGTGGTTGATATTATCCATTAACTCCCAGAAAAATTAAAAAAATATAGATATTAGGTAAAAAAAAATGATTAATTTAATATTTTAATTAACGAAATATGAAAAATTTAATTTTAGTTAGACATGCAAAGTCCAGTTGGGCCGTTCCTGTTCAAGATATTGATCGATCTATCTCTTGTAGAGGGGTCAAGAATGCCCATTTAATTGCACTCAAATCAGTTGATATTGTTCCTAAATCTTATATTGTTTGGTGTAGTAATGCAAAAAGAACAAAAGAAACAGCTTTTATTTTTTCGCAATATTTATCAATTCCTATAGAGGTCATTCAATTTTCAAACGAATTATACACTTTTGACGATAAACAACTACTTCAAATCATAAAAAAATGTAAAAATGAGCACGATAACTTAATTCTTTTTGGACATAACGAAGCTATTACAAAATTTGTTAATAAATTTGGGGATCTTTATATAGAGAATGTCCCAACAGCTGGTTTGGTTCATTTGCAATTTGATTCTAACAATTGGGAACATCTATCTAAAGGCAAAACAATATGTACTTTATTTCCAAGCCATTTTAAAAATGAATAATTCCAACCAAAATTCATATATCGATAGAGAAAAAAGCTGGTTAACTTTCAATGCGAGAGTTTTACAAGAAGCTAATGACGAATCTGTTCCTCTATTGGATAGATTTCGTTTCTTAGGTATATTTTCCAATAATTTAGATGAATTTTTTAGAGTTCGTTATGCCGCAATACGAAGATTATCCTTAGAAAGTAATGATACGGAAAAAATTCTCGGTGTTCCGGCTGAAAAATTGTTAAAAGAAATTACTGAAATTGTAATCGAACAACAATCTGAAAGTTTACGAATTCTCAGTGAAATTGAGAAAAAACTCGAAAAAGAAAATATTTATATCATTACTGAAAAAGATATTTCTAAAGAACACGAGCAGTTTATACATGATTATTTCATTCAAAAAGTTAGTCCTGCTGTGGTAACTATTATGTTGAATGATTTGGAAGAGTTTCCACTTTTAAAAGATACATCGGGCTATTTAGCTATCAAATTAGTGATGATTTCTGAGGCAAATCATAAAGAAATTCGTTACGCAGTTGTTGAAATTCCTAATACAATTAATCGTTTTGTGGTGCTTCCTTCTAATTCAGAAAAACAATATATAATGCTTTTAGACGATGTTATTCGCTATAATTTAAATAACATTTTCAATATTTTTGATTATGAAAGCATCTCTGCCCACATGATTAAAATTACGCGTGATGCACAACTCGAATTCGATAGTGATTTGAGTAAAAGTTTTATCGAAAAAATATCTTCGTCGGTAAAAGATAGAAGAGTTGGTGAACCCGTGCGTTTCGTATATGATCAAGGAATTAGTGCTGACACATTAGAATTTTTCTTAAAAGGAATGGGAATTGATAGTTCTGATAGCATCATTCCAGGTGGAAGATATCACAATCGTAGAGATTATATGAATTTTCCAAATTTAGGACGATATGATTTATTATATAGAGAAAATTTACCATTACCAATTCCCGGATTGTCCCTAGAAGGTAGTATTTTAGATAAAATTAAAAAGAAAGATTATTTGTTATACGCGCCTTATCAGTCTTTTTCTTACGTAATTAAATTTCTACGTGAAGCCGCTTTGGATCCAAAAGTAGCTTCAATAAAAATAACCTTATATCGCTTGGCAAAAAATTCGCAAATTGTAAGCTCGCTTATAAATGCTGCTAAAAACGGTAAAAAAGTAACCGTTCAAATTGAATTGCAAGCGCGTTTTGATGAAGAAAGTAATATCTCATATTCAGAACAGATGCAAACCGAAGGCATTGAGTTAATTTTTGGTGTTAAAGGTTTGAAGGTGCACAGTAAAATTTGCGTTATTGAGCGTATCGAAGAAGGACGAGTTAAAAGATACGGAGTGATTTCAACGGGAAATTTCAATGAAAATTCTGCTAAAGTTTATACAGATGTAACGCTTTTTACTAGTAATACCGAAATTTTAAAAGATGCTGCAAAGATTTTTGATTTTTTTGATGTGAATTATCGCGTGCATCGCTACAAACATCTAATCGTTTCGCCTCATTATACAAGAAGCCGTTTTAATAAATTAATTGATCGCGAAATTGCAAATGCACTTGCCGGAAAAGAAGCCCATATTAAGTTGAAAATGAATAGTATTTCTGACTTTAAAATGACTGACAAATTATATGATGCTAGTAGGGCAGGAGTAAAAGTACAGTTAATTATTAGAGGTATCTGCTGTTTAATTCCTGGTGTGAAGGGTATGAGTGAAAACATTGAAGCAATTAGTATTGTTGATCATTATCTAGAACATTCTAGAATTTATATTTTTGGAAATAGCGGAAATCCGGAAGTTTTTATTTCCTCTGCTGATTTTATGACGCGAAATTTAGACGCAAGAGTAGAAGTTACTTGTCCTATATATGATGCAGAAATTAGAAAAGAACTAATAGAAACATTTGAAATTGGTTGGAAGGCCAATATTAAAGCCAGAATGCACTCTGACGATTTAAAAAATGTATACCGCACTCGTGGTGCTGAAAAGCCGTTTAGAGCTCAGTTAGAAATGTATAATTACTATCAAAATAGGTTAGATGTAATTGCTGAAACGGTTGAATAACCTTAAATTTATATGATGATTACTATAAAAAAATATGCTGCAATCGATATCGGTTCAAATGCCATGCGGTTGTTGGTGACAAATATTGTAGAGCAAAAAAATTGTACACCGCAATTTAATAAATGTGCTTTAGTTCGTGTGCCAATTCGTTTGGGACAGGATGCTTTTACTGTTGGAGAAATTTCGGAAGAAAATATAGATCGAATGGTCGATGCAATGAAGGCATTTAAATTATTAATGAAAGTGCATAAAGTTGAAAAATATCACGCTTGCGCAACTTCTGCTATGCGTGAAGCTTATAATGGCAAAGAAATTGTAGATTTAATTAAGAAGAAAGCTGACATCAAAATTGAAATTATTGAAGGTAAAAAAGAAGCTACGATTGTTGCGGCGTCCGATTTAAATCACTTCATAAACTCAGATAAAACTTATTTATATGTCGATGTTGGCGGCGGAAGTACCGAATTTTCACTTTTCGATAAAGGTGTAATTATAGCCTCTAAATCTTTTAAAAATGGAACCGTCCGTTTGTTGAATAATATGGTTACAGAATTTGTTTGGGAAGAAATGGAAAAATGGATAAAAACTGTGACGGAACCTTTTGACGATATTAACTTAATTGGAACCGGTGGAAATATCAATAAATTATTCAAATTATCAGGGAAAAACCAGGAAAAGCCTTTATCATATATGTATGTGCAAGCGCAATATCAAAAATTGAATAGTATGAGTTATGATGAAAGAATTGCCAATTTAGCCTTAAATCCAGATCGAGCTGATGTAATTATTCCTGCCACAAGAATTTACTTAAATGCAATGAAATGGAGTGGCGCGCGACAAATTTACGTGCCAAAAATTGGATTGTCTGATGGAATAGTGAAAGCGATGTATTACGGAAAAATGTAAAGAACAATAAGTCACACACGTGGCTTTTTTCTTTTAAATATGTTTTCGTTTCCAACTTAATATTTGGAATTTAATGGTGTCATAATACAAACCAAATAATAATACCGTTGCCGGAATAAGCAACACATAAAGCGACCAGTACGAATAGAAAATTCCACCTAAAACACCACCAATAAAGAAAAATAAAATAATTCGCAATCGAAGCCTTATAGTTGATGTCAATTTTTCGTTTTGTTCTTTCGTTTTGTAGAAAAATAATTGCGATAATTCAATTCCTAAGTCTGTAAATAGTCCGGTTAAGTGAGTTGTTCTTACAATTGCTCCTGAAATTCGAGTCACTAATGAATTTTGTAATCCCATAGCAAAAAGTAGTGTAAAAGCAATAAAGTTGTAATGAGTGGCAATATTGTGTTGACCCAAAATAGCAACTGCAAATAAAATTCCACTTTCAATAAGTGTAGGAATTACATAAATATATCGATCATTTTTTTTTGAAATAATTTCAATGAATAGACTAGAAACAAACGATCCTAAAAAGAAGAATAAAATGTATAAAAAATAAATTAAACTTTCTGTAAAATGGAGTTTAAAGACTTCATCTATGAAAAAAGCAAAATGACCTGTTACATTTGTGGTTAGTCTTTGCACCGATAAAAATCCGGCAACATTTACAATTCCTGCAACGAAAGAAAGTAAGGAAGCAATCTTTTTGTTGTGGCTTAAAGTTCTTGTTTTGCCTTGATGTCTAAACATTGTTTTGTTGCCTTTTATTTTTTTGCTTGAAACGCTAACCAATCTTCTTTAGTTAAGCGATATATGAAGTTTAGTTTTGGTTCTTCGCCAAAATAAGTAACTTCGCGTTCGCCAATTTTAGTAACACCTAAGCGATTTATTGAAACTTGAGAGCGGATATTTTCGGCACCAATATGAAAGTCTACAATACAAACAAATTGAAAAATATAATCCAACATCATACTTTTTACGGCGTGATTTATTCCTTTTCCCCAATATGCTTTATCATAAAAAGTATAGCCAATTAAAATACTGTGTTCAGTTTCATCGTAATCGTAAAAGCGTGTACTTCCTATTACTTTGTTGTTGATTTTATCTACCACTTTAAAAGCACCATTACTTAGAATTGCTCCTTCGAAAAAATTTTTAAAAATCTGTTTTTGCCAACGATTTTTATTAGGATGTTGTTCCCAAATTTCAGGATTGGAAGCCGATAAATGCAAAGCTTCAAAATCATCGTTATTCAGAGGATAAAGAATTACAGTTTCATTTTCTAATACGGGTTGAATCGTAAAATTCATTGCGATTATTTATTGGATTGATTAATAGTAAGATAATTTTTTACCTTTATAAAAAGAGGAACATTTATTAGGATACTAACCAAAATTCATCTTTCCAAGCAATTTCGTGTTCACGTGTTCTTGCTTCCATTGCTTCTGCGATTTCTGATAATTCATCTTCTGAAAAAATTTCTTGCAGGTAATTAAACAATTCACGTTCTTCAAATCGAATGTGTTTTTCTAAAATATCAGCTAAATTTTCAATTCCGATTTTGTCTTCGGGATTATTTCGCAAAGCATCAATTTCTAACTTTATCAGTTTATGTTCTTCTTCGGCTTGAAGTCGTAATAAATTATCGGAAGGTAATTTGTTAAACAATAAGGTTTCTTCTTCTTCAAAATGAAAAATTAAATCGGTATCAAAAAAGTGAATTGCATAATTTATGATTCTTGATGGTTCGATTTCTTTTTTCAAACCTTGTCTAATTTTCCAAACGAGTAATAAGGCAAAATGATGATCTTTTGAAAAAGTTACAATTGCTGGATTTCGTTTGATAGGTTTTTTGGATTCCATTCTATTTTTTTTAAATGTGTTTTTTTAATCGGGATACAATTTTAAAAGTTAAAGGATCAGAATAAAGTCCATAGCCATTTACAACGATACCTTTTATATTGTGAATTGTGGAAGAAATTCCATAGACAATCATTTCATCTCCTGGATCAGAATCACCTTCAAAACGATGAATTTCGTCAATTTGAAATTCTTCCGGCGAAAGATAGGTGGAGTTTTCGTGACAAACTAAACATTCTTTTTCGACCATCAATTCGAAGTCTGTAGTATAACCTCTTTCTTTTAAACCTACTAATGCTTCGGTTACCGTATCATAAGAATAATTGCTCATAGTGTTTGATTTAAAATAGTGCTTAAAATGACTGCGTGATTTATTTCTTGATTTTTTGCTCCATATAAAAGTGTAACTTTTTCTGTTGCTGCTATTTTTCTAACTCGGTTAAGCTCTTCTTCTTGTTTTAGTAATTCTTCTTTATAGCGAATGGTGAATTCTTGGAATCGCTCTTCTTTGTGGTCAAACCATTTGCGATGTTCGGTAGAAGGTGCAATGTTTTTATCCCATTCATCTATGTTAACTTTTTCTCTTGAAATGCCACGAGGCCAAAGTCGATCTACTAAAATTCGATAGCCATCATTTTCAGATGCTTCTTCATACACTCTTTTAATGACAATTGGTTGCATAATAAGCGTTTTAGTTTAGTGACTTTTAAGTACCAAATAAAATATTTTGAAGTTCAATATCAGTATTATTTTGATACGAAGCCTATACAAATATACCGAATATAGTTCGGTTTGTGATGGTTTTTGGTCTGAAAAATCGAGTTGATTCATGAGTTAAAAATAAATAAAGTAGTACTTTACTCGACAGTAAAATAAGATTTTAGAACTAGATTTGAAGTAATCACAGGAATGCGTTAGGGATGGGAGTGGCATCCTTTTTGTTTTTTCTTTAAAAACAAAAAGATAGAACGTACAGCCCGACCAAAGGTAACGCCCAAATTATAGTATTAAAAATAATAGTTTTTCTTATTGTTTAAACATCCAAATCAAATACTTTTCGCAGTAAATCTAAATTGGGATTAATTTGTCTTAAACGCTCATATTTTTCTTGTGGTGTAAAAGCAAATTTCGTTTCGGTAACTTCATTGACAATTACTTCAATGCTAATTTCGTGGTTGTGTAATCGGCCTCTTAAATAGGTCATTAATTCATGACAACCCGATAAAAAATCTTCCTTTGTACCTTGATTTGGTAGTTCTAAAGTAATGGTTGTGCCGTTTAACGTTGGGTCGTTCATCTGCATATAAGTTGCTAACAAACGTTTGCCTTCTTGTCTCATTTTTTCGGCAAATTTTGTCCACAACAAAAGCATATCGGTTTCTGTAAAGGCTTGTGCAGGTGCGTTTTCTTGTGTTTTCTGATGACTTTGTTGCTGGGCTTCTATTTGTTTCTTGGCTTTGATACTCGCAATAGAAAGTGCAGAAACTTTGGTTCCCGTAGCGTTCATATGAGGAATAGCTTCGTTTATAACTGTCGGTGGAACTATTATTTCAGGTTGTGAAGCGTCAATTATTTGTTGTTCTTTTGGTTCACTTATAACAATAGATTGCGTTGCCTCTTTTGGTTCTAAAGGCTTTGGAACTGAAACTTCCGTAATAGAGTAGGAGTTGTTTTTGTAATAAGTAGCCGGAATTATAAATTTAGCTACTTTTTTTTTTCTCCATCAAAAGTGATAGAGGCTAGTTGCATTAAACAAAGTTCAACAAGTAGGCGTTGATTTTGGCTGACTTTAAACTTTAAGTCGCAATCGTTTGCCAATTCAATTCCTTTGATTAAGAAATCGTGCGTAGCTTTTTGAGATTGTGCTAAATACAAACTTTGAGCTTGTTCACCCACCTCTAATAAAGATAAAGTTGCCGGATTTTTACAAACCAACAAATCTCTAAAGTGTGATGCTAAACCAGCAATGAAATGATGACCGTCAAAACCTTTGGCCAAAATATCATTGTAAGCAATTAATAGATCTGGAATCTTATTTTCTAAAATTAAATCTGTAATTCTGATGTAATATTCAAAATCAAGTACGTTTAAGTTTTCAGTAACGGCTTGTCTTGTTAAATTTTTTCCACAGTAGGAAACTACTCGGTCAAAAATAGACAAAGCGTCACGCATGGCACCATCTGCTTTTTGTGCAATAATATGCAAAGCATCATCTTCGTAAGCGACACCTTGTTCTTTTGCAATTTCGGCTAAATGGTCTTTTGCATCTTTAACGGTGATTCTTTTGAAATCAAAAATTTGACAACGCGATAATATCGTTGGAATAATTTTATGTTTTTCAGTAGTTGCTAAAATAAATATAGCGTGTTTTGGCGGTTCTTCTAATGTTTTCAAAAATGCATTAAAAGCTGCTTGTGAAAGCATGTGCACCTCGTCAATAATATAAACTTTATATTTTCCGGTTTGTGGTGGTATTCTAACTTGGTCAATAATACTTCGAATATCGTCAACTCCGTTATTAGAAGCAGCATCTAATTCAAAAACATTGAATGAAAAATCTTCATAAGGATCATCATATCCTTCTTGATTGATTTTTCGAGCTAAAATACGTGCACAAGTTGTTTTCCCAACACCTCTAGGACCTGTAAATAACAAGGCTTGCGCCAAATGATTGGTTTCAATAGCATTCAACAAGGTATTTGTAATGGCCTGCTGCCCAACAACATCTTTAAATGTTTGCGGACGGTATTTTCTGGCAGATACTACAAATTGTTCCATAGAATATTATTGAGTGACAAATATAGGATATTAAATCTCAAAATTCAAGCTGAAAAAGCAATTTCAATACCTAAATTTAAGTCAACAAAACAGTTAAAATTTGATGCTTTTATTTTTTCTAAATTCTAAATTCTAATTTCATATTTCTGCATGCAAAAGACTATCTTTGCACCGCAGACCGCCTTATCGCTGTTCAGTAATGAAGAGAGGAAAGTCCGGACACCAAAGAGTAGCATAGCGGGTAACGCCCGTCCGTTGAAAGGCGAGGACAAGTGCAACAGAAAGTATGTACAGGTAATGCTGTAGTGAAACCAGGTAAACTCTATGCGGTGAAATGTCAAGTATATCAACTCCTCCTGATTTATTAGGATAAGGGCGACTCGTCCGATGTTGAAGGGTAGACAGCTTGAGCTAAGCAGTAATGTTTAGTCTAGATAAATGATAAGGCTCCAATTTATTGGGGACAGAATCCGGCTTATAGGTCTGCTTTTTTTACATACAATTATTCTTCATCGTCTTCATAATCTTCTTCTTCGTCACTTTCAAATTCGTAGAAAGAAAAAACAGAACCACCATAAATTTTTGCAAAAGAGAAATTGGTCAAGTGCTCTAGTTTTGTGTATTTTGAATGTTCTACGATTAACATTCCTTCTTCATCTAATAATTCTTTTTCGAAAATAAGTTGGACTAGTTTTTCAAAATCTTCCTGACTCATTTCGTAAGGTGGATCCGCAAAAATAATATCAAAACTAGCTTTACTTTTTTCAACAAAACTAAATACATCGCTTTTAACAGCTGTTATATCTAAATCTAAATCAGTGGCCATTTTTTTAATGAAATTTACACAACCCATATCACCATCAACACTAGTAATGGCGCCAGCACCTCGAGATGAAAACTCATAACTTATACTACCAGTTCCAGCAAATAAATCTAAAACTTTTAAACCGTGAAAATTGAAGTAATTGTTTAAAACATTAAATAATGCCTCTTTGCACATATCAGTCGTAGGACGAACAGGTAAGTTTTTAGGAGCAACTATGCGACGACCTTTATGTTTTCCAGAAATTATTCTCATGAATGATATAGTGTAAAGTGATTTCTAATATTTTTCTCTGTTTCGTCTAGCGCTGTTTTCATTGTGGAAACATCTAATAACGAACAGTTTCTAATGTATTTGTGGATGATTTTATAATTTGAATCTGATTCCAAACAGTTTCCTAAAATTTTAACCGATATCGTTTCTGGATTTAATTGCAATTGTTCGCACGAAAATAATATAAAATAAATTAAATCTTCTGGCGCCGTATAATTGAATGAATTGAATAAAAGCAACTCTTGATTTTTTATAATCACCAATTCAAAGGTGTTCTTTTGTATGTGAACAAAAATTTGCTTCTCTTCTTTGTTTTTGGCAAGGTCAAGTAACTTATTTACTAAAATTGAGTTGCTATTTTTGTATTCAAAACTTTCATATTGGTCTAATAGAAAATTGTTGATATTTACGAAAGGAACATAAATATTATTTATTTCATAAGGTGAGATTGTATCGAATGTGAAAAAATCAGTTTCAAAAACTTTTGTGTTATATTGCAAATAACTCGCTAAGTAATTGGCATCAAATAAAGAAGAAGGCACAAAAGCATTCAAATTATTATTATGCAAAACAACTATTTCATCGTATGGTTTTGTAAGGACGGTATGATCTACAAATGTGCGCCACAGTTGTTCTTCAATGACTTTATTTTTTTCGAAAGTGAGAGAAGAAGTATGTATAATCTTACTTGTAAATAGATCAAAGACACAAAAAGAAAGTCCACTCAAGGAAACCTGAATGGACAACTTTTTGTATGTTTTTAATGTAATGTCGTTATTCGTTATTACCATATTTTTTTGGCCAGTTTCCTGTAAGACTAACTTC
Source organism: Flavobacterium psychraquaticum (assembly GCF_034497725.1). Taxonomy (NCBI): domain Bacteria; kingdom Pseudomonadati; phylum Bacteroidota; class Flavobacteriia; order Flavobacteriales; family Flavobacteriaceae; genus Flavobacterium; species Flavobacterium psychraquaticum. The sequence goes on from NZ_JAXKVR010000026.1 coordinate 14,096, forward strand.
TTCTAAAGAACCTAGAGTAATTTTAGGACCGTTGATTTCATCAATCGATTCTACTTTGTTTTCATTATTAACTAAATCCTGATCTAAATCTGCTAGTAAAGCATCTTTGTCAATCACAGCTTGAAAAACAGAAATATTCATATCATTTCTATTAACTAATCCTGTTTTCATAGAAACAGGAACTTCGATATTTCCAATTTTTACAACATTTAATCTTTTGTATCTATCTGAATTTTTGAATAACGAATCTTTTACAGATACGTTTCCTAATTTCTCAGTAATTACAACATCTTTATAAAAACCTCCAACACCGTCAGCTTCAACTTTGATTCCAAAGGCGTTATTTCTTGCGACATCAATAACTGAAGTGTCTTTACGAGATACAATTTCGAATTGACCTTCTTCAACAAATTTAATTAATTCATCAAAGTTTTCGGCAAATTTACCATTTACAGATTTGTATCCAGTTTGCAATTTTTTAATATCTAACATCGTTTTAACTGCTGCAGAAAAACGTGCTTCTTTTTCTTTTTTAAATTCTATAGGCTTCATAACAGAAGCGTAAATAAGGTAGGCAATAAAAATACAAACCGCCCATAAAGCAATAGACAAAATTGGTCTTGCTCCAGAAGGTAGGAATTTATCAATAAGTTTTACTAGTGCGAATGCAACGATGCAAGTGACAACAAAATAAATTAATAACAACATTTTTTATACTTTTTAGTTAAAATAGGTCGACAAATCTACAATTTTTTTTTCTTTAGAAAAGAATTTCTTGTAAAAATCATCAGTATCTTTGAAAAATTAATATTAGCCTAACATTTTTTTATGAATTATCAGCTGTTTTACAATTTATTACGTGAAAATTTCTTGTTTCAACCCACTCTAAAACAGGATATTTTTTTGCAGAAAATTGCCAATTATTTAATAAATTCCACTTCGGAGGATATTTTTGTACTCAAAGGTTATGCCGGAACAGGAAAAACAACCATTATTTCAAACGTAATTAATTCGATTCATAATGTAGAAATGAAATGCGTATTACTTGCACCAACCGGAAGAGCTGCAAAAGTTATTAGTAATTATTCCGGAAAGCCCGCTTTTACAATTCATAAACGTATTTATTATCCGAAAAAGAACAAATTTGGAGGTGTTAGCTTTACGCTCCAGCAAAATAAATTTAAAAACACACTCTTCATAGTAGATGAATCTTCCATGATTTCAGATACAAGTCAGGATTCTAAATTATATGAAAATGGTTCTTTGTTAGATGATTTGTTTTTTTATGTTGATGCAGGAAAAAATTGTAAACTTTTATTAATAGGTGATACCGCGCAGTTACCACCAGTGAATATGACCGTTAGTCCGGCTTTGGATATTGATGGACTTTCGTTACATTATCAAAAAAATGTACATCATATTGAGTTTGATGAAGTGATGCGTCAATCGGAAGATTCCGGAATTTTATACAATGCTACAATTTTACGAGATTTATTGAATTCTCATTTTATCGATACTTTTAAATTTAATTTGAAAGGTTTTAAAGATATTGTTCGTTTGCAAGATAGTTATGATATTCAAGATGCCATTCACGGTACTTATGATAATTATGGTTTAGAAGATACTGTTTTTATTGTCCGATCTAATAAAAGAGCAAATCAGTACAATCAACAAATTAGAGCGTCCATTTTATCTAAAGAAAATGAAATTTCGACAGGAGATTATTTAATGGTGGTGAAAAATAACTATTTTTGGTTGAAAGAAGAATCTGAAGCCGGATTTATTGCAAATGGCGATATTATTGAAATTTTGGAAATTAGAAAAATTCAAGAATTATACGGATTCAAATTTGCAACCGTAAAAGTTCGAATGGTCGATTATCCAAATCAACCTCCTTTAGATACGATTATAATGTTAGATACAATTATGAGCGAATCTCCTTCATTATCTTATGAAGAATCGAATCGATTGTACCAGGAAGTGTTGTTGGATTATGAAGAGGAGCGTCAGCAATATAAAAAACTGCAAAAAGTGAAGGCAAACGAGTATTTCAATGCACTTCAGGTGAAGTTTTCTTATGCAATTACTTGTCATAAATCGCAAGGTGGACAATGGAAAACTGTATTTGTGGAACAACCTTATTTACCAGATGGAATTGACGTCGATTATGTGCGATGGTTGTATACTGCAATCACACGTGCACAAGAAAAACTTTATTTAATAGGATTTAAAGATGAATATTTTGAAAATTAGTACTTTTACACTTTAAAACATATATATGAAGATAATTGCTGTAATTCCGGCACGCTATGCATCCACTCGTTTTCCTGCAAAATTGATGCAAGATTTAGGAGGCAAAACTGTAATTCTAAGAACATATGAAGCTGCAATTGAAACCAATTTATTTGATGATGTGTTTGTAGTAACCGATTCGGATTTAATTTTCAGTGAAATTATTTCGAAAGGTGGAAAAGCAATTATGTCCATAAAACAACACGAAAGTGGAAGCGATAGAATTGCAGAAGCTGTTGAAAATATGGATGTTGATGTAGTAATTAACGTTCAAGGAGACGAACCTTTTATCAACAAAAAGCCTCTAGAAGAATTAATTGAAGTTTTTAAAAATGACATCGATAAAAAGGTAGATCTAGGATCGCTAATGTTTCAAATTACCGATAAAGAAGAGATTAATAATCCAAATCACGTAAAAGTTATTACGGACCAACAAGGATTTGCTCTCTATTTTTCACGTTCGGTAATTCCTTTTCCACGAGAAGAAAATGTAGGCGTTCGTTACATGAAGCACATTGGAATTTATGCGTTTAGAAAACAAGCGTTACTTGATTTTTATAAGTTACCAATGTTATCTTTAGAAGCTTCAGAAAAGCTAGAACAACTTCGTTATTTGGAATACGGAAAACGTATTAAAATGGTAGAAACTTCACACGGAAGTATCGGAATTGACACGCCAGAAGATTTAGTAAAAGCAAGAAAATTATTGCAATAATCGTAAATTTAAGCTAATTTTTTAATTGTAAATAATTCGTTATGGTGTTCGATTTTTGGATATAATCTAACCGAATAATTGGTATTAAATTTTGTACGATATATTACATTTCTTTCCGAATCTTTTTTATCTAATATCATAGTATTGAATAAGATAAAACCATTTATGTTAAGTAAAAAATTAATACGATTTATAAAGAAATCTTCAAATAAAAAATTAGGCATTGTTGTATCTTGAAAGATATCAATCACGATTAAATCGTACTTTTCTTTGGTTTTTAAAACAAACTCAAAAGCATCATCAATTACGATTTCGACATTGTCAAATTGGTCCAAACCAAAATATTTATTGGCAATTTTAATTACGGTTGTATCAATTTCTACACCCGTAATTTTACCTTTGAATTTTAGATCATTTTTTAATGTTTCGATAACACTTCCGGCAGCAACACCGAGTATTAAAATCGATTCAAATTTATTTATTCGGTCATAACCGATATATTTCAAACCTTTTTTTAAAACGCGTTGTAAACTTCCAAAGGAATAATTAGTATTTTCAGAATCTAAAACTAAGAACCCATTATTCCACGTAACTTCCAGATTTTTACTGAATTCCGACTTCTTTTGATGGATATTTATGGGTAATAAGTAACTTAATAAGCGCTTTATCATCTGTTTTAGTTTGTAATCGTAAATATAATTTTATTTTTGTGTCAAATTAAGTCAAAATGAAACAAATTATCTACAAATTTATATTCTTAAATATCTTAGGTTGGAAAGTGATTGGGACTATTGCTCCAGAAGTAAGAAAAGCAGTACTAATCGTTGTTCCTCATACTAGCTGGTGGGATTTTTTCTTAGGCATTTTCTCTAGAGGTATTTTAAAAGTGGAGATTAATTATTTAGCAAAAAAAGAGTTATTCGTGTTTCCATTTAAATATTTCTTTGAGTGGACCGGAGGAAGAGCTTTGAACAGGGCTAAAAACGAAAATAAAGTTGATAGTATTGCAGCAGTTTTTGAACAAAATGATATTTTTAGATTAGCATTGTCGCCAGAAGGAACTCGAAAAAAAGTAAACCAATGGAAAACAGGTTTTTATTATATTGCTTTGAAGGCCAATGTACCTATAATTCCTGTTGTATTTGATTATGGTAAAAAAGAAGTCGTTTATCATCTACCTTTTTATCCGACAGGAAATATTGAAGAAGATCTTAAGGTTTTAGAATCGTATTATATTGGAATATTTGGTAAAAATCGAGCGTTAAGTTATTTTCCTGAAAAGAAAAAATAATAAAAAGCATCTATTTTTGATTAATCATATAGTAAAGAAAAATAAATTTTATAAAAAATAATAAATTCAACAAAACCAAGCAGAAACCTTTTCCGTAAATGAAAGCAAACTTAAAAACTTTCAAATATGAAAAAACTATTTTTACCCTTAGTTATTATCGCCATTTCATTCGCATCTTGCAGTGATGATGACTCTATGACAACTATCGCTAACCCGATGCCGCCAAATACAACTCCCACTCCTGCTATTGAATTAAAGCTTTTTACTTCAAGCAATACATCAGGAAAAATTTCTTTCACAGATTTGTTGGCTGCATCTCCAACTCCGAAAAGTTTCAACATATCTTCAACTGATTCTGATGGGATTTTTTATGATCCTTTTAGAGATCAAATAATTCAAGTTTCTAGAACTAATAATAAAGTTGATGTGTACTCTGGCTTAAGAAATTCAATTATTTCTGGTGCAACTGATTTAAATTTAGGATTTTCATCGGCATCAGACTTTACAAATGCACGTGAAATTGCAGTAACAAACGATAGAGTTGTTGTGGCACAAGATCAAAGTGCTACTAACGGAAATGTTAGTAAATTTTATGTTTATCAAAGAACTGGTTCAAACCTTTCGTTAATTAATACTTATACTGTAAATATTAAATTATGGGGGATACATATTGATGGCAATACAATGTATGCTATTGCTGATGCTACAAGTGATTTAGTAGTTTATGAGAACTTTTTCTCGAATATGACAGGTGAAATTATGGCTTCAAAAAGAGTTACTATTGAAGGTTTAGTAAGAACGCACGGAATAACGTATTCAACTCAAGATAATGTACTGATTTTATCAGATGTAGGTTTGGCAACAAACGATGCTGACGGTGGATTAATTGTTATTAAAAACTTTTCTTCAGTGCTAAATGCTACTACTAATATGGGAACAATTGCTATGAATAACCAAGTTAGAATTTACGGACCAACCTCCTTATTAGGGAATCCGGTTGATGTTGCCTACGATCATGTAACAAATGATATTTATGTTGCAGAACGTTTAAATGGAGGAGGACGTGTCTTAAAATTCGCATTTCCTATAACTAATGGAGATTTTGCGCCAACAACAAGTAGAATAGAAGCTGGTGTAACTGCATTATACTTGCTGAGAAGATAATAGAAAAGGTTATTAAATTCAATTTGAAAAGCTCTAGTTTTTACTAGGGCTTTTTTTAGGGCGTATAATTTTTAAAAGTGCCGTCTTTAAAGAATATTACGATTCGTTCAATAGCAGTATCGTTTTTTAAAGTAGGAGGAGTGTGTTGCGAATTTTTTGCTGCCTGAATTTCGTTTTCGGGGGTGCTGCTATTTTCTGCGGAAAATAAATCAGTTTCTAAGGATTGATCTTGTAAAATAACCTCTTCTTTTATTATCGGTTTTTTCTCTTCAATACTTAGATTTTTAATTTCAGATTTTGGAAAAGTTCCCTTTCCGTTTAATACCCAATATAAATCTACGTCCGGAAAAACTTCAATTACTTTTATAATAAAATCTAAACTCGGCTTGTTTCTTCCAGAGAGTAGGTGAGATAAACTAGAACGTTGCACACCAATTTTATCTGCAAAAGCAGAGGCTGATAAATTGTAATAATCAAGGATAATTTCCAAACGTTTAATAAAGTCATCAATGTTTACCATTGTAAATAGTGTATTAAAATTAATCAATTACAAATGTAAACAAAGAAACTTAATTAAGCAAGTTTACAATTGTAAATAGCTATTTTCACATTAGATTAATGGTTTATGTAAACAGTATTAAATAATTGATTTACAGTTAATAATTTACAATATTTTAAACTATTCATTACTGTAAACAATTTGTTGATATGTTTCGTTTTTCAGCAGTCATAACTGTTTACAAAAGTAATTTAAACGGGATAAATTGTTGTTTACAATTGTAAATGTAAAGTTGTTTACATTTGTAACATAATATAAACGTATGGATAATTTACAATTAGCAACACATTTTTTAGAGCCTAAACTAAAAGGTAAGTACATTCACTTAGATATTATTTTACCGTTATTAAATACTTATAAATCAATATTTGATATTAGTGTAATAGGAAAATCTGTTCAGCAAAGAAGTATTTTTCAAGTTAAAATTGGAACTGGTAAAACCAAAATTTTGATTTGGTCTCAAATGCACGGCAACGAACCAACCACCACAAAAGGTTTATTTGACTTTTTTAATTTCCTTAGTTCTGATATGGATTTGGCTAATCAGATAAAAGAAAAGTATACCTTAGTATGTATCCCGATGTTGAATCCTGATGGAGCTTTTGCCTATACTCGTGAAAATTCAAATGCAGTTGATTTAAATAGAGATGCTTTTATGGCAACACAACCTGAAATGCAATTGTTACGATCAATTTACGAAGCGTTACGACCTGATTATTGTTATAATTTACACGATCAACGCACAATTTTTGGTACGGAAGGTTTTCATCTTCCTGCTACGATCTCTTTTTTATCGCCAGCTTACAATGCTAAAAGGGATTATAATGATGTTAGAATTAAAGCAATTAAGGTAATCAATAGGATGAACAGAGCTTTGCAAGAGTACATTCCTAATCAAGTAGGCCGATTTGATGATAGTTATAATGTGAATTGTATAGGAGATTTTTTCACAACTAGTTCTACACCAACTATTTTATTTGAAGCAGGTTATTTTCAAAATGATTATAATAGGGAAGAAAGTAGAAAATATTTTTTTATAGCGCTTTTAAATTCATTTTTAATAACTGATGAAAATGCATTAGAAACGAGTAATTTAGATGAATATTTAAGAATTCCTCAAAATAATAATTTTTTTTTCGATTTTATTTATAAAAATGTTAAAATAATTGATAATAAAATTGAAAAAATAATTAACTTTGCAGCCCAATATCAGGAAGAATTAATAGATGATAAAATTAGTTTTATCGCTGTTATTTCTAAAATATCAGATTTAGATAATTTTTCAGGACACGTTGAGTATGATTGTGAATTGTTACTTTTTTCTTCTCAAGGAAAGAATTTGCCAGCAATAGGAGAAAAAGCGACATTTAATTTGAATAATTTAACTTTTTTTAACAACGGAGAAAAAATAATTTAATAAATTTGCATTGATATTGATTAAATTGCAATATTTTAACATTTATTATAAGTACTTATGAGTAAGTTTCGATTAGATGAAGTAGATCATCAAATTTTAGACATGTTGATTGATAACACAAGAGTTCCGTTTACAGATATAGCTAAAAAGCTATTAATTTCTGCCGGCACAGTTCATGTGAGGGTAAAAAAGATGGAAGATGCTGGAATTATTCAAGGTTCTTCATTGACATTAGATTATGAAAAGCTAGGTTATTCTTTTATTGCTTATGTTGGTGTTTTTTTACATAATACCTCTCAAACTAAGTTTGTTTTAGAGCGAATTAACCAAATTCCGTATGTAACTGTAGCGCACGTAACCACCGGAAAGTTTAATATTTTCTGTAAAATTAGAGCTAAGGATACGAAGCATGCTAAAGAAGTTATTTTTATGATTGATGATATTGAAGGAGTTTATAGAACTGAAACAATGATTTCTTTAGAAGAAAGTATCAACGACAAAAAACGATTGATGCACACAATTTTTAAAGAACTTTAATATATTAGCCTCTTAAAAGAGGCTTTTTTTTGTTTTTTTGTGAGAAAATAAAGAATCAAATATGAAAAACTTATTACCGAATGAAGTTGCTCCATATTACGCAGCTTATATTGATTTAGTTCCAGATCAAAATATTGTAAAAGGTTTAAAAAAGCAAAAAGAAGAATTATTACATTTTTTTAAGGCAATTCCAGTTTTTAAACATGAGCTTGCCTACGCTGCCGATAAATGGACGATTAAAGATGTGTTGTTACATTTGATCGACACAGAAAGAATTTTTGCTTACCGAACGCTAAGAATAGCGAGAAACGACAAAACGGAATTGCCGGGCTTTGACGAAAATAATTATGCAAGAGCGGCAAAAGCAAATGATAGAGAATATGAAAGTTTACTTCAGGAATATTCTTCGGTTAGAGAAGCTACAATAAATTTATTTGAGAACTTCGATGCGTCTACTTTATTAAATATGGGAACAGCCTATAATAACAGCTTTTCAGTTAGATCTTTGGGGTTTATAATACTTGGGCATGAATTGCATCATAAAAATATAATAATTGAGCGCTATTTATAAAAAAAAAAAGGGAATTCGACTGAATTCCCTTTTTTATGTCTAATCTTCTTCATCTAAATCATCAGGATCGTCTGAGTCATCCTCTTCATCATTTTCTTCTTCCTCTTCATCATCTTCGATATCAAGTTCTTTTAAACCAGGAATTTTGTCCACGATTACTTCTTCTTCAATGATATCATCTTCGTCGTAATTTTCGATTCTATCAGCTAATTTTGTACTAACTTTTACTAAGTAAATAGTATCATCAGTTCGAACTTCAACAGCTTCAATTGTTTCGTTCTTAGCATTTTTAAATCGGATGATATCTGAATCATCATAACTGTCTGGAAATTTCTCAACTAGTAAGGCTAAGATTTCATTTGTTAATTTAGCGTAATCAACAATAACTCTTTTCATTGGGTGGAATTTTATTCTTGTATTTTGGTCAAAAGTAATATCCTTAATTTATATTTTCAAGGAAATTTGAGTTTTTTTTCTAAAAATTTTACCAGCCTAAAATATATGCAAACATTAAAGGTGCAACTATCGTAGCGTCAGACTCTACAATGAATTTAGGTGTGTTGATATCTAATTTACCCCAAGTGATTTTCTCGTTGGGAACTGCTCCAGAGTATGAACCATAGCTAGTTGTTGAATCAGAAATCTGACAAAAGTAACTCCAAAAAGGCACATTTTCCACTTCTAAGTCTTGATCTAACATCGGAACAACGCAAATAGGGAAGTCTCCTGCAATTCCTCCACCAATTTGGAAGAAACCAATTCCTTTCCCTGCGCAATTTTTTGGATACCAATCTGCCAACCACATCATATATTCAATGCCACTTTTCATGGTAGTTGGTTTGAATTCTCCTTTTATGCAATAAGAAGCAAAAATATTTCCCATTGTACTATCTTCCCAACCTGGAACAACAATTGGTAAATTCTTTTCGGCTGCTGCAATCATCCATGAATTTTTCGGATCGATTTCGTAATATTGTTCTAAAACTCCAGAATTAAGCATTTGGTACATGAATTCGTGCGGAAAATAACGCTCTCCTTTAGAATCTGCATTGTTCCAAATGTCAAATAAATGTTGTTGTAATCTCCTAAAAGCCTCTTCCTCAGGAATACAAGTATCAGTTACACGATTAAAGTGATTGTCTAATAATTCTCTTTCCTCTGCAGGTGTTAAATCTCTATAATGTGGAATTCTTTTATACGAATTATGAGCAACTAAGTTCATAATGTCTTCTTCAAGATTAGCTCCTGTACAAGATATAATGTGTACTTTGTCTTGGCGAATCATTTCGGCTAAAGATTTACCTAATTCAGCTGTACTCATTGCACCTGCTAAAGTAATCATCATTTTTCCGTTATCTAATAAATGCTCTTCATATCCTTTTGCTGCATCCACTAAAGCTGCAGAGTTAAAATGAAGATAATGTTCTTCAATAAACTGACTAACTGGTCCTTTACTCATTATGTTTAATTTTATTGTTCTTTAATTTTGTTGTAACCTAAAATTGCTAAGACATCTTCTGCTTTTTGTTGTTCTGAGAAAACTTCTGTTGCAATAATACCATTTTTATCTTTATCAATCAAAATATGTTTTGGTTGTGGTAAAATACAATGGCTCAAACCTCCAAACCCACCAATGGTTTCTTGGTAAGCTCCGGTATTAAAAAATCCAATATATAATGGTTTTTCTTTGTTATACTTTGGTAAATATACCGCATTCATGTGTTGTTCCGAGTTGTAATAATCATCACCGTCACAAGTTAATCCTCCTAAAAGCACCCGCTCATAAGTTTCATTCCAACGGTTAATTGCTAACATAACAAAACGCTTGTTGATAGCCCAAGTATCTGGAAGTGTTGTAATGAATGAAGAATCAATCATGTTCCAATTTTCTCGATCATTTTGTTTCTTTTGATATAAAATTTGATACAAAGCTCCACCAGCTTCACCTACAGTAAACGATCCAAATTCTGTAAAAATATGAGGAACCGGAATTTCCGCATCATCACAAGCTATTTTAATTTGATTTAAAATTTCATCGACCATATATTGGTAATCATAGTCAAAAGCTAATGAATTTTTAATAGGGAAGCCACCGCCAATGTTCAAACTGTCTAATGAAGCACATTCTTTTTTCAAAGCAATATATACTTTTAAACATTTTAAAAGTTCATTCCAATAATAAGCCGTGTCTCTAATTCCTGCGTTGATAAAAAAGTGTAACATTTTTAGTTCTACTTTTTTATTTTCTTGAATTTGTTTTCTGTAAAAAGGAACAATGTCTTTATATCCAATACCTAAACGAGAAGTATAGAACTCAAATTTAGGTTCTTCTTCAGCTGCAATACGAATACCGATTTTAAATTTACCATCAATTTGTTCTTGTAACAAATCTAATTCTTCGTAATTATCTATTACTGGTATTGTGTTTTTGTGTCCGTTGTTAATTAAACGAGCAATATTTGTAACATATTGCGCGCGCTTAAAACCGTTACAAATCACAAAGGTGTTTTTATTTATTTTTCCTTCTGCCATTAAATTTTCAACAATGTCAATGTCAAAAGCAGAAGAAGTTTCAATATGAATATTGTTTTTTAAAGCTTCATTTAAAATGAATTCAAAATGCGAACTTTTGGTGCAATAACAATAGAAATACTTAGCATCATAGCCGTGTTTTTCCATTGCATTTCTAAACCACATCTTTGCTCTGTTGATATTCTGAGATATTTTTGGTAGATAGGTGAATTTTAATGGCGTACCATATTGTTCAACTAATTTCATCATATCAATTCCGTGAAATTGAAGTTCATCTTTGTTTAATGTAAATTCTTCTTGCGGAAAATAAAAAGTTTGATTGATTAAATCGTAGTATTTAGTGTTCATTTTGAAAAGTAGTAATTAATAATTAAAAAATTGAAATATTGTAGAAATAAATACAATTTTCAAACTCTAAGATTTGCATATCTAATCGGTAGTTTACCACTAAACATCTTTGATAGCTGGAATAAATCATTAATCTGTGCTGAAAAAATAGAAAAAACAAAAAAACCACTGATAAAATTGTTTCCACCTTTATCCTTAAAGAATTTATTGCGATTTGTTTTATTTTTATGTTCTTTCATTAGTGCAAAGTTAAAAAAATAAAATAGCAAATAAAGTAAACTTGATGCAAAAATAAATTAATGTACATAATCTTCAAACGCCTTGTATATCAAAGTGTTATCAGCTTCTTGATTAATTTTTATTTGACCAATTCCATCCAATAAGGCAAATTGTACTTTTCCGAACTCATTTTTCTTATCATAAATTAATAAATCAATGATATTTGCAATTTCTGACTGCGTAAAATCTACACGTTCAAAAATGTCGCTGATAATGTACTTAATTTCTTGGTATTCTTCAGAAGATAAAAGCCCTTTTTCCTGCGAAATATAGCTTTCTAAGATCATACCGATTGCGATTGCTTCGCCGTGTAGAAGGTTAGTTTTAGTTTCATCTTCCAAGAAATAACTTTCAATAGCGTGCCCTAAAGTATGGCCAAAATTCAATGATTTTCGAATTCCTTGTTCGGTTAGATCTTCAGAAACAATAGTGTTTTTTATTTGAATAGATTGATGAATTAACTGATTTAAATCGTCTGTATCTAAATCTTTTAGATTTTTAAATTTATCCCAATAGCGTTTATCGAAAATCAATCCGTGCTTCAACATTTCTGCTAAACCAGAACGCATTTCGTTTTGAGGTAATGTTTCTAAAAACTTAGTATCAACAACTACAGCTTTTGGTTCACGAATTATCCCAATTTGATTTTTTAAATTACCTAAATCAACACCGTTTTTCCCACCAATTGAAGCATCAACCATCGCTAATAAAGTAGTAGGAATATTTATAAAATCTATACCTCGTTTAAAAGTACAAGCCACAAATCCTCCTAAATCTGAAACTACTCCACCACCTAAATTTAAGATCATACTTTTTCGGTCGGCACCCAAATCAGACAGCGCTCCCCAAACTTCTGAACAAGTAGTAATGTTTTTGTTAATTTCTCCAGCTTCTAGCTCAATAATTTCAATTGCAACTTCAGTAGCTAAATTCTTTAATAAGTGTGGCAAACAATGTTCTGATGTGTTTTCATCAACAATAATAAACAATTTAGAATAATGTGTAGGAACAAGGATTGAAGCCAGTTTTTCATATCCAGTTGCATCAAAATAAACACTGTAATTCGTTGCGACAATAGTTTGCATAATAAAGCTAAATTTTAAGTGCAAAATAAGGTCTTTTTTATGTAATTTCACAAAAACTGCTGTATATTTGTGTCACTTTTTATTAAAAACACAATGGATAAAATATTTAACAATACAGAAATCGCTTTTTCCCTAAAAAGTGATACCGAATTAGAAAGAGCTTCTTTTTTATTCAAACTTATTGCCAGCCAACCTCTTGTTAAAATAGGAACTGCAGTTACGAATTTTGCTTTGAAAGCACATTTACCTGTAGAAGGATTGATTCGTTCGACTGTTTTTGATCATTTTTGTGGTGGAATTAACGAAAATGATTGTTTGCGAGTTGTTGATAATATGTTCACCAAAGGCGTTTCGTCTGTTTTAGATTATTCGGTTGAAGGAAAAGAAGAAGATGCTCAGTTTGATGCAGCTTTAGCGATGACTTTAAAAACAATTGAATTTGCGAAAGAACGTGAAGCTATTCCGTTTGCCGTTTTCAAACCTACCGGATTTGGTCGTACGGATTTATACATTAAAGTAGGCGAAAAAGCGACATTAACGCCAGCAGAACAAGAAGATTGGAATAGAGTAGTGGCGCGTTTTGATTTGGCTTGTAAAACTGCTTTTGAAAAAGATGTTTTATTATTAATTGATGCAGAAGAAAGTTGGATGCAAGACGCGGCAGATGCAATTGTAACCAATATGATGCAAAAATATAATAAAGAAAAAGCTATTGTTTTCAATACTTTACAACTATATCGTTGGGATCGATTGGATTATTTGAAAGAATTACATAAACAAGCAAACACAGAAGGTTTTTTTATTGGAATGAAACTTGTTCGTGGTGCTTATTTAGAAAAAGAAAACGAAAAAGCAGCAGAAAAAGGTGTGAAATCACCAATTTGTGTCACTAAGGAAGCAACAGATATCAATTATGATGCAACTGTTTTATATATGATTGAAAATCTAGATAGAATGTCCATTTTTGCAGGAACTCATAATGAAGAAAGTTCATACAAATTAATGGAATTAATGAATCAAAGAGGAATTGCTAAAGATGATAAACGTATCTTTTTTGGCCAATTGCTGGGAATGAGTGATAATATTAGTTTCAATTTAGCAGCTAATGGTTATAATGTTGCAAAATATTTGCCATTTGGACCGGTAAGAGATGTTATGCCATACTTAATTAGAAGAGCTGAGGAAAATACATCTGTAGCTGGACAAACTAGTAGAGAGTTGACGTTAATTAAGAAAGAGAAAGAACGAAGAAAATTGTAGTCATTCAAAAACAATAAATTCCCACTATGATATTTTTTATAGTGGGAATTTTTTATAATTGCATTTTTTATTTCAAGATTTTCTTTACAAAATCTCCTATTTTAGCAATTGAATTTTCTTTTAAAAAAGTAATAAAAGCACTACCGATAATCGCTCCAATTTGATATTTTGTAGCTTCTAAAAAGGTTTGATTGTCTTTAATTCCAAAACCCACAATTTGTGGATTTTTCAACTTTAAATCAGAAATTCGTTTGAAATAATGCATTTGTTCTGAACCAAACCCAGACTGACTTCCTGTAACCGCTGCCGAACTCACCATATAAATAAAACTATCCGAAATTTCATCTATTTGTTGAATGCGTTCATTAGTAGTTTGTGGTGTAATTAAGAAAATATTTTTTAAGCTATATTTTTCGAAAATAGCTTTGTATTCAGTTTCGTAAACGTGTAAAGGTAAATCAGGAATAATTAATCCATCAATTCCAACTGCCGCACATTTCTGGCAAAATTTTTCGATTCCAAATTGCATCATCGGATTAAAATAACCCATAATTAATAAAGGAATTTTTACGTTTTCACGAATGTTTGCCAATTTCTCAAATAGGAGTGAAGTGGTCATTCCGTTTTCAATTGCCTTAGTAGAACTTTCTTGAATTGTTGGTCCATCGGCTAAAGGATCTGAAAAAGGTAAACCAATCTCAATCATATCTACACCGTTTTTTTCTAATTCTTTAATGATCGAAACCGTATCGTTTAAATTTGGAAATCCTGCTGTAAAATAAATCGAAAGCAGTTTTTTATCTTTTTGTAATGTTTTATTTATTCTGTTCATTTTCTACTTATTTAAATTAAAATAATCGATATAAGTATTCAAATCTTTATCGCCTCTTCCTGATAAGTTGATCACCAGAATATCAGTTGGTTTGAAGCGCTTCTGATCCAAAACTGCAAAAGCGTGAGCCGTTTCAATTGCCGGTATTATGCCTTCCATTTTAGAGAGTGCCAAACCCGATTGCATCGCGTCAGCATCTGTAATTGATATAAATTCCGCTCTTTTTGTATCGTGAAGATGAGCGTGAAGCGGTCCAACACCTGGATAATCTAATCCAGCCGAAATAGAATAAGGTTCAGTTATTTGTCCGTCTTCCGTTTGCATTAACAATGTTTTGCTTCCGTGAATAATTCCGATTTTTCCTAAAACTGAAGTTGCTGCACTTTCTCCCGAATTTACTCCGTGACCCGCTGCTTCAACCGCAATTAATTTAACTGATTCTTCGTCTAAAAATTCGTAAAAAGCTCCAGCTGCATTGCTACCACCACCAACACAAGCAATTACGTAATCCGGATTTTCTTTGCCTTCTTGTGCTAATAATTGGGTTTTAATTTCTTTTGAAATCACACTTTGAAAGCGGGCAACCATATCTGGATAAGGATGTGGACCAACCACAGAACCAATAATATAAAAAGTGTCAACCGGATTATTAATCCAATCTCTAATTGCTTCATTTGTAGCATCTTTTAAGGTTTTTGAACCCGAAGTAGCTGGAATAACTTCTGCACCAAGCATTTTCATTCTTGCTACATTTGGCGCTTGACGTTTAATGTCCACTTCACCCATATAAACAATACATTCTAAGCCCATTAAAGCACAAACAGTTGCTGTTGCAACTCCGTGTTGACCTGCACCAGTTTCCGCAATAATTCTAGTTTTACCTAGTTTTTTAGCTACTAAAATTTGACCAATAGTGTTGTTGATTTTATGAGCTCCAGTATGACACAAATCTTCACGTTTCAAATAGATTTTTGTATTGTATTTTTCAGATAAACGTTTGGCAAAATAAAGTGGCGTTGGTCTTCCTACATATTTTTTTAATAATTCGTCAAATTCTGCTTTAAAACTTGGTTCTGAAGTAATATCGAGGTAATTATTCTTTAATTCTTCTACATTTGGGTATAACATTTCAGGAATAAAAGCACCTCCAAACTGTCCATAAAACCCATTTTCGTCTACATTATAGTTAGTTTTCATAAAGTGATTTTTTAAATTTTCTTAATTTATTTTCGTTTTTGTAGCCCGATTTTAATTCAAATCGACTATTAACATCTATTGCAATACAATTTTTTCCGGCTGTAGTTTCTAAAAATATTTTTATGGCATCGAGCTCAGTAGTGCCAATACCGCCACTTAAAAAATAGGGGGTTTGAAAGTAATAATTATCTAAAATTTTCCAATCAAATGTAATACCGTTGCCGCCAGGAAGTCTTCCTTTGGTATCAAATAAAAAATAATCTACACAACTACTATATTGTTTTAACACGTTAAAATTAAAATCATTACTGATAGAAAAAGCTTTAATTACTTCAACATTTTGTTCTTTTAACTTAGCACAAAATGCTGCCGTTTCATTACCGTGTAACTGAATCACATTTAAATCAAACTGATTTTTTCTAGCAGTAATTTCGTTCATAGAGGAATCAACGAAAACACCTACTTTTTTAATTTTAGAATCGAAATGAGGTAGTTCTTCCAAATCAAATCGTCGTTTCGAATTTTCCCAGAAAATAAAACCTAAATAGTCTGGTTGAAGTTCCGCAATAGCTTGGATATTTTTGGAATATTTCATCCCACAAATTTTAAATTGTAATGATTTCATTGGATTATTTTTTTGATGAAATTAAAAGCTGTTTTTCCTGGATTTTCGGTTTTCATAAAGTGTTCGCCCATTAAAAATCCCTGATAACCATATTGTTGCAATTCTTTTACGACTTCTACCGAACTAATACCACTTTCTGAAATTTTTACAAAATCGTCTGGAATTTTTGAAGCCAATTGTTTACTGTAATCTAAATTGACTTCAAATGTCTTTAAATTTCTATTGTTGACGCCAATCATATCCAAACTTGGTACTATCGATTTTTCTAATTCTTCTAAATTATGAACTTCTAGCAAGATTTCTAATCCTAAACTTTGTCCAAATTCAGATAAATTCTTAATTTCTTCACGAGTTAGAACGGAAGCAATTAATAAAATCACATCGGCTCCGTGGGCTTTTGCTTCTAAAATTTGGTATTCGTCTACAATAAATTCTTTTCGTAATAATGGAATGTTCACAGTGGCTTTCGCCAGAAGTAAATCGTCCAAACTTCCGCCAAAATACTTTGCATCAGTTAAGACAGAAATACCACAAGCACCCGCATTTTGATACCCTAAAACTACATCTTCAACGGAGTGATTATTGTTAATAATATCCTTAGAAGGTGAACGACGTTTATGTTCTGCAATGATTCCGACCGGACTATTTTTTATTAATTTACTCATTGAATACGTTCGAGAATTGAATAGTACAGAAGCTTCCAATTGAGAAACTGGAATGATACTTTTCTTTAGTTCGACTTCTCTTCTTTTATAAATAATTATTTTGTCTAATATACTCATAGTTAATAGTATTAATTACTTAACTTAATTAATTGATTTAATGTTTTGAAAGCTCTTCCACTGGCTAAACTTTCCTGTGCTTTTGCAAGAGCATCATCATAATTCGAGTTTTCTACCGTTTGAATGGCAACGGCTGCATTAGCACAAACTACATTATTTTGTTCGGTTGAACCATTTCCAGAAATGACCGTGTGAAAAATTTTCGCTGATTCTTCAACAGTTGTTCCGCCTTTTATTTGTTCTAGTTTAATAGTTGGAAATTTAAAGTCGGAAGGTTTTAAAATCTGTTCGGTTGCGTTCGAAATAATTTTCACATCATCAGAAAGCGAGACCTCATCAAAACCATTCAAACCATATAAAATACTATAATTTGTTGAAGTGTTTTGGTATAAATACGCATACATTCGAGCTAATTCTAGGCTAAAAACACCAACCATTTGATTTTTTGGAAAAGACGGATTTACCATCGGACCCAACATATTGAAAAAAGTTTTCACGCCTAATTCTTTACGAATTGGTCCTACATTTTTCATAGCAGGATGAAAAAGAGGAGCGTGCAAAATGGCGATATTTGTTTGTTCAATGGATTTCTGAAGAAAATCGGCGTCATTAGTGAATTTTACACCCATTTTTTCCATAACATTACTCGAACCTGAAATGGATGAAACGCCGTAATTTCCGTGTTTCGCGACTTTAATTCCTGCTCCAGCGACTATAAATGAAGCTAAAGTTGAAATATTGAAAGTGTCTTTTCCATCGCCACCAGTTCCACATAAATCAATTGTGTTATAAGCTGAAAAATCAACGGGAATACACAATTCTAATAAGGCTTCTCTAAAACCGGCTAATTCTTCAATTGTAATGCTTCGCATCATATAAACGGTCATAAAAGACGCTATTTGACTCGCATTATAACTTCCCGAAGAAATATTAACTAATACTTCTTTAGCTTCGACTTTGGAAAGTATTTCGTGATTGATTAATCGATTTAATATATTTTTCATTGTTTTATTTTTAAAATTGGACATAAATTGGGCTATACTTCATTCGTTTTTTAGGAATAAAGTAAATTATTCAGCTAATATGTTGTTGAATATTAGTGGCTAAGCCAATTTTCTAAGATTTTTTTCCCGAAAGGAGTTAAGACGCTTTCTGGATGATATTGTACACCACGAACATCGAAACGAGCGTGTTTCATTGACATAATTTGTCCGTTTGCATCGGTTGAAGTTATTATCAGATCTTCGGGTAAATTTTCATTGGAAACGACCCAAGAATGGTAACGTCCCACTTCAATTTCATCAGGTAAATCGTTGAAAATGAAATCGTCTTCGGTTTTTGAAACTTTTGTAGCAACTCCGTGATAGACTTTTTCTAAATTGGTCAATTGTCCACCGAATACTTCGCCAATAGCTTGTAAACCCAAACAAACTCCAAAGATACTTTTGGTTGAAGCGAATTTTTTAATCACATCTTTTAATAATCCTGCTTCGTTTGGAACGCCCGGACCAGGAGAAAGTAATATTTTATCGTACTTTTCTAATTCACTCAATTCGAATTCATCGTTTCTGAAAACGGTTACTTCCGCATTCAAATCTTCTAAATAATGCACCAAATTGTAGGTGAAACTATCGTAATTATCTATAACTGCTACTTTCATTTTTTTCAATTTCAATGTCAATTTCAATTTCAAAAATCAATTTTGACGGTTATTTTTTTTTAATTGTTATTGCAATTGAGTTTTGCAATTGATATTGTTAAATTGTTTCTGCTAAATCTAATGCTTTTTGCAATGCACCAAGTTTATTATAGACTTCTTGCATTTCGTTTTCTTCCGAAGAACTTTCCACAATTCCGGCTCCAGCTTGAAAATATAAAGAATGATTTTTACTCAAAAAGCTTCGAATCATAATGGCGTGGTTGAAATTTCCTTCAAAATCTAAAACTCCGATGGCACCACCGTAGAAACTTCTGTTGGTTTTTTCAATTTGCTCTATCAATTGCATCGCTTTTACTTTCGGAGCTCCTGATAAAGTTCCTGCTGGAAAAGTTTTGGCTACTAATTCCATAAAAGTATGGTTTTCTTTTAATTTACCAGTTACTTTTGAGACCAGATGAATTACGTGTGAGAAAAATTGAACTTGCTTGTATTGTTCCACTTTTACTTCGCTACAACTTCTGCTTAGGTCGTTTCGAGCCAAATCGACTAACATAACGTGTTCGCTATTTTCCTTTTCGTCTTGCACTAATTTCTTAGCTAATTCCGCATCTTGTTCGTCATTTCCTGTTCGTTTGAAAGTTCCTGCGATAGGATGAATTTCGGCGATATTATTTTTAATCACCAATTGTGCTTCGGGTGAAGACCCAAATATTTTAAAATTCCCATAATCGAAATAAAATAAGTAGGGTGAAGGATTGATACTTCGTAAAGCACGATAAACATTGAATTCATCACCTTTAAATTCTTGAGAAAATCTTCGGGATAAAACCAATTGGAACACATCACCTAAATGACAATGTTTTTTTGCTTTCGTAACATAATCTTTAAATTCATTGTCCGTTAAATTTGAAGTTGGATTTCCAGTTTTCTGAAACGAAAAAGAAGCGAAGTTTTTAGCTTGAAGCAATTGTTCAATTTCTAAAACATTACTTTTTCCGTCTGAATTGTGGCAAAAGATATAGGCTTCGTTTTTGAAATGATTTATAGCAATTACATTTTGGTAAACGGCATAATAAATTTCGGGAATTTCATTCTCTTTTGATTTTTTCGCAATCGAAAGTTTTTCAAAATACTGAATCGCATCGTAAGCGATATAACCAAATAAACCTTGTGAAATAAACTTAAAATCAGATTTTTCTGTAATGAATTGGTTCGAAAATTTTTCAATTTCTTTGACAACATTTATTTTAGCATCAATTGGAGTAATTTCCGAAAATCCATCGGGAAAATTAGTTTCAATTGCATTATTTTCGACTTTAATCGAAGCAATCGGATTGAAACAGATGTAAGAAAAACTGTTATCATTCGCGTGATAATCCGAACTTTCTAACAAAATACTATTCGGAAATTTATCGCGAATTTTTAAATAAACACTTACTGGAGTAATGGTGTCGGAAAGAATTTGTTTGTAATGTGTATGTAATTGATACGTTTTCATTTGATTTTTTGATTTTAGGCAATAAAAAAAGGCTTGTCGTGAATGACAAGCCTTTTATATGTATTTTGTTTTTAAAATATACAATAGAGGATTCGCTCACGAAGTTCGACGTAAGTAATTCCACCACCAAGTATTGTTTAAAATTGTTTTCATTTTTCTAATTCTATTGTGCAAATGTAACGAATAGTTTTTTTACTTTCCAAATATTTTAATATAAACTTGGAAATTTTATTGGATTTGCTTCATTCATAATGGCATATACTTTCTCAAAAATATCCTCTGTTGAAGGTTTAGAGAAGTAATCGCCATCTGTTCCATACGCTGGTCGGTGTGCTTTTGCAGCTAACGTTTGAGGTGCGCTATCTAAGTATTTATAAGCCGATTGATTTTCTACAATTTCTTGCAAAATATAAGCAGAAGCGCCACCAGGAACATCTTCGTCAATTACTAATAAACGATTGGTTTTTGCTACCGATTTTACAATATCGTGATTCACGTCAAAAGGCAATAACGATTGAATATCAATGATTTCAGCGCTAATTCCAACAGCTTCTAATTCATTTGCAGCTTGTTCCACCAAACGCAACGTTGAACCATAAGAAACCAAAGTAATATCCGAACCTTGTTTGATGGTTTCAACCACACCAATAGGCGTTTTAAATTCTCCTAAATTGGTTGGCATTTTTTCTTTCAAACGGTAACCATTCAAACATTCTACTACTAATGCAGGTTCGTCAGTGGCTAATAATGTATTATAAAAACCAGCTGCTTTAGTCATATTTCTAGGTACTAAAACGTGAATTCCTCTGATAGCGTTGATAATCATTCCCATTGGTGAACCCGAATGCCAAACACCTTCTAATCGGTGTCCACGCGTTCTAATAATTAGCGGTGCTTTTTGGCGCCCAGCCGTTCTGTATTGTAAAGTCGCTAAGTCATCACTCATAATTTGGATTGCATACAACAAATAATCTAAATACTGAATTTCAGCAATTGGGCGTAAGCCTCTCATTGCCATTCCAATACCTTGACCTAAAATAGTAGCTTCACGAATTCCGACATCGGAAACACGTAATTCGCCATATTTTTCTTGCATTCCTTCTAAACCTTGGTTCACATCACCGATAGTTCCTGCATCTTCGCCAAAAATTAAAGTTTCTGGATATTTTGCAAAAATTGCGTCGAAGTTATCTCTTAAGACTAAACGAGCATCTACATCTTCTGCAGCATTATCGAATGTTGGTAAAACTTCTTTCGTATGAAAAATTGTTTTATCAGATTCAGAAAATAAGTTCGAGCTGAATTTTGGTTGAATTTTCGCGGTATAATTTTCAATCCAAGTAGCTAAAGAAGCACGAGAACTTTCTTTTACAATCATTCGCAATACTTTTCGCGCTGCGACTAACAGATCCTTGCGAATTGGCTCTTTAATCGATGCAATTTCGTTCGCAATTTTCTCAATAAACACTTTATTATCACTTTGTGATGCAATTGTATTTAATAAACTAACTATTTCTTGTTGTTCTGCTTTAACTGGAGCCGTAAAGTTTGTCCAAGCGGCTTTTTTGCCATCTAAAACGTCTTTTTTAGCTTGATTATCGATTGCGTCTAATTCTTCTTGCGTTGCAAAATTATTTTCAAGCAACCAATTGTTCATTTTTGTTAAACAATCAAATTCTACTTCCCAAGCTAGTCTTTCTGCATTTTTATAACGCTCGTGACTTCCTGAAGTTGAGTGACCTTGTGGCTGTGTTAATTCTTGAACGTGAATTAAAACAGGAACGTGTTCTTCTCTTGCAATTTGAGATGCTTTTTGATACGTATCAACCAAAGCTGGGTAATCCCAACCTTTAACTCTTAAGATTTCGTATCCTTTATTATCTTCATCACGTTGAAACCCTCTTAAGATTTCAGAAATATTTTCTTTGGTCGTTTGATGACGTGCGTGAACCGAAATTCCGTATTCGTCATCCCAAACGCTCATTACCATTGGTACTTGTAAAACACCAGAGGCATTGATTGTTTCGAAAAATAAACCTTCTGAAGTTGATGCATTTCCGATGGTTCCCCAAGCGACTTCATTTCCTTTTTCAGAAAAATTAGTTTGGTCGATTCCGGCAACATTTCTATATATTTTCGAAGCTTGAGCCAATCCTAACAAACGAGGCATTTGCCCAGCAGTAGGAGAGATGTCTGCACTTGAATTTTTTTGTTGTGTTAAGTTTTTCCAATTTCCATTTTCGTCTAACGAATGCGTTGCAAAGTGACCACCCATTTGACGACCAGCACTCATTGGATCAAAATTAATATCGGTATGACCATATAAACCAGCAAAAAATTGTTCGATGTTCATAGCGCCAATTGCCATCATAAAGGTTTGGTCACGGTAATATCCTGAACGGAAATCACCATTTTGAAACGCTTTTGCTAAAGCCAATTGCGGTACTTCTTTACCATCGCCAAAAATCCCGAATTTTGCTTTTCCAGTTAGTACTTCTTTTCTTCCTAATAAGCTACATTCTCTACTGATTCTTGCAATTTTATAATCGTTAATAACTTCTTTTTTGAAATCTTCAAAAGATACTACTTCCGATGTGGCTACATTTTTCATAAACTAGATATAAAATTGATAATTCCACAAATTTAATTAAAAGGAATTAGAAAACAATATAGTGTCCTTTATTTTATCGATTATTATCTTTTTATCAGTTGATTTGATTAAATATCTCTAATAATTTGGTTTAATACCGATATTTTAGTGCGAAATTCGTAAAAAATTTAACGGTTTAACATTAAAACCATTTTCTAGTAAATAGCGAGACTAAAGTTTTAGGACTTAAGGTAACAACAAATCGGATTTTTTCGCCATAATTGTTGGTATTTAATTCGAATCCGTTTGAAGAATAAACGGGTAGAAATAATTCAAAATAATCGGGAACTAAATTCAAATGTAAACCTGAGTCATAAACAAATTCGGGATTCGAATATTTGTTTTTTAGCATTCCAACATCGCCATAAACTTGAATCCAATTCCAGATATTGAATTTTCCATTGACAGTTGTGATCCATTGATTTGCAAAACGCGTATCTAACTTTGATTTAAATCCTCCTTCCGCGTAAACGTATTGTTGACTATAAATTCCAGTAGATTCACTTCGACCTAATAAATTATAATCAAACATATAATCATTCGGGCGATCTACTCCAAAACTAAAAAAATCAGACGTTGTACTGCGGAACATAAAAGCTCCTGCAAAAAATCTTAAGCTAATTTGTCGGTTGTTTTCGAATAACTTTCGGTATTGTATTTCGGTAGATATTTTTCCAAAAGAACTAGCAATTTGTAAATCATTTAATAATGAAAAATGCTTGGTTCCTTCCGATTGAAAATTTCCATATTTTGCATTGAAAATATTATAATTTTCTGTTTTTGCATCGGTTATAAATGGCGAACTATCCCTATTTACATAAACCTGACGCAATTGTATCAGTTCACTTTTGTTACTTCTTAAATTTTGATCTCTAAACCTAAACTGAATTAAAGGTGTTAAATTTGTATAAAAAGCATCTTTTGTATAGTGAAAACGATTTCCTGCAAACATATACTTAATGTTGTATAATTTGCCTTTTTCGCGGATATTATCTTCTACAACAGCGGAAAATTTCCCAACTAGAGTCCCAGTATTTGTAGAATACATTGGCGTAACGCTAAACGTAAATGGCTTGTTTAGAATCGAACGATTATTAAGCCGCATTCCAATTGCAACGCCGTCGTAAGCATTAAATTCAACTTCAGGAACAAAGAAAACTTGGTTGTAATAGGGTTCTTCCAAATCCTTGAAAAAGTTAAATTTTAGTGGACGATTATTAAAGAAAAAGCCTTTTAGCGATTTCCAATTGTTTCTTAAATTGTATTCTGGAACTTCATTATTATAATTTAATACAATTTTATCAGATTCTAATCTTGGAATTACAAAAGTAGAATCGGTAGTAATATTGTTTAACCAAATTTTATTAACTACTTCATTGTCTTTTAATTGAAACAATGAAATAGGAGCATTTGTGTTGGTTTTATTAATTACATTAATAGTAATAGAGTCTTTAGTTTTAGTTACTTTTCCGAACTTATAATCAATCAAATCGCGCGATTCTACCAAAGTTCTAAAAAACCAACTGATATCTTCTGAAGTATTTTTTTCTAAAATAGTTTCAAACTGACGTTGATTAGATTCTAAATATTTATTTTCTTGAATAAACTCTTTAATGCTCGCAAGTACGATATCGTTTCCAAGGTAATTATTCAAATAGTTCAAACTTAAACCAGCTCTATATTTACTTGCTATTTGTTCGTTGAATTTAATTAATCTGTTTTTTGGTTCGTTCAAAGGTTGATCCAAGTTTTTACGAGCCATCAGCATATACAAATAGTTGTATTGTTGATTAAACGGAAGGTTTATAAAATGATACGATTTTAAAATTTTAAAGCCCGATAAATTTCCAGTCATTGTTATATCTGGATAATTTTCATCAATATATTGCATCATCAAGAAAACCTGAATTCCATCGTAAATCCAAGCTTCTTTTCTGGGATTTAACTGTAAATTTTCTTTTAAATAGTTATTTAGATACGTTTTTAGAAACTTTAATTCAAACATAAATTCATCCGGAAACGGACTCAAAAAACCTGGCAACTGATTCAAACCATAAAAAGGTTGACGTTGATAGTCTATTTGTGAAACTAGGATTTTTGGAGTTAACGGATTCCCTAATTTTGAAGCGGTAAAGCGTGTTATTTTATCAATTAATATTGCTTTTTGAATATCTGTTATTTTATTGTAATCTAATCCGCAACTAACCTCAATAATTTCATTTTTATAAGTAGTAAATTTATTAATTGGTTGCAAATGAATTGTAACATCGTTTTTATTTGAACCAGATAATAGATATTCTTTTTTAGAGGTTAAATTTTCTGTTTTTATTTCTGATAAATTACTTGCAATACTATAATTTTCAGGGATTTCAACTTCAATTTCAAAATCTGAAAATGCATTTGGAATATCATCTAAATTCTCATTGCTTTGTTGTACAAACTGCTTGTTTTCATATCTTGAAGGATTTAAAAACCAATTTTTCAATGCGATAGTTCCGTCCGAATCAAATCCATATTTTGTGAATTTTGCATTTGGAATTTTCATAATATACAGCAAGTGAATCGTGTCTTTCGAACAAGGCAAAATAGGGGAGTTAAGTGTGATCTTTAATAAATCTACTTTGTCATTTGGACGTTCCCAACTCATATTACTTAATTTAGCATCAACAATAGATTTTATAGTTGTACTCCCACGGTCTTCGTCTTTTGCCAAGTGAAAAGCTCTTGAAAACTCATCCGAAAAACGTTTCGCTAGAGGCGATGATTTGGATGAAAATGCATTATTCCAATCGTTTAATACTATGTGTTTAATCGTATCGTTTGAAATATTATTGTAGATTAAAGTATGTTTTATATATAATAATTTCTTTTCTACATCAACTTTTACATTCATTTTAGCCGAATGTTGAGCTGAAGCGGAAAGAGCAATTAATAAAAATAGTATGTAGGAAATTTTAAGTTTCAATATGGAATTTATCAATAAGATTACTGTACTAATTAAATGGTTGCGTCTGATAATAATAATTTATAAAAATAGATAAAAATATTCCTACTAATACTTAAATTTTCATTAATATTAACACAATAATAAGTCAAATATCTATTAAATGGTTCTTTATAATGGTATATTTGATAAAAATAATCAATATGCCCCTAAAATTACTTTTTAACCTAATTTTTCTATTAGGTTTCTTCGCCAACGCACAAGTTGTTATTAACGAAATAGATGCAGATACTGCTGGTTCCGATCAATTAGAATTTGTAGAATTAAAATCAGTGACGCCCAATTTTTCATTAGATGGTTATGTTTTAGTTTTTTATAATGAAACCAATACTGCTTGCTATTATGCTTATGATCTAGATGGTTTTAGTACGGATATAAATGGAATTGTTCATTTTGGAAATAGTCAAGTTTCTCCAGCACCAGCAGGAATTATCTCTAATAATAAAATACAAAATGGTCCAGATGTAGTGGCTCTCTATTTGGGTAATGCCTCTGATTTTCAATTTTCAATTCAACCGGGAACTATTGCCACACCAACGAATATGATTAATGCATTGGCGTACTCAAGTAGCAATACTGCTCCAACAAATCTTATGACTATTTTAGGGTTAACTGTATTTACCAATGAAAATTTAACTTCAAGTGTAATTACGCATTCAATTCAAAGAAAGAATGATGGAACTTATGAAGTAAAACTGCCAACTCCAGGTGTCAATAACGATGGAAGTGGTGTAGTTTTGAATAATATTTCAGTTTCAATTCCGCAATCTAGTTATATTGAAGGAGAAAATATTCCAATTACTTTTACAACTAGTCAACCAGTTACTGGAGCAGATTTAATTTTTAACTTTACCTTAGATAATGGAAACTTTATGGTTAATGATTTTACGGGAACAAATTTAACAGTAAGCATTCCGGTGGGTTCGTCAACAGCGGAAAATACAGTTTATCTATTTAATGATAATACAGACGAAGGGGATGAAGAAATGTTGATAAATATACAAACCCTTCCCTTTGGATATGTTGCTAATAATAATAACGTAATTATTAGAATTTATGATAATGATTTTATAGTTCAATCCTATGGAACACCTTTAAATCCAACTTATGGCGTAGTTACACCAACAATTCCAGCGGGGTATTACGATACTTTAGAAGGTTTGTCTGGAAACTCCTTAAAGCAAGCACTTCAAGAAATTATTGCAAACCCTGCAGTTGTTCGTGCGCACAGCTATGGTGATATTTGGGAAATTTTAAAACAAGCAGACCAAAATCCGGCCAATAGTAATGAGGTTTGGATGCATTACGTAGAAGCACCAAAAGCAAAATTAGATCAACAAGTGGGAAGTAGTGGTATTGGAAAATGGGTTAGAGAACATGTTTTTGCTCAGTCAAGAGGAGGGTTTTCTAGTGGAACATCATCGACGGCCGACGGAATTAATATATGGCTGCCAACGAATGCGAATGATATTATGTCAGCGCATGCAGATGCACATCATTTACATGCAGAAGATGGTCAAGAGAATATTTTAAAAAGTAATAAAGATTTTGGTTTAGATTATAATGGTCCAGTTGGTACACAAGGAAAATGGAGAGGTGATGTTGCAAGAGCACTATTTTATATGGCGGTTCGATATAATGGTTTAAGCTTAGTAAATGGAAATCCTTCGGATGTAACTGGAAATAAAATTATGGGTGATTTAGCATCGTTATTAACTTGGAATGTGACTGATGCAAGAGATGATTTTGAAATGAATCGAAATAATTATATTTATACTTGGCAAATGAACCGTAATCCATTTGTAGATTATCCAAATTTAGCTGATTATATTTTTGGAGCTAATTATGGTCAGCCTTGGTCAGCCACTTTGTCTTCAGAAAATCCTAGTGTAAATAGTATTTTGGTTTACCCAAATCCAACTACAGATTATATAATAGTGTCAGGATTAGAAGGAAATTCTAAAGTTGAAATTTATACGATTACGGGACAATTGGTTCAAGAAACTACTTTTGATTCGGAAATTAGATTAAATATTGATTTAAATTCAGGATTATATTTAGTAAAAGTTTCAGCTAACAATCAATCGATTACTAGAAAAATCATAGTAAAATAGGCACTTTACAATGTTAGAATTTACGTTAAACTTATAAAGAATTACTTTTTTGGCATCCTTATTGAAAGCTACTTCATTAATAGTAATTAAAATTAGAAATTATGAAGTCAAATAGTAAATTAGGATTGTTTATAGGAACTTTAGTTTTAGTTTTTATGCTGGTCATCCCAACTGATGCGTTTTCACAAGGTCCGCCACCGTGGGCTAAAGGTCATTCATACAAGGCTAAAACAAGATACGTATATTTTCCAGACCAAAATATGTATTATGATATCCAGCGTAAATCATATATCTATGCTTCAAACAATAATTGGGAAGTAAGAACTCAAGTTCCATCAGTTTATGTTGGTATTAACTTGGGTAAAAGTACGCAGGTTGAATTGGATTTTTATGGTGATGCACCACAACGATACAATACTTCGCATAGAACAGTTTATAAAACTAAAGTAGTTTATGTAGATAATCATAAAGATCATCACAAGCATTACAAAAAACAACAAAAAAGAAGGAAAGAACATCACAAAAAACATCATAATTAAAAATATGATTAATAACACATAAAAAAGTCAGATTTTTCAATCTGACTTTTTTGTTTTTTAGAAGTTTGGTGATAAATTATATTTTTTGTAGAAATTGTCTAATGCTTCAACGACTTCCTCTTCAGTATCCACGATTTTAATTAAGTTCATATCATCTGGACTCGCATTTTTCATTTTATCGATCATCACCGTTTTAATCCAGTCTAATAAACCTGACCAAAATTCAGTTCCAACTAAAATAATTGGAAATTTACCAATTTTCTTCGTTTGAATTAAAGTTATTGCTTCAAACAATTCATCTAATGTTCCAAATCCACCTGGCATTACAACAAAACCTTGAGAATATTTAACAAACATTACTTTCCTTACGAAGAAGTAATCAAAATTTAAGTTTTTATCTTTATCAATATAAGGATTAAAGTGTTGTTCAAAAGGCAATACAATATTCAAACCTGCTGAAATTCCACCACCAAAATGAGCTCCTTTATTTCCCGCTTCCATAATTCCAGGACCACCGCCTGTTATCACTCCATAACCGGCTTTACTAATTTTATAAGCAATTTTTTCTGCTAATAAATAATATTTATCCTCGGGTTGAGTTCTCGCTGAACCAAAAATAGATACACAAGGGCCAATTCTTCCCATTGCCTCATATCCATTTACGAATTCGGACATAATTTTAAATATTGCCCAAGAATCGTTAGTTCTTATTTCATTCCAAGTTTTTTGTTTTAATCTTTCTTGAAGTTCTAAGTCTTCATTTTGTAACTGATTTTCTGCCATAACAATTTTAGTTAATTTGTTGCTACACAAATTATAAGGTTAAACAATAAATTTTAGCAGTGTTGTTGTTGTAAAGTAGTTGAACCGCTAAGATAGCTCTTTTTTCAGAAATTGTGCTGTATAGCTCTTTTTGTTTTTTATCAATTCTTCTGGAGTTCCTTTTGCTACAACCTCGCCACCGCCTTTTCCGCCTTCATAACCAATATCAATTATATAGTCTGAAAGTTTAACAACGTCTAAATTATGCTCAATAATTAGCACCGTATTTCCTTTGTCAACAATCACATTAATAACATCCATTAATACGCGAATATCTTCAAAATGAAGTCCAGTTGTGGGTTCATCTAAGATATAAAAAGTATTACCAGTATCTTTTTTAGATAATTCAGTTGCTAATTTAATACGTTGAGCTTCACCACCAGAAAGCGTTGTACTTTGCTGACCTAAAGTGATATATCCCAAACCAACATCCTGAATCGTTTTTACTTTTCTATAGATTTTAGGAATCATTTCAAAGAAATCAACAGCTTCGTCAATCGTCATATTTAAGACATCCGAAATCGATTTTCCTTTGTATCTGATTTCCAAAGTTTCTCGGTTAAAACGTTTTCCCATACACGTTTCGCATTCGACATAAACGTCTGGTAAAAAACTCATTTCAATGGTTCTAACGCCCGATCCTTCACAGGTTTCACAACGTCCGCCTTTCACATTAAAACTGAATCTTCCGGGTTTATAACCACGAATCATCGCTTCGGGAACCATTGTAAATAAACTTCTAATTTCCGAAAATACTTCGGTATAAGTTGCTGGATTACTTCTTGGCGTTCTACCAATCGGACTCTGATCAATTTCGATAACCTTGTCAATATGTTCTAAACCTTCAATTTTTTTGTAAGGTTGTGGTTTTTTTACACCGTTGAAAAAATGTGCATTTAGAATAGGATAAAGCGTTCCATTAATTAAAGTCGATTTTCCACTTCCCGAAACTCCAGTTACACACACTAATTTTCCTAATGGAATTTCGATCGTAACATTTTTTAAATTATTTCCTGTTGCTCCTGATAATTTGATTGATTTTCCGTTTCCAGCTCTTCTTTCTTTCGGAATTTCCAATTTCATCTTACCATTCAAATATTGAGCAGTAATTGTATCTTCTTTTAATAATTCTTTTGGCGTGCCGCAACTAATGATTTCACCACCAAATCTTCCTGCTTTTGGTCCGATATCAATCACATAATCAGCACTTTCAATCATATCTTTATCGTGTTCCACTACAATAACGGAATTTCCAATATCGCGTAAACTTTCTAATGATTTAATCAAACGTTCGTTGTCTCTTTGGTGCAAACCAATACTCGGTTCGTCTAAAATATAAAGGACACCAACCAATTGCGAACCAATTTGCGTTGCCAATCGAATGCGTTGTGCTTCACCACCAGATAATGATTTTGAACTTCGGTTTAAGGATAAATAATTCAAACCAACATCCAATAAAAATTGAACTCTTGTCGAAATTTCTTTGATAACTTCAACAGCAATAACTTGTTGTTTTTCAGTGATATGATTGTGTAAATCTGCAAACCACTCCGATAATTCAGTGATGTCCATTTGAACTAATTCACCAATATTTTTGCCATTTAGTTTGAAATATAACGACTCTTTTCGCAAACGCGTTCCCTGACAATCAGAGCAATCGTTTTCGTCCATAAATTCTTTTGCCCAACGTTTGATGCTTGCTGAATCGGAATTATCATATTGGTTTTTGATAAAATTTGAAATCCCTTCAAAATCGATTTTATAGTCTTTCGTAATTCCCATAACCTTTGAAACTACTGCGAATTTTTCATTGCCACCTTTCAAAATCATTTCCATTGCTTCTTGCGGAATATCTTCAATGGCATCCGTGATTTTGAAATCATATTTTTGAGCAATAATCTCTAATTGCTTGAAAATCCAAGTATTTTTGTAGTCGCCCAAAGGAGCAAAACCACCATTTTTAATTGATAATTTTGGGTTTGGGATGATTTTATGAATGTTGATTTCATTCACCGTGCCTAATCCATTACAAGACGGACAAGCACCTTTTGGAGAGTTGAACGAGAAGTTATTAGGTTCCGGATTTGGATAAGAAATTCCCGAAGACGGACACATTAAATTACGACTGTAAAAACGAACTTCCTGACTTTCTTGTTCAATAACCATCATTACGTCATCACCGTGATACATTGCCGTTTTGATACTTTCCGACAAACGTTTGTCCGTATCTTCTTCTGTATCAATTGCCATTCGGTCGATAACAATTTCGATTTCGTGTGTTTTATACCGATCGACTTTCATTCCAAATTCTAAATCCTTAATCTTTCCGTCTACACGAACTTTCAAAAAGCCTTGTTTAGCAATTTGTTCAAATAATTCACGATAATGTCCTTTACGTGAACGAATTACAGGAGCTAATATATTAATTCTTTTTCCGTCGAAATCTTGTAAAATAAGAGATTTAATTTGTTCATCGGAATAAGAAACCATTTTTTCGCCCGAATTATAACTGTAAGCATCAGAAGCTCTAGCATATAAAAGACGTAAGAAATCATAAATTTCTGTAATGGTTCCAACCGTAGAACGAGGTGATTTACTTGTGGTTTTTTGCTCAATGGCAATAACAGGCGAAAGTCCGTCGATTTTATCCACATCCGGACGTTCTAAACCTCCTAAAAACTGACGTGCATAAGCAGAAAATGTTTCAATATAACGACGTTGTCCTTCGGCATAAATAGTGTCAAAAGCCAACGATGATTTTCCCGAACCTGATAAACCCGTAATAACAACGAGTTTTTCACGCGGAATGCTCACGTCTATATTTTTAAGATTGTGAACTCGAGCTCCAATAATTTCGATAGTATCTTCAGTGTGTTGCATAATTTTTGGCAAAACGCAAAGTTACTGATTTCTAACCAATTTTTAGGTGATACAAAGTTAAAGAAAACTATAAAAAAACGAAAGCATTATAATAAACGCTTTCGTTGTCTGTTGTTGATATATTCATTAATTGCTTTTTTTGTGGTTACCCAATTTCTACCTTCTTTATAAGCATCAATTTTTCCTTGACGTGCCAATAAACTTACATATTCTTGGCTGTAAGGAGAATTTGGTTCGCTAACAATAGATTGAAATTCTTGGCGATATTTGAGATCAATATTCCACAAAGATTAGATAATCATATAAATAAAAGCATTACTACGGTTTTGAATAAAAAAACATCTTATCCGATATTAAGGAATTTTACAGAAAAAATACAACTACTTGAATTATATAGTGTTACTCAATAACCATCGATTTCAAACGCATTCTATATTTTTCAAGAATTAATTGTTTGCTGATGAAACCGAGAAAAATACCTTCTTGTAAAACGGGTAAAACTTTAGAACCCGATGCATCAAATTTTTCCATAATAGTTTCCAAAGTTTCATCATAAAATATAATTTCTTTTGGTTGATGCATAACTTCATCTGTTGTAGTATATTTCACTTTAAAAGGAGAAAAAACGATCGGACGAATGTCATCTAAAAATATCAATCCTAAAAGTTTGTGCTTTTCATCTAAAACTGGAAAAATAGTATCGTCGGATTCTTGAATTTTCTGAACCAATTCGTCTAGATTTGGGCTAACCTTAATCGCATTATAGTTCGATTCAACTAGTTTTGAAACATCAATTGAATTCAAAATATTGGTATCGCGATTGTCTGTAAAAACTTCGCCTTTATCGGCTAAATTTTTAATATCAAAAGAATGCGGTTCAAAGCGTTTAGAAATAGCAAAACTCACTGAAGAAACGATCATTAATGGAACCATCAAATTATAACCACCAGTAATTTCGGCAATTAAGAAAATAGCAGTTAAAGGAGCGTGAAATAATCCACTAAGAATTCCTGCCATTCCTACTAACGTGAAATTTCCGATTGGAAGTTTACTGATTCCTGTTAAATTGAAAAATGTAGCTAATGAAAATCCCAAGTATGATCCTACAAATAGGGAAGGAGCGAAGTTTCCTCCATTTCCACCAGCACCTAAAGTCAAACTTGTTGCATAGACTTTTACAAGCATTGTTACACTTATTACTACCAACAAAATCCAAGAAGAATCGCTAAAACGTTCAAAAACAGTATTTTTTACCATTAATTCGGGATTATTATCGGCAAGAATTTTAATATTCTCATATCCTTCACCGAAAAGTGATGGGAAAAAGAAGATTAAAACCCCTAAAATTCCAGCTCCAAAAAGTGCTTTATTAATGGCATTGAATTTTAAACTTGCAAGATAATGCTCCACTTTACGGAATGTTCGAGCATAATTTATAGAAACTAATCCGCTTAAAACACCTAATAAAATATAGTAAGGTAAATTGTGAAAATCATACAGTTCTACATTTTTAAAAGAAAACAGAATATCTTCATTTAAAACCACAGTTGAAATTAATGCTCCAGTTGCAGCACTAATCATAATTGGAATAAACGCTGTAATACTAATTTCGGCTAAAATTACTTCACTGGCAAATAGAACTCCGGCAATAGGAGCGTTAAAAGCTGCTGCAATTCCCGCCGCAACACCACAAGCTAATAAAAGTGTTCGATCTTTATAGCTTAATCTATAATTTTGAGCGAAATTACTTCCAAAAGCTGCTCCAGTAACTGTAATTGGTGATTCTAAACCTGCACTTCCGCCCATTCCTACGGTAAAAGAACTAGTAATTATTTGAGCGAACATTTGCTTTCTCGGCATAATACCGCGCTTTTTCGCAACAGCGTACATAATTTGAGAAGTTCCTTTTTCAATAGAACCACCTAAAAGTCTTTTGGTTATGATTACTGTAATTACAATTCCAATAATTGGTAATGTACTATTGCTATAAGGTAAATGGAAAAATGCATCTAAACGTTGCGAAGATTTAAAAACCCAATGCGCAAATGTTTTTAGTATAATTACGGCAAATGCTGAGGACATTCCGACTAAAACACAAGATAAATAGATAAATTGTCTTGGTGTTAGCAGATCTTTCAAAAGAAAAATCAATTTCTCAAGTCTACTGAAGGTTCTTTTCAGGAATCGTTTAATTAGAAATGATTTGGCTTTTGGCATAATTATATTAAAAATGCGAAGTTAGTTTTTTTTGTCCTCAAATAAAAAAATCAACCTAGTGCATTTATTTTTTCTTGACAGGATTTAATTAATTCATCGAAAAATAGGAAAAATTCTCCTTCAAATTCTAAATAAAAAGCTTCTAATTCGACCATAGCTTCTTGCATATGAACGCGATGCTTCGTTCTGTAATCCATTTGATAAAGTATTTTCTCGATTCCGGTGAGGGAAGCATAACTTAGTAGCCAATTTTGTTCAATCATATATGGAATGATTGATTTGATTTTTTCGGTAAGAATTGCTTCGTTATTTTGTAATAAATTATAGAAATTAGCTGCGTAATCTTCAAGCGATTCATCAGAATAGCTGGTCCAGTTTTTGGCTAAAAAATGATCATATAAAATATCCATTATTACTCCTGAATAATGACCATATTTTTCGTGCAACCGGTGTTTACTTTTTCGATAAATCGGATGAGCATCTGTAAAACTATCAATATGACGGTGTAATAAAATTCCTTTCATTATTTCGTCATCAAATAATTTATAAGTATTTCCTTTGATACTATCTGCCATAAAATTCCCGATTTTTAATAAATCGTTAGTTCCTGATAAATATATGTGGGCAAGATAATTCATAAAATTCTTATGTTCTTTTTGTAAATATATAAAAAACTTGGCCTGTTCACGTGTTTCTGTCGTTTGTAATTGAAAAATATTGAATAAAAGGACGGAAGAAGTAAGAAAAATAAGCCGGTAAATTTCTAAAAATTATGTAGGTTTGTAATTCAAAATTTAAATCTACAATGACATTAATAAAATCTATATCAGGAATTCGCGGCACTATTGGTGGTGTCGTTGGTGAAAATTTAACACCAGTTGATGCTGTAAAATATGCAGCGGCTTATGGAACATTTTTAAAAGTAAAAAATTTAGGAATTAAGAGTGGCAAATTAAAAGTCGTTGTGGGAAGAGATGCTAGAATTTCTGGTCCAATGATTCATAACTTAGTGATAAATACTTTAGTGGGCTTGGGAATTGATGTAATAGATTTGGGTTTATCGACAACGCCAACAGTTGAAATTGCTGTTCCAATGGAAAAAGCAGATGGTGGGATTATTTTAACTGCATCACACAATCCCAAACAATGGAATGCATTGAAATTATTGAACGAGAAAGGTGAATTCTTAAATGGACATGAAGGTGAATTAATTTTAGAAATTGCCGATAAAGAAGCTTTTGATTTTTCCGAGGTTGATCATTTAGGAGAAATTTTTGAAAACACTGCTTATATGGACATTCACATTGATGAAGTTTTAGCCTTACAATTAGTAGATGCTGATTTAGTAAAAACAAAGAAATATAAAGTAGTTGTCGATGGCGTGAATTCTTCGGGAGGAATTATTATTCCTAATTTATTAGAACAAATGGGAGTTGAAGTCGTGAAATTATATTGCGAACCAACGGGAGATTTCCCTCACAATCCAGAGCCTTTAAAAGAACATTTAGGAGCTATTTGTAAATTAGTTGTGGAAGAAAAAGCCGATTTTGGAATAGTAGTTGATCCAGATGTAGATCGCTTGGCTTTTATTTCTAACGACGGTGAAATGTTTGGTGAAGAATATACTTTGGTTGCTATTGCTGATTATGTTTTGAGCAAAACACCAGGAAATACGGTTTCAAACATGTCTTCTTCTCGTGCGTTACGCGATATTACTGAAAAGCACGGTGGAACTTATCAAGCAAGTGCTGTGGGCGAAGTAAATGTGGTGGAATTGATGAAGAAAACCAACGCTATTATTGGTGGTGAAGGAAATGGTGGAATTATTTATCCAGAATCGCACTATGGAAGAGATAGTATGGTTGGCGTCGCTTTATTTTTAACTTATTTGGCAAATCAAGACAAAACTGTTGCCGAAATAAGAGCGAGTTATCCGCAATATTATATGAGTAAAAATAAAATTGAATTGACACCTCAAATCGATGTTGATAACGTTTTAGCTACTCTAACTGAAAAATATAAATCAGAAAATTTAACTACAATTGATGGAGTGAAAATTGATTTTCCGACGGAGTGGGTGCATTTAAGAAAATCAAATACCGAACCAATTATTAGAATATATACGGAAGGCCCAACGCAAGCTGAGGCGGATAATTTAGCCGAACGATTTGTAAAGGAACTAAAAGAAATAGCAGGAATTTAATACAAAAAAGGTCAGATTTAAATCTGACCTTTTTTATTTGTTTTATTTCATTGCAATCATTGAAATTTCAATATTTACGTTTCTTGGCAAGCAAGCTACTTGAACCGTTTCTCGTGCAGGCGCAGTAGCATCATCAAAATAACTGCCATAAACGGAATTGATTCGAGCGAAATCGCCCATATTCATTATGAAAATTGTTGTTTTAATTACATTGTCGAAAGTCATATCAGCTGCATCTAAAACAGCTTTCATATTTTCCATAACTTGTTTCGTTTCCACCTCAATGTTTTCTACAACCAAATCCATTGTTGTTGGATTTAAGGCAATTTGTCCAGATGTATAAAGAACATCATTAATAAGTACTGCCTGATTATAAGGACCGATAGGAGCGGGTGCTTTTTCGGTAAAGATTATTTTTTTCATTGTAATTTTATTTAAAAAACTCTATCGGGTATTTGACGTTTGTCGTATTTGATATCACTAAGAATTGAAGAAGAAATTCCGATGAAGAATCCCCAATAAGTATTTGTTCCAATTGGAACCCAGTTGAAACTCATTCGCCAACTTTCTAAATCTCTTTCAAAACGCAATTGCGTAAATGTAATTCCTTTTTGCTTAAAATCATATCCTGAAGAGAATCCTACTTTCCATCTTGGTGCTAATTCAATATTTCCAGAAGCCATCAATGAATTAGAAGAAATTTCATTTTCGCGATTTGAATTATTGTAAGTTATCGAGTACGCTAAACGTAAATCCCAAGGTAATTTTGTAGCATACCATTCATTTGAAGTTGTTTTTTCAAGATTTTCATCATCATCTTTCTTAAAAAGACTTTGTCTTGAATCACTTAAATCGGTACTAGTTCCAAATAAATCATCACCAGTTCCGCCATTTTGTTGGTTTTGTTTATCTTTTTTCTTATCGCCATCTGTACTTGAAAAAGAGTAATTTAAAGTCATATTTGCACTTGTCATTCTGAATAAACTTCCTCCATTATCGATATTAAATTTTTCAATTCTTTTTCCAGAATTATCAATAGCATAAGGATCTAAAGTAGTAGCGAAATTAATATCCATTTTTTGGTTAAAAAGTTGAGTTCCACCAGAAATTCGCACAGGTGACCAAGCTAATGAATCAGCAGCTAAATTATAATTTGTTGCTAAGTTCAAGTTGTTTAACAACATCACTTTTTTAGTTTCATCTTTCTTACTTTCTTTATCTTTTACCTTTGCTTCAAAAGTATTACTTAATGAAAAACCCAAATTATTAGCGTATGATTTGCCTGGCGCTCCAAATAATCCGCCATCAAATTTTGTATATTCCGCAGTAGTTAAACCCGTTGCATCAATCGCGTAAGTATCGTAATATTTTTCAAAACTTGGCGTGTATCCAAAAGAAATATTCGGACGCATAACGTGACGAATAGCTTGAATTTTACTGTTTTCACCAAAATTAAACATCCCATATAATGTAGTACCAATTCCAGCATTAAAATTATATGTTCTAAAAGCTTCGAAGCCATTCTGATCTTCAGTAATAATTTTGTTTTCAAGCGCGCTAAATTCTTTTTGGATTGTATTAAAAGCCCAAACTTCATTATAAGCCGCTCCCATGCTAACGCTAAAATACTTTAAAATTTTGAAATTGGTGTTAACTGGAATACTATGCTGAAAACCTGCTTTTGCATCTCTAAACATTTGTGGTTTAAAGAATAAAGAATCAGCGGTTTTTATTCTGTTTTCTGCTCTAACGCTATATTGTAAATTAATATTTTTAATTAATCCTTTCTTAATTCCGTCTTTTGGAGCAAATGGATAAATTCGGTCAACACTAGCCTGAAAAGTAGGCAATGTCATATCAATTTGTTTTGTATTTGTGTTTTGAGAGTGTGTAGCCGTCAGCGACATATTCACTTGTGGTACAGTTTGAAATGTTTTCGAATAAGAAACTGAAGAGCTTAAGTTATTATTTAAACTTGCACCTACATTATTCAGATTTAAAGATTGTCTATAATATTGACTACTTCCTAAATTTACCGATGCTGAAAAACGCGAATTTGCGGCTGCTTTTGGATCTTGATTGTGCGAC
Source organism: Flavobacterium psychraquaticum (assembly GCF_034497725.1). NCBI lineage: Bacteria > Pseudomonadati > Bacteroidota > Flavobacteriia > Flavobacteriales > Flavobacteriaceae > Flavobacterium > Flavobacterium psychraquaticum. Next base: position 53,257 of record NZ_JAXKVR010000026.1, read on the forward strand.
CATTGAATATTATATTGTTTCGATTTGACATAATCGGGGAATCCTTTTTCACTTTGAATATTATTTTCTAATCTCAAATTAAACCTTCCAGTGAATTTATATCTTTTAGCATAGCTGCTTTCCGCCCGAAGACCATAACTACCATTCGTATAATAATCCCCTAAAACTGCTAAATCATAAAAGTCACTAAGTGCAAAATAATAACCTCCGTTTTGTAAAAAATATCCTTGACGGTTATTCTGACCCGGAGTTGGAATAATAAAACCAGAAGAACTAGTTTCACTCATTGGAAAATATGCAAAAGGTAGAAAAATAGGTGTTGGAACATCTGCAATAACAAGATTTGTAGGCCCGACGATTACCTTTTTATTAGGTACAAATTTAACTTTCGTTACATAAAAGTAATATTCAGGGTCATCAATATCTTTTGCAGTGGTTAAACGTGCCGATTTCATAAAAACAACAGAATCATTTTCTCTTTTTGAAATTTCTGCTTTGATATTCATTTCGCCTTGTTTTGTTCGCGAATTCCAAATTAATGCTTTTCCACTTACGGTATTATAAACAATCGAATCGGGTTCAATCACATTGGTTCCTTGAGTAAAAACAGGTCTTTGAATAAAATTTCCGGCAGAATCCTTTAATCTTCCGGCATAAACTTGTTTTTTTTCAAAGTCATAAACAATCTTTCCCGCTTTGATGTCAAAACCGGTGTATTTTATTGACGCTTCATCTTGTAAAGTAAGTTGCTTCTTTTTTTGGTTCATTTTCTCAAAACCTTTAGCTTTCATATTAACGATACCGTCGAGAAAAGGTTTTGGCTTTTTCGAGGAATCTTTAATGATAGAGTCTTTAACCGTAAACAAGTCTTTTGAATCAAGTTTAATGGAATCAGAGAACGTAATTTCTTGAGAAAAAACTGTTGCAGTTCCTAAAGTTAGAAAAATTACTGAAAAAACGATATGAAATAACTTTGTATACAATGCTTTTAATAGTATTTTTGTAAAAATTTGGCGTACTTTTTGAAGTGTCAAACTTACATATATTTTTTTGCAAAAATAATGTTTTAATATAAATATAACTTATAAACTCTCTTAATAATATTATGCGCTATCCAATTTATATCAAAAAATTAATTTTAATCCTTTTTTTGTTTGTTTCGTTGGCTACTTTTGGTCAAAGTTCAACCAAGTTTAAAGTTGTTTTAGATGCGGGTCACGGCGGAAAAGATCCAGGAACAATGCGTGGTTCTATTCAGGAAAAAGATATTGTTTTAGATGTGGTTTTAATGTTAGGCAAAATCTTAGAACAAAATAAGGAAATCACAGTAATATACACGCGAAAATCAGATGTTTTTATTGAATTACGAGAACGCGCCAATATTGCAAATAAAGCAAAAGCAAATTTATTTATTTCTGTGCACTGTAATGGAGTTAAAAATACTTCGGCTAAAGGAACAGAAACCTTTGTCATGGGAATGTCTCGAACGGACACAAATTTAGATATTGCCAAAAAAGAGAATGGTGTAATTTTTTTAGAAGATAATTATAATGAAAAATATAAGGGTTTTGACCCAAATAATCCCGAAACGCTTCTAGGTCTGCGAATATTGCAAGAAGAGTTTTTAGGACAAAGTATTGAATTAGCTTCGGAAATTGAAAAAAACTTCATTACAAATAATAAACGCTATTCAAGAGGAGTAAAGCAGCAGCCCATTTGGGTTTTAGATGCAACCGTGATGCCAGGTGTTTTAATTGAATTGGGATTTGTTTCGCATAAAGAAGAAGGTAATTATATTAGCTCGGAAAGTGGAAAAGAGGAAATGGCAAAATCGATTTCAGATGCAATTACTTCTTACAAAAACAATTATTTCTCAGGGAATAAAGATAGTGCACCTGAATTATCCACAGCAAATACGGAAGAAAAAAAATCTAAAGCAACTTCTCAAAATACTAAAACCGTTAGTTCTACTACAATTTACAAAGTACAAATAGCGGCAGGAAGTAGCAAAATTGAAACCAAACCTTCAAATTTTAAAGGTTTAAAAAACATTTCTTTTAAAAAGGAAAATAAGCTTTACAAATATTATTACGGTGATGAATCAGATTTTGATTCTTGTAAAAAACTTTTAGAAGAAGCAAAATTAAAAGGTTATAAATCGGCTTTTATTGTAACTTTTGACAACAAATAAAAATGATGAAAAGATATATTTTAAGTATTCTATGTTTGATAAATGTTTTTATAGGGTACAGCCAAACCACCAAATTTAAAGTTGTTTTAGATGCGGGACATGGTGGAAAAGATTATGGCGCTGTGTATCACGGAAATATTGAGAAAAATATAGCCTTAAAAATAATGTTAAAAGTTGGAGAGTTATTGGAAAAAGACGCACAAGTTGACGTCGTTTATACCCGAAAATCAGATGTTTTTATTGAATTACAACAACGTGCAAATATTGCAAATAAGTCAAAAGGAAGTATTTTTGTTTCGATGCATTGTAATGCTAGTCAAAATCAATCGGCTTCTGGAAATGAAACTTATGTAATGGGAATTACGCGAAATCAATCCAATTTGGAAGTAGCTAAAATGGAAAATGAAGTGGTTACTTTAGAAGCAGATTACAAAGTTAAATATGATGGATTTGATCCAAATTCACCTGAATCGGTGATCGGAATTTCTATTTTACAGGAGGAACATTTAGATCAAAGCATTGAATTAGCTGGTAGAGTACAACAATTTTTTACAAAAAAGACCGACTATAGAAATAGAGGAGTTAAACAAGCCGGATTTTTAGTTTTACGCCAAATAACAATGCCAAGAGTTTTAGTAGAAATGGGATTTGTCTCCAACAAAGATGAAGGCGCTTTTTTAAATTCGGATCAAGGACAAGAAGTTTTGGCACAAGCCATTGCTGGTGCTATTTTAGATTATAAAGATGAATTCTTCGTGCCTTCAAAAAATGACAATCTACAAGAAAAGGAAGTTCAACAGCCGCCTGAAAAAACTGCACAAATTTTAAAAGCAGCAGCTCCTGAAAAAGTAGAAAAAAGCAGTGAAACAAAAAACGAAATTATTTTCAAAGTACAAATTTCAGCAAGTGCTACAAAGCTAGATATTGTACCTTCAAACTTTAATGGTTTGTCTTCGATTGCAATAGAGAAACAAGATAAATTGTATAAGTATTTTTATGGTGCTGAAAATAAGTATGATGACGCTAAGAAAAATTTAGAACAAGCCAAGAAAAAAGGATATACTTCTGCATTTATAGTTGCTTATAAAGACGGATTAAAAATAAGCATTTCAGATGCTATTAAATAAAATAAAAGTTTAATTTTGTTAAAAATTTTTGATTTGAAACTAACTAGAGAAATTAAGACCGCCATATTAGTCATTATATCCATCTTTTTATTTATTTGGGGATATAGTTTTTTAAAAGGAAAAAACCTGTTTGACAGCAGTAATAAATTATTTGTAATTTATGAAAATGTTGCTGGTTTAGCTCCTTCAGCACCTGTTACGCTTAACGGTTTAACTATCGGAAAAGTAAATGCAATTAACATTCAAACTGACGGAAAATTATTAGTTGAATTAACTATTACTACAGATTTTCCAATTTCTAAATCAAGTATTGCGGAAATCTATGATTCTGGGTTAGTTGGCGGAAGACAAATTGCTATTAAACCAAATCTAGAAGACAAAAATTACACGGTCTCTGGAGATTATCTTCAAGCTTCAAGTAAGTTAGGCTTAACAGATGCTTTGGCACAACAATTAGAGCCACTTCAATCTAAATTACAGCAAGTATTGGATAATGCTGATTTGCTTTTTACAAATGTAAACGATGTATTAGACACCAATACCAAACAAAATCTAAAAGGAAGTATTTCTGAGTTAAACAAAACATTGTCGGAATTTAGTGTGGCTTCAAAAAGCATTAATGAATTAATTGATGATAATAAATCAAAATTAAATTCTACACTTACAAATTTCGATAAAACATCTGGTAATCTTGCAAAAATGTCAGATTCTTTGGCAAAAGCAAATTTAGGTCAAACAGTTAAAAACTTAGAGAAAACATTAGCAAATGTAGATAAGTTAATGGCTGATATTGAGAAAGGTAAAGGAACTGTTGGAAAATTGATGAAAGATGAAACAATGTATAATAACTTTACTAAAACTTCAAAAGAATTAGAATTGTTACTGCAAGATCTACGTTTAAATCCAACGCGTTACGTGAATGTTTCTCTTTTTGGAAAGAAAAATAAGCCATACTCGGCGCCTGTAAACGATACAATTAAAAAGTAAAAATTATCTGATATGAGTTATCTACAAAATATTTTGTTCGTATTGATTTTAACCGTAGGAGTAGGTTATTTTGTTTTCAATGTTAAGAAATTAATTCGCAATATTAAATTAGGACGTGGAGTTAATCGAAGTGACAAACCTTCTGAACGATTAAAAAATATGACTTTGGTTGCTTTCGGTCAGCAAAAAATGTTTAAACGACCAATTCCTGCTATTTTGCATTTTGCACTTTATTTTGCATTTGTGATTACGCAAATTGAATTAATTGAAATTATAATTGATGGAATTTTCGGAACACATCGTTTTTTTAAAGATGGTTTAGGAGGTTTTTATACTTTTATTATTAGTTTAATTGAAATTTTATCATTCCTAGCTTTAGTGGCAACAATTGCTTTTTTGGCGAGAAGAAATCTTTTAAAATTACCACGCTTTACAATGAAAGAAATGTTAGGTTGGCCAACGAAAGATGCCAATTTAATTTTAATTATGGAAGTTGTTTTAGTCGCTTGTATTTTTACAATGAATGGAACAGACGAGGTGCTGCATACTATGGGTAAATCTCATTATGAAGGAATCGGTTCTTTTAATTTCAGTATTTCACAATATTTAGGTCCGGCATTATTCGGCAGTTTATCTGAAGGTACGTTAGTCGTTTTAGAAAGAATAGGTTGGTGGGGACATTTTTTTATGGTAATGATTTTCTTAAACTATTTATATTTTTCTAAACATTTACATATTTTATTAGCTTTTCCGAACACTTATTTTGCTGATTTGAATCCTAAAGGAGAATTAGATAATTTAGAAAGTGTTACAAATGAAGTAAAATTGATGATGGATCCTACGGCAGATCCTTTCGCAGCTCCAACAAATTCAGATGAAGTTCCGGCTAAATTTGGTGCTTCAGATGTGCAAGATTTAAATTGGGTGCAGTTGTTAAATGCTTATAGTTGTACCGAATGTGGTAGGTGTACTTCGGTTTGTCCTGCAAATATTACAGGGAAGAAATTGTCTCCACGTAAAATTATGATGGATACAAGAGATCGACTGCAAGAAGTCGGTGAAAATATTGATCTTAATAAAGGTATTTTTGTTGCTGATGGAAAATCTTTGTTAAATGATTACATCACACCAGAAGAATTATGGGCTTGTACTTCTTGCAACGCTTGTGTAGAAGAATGTCCTATAAATATTAGTCCACTTTCAATTATTGTAGATATGCGTCGTTATTTAGTAATGGAACAAAGTGCTGCGCCAAAAGAATTAAATAATATGATGACTAATATTGAAAATAACGGAGCTCCTTGGCAGTATAACCAAATGGATCGATTAAACTGGGCTAACGAAGATTAGTGATAGCACGAAAAAAACATAATGAAGATGAAGAAAGATGAAATTGATGGTAAATTACAAGCAATATCCGTTAATGGAGAACAATTAAGTCCAATTTTACCAGAAGGAATTAAAAATTATCTTATTGATATAGATGGAACAATTTGCGATGATATTCCTAATGAAGAGCCGGAACGAATGGTTACGGCTGCAATTTATCCGGATGCTTTAGAAACTTTAAATAAATGGTATGATGAAGGGCATATTATATTTTTCTTCACATCAAGAACGGAAGCGCACAGAAAGGTTACGGAAGACTGGTTAAAAAAGCACGGTTTCAAATATCACGGAATGTTGATGGGAAAACCAAGAGGAGGCAATTATCATTGGATAGATAATCATCTAGTAAAAGCAACGCGTTACAAGGGAAAATTTACTGATTTAGTAGATAAAGAAGTGACAATTCAAGTATTTGATGACGAAAATAAATAGTAGTATTTATAACAAAGGGCAGCAGCCAAACTGATTTGGATAATTCATAAAATAAATAATTTAACATAATATAATATGTCTGAAAATTTAGTAGTTCCTACAATGGCCGAGATGATGGCGCAAGGAAAACAGCCAGATGTTTTGTTTTGGGTAGGATGCGCAGGAAGTTTTGATGATAGAGCCAAGAAAATTACAAAAGCTTTCGTTAAAATATTAAATAGAGCTAACGTCTCATTCGCAGTTCTGGGAACAGAAGAAAGCTGCATTGGAGATCCTGCAAAACGAGCAGGAAATGAATTTTTGTTTCAGATGCAAGCAATGACTAACATTGAAGTTATGAATGCTTATGAAGTAAAACGAATCGTTACCGCGTGTCCGCATTGTTTCAATACGATAAAAAATGAATATCCAGAATTAGGTGGAAAATATGAAGTCATGCATCATACTCAGTTTATCAAGGCGTTGTTTGACGAAGGTAAATTAGCAATCGAAGGCGGACAATTTAAAGGAAAACGTATCACTTTTCACGATCCTTGCTATTTAGGAAGAGCAAACAATGTGTATGAAGCACCAAGAGAATTAATCCAAAAGTTAGATGCAGAATTAGTTGAAATGAAACGTTCTCGTGCAAATGGATTATGTTGTGGAGCTGGCGGAGCTCAAATGTTTAAAGATGCAGAACCAGGAAATAAAGAGATCAACATCGAACGTACCGAAGATGCTTTAGAACTACAACCAGAAATTATTGCTGCAGGTTGTCCTTTCTGTAACACTATGTTAACGGATGGAATAAAAAATAAAGAAAAAGAAAATACTGTCAAAGTGATGGATATAGCTGAATTAATTGCAAATGCACAAGATTTATAAGATGAATAAAATTATTGTAGGTATTTTTTTATTGACATTTTCAATTTCGTTTGGTCAAAAATTGTCAAAATCACAATTAGATGAAAAATTAGGGGAAGCAGCCTGTGAATGTGCTACCAAAGGGGAATTAACCAAAGACAATATGGAGTTAACTTTAGGCTTATGTATTCTTGAAGCTGTGAACAAGTTTGAAAAAGATGTTGAAAAACATTATGGCAAGAATGTGGTCACTAATGATGCCAAAATGGAAGAACTAGGATATAATGTTGGTGCCAAAATGGGATTAAAATGCCCAACTATTTTTAAATTCATGGTTGACAATAATGCTGATGAAAATGAAGAAATGGTAGAGGAAGAATATGCAATAATAAGCGGCAAAGTTTTCGAAATTAAATCTGAACAGTTTATCACTTTTTCAGTAAAAGAAACATCAGGTAAAAATCATCATTTTATTTTATTAAGTAACTTTGAAAATTCTTTTTTGTTAACAGACAAAGTTTTAAAAACAAATGACAATGTTGATGTATCTTTCTATGAATGGGAATTGTTTGATGCTAAATTAGGTAAATTTATTACCTACAATGTAATAATAGATATTATAAAAAAGTAAAAATGTACGTACCATTTGATACATTACCAGAAGAGTCTAAAATTTGGATATATCAATCTAATAGAAAATTTTCAGACGAAGAAATACAAGATATTGAAACGGATCTATCTTCTTTTTTAGAAACTTGGTCAGCACATGGACAGCAATTAGAAGCTTCATTTATAACGAAATACAATCGTTTTATAATTATTGCCATAAATCAAGATGTGCAAGCAGCGACCGGTTGCTCTATAGATGCCTCCGTTGCGTTTATTCAAAATTTAGAGCAAAAATATAAGGTAGATTTGTTAGATAAAATGAATGTAACTTTCAAAATTGGAGAGCATGTTGCCTTCAAACCATTAATAGATTTCAAGAAGTTAGTGAAAGAGAAGGCAGTTTCTGAAAACACTATTGTTTTCAATAATTTACTGAATACTTTAGGAGAATGGCAAGATTTTTGGGAAGTTCCTGCTAGCGAAAGTTGGCATAATAGATTTTTCTAAAACGAATATTTAAACTATATTTGAGAATCATCATTAATTCAATTTTAATGATGATTTTTTCATTTCACAAAACATTGATTTCATGCGATATTTACTGATTTTTATTCTTTTTTCAGCTATTACATTTGGACAAAAAAAATCTAATCTTTCTAAAGAAGTATGGGTTGATAGCGTTTATAATCAACTTTCATTTGATGAAAAAGTAGGACAATTGTTTATGGTAGCTGCTTATTCTAATAAAGATGAAGCGCACAATAAGTCAATTGATAAATTGGTAGAAGAAAATAAAATAGGAGGGTTAATCTTTTTTCAAGGCGGACCTCTTCGGCAAGCAAAGTTAACAAATCGATACCAAGCAAAAGCTAAAGTTCCCTTGTTTGTTGGCATTGACGCTGAGTGGGGATTAAGTATGCGATTAGACTCTACTTATCGATACCCTTGGAATATGACACTTGGTGCAATTCAAGATATGAAATTGATTGAGAAAACAGGAAATCAAATGGGGAAGCAGTCAAAAAGAATGGGAATTCATTTCAATTTTGCGCCAGTGGTCGATATTAATACAAATCCTAAAAATCCGATTATTGGTAACCGTTCTTTTGGTGAAACTAAGGAAATTGTTGCTTTAAGAGCTTCGGCTTTAATGATTGGATTGCAAAATGAAGGCGTTTTTGCTACTGCGAAACATTTTCCTGGACATGGCGATACAGCTACGGATTCGCATCATACCTTGCCATTGGTAAAATTTGATAAAAAAAGGTTAGATGACGTTGAATTATATCCTTATCGAGAATTAATTAAAAATGGATTAGCCAGTATAATGGTTGCACATTTAGAAGTTCCAAGTATTGAACCACGTCCTAATTATCCCACATCAATTTCCTATAATGTAGTTACTAATATTTTAAAAAATGAATTAAAATTTACGGGTCTAATTTTTACAGATGCTTTGAATATGAAAGGAGCAAGTAATTTTAAAAAACCTGGCGATATTGATTTAGAAGCTTTTTTGGCAGGAAATGATGTGTTGCTGTTTTCCGAAAATGTTCCTACTGCTATTAAAAAATTTAACGAAGCTAGAGAAGATGGCAGATTGACAGCTGACCGTTTAGCATATTCTGTAAAGAAAATATTGGCCTATAAATACAAAGCAAATTTACAGAATTATCAACCAATTGCTCTAGAAAATTTATATGAAGATTTAAATGCGGTTGCATATGATGCGCTAAATTACAAATTATATGAAAATGCTATTACCGTAATAAAAAATGAAAAAAAATCGATTCCGATTGCACAATTAGACAAAGAAAAAATTGCATATGTTAAATTAGGAAACGATTCTTCGGATGTATTTTTGAACCAGTTAAAAAATTATGCAAATATTACTGAAATTAGGTCTCAAAATTTAGATTCTGTTCTGGTTCAATTGCAAAGTTTTACAAAAGTAATTGTTGGTTATCATAAAGCAGATGGCGCTTGGAAAAATCATGATTTAACTTTTAGAGAATTACTGTGGATCAATCAAATTGCGAAACAAAATGAAGTTATTTTAACTTTTTTTACCAAACCATATTCACTTTTAGGTATTAAAAATTTTGAAGCTGTAGAAACGATTATTTTGGGTTATCAAAACAATACTATCGCGCAAACAATTGTACCACAAATTATCTTTGGAGCCATTGGCTCTAAAGGGAAACTTCCTGTTTCTATAAATGAATATTTTAAAGTAGCCGAAGGAATTGAAACCTTGGCAATTCAACGTTTAGGATTTGAAATACCTGAAAATGTAGGAATGAGTTCCCAAGTTTTAAAGAAAATTGATTCTATTGCTAATTATGCAGTGGATAGAATGATTACGCCTGGTATGCAAATTTTGGTAGCCAGAAAAGGGAAGGTTATTTATCAAAAATCATTTGGAAATCACACTTATGAAAAAGACGCTTCAAAAGTAAAAAACACAGATTTATATGATATTGCATCATTAACAAAAATCATTGGAACATTACCAAATGTAATGCTCGAATTTGATAAAGGAAATTTAAAATTAGATACCAAACTAAAAAACATGTTACCTGTTTTTGAAGAATCTAATAAACAAGATGCCACTGTTTTAGATATGTTAACGCATCAAGCTCGCTTTCAGCCATGGATTCCATTTTATAAAGCTACGCTGGATAGTATAAATAGACCCAGTATTAAATATTATCGAAATAGAGGGTCGATAGAGTTCAAATTGAAAGTAGCTGATAATTTATACTTAAGAACTGATTACAATGATACGATTATAAAGATAATTGCAGCTAGTGATTTACTACCAAAAAAACAATACAAATACAGTGATTTTCCGTTCATATTGTTCAAAGAATATTTAGAGAAAGAAAACGGAAAGTCTTTAGATTTTCTTGCTAAAAATAATTTTTATAACGCTTTAGGTGCCAAAACTTTAACCTATAATCCACTACTTCAGTTTAATAAAAGTGTTATAATTCCAACGGAGAATGATACCTATTACAGACATCAAATTATTCAGGGTTATGTACACGATATGGCTGCCGCTATGCAAGGAGGAGTTTCAGGTCACGCAGGTTTATTTTCGAACGCTTTAGATGTAGCAAAAGTAATGCAGATGTATTTGCAAAAAGGGAGTTATGGTGGAAAAGAGTATATTAAAGAAGAAACAATTCAAAAATTTAATACGTGTTATTTCTGTAAAGAGGGAAATCGACGAGGCGTAGGATTCGACAAACCGCAATTAGGAACTGAAGGACCAACATGTGGTTGTGTTTCATTGACAAGTTTTGGACATACGGGCTTCACTGGAGGTATGACTTGGGCTGATCCCGACAAAGAAATTGTATATGTTTTCCTATCAAACCGAACCTTTCCAGATTCAAATGCTTCAAACAAATTATCGAAGGAAAATATTAGAGAAAATATTCAAAAAGTTATCTACGAAAGTATAATTGAGTAATTATGGCAGCAGCAACAGTTGAACAATATATGAATGAAATTCCTGAAGAGAGAAAAGAAGGTGTAAATAAATTAAGAGCCATAATTCTTGAGAATCTTCCCGAAGGATTTGAAGAAGGAATGAGTTATGGAATGGTTGGTTATTTTGTTCCTCATTCAATATATCCGCAGGGTTATCATTGCAATTCTGAATTACCTTTGCCTTTTATGTCTTTTGCAAATCAGAAAAATAGTATTAATCTTTATAATATGGAACTCTATGCAAATCCAAATTTGCACACTTGGTTTGTTACAGAATTTGCAAAGCATTCCAACGAAAAGCTAGACATGGGTAAAAGTTGTATTCGGTTTAAAAAATCTGCAAATATTCCTTTTGAATTAATAGCCGAATTAGTACGAAAAGTAACGGTTACAGATTGGATTTTAAGTTATGAATCTAAATTCAAAAAATAATTTAACATTTGTTTTATAAAAGCTCACCTTAGAAATAGTAATTTTAATAAAAATCAAGAATCAATGAAAATTGCTATAGTTTGTTATCCTACATTTGGCGGAAGTGGCGTTGTTGCTACTGAATTAGGTTTAGAATTAGCCAAAAGAGGTCACCAAATTCATTTCATAACCTACAGTCAACCAGTGCGTTTGGCATTGTTGAATCCAAATGTACATTATCATGAAGTACATGTTCCTGAATATCCATTATTTCATTATCAACCCTATGAATTAGCGCTTTCAAGCAAATTAGTTGATATGGTAAAGTTGTATAAAATTGATGTTTTGCATGTTCATTATGCTATTCCTCATGCTTATGCGGGCTATATGGCAAAACAAATGTTGGCCGATGAAGGTATTCGAATTCCTATCGTTACTACCTTACACGGAACAGATATTACTTTAGTTGGAAACCACCCGTTTTATAAGCCCGCGGTTAACTTTAGCATAAACAAATCAGATGTCGTAACAAGCGTTTCTGAAAGTTTGCGTGCTGATACTTACAGGCTATTTGACATCAAAAACGAAATCGTTGTTATTCCAAATTTTATTGAATTAAATAAAGAAAAAGCGATTAAAAATATTCCATGTCATCGGTCACTAATGGCCTTAGAAGATGAAATGATAATTACCCATATTTCTAATTTTAGGAAGGTAAAGCGCATTGATGATATTGTGAAAATTTTCTTTGAAATTCAAAAAGAAGTGCCCTCAAAATTAATGATGGTAGGTGAAGGTCCAGAAAAAGAAATTGCAGAACGAATGTGCGAAGAATTAGGTATTCAAAATAAAGTAATTTTCTTTGGGAATAGTAATGAAATTGACAAGATTTTGTGTTTTTCTGATTTGTTTTTATTGCCATCTGAAACCGAAAGTTTTGGTTTAGCAGCTCTAGAGGCTATGGCTTGCGGTGTGCCCGTGATTTCTAGTAATTCCGGCGGATTGCCAGAAGTGAATAAAGATGGTTTTTCAGGATACCTCAGTAATGTGGGCGATGTCGCTAAAATGAGTAAAGACGCAATAACATTATTACTAGATAAAGAACTCCTGAAACAATTTAAAAGCAATGCTTTGGCCACAGCTAAAATGTTTGATATTCAAGAAATTGTTCCTATGTACGAGCAAGTTTATAAACAAGCTATTGATTCAAAAAATGACTAAAATAGTACCTTTTTTTATTTTATTACTGGTTGCATGCTCAACCCCTAAACCACTCGTTATGAAAACGACATTTCATACCCTGTATAAAAGTGCTAATGGCGGCACAGAATATTCTGGTTATTTACATATTACAAATAATGAAGATTTTATTAAGTTAATAGATAATTTAAAAATTGATTCATCTGAATTTAATTCATTGGTAACCATCGATTTTAAAGAAAATGACGTAATTGTGTTAAACCAAGGGCAAAAATCATCAGGAGGTTATAGTATCGATATTGCTTCCGTAGAGTGGCAAAACGAGCTGCTTTTAGTTAAGAAATTAGAGAAAAGTCCGGGTAAAGGCGAAAGTGTTACGATGGCATTGACCTCACCTTATTCTATCAGCATAATTCCAAAAGCAAAAGAAATTAAAATTCTTTAAAAAAAAAATGGCTCTTGATAAAGAGCCATTTTTAATTTTATTTATTTAAAATCTGTAACGGATACCTAAAGCGATATCTGGACCGAAATTATCTTCTCTATAATCATCTGAATTAAAATAAAGTTCAGGACGAATGTCTAATGATAATTGAATTGGTGCTTCTTTGAAGTTGTATTCAATACCTAAATCACCTGCTACGAATAGAATAGTTCCGCTTCCGTCACCATATTCTTTATCAACACTCCACGAACCAATTCCACCTCCAACACCAGCATACCAGTTGAAACCACCTTCAATATTCCAAACCCATTGGTATAATCCAGTTAATTTGAATGCATCAACATGTTTGCTGTTTCTCCAACCTAAATCTAATTCCAAACGATTATTATCACCCAAACCTCTTTGGTAAGATAATTCTCCTCCAAAACCATCATTGTCACCTAAACGTAAACCCAATGCGTTTTTTGAAATATCCTGTGCTTGCGCGCTAAATGCCAAACCTAGTAGCATAAAAGCAGATAAAATTACTTTTTTCATATTTATTTATTTTAGCAAATATAAGGAAAAAATTAACAAATGGAGCGGCATTTTTTTAATTTATTAGATGGGTTTCTATAAACTCTTCTTACGTTTGAGTGGAAGAAGCTCGAATTTGTAATTCTGCGGCTGCTATACTATTTAAATTACAAGAAGTTACGGTGTTACTATAAACTACACCAATTCCATCGACAAATGTAAATCAAAGTTTAATGGTAAAGCAGCCGCAGCATTTAAAGACAAATCACCTGACAAGTATAATTTACCATTTTCTTAGCGAACACCATTATCTCTTACGGCCGAAGAGAAGAATCCTATTGCAAAATCATTTTTAGTTTTAAATTTTTTAAACGTCGTAGAAGCTATAATTGTATCGTTGGAAATAAATAAGGAATCTGTAGAAATTTCTTCCTCATTTTCAATAGTATAAGTCCAAAAGTTTCTAGTTGTTAGAGGCATTTCAAAGGTAGTTGAAGACGCTTTATCATCGTCATATTCTGAACAAGCAAACAATACCGGAGCTTCACAAAATAAAAAGAGATAAGATATTTTTTTCATAAACGTTATTTTAGAATAGTTAAATTATAAATTCTAAGCTAATATTGTTATAAATTTACTAGTAAAAACAAAATACTTATTGAAATATAGTAACTTTGCTATAAATGCAATTAATTAAATTATGGCTGGAAATACCTTTGGAAAATTATTCAAACTGACAACTTTTGGTGAATCGCACGGTGAAGCATTAGGTGGAATTATCGACGGTTGCCCAGCAGGAATTGCCCTTGATTTTGATACAATTCAGACTGAAATGCAAAGGCGAAAACCGGGACAATCAAGTATAGTAACCCAGAGAAAAGAAGCAGATGAAGTTCAATTTTTGTCGGGAATTTTTGAAGGAAAGACTACCGGAACTCCGATTGGATTTATAATTCCCAATACCAACCAAAAATCTGATGATTATTCGCATATAAAAGACTCTTACCGTCCTAGCCATGCGGATTATGTCTACGAAAAAAAATATGGTATTCGCGATTATCGTGGTGGCGGAAGAAGTTCAGCGCGCGAAACCGCAAGTAGAGTAGCAGCAGGAGCTATTGCAAAACAAATAATTCCCGAAATTAAAATTAATGCGTTTGTTTCTTCAGTAGGTGAGTTGTTTGTGGACAAACCTTATCAAGATTTAGATTTTTCTTTAACAGAAACGAATGCTGTGAGATGTCCTGATTTAGATACAGCTAAAAAAATGGAAAATTATATTAAGGAAATAAAAAAACAAGGTGACACCGTAGGTGGAACAATTACTTGCGTAATTCAAAATGTACCTATTGGTTTAGGAGAGCCGGTTTTTGACAAACTCCATGCAGAATTAGGAAAGGCAATGCTTTCTATAAATGCTGTAAAAGGTTTTGAATTTGGAAGCGGATTTTGTGGCGCTCGGATGAAAGGAAGTGAACATAACGATTTGTACAATGCTGATGGTACTACAAAATCTAATCTTTCTGGCGGAATCCAAGGTGGAATTTCTAATGGAATGGATATTTATTTCCGAGTTGCTTTTAAACCAGTGGCCACACTAATACAAAAGCAAGAAATTTTAACCACTACAGGAGCGATAATTGAACAACAAGGAAAAGGGCGTCATGATCCTTGTGTGGTTCCAAGAGCAGTTCCGATTGTTGAGGCAATGGCAGCGCTCGTCATAGCGGATTATTTTTTATTTGCGAAGTTAAATAAGTAAAATTTTATATTTTTCCAGTTACAATTTATATTTTTTTTTAAATATTAATTTAATAATAATGCTTTTAATATGCTATTTATTTAATAATACACCAAAAATTAAGCAAATTTTATGGATAATGTAATTTTTGACAAAGCATAAATTAGTTGTTTTTTGTATGTTTATTTGACTTAATTTTAGTTAAAATTATAAAACTTATAAATATGAAAAAAATTACTTTTTTAAAGCAGTCTATTATTGCTTTTTTACTCTTATTTACGCTAAATACATCAGCTCAGTCTGATTATTTTGATGTATTAGTAGGAGCATCAACTTCGGGATTAGGTAGAGCTCCTCAAGGTTCACAAGCAGTGACAAGAGCTGTGTTTTTAGTAACGGCGACAGAGATGTCAGACGCGGGTTTTACAACAGGTGATCAGATTAATGCATTATCTTTTTTTTATAGCGTAGCTCAAAATATTCCAACAACTGGAAATATGGTGGTTTATCTAGAAAACACAGCTGATGTTGCTAACAACAAATCTACTACTTGGGCAACAGCTTTAACAGGTATGACAACAGTAAGTAATTCTACTGCAACGATTCCTAACGTTGCCGGACCATTTTTTGTTCCCTTTTCTGGTGGTTCTAATTTTACTTATTCTGGAGGCGGGTTATACGTAGGTTTTGATTATCAGAATTTAACAAACCCAGTAGCAACAACTGGAAATATTGCTTTTTGTAATAATTTGTTAGCAGCAGGATTAAAAAGTGCAATGTCAGCACCAGGGACTACAACTCCGCCGACAACTATAGCGTCTTCTGCTTTTCGACCTATAATTAAATTAGGTAAACCTTCAGCTTGTTCAATGCCGGTAGCGCCAACTTACAAACAAAGTTTAAGTACTTTAAATTCAGCTACAGTATCGTGGATTGCTCCAGATGGAGGCTCTTCTTTTGATGTAGAATATGGTCCTTACAATTACGTTCAAGGTACTGGTACAACTGTTTCAGCTACTTCAAATGTTTTAGTAATTTCGGGACTTTTAGAGAGCTCGGTATATGATTTTTATGTTAGAAAAAATTGCGGATCTGGCGTTTATAGTGATTGGAGAAAAAGTTCGTTCGCAACATCATTCGCTGCTTCAACTCCATCTTATACCACAAGTTTTGAACAAGAAAATCTTAATTTTATTGGATGGGCTAATCCGAGTGCAACTTTAGTTGCTGGTGATTGGGCAATTGGAAAATATGGTGCTGGACCTTTAGTTCAGGATGGCGTAAGTTCTGTTGCTTCTGTAACTCCGACAACAGCTGCAGCAAATAATTTTATGTTTTCACGAGGTTTAAATCTTACCGCTGGAGAAACAGTTACAGTATCATTTTACTTAAGCAATTTTAGAGCTGCAGGAGTAACTACCTCGGGAGCATTGCAGGTTACTTATGGAACTGCACAAACAGTTGCATCTCAAACTAATATAATTAATACGCAAACAGGAATTACAGCAGCACCTTTCACATTACAAACCTATACTTTTGTGCCAGCAACAACTGGTGTTTATTTCATAGGTTTCAAAAACATTTCGCCTGCAAGTGCTGGTACACACGCTTTAATTATAGATAATTTTACAGTTTCACAAGTTTTATCTACTCAATCATTCTTAAATGATGCAATTAAAGTTTATCCAAATCCAGTAAATTCTGTTTTATCAATTGACACAAATAATTCGTTTGATATAGAAAAAATTAGTATTAGCGATGTTAATGGTAGATTTGTTAAAAGTCAAAAAGGTGCAAAAAATCAAATAAATGTTTCAGACTTAAACGCTGGTGTTTATTTTGTGACTATCGAATCTAACGATGGAATTACTACAAAGAAATTCATTAAACAATAAATTTTTAATTAATACCAATTAATCACTTGCAATATAAAATTTGCGAGTGATTTTTTTATAGTTTAAATTAATTTAGGCTTTTATTAATAACAGCGATAAGTTTAAATTTGAAAAGTATTTTATTTATTTGAGTTTGAGAATTATTATTAGAAAAAAACTCAATCTATAATTTATAGATTGAGTTTTTAATTTAACGAGCTTTTAAGTAAATACTCTAAAGTATTATTGTTTTATACTAACAAATTAAGCGCTTGGTTCTTCAAGTTTTTTAATCTCAATTGTGAGTTCTAAATTGTTTTCATCTAAATCCATAAAAATTTGATCACCTTCATGAATTTTGGAAGTTATAATTTCTTCTGCCAAAGCATCTTCAACATATTTTTGAATTGCTCTTTTTAATGGTCTTGCACCAAATTGCTTGTCGAATCCTTTGTCAGCGATATAATCCTTAGCCTTATCAGAAAGTTTTAATGTATAACCAATTTCCTTCACACGAAGGTATAATTTGTCTAATTCAATATCTATAATTTTGTTAATATCCTCTTTTTCAAGTGCATTGAAGACAATTACATCGTCAATTCGATTTAAAAATTCAGGTGCAAATGCTTTTTTCAAAGCGTTTTCGATAATTCCTTTCGAATTTTCATCAGTTTGTGCATTCTTAGAAGCAGTTCCAAAACCAACTCCTTGTCCAAAATCTTTTAATTGACGTGCACCAACGTTTGAAGTCATAATGATAATAGTATTTCTAAAATCAATTTTTCGACCTAAGCTGTCCGTTAAATGTCCGTCATCTAGTACTTGAAGCATCATGTTGAAAACATCTGGATGTGCTTTTTCAATCTCATCTAAAAGAACTACACAATATGGTTTTCTTCTTACTTTTTCTGTTAATTGCCCACCTTCTTCGTATCCAACGTATCCTGGAGGTGCTCCAACTAATCTAGATATTGCAAATTTCTCCATGTATTCACTCATGTCGATTCGGACTAAAGCATCTTCAGAATCAAATAATTCTTTTGCAAGAACTTTAGCTAATTGAGTTTTACCAACACCAGTTTGACCTAAGAAAATAAACGAACCAATAGGCTTGTTTGGATCTTTTAATCCTGCACGATTTCTTTGGATGGATTTTGCAATTTTCATTACTGCTTCATCTTGTCCAATAACCTTACCTTTAATAAGTTCGGGTAGTTTAGCTAACTTATTACTTTCAGTTTGTGCAATACGATTTACTGGAATTCCAGTCATCATTGAAACGACATCAGCAACATTATCTTCTGTAACTGTTACTTTGTTGTCTTTTGCGTCTTTTTCCCATTGCTCTTGCGCAATAGCTAAATCTTTTTCAATTTGTTTTTCATCATCGCGAAGTTTAGCCGCTTCTTCGTACTTCTGTTTTTTAACAACCGTATTTTTCAGTTCGCGAACTTCTTCTAATTTCTTTTCTAATTCTAAGATTTGCTTAGGCACATCAATATTAATAATATGAACGCGAGAACCCGACTCGTCTAAAGCGTCAATAGCTTTGTCTGGAAGAAATCGGTCTGTCATGTATCTATTAGTAAGTTTTACGCAAGCTTCAATTGCTTCTGGCGTATAAATTACGTTATGATGATCTTCGTATTTCGATTTGATATTGTTTAAAATTGTAATCGTCTCATCCACAGATGTTGGTTCCACAATTACTTTTTGAAAACGTCGTTCTAAAGCGCCATCTTTTTCAATATACTGACGGTATTCATCTAACGTTGTTGCTCCAACACATTGAATTTCTCCTCTGGCTAAAGCTGGTTTAAACATATTTGAAGCATCTAGCGAGCCTGTAGCTCCACCAGCGCCTACAATTGTATGGATTTCATCAATAAATAAAATAATGTCATCATTTTTCTCCAATTCATTCATTACGGCTTTCATGCGTTCCTCGAACTGACCGCGGTATTTTGTGCCAGCCACTAAACTAGCTAAATCAAGCGTAACGACCCGTTTGTTGAATAAATTTCGAGATACTTTCTTTTGGATAATACGAAGTGCTAAACCTTCTGCAATAGCAGATTTTCCCACACCTGGTTCACCAATTAAAAGTGGGTTGTTTTTCTTTCTACGGCTTAAGATTTGAGAAACACGCTCAATTTCTTTTTCTCTACCTACTACAGG
Organism: Flavobacterium psychraquaticum; assembly: GCF_034497725.1. NCBI lineage: Bacteria > Pseudomonadati > Bacteroidota > Flavobacteriia > Flavobacteriales > Flavobacteriaceae > Flavobacterium > Flavobacterium psychraquaticum. The sequence goes on from NZ_JAXKVR010000026.1 coordinate 72,701, forward strand.
GTCTAGTTTTCCTTCTTCGGCCATTTCGGTTAAGTCACGACCAAAATTATCTAGCACCGGAGTTTTAGATTTTTTATTTGTTTTATTTCCAGCAGGAGGCGTCGTAAATCCACCACCATCTTTCATACTGTCATCTTGTCCGGAATCTTCATTGAAAGATTCAGCTTTTGGAAAGTTTTCGATGTAATCGTCTTCGTTTGTCATCATGGCGGTGTATTGCTCTTTAACGGTTTCGTAATCTATTTTAATTTTATTCAGCAATTTCGTCGTTGGGTCAATATCGTTTCGTAAAATACAAAGCAATAAGTGAGCTGTTCCAATTTCTGAATTACTAAATAATTTGGCTTCTAAAAAGGTTGTTTTTAAAGCTCGTTCTGCCTGTCTTGTTAGATGTAAGTTTTTCTTTTCAATATTTTGAATACCATTAGGATTTGCTGGACTTAAGATCTCTACCTTTTTTCTTAAATGAGATAAGTCAACCGCTAAATTATTTAAAATATGTATAGCCTTTCCATTTCCATCTCGAAGTATTCCAAGTATTAAATGTTCCGTGCCAATGAAGTCGTGTCCTAGTCGTAAAGCTTCTTCTTTACTAAAGGTAATTACATCTTTAACTCTAGGTGAAAAATTATCATCCATAATTTAATATAATATAAGTAAAAGTAAAAATTTATTAAGGTAAGTGCAAAAACTATACCCTTCATTTATACTGATATGCTAAATGACAAAAAATAATTGAAATAACAAAAAAATAAGACAGTGAATTTCGAGTAATTTGTAAATAAAGTTGTTAATAAAATTTACAAATTAGTAGCTAAATAATTGTGCCAAACCTATAAAAAGCCGTATATTGTCGCGTTTTAGAAATAATCATAATTTTAATATAATTACTTATGTCAGAAGGAGAAAAGTTAATTCCTATCAACATTGAGGATGAAATGAAATCAGCTTACATCGACTATTCGATGTCTGTTATTGTGTCAAGAGCACTTCCTGATGTTAGAGATGGTTTAAAACCTGTACACCGTAGAGTTTTATACGGTATGTATGATTTGGGAGTTAACTCAAGATCTGCCCACAAAAAGTCGGCTAGAATTGTTGGAGAAGTTTTAGGTAAATATCACCCACATGGTGATACTTCAGTATATGATGCAATGGTGCGTATGGCTCAAGAATGGAGCATGCGATATTTATTAGTTGATGGTCAAGGTAACTTTGGTTCAGTTGATGGTGATAGTCCAGCAGCAATGCGTTATACTGAAGCAAGAATGAAGAAGATCTCTGAAGAAATGTTAGCAGACATTGACAAAGAAACAGTTGACTTCCAATTGAACTTTGATGATACGTTACAGGAGCCAACTGTAATGCCAACAAAAATCCCTACCTTATTAATAAATGGTGCGTCTGGAATTGCTGTAGGTATGGCTACAAATATGGCGCCTCATAACTTAAGAGAAGTTATTGATGGTACTTTAGCTTATATTGATAATCCTGAAATTGAAATTGACGAATTAATCAATTATATCAAAGCACCCGATTTTCCTACTGGTGGAATCATCTACGGAATGGAAGGCGTTAGAGAAGCTTTTAAAACCGGAAGAGGTCGTGTTGTAATGCGTGCTAAAGTTGGTTTTGAAGAAGTAAACGGAAGAGAAGCGATTATCGTTACTGAGATTCCTTACCAAGTGAATAAGGCAAATATGATTAAACATACTGCCGACTTAGTAAACGATAAAAAAATAGAAGGTATTTCAAATATCCGTGATGAATCGGATAGAAATGGAATGCGAGTTGTATACGAATTAAAACGTGATGCAGTTCCAAACGTAGTTTTAAATACCTTATATAAGTACACGCAATTACAATCTTCATTTAGTGTAAATAATATTGCATTAGTAAAAGGTCGTCCACAAATGTTGAATGTGAAAGATTTAATTCACTATTTTGTAGAACATCGTCATGAAGTTGTAATTCGTAGAGCTCAGTATGATTTGCGTAAAGCAGAAGAGAGAGCGCATATTTTAGAAGGTTTGATTATTGCTTCTGATAATATTGATGAAGTAATTAAAATTATTAGAGCTTCAAAAGATGGAGATCAAGCCAGAGCAGGATTAATTGAACGTTTCAAATTATCAGAAATTCAGGCTCGTGCGATTGTGGAAATGCGTTTAAGACAATTAACCGGTCTTGAACAAGATAAACTTCGTGCAGAATATGAAGAAATAATGAAACTAATCAACTACTTAAAAGAATTATTAGCAAGCGAAGAAATGCGTATGCAAGTAATTAAAGACGAGTTAGCAGATATGAGAGAGAAATATGGTGATGACCGTCGTTCTCAAATTGAATACTCTGGTGGTGATGTTAGTATTGAAGATTTAATTGCCGATGAAAGTGTTGTAATTACAATTTCGCATGCAGGTTACATCAAACGTACTTCTTTATCAGAATATAAAACACAAAATAGAGGAGGAGTTGGACAAAAAAGTGCAGGAACAAGAGATCAAGATTTCTTAGAGCATTTATTTGTGGCTACAAATCACCAATATTTAATGTATTTCACGCAAAAAGGTAAATGTTATTGGATGCGTGTTTACGAAATTCCAGAAGGAACTAAAACAAGTAAAGGGCGTGCTATTCAAAACTTAATCAACATTGAAAGTGATGATAAAGTTAAAGCTTTTATTTGTACGCAAGATTTAAAAGATCAAGATTATATCAATAGTCATTATGTGATTATGGCTACTAAACAAGGTCAAGTTAAGAAAACTTCTTTAGAACAATATTCACGTCCACGTCAAAATGGAATCAATGCAATTACGATTAAGGAAGATGATGAATTAATCGAAGCAAAATTAACAACTGGAAATAGTCAAGTTTTATTAGCTGTAAAATCTGGTAAAATGGTTCGTTTTGAAGAAGAGAAAACACGTCCGATGGGAAGAACTGCTTCTGGAGTTAGAGGAATTACTTTAGCAGATGACAAAGATGAAGTTATTGGAATGATTTCAATTGATAAAGATCAGGTTGCAGAATCTCAAATCTTGGTAGTTACAGAAAACGGCTACGGAAAACGCACACGATTAGTTGAAGAAGATGGAGAAGACGTTTACCGAATAACAAACAGAGGTGGTAAAGGTGTGAAAACACTTAATATTACTGAAAAAACGGGTGCTTTAATTGCCATTAATAATGTAACCGATGCTGATGATTTAATGATCATTAACAAATCTGGATTAACTATCAGAATGATGGTTTCTGATTTACGCGTTATGGGAAGAGCTACTCAAGGAGTTCGTCTAATCAATATCAAAGGATCAGATTCTATCGCTGCTGTAACAAAAGTACTTCGTGAAGATGAAGAAGTTATTGAAGAATTAGAAGGTGATCTAGAAGAATCAGAAGGTGAAGTTGAAAATGGCACAGCTATTGATGCGCCAGAAGATACCGAAGAATAATTTAAAGTAAATGCGCCCGAATTTATTTTCGGGCTTTTGTTTAACCCCAAGACAATAAAAATATGAAAAAACTTATTTTAAGCGCAGCGTTATTACTTTCAGTTGCCACCTTTGCTCAAAAAGAAGAGCTAAAAACATTAAAAAAAATTTACGCTAAAGAAACTATATCCGAAAAAGATTTAGAAACTTATAAAGCGACAAGCGATGCATTGCAAAATTTGGCTTCTGATGAATCTGATAAAGTTTATGCGAAATTTTATAAAACAATGTATCCAACAGTAGTTTTAGCTTCTAAAGGAACTAAGGCTGCGATGCAAGATCAAATGAACCTGTATAAACCTGAATTCATCAAAGAATACGGAACTACCATTGATGAAACTATAGAATTTGAAAAAAAATCAGGAAAAAAAATATATACGGATGAATTGATTGCTGAAAAAGCTGAATTTAAAAAAGGATTATCAGAATTAGCTATGACGTTCAATGGTGCTTCGAAGTTTAAAGAAGGTTCGGCAACTTTTTATAATTTATATATCTTTGATCCAAAAAATGAAGGAAAATCATTGCAAAATGCTGCTATTTTAGCTGTTCAAGCTAATGATTTTAAAATGGGTCAAAAATTATACGAAGAATTTTATAAAAGTGACTACTTCAATAATGGCATTAATTACCTTGCTACTAATTTAGCAACGGGCAAAGAAGAGGATATAGCTTCAAAAGAAGATAGAACAAAATTTGTTAGCTTAGGTCTTTATGAAAAACCAAGAGATGAAAGAGTAAATAAAATCAAACCAGATATTTTAAAAATTCTTGCAATTTTATACAATGGAAACGGTGAAATAGCGAAAGCAAAGGAAACTTACGCAGAAGCTAGAAACTTATCACCAAACGATGAAGAGTTAAAAATAAGTGAATTTACTTTGTATTTCAACGAAGGCTACGCATTACTTGCTGATGAATCTAAATTAGTAGATGGAATTAATGAAGCTTCACAAAAAAATGATAAAAAGAAATATGAAGAGTTAACATTAAAAAGAAAAGAGATGTTTCAAAAAACATTGCCTCTATTTGAAAAAGCTTATTCAATAAATCCAACGGATGCAAATACAATAAATATTTTAAAAATGGCCTACGAAATAACAGGACAACCTGAGAAAGCAAAAGCAATTAAATAAGTATTTTTAGTAAATGAAATCAGGGTGTTAGTGTCAAATCTAACACCTTTTTTATTTATATCTTGTATTAAAATTCCCTACATTTGTACTTCAAAAATTCATAAAGTGAATCAAACAAATAAACTTAAAATAATTAACGATCCCATTTATGGTTTTATTACCATTCCAAATGCTTTGATTTACGATTTAATACAGCATCCTTATTTTCAAAGGTTGCGAAGAATATCACAAATGGGTATGTCATATTTGGTTTATCCTGGAGCACATCATACACGCTTTCATCACGCTTTAGGCTGCATGCATATAATGCAAAAAGCAGTACAAACACTTCGCTTTAAAGATGTTCTCATTTCAAATGAAGAAGAAAATGCACTTTATATAGCAATTCTTCTCCATGATATAGGCCACGGTCCCTACAGTCATGCTATGGAACATAGTATTGTAGAAGAAGTGCATCATGAAGAATTATCACTGCTTTTTATGCAGCAATTAAATATAGAGTTTGATGGTCAATTAACTTTAGCAATTCAAGTTTTTAAGGGAGAATATCCACGACAGTTTATGCTGCAATTAATTTCAAGTCAATTAGATATGGATCGTATGGATTATCTTAAACGTGATAGTTTTTATAGTGGGGTAGCAGAAGGAAATATAAATAGTGACCGCTTAATTCAAATGATGAATGTTCAAAACGATATTCTAGTCATCGAAGAAAAGGGAATTTATTCAGTAGAAAAGTTTTTAGTAGCCAGAAGATTGATGTATTGGCAAACTTATTTGCACAAAACCAGTGTAGTTGCCGAATTAATTTTAACTAAAATTCTAAAAAGAGCAAAAGAATTAACACATAAAGGAGTCGTTTTACCATGCAGTGAATCGCTTAAATTCTTTATGGAAAATAAAATTACTTTATCAGATTTTGATAAAAAAATAGTTGATAAATTTTCTTATTTAGATGATTATGATGTAATGAGCGCTATCAAATCTTGGCAATTTAATGAAGATTATGTCTTGCAAAATTTATGCAGAATGATTTTAAATCGGGATTTATTAAAGATTCAAATAACTGAAGATAAACCAAACAAAGACAGGTTATTAAATTATAAAAATAAGTTTATCAGTTTGACGGATATTTCAGAGAAAGAAGCCTCTTACTTTGTTTTTAAAGGAAAGTTAAAAAATCAAGCGTACGACAAAGGAATTGAACCAATTTATATTCTTAAGAAAGATAAAACTATTGAGGACGTGGTGGAAGTTTCCGATCAAATGTATTTGAAAGCTCTCTCAAAAGAAGTTACTAAATATTACATTTGTTTTCCGAAAGTGTTGCTAGAATCTTAACATGATAATTAAATTTTATATTTTTGCCTTATTGAAATAGTCAAATTTGTATATTTGATACTTTTGAGTCGTTTTATATTTACTATTTCTTAGAAAGAACGGAATAAAAATTATAGCTAAAATGAAGTTTACAGCAGCGCAAATAGCAGGGATTTTAGAAGGTGAGGTGATAGGAAATCCTAATGCTGAAGTTTTTCGATTATCTAAAATAGAAGAAGGGACGGAAGGTTCTCTTACTTTTCTAGCCAATCAAAAATATGTTAATTTCATTTATTCAACGCAAGCAACTGTTACTATTGTTAGTAACACTTTTGAACCTGAACAAGTAATTACAACGACACTAATTAAGGTTGATGATGCCTACGAATCATTCTCAAAATTATTAGAATATTACAATCAAGTTAAACTAATGAAATCAGGAATCGAGCAACCTTCAGTCATTTCTGAAAATGTTACTTATGGAAGCGATTTATATTTAGGAAGTTTTAGTTACATTGGTATAAACGTAAAAATTGGGAATAACGTAAAAATTTATCCGAATAGTTTTATTGGTGATAATGTAACAATTGGCGATAATTGTGTTTTCTTTGCGGGTGTTAGAATTTATTCTGAAACTGTAATTGGCAATAATTGTACTATTCATTCAGGAGCTATCGTAGGATCAGATGGTTTTGGTTTTGCACCGCAAGATGATGGAACCTATAAAAAAATACCTCAAATCGGGAACGTAATCATCGAAAATGACGTTGAAATTGGCTCTTGTACTACAATTGATCGCGCTACTTTGGGTGCTACTTTTATCAGAAATGGTGTTAAACTAGACAATCACATTCAGGTAGCGCATAATGTTGAAATTGGAGAAAATACTGTAATTGCAGCGCAAACAGGAATAGCAGGTTCAACAAAGATTGGTAAACATGGAATGATTGGTGGCCAAGTCGGTTTTGCAGGACATCTAATTATAGGAGATAATGTAAAAATTCAGGCACAATCAGGAATTGCAAAAAATTTAGGTGATAATGAAGTCGTGCAAGGGAGTCCAGCTTTTAATTTTGGTGAATTCGCTAAATCGTACGTTCATTTTAAAAATTTACCAAAAATAGTTTCAGATTTAGAGGAAATAAAAAAAAACAATAATATATAAACTGAAGAATATCATGGTCAAACAAACAACCATTGCCAGTGAAATTTCATTATCTGGAGTAGGTCTACACACAGGAAAAGAAGTTACTATCACTTTTAAACCTGCGCCTATCAACAACGGTTTTACATTTGTTCGAGTCGATTTAGAGGGAAATCCAATTATTGAAGCCGATGCAAATTATGTAGTTAATACACAACGTGGAACAAATCTCGAAAAGAGAGGCGTAATGATTCAGACACCTGAGCACGTTTTAGCGGCTGTGGTAGGATGCGATTTAGACAACGTAATCATTGAGTTAAATGCGTCAGAATTACCTATTATGGACGGTTCTTCGAAATATTTTGTAGAAGCCATAGAAAAAGCCGGAATTACAGAACAAGAAGCCGAACGAAAAATATACGTTGTAAAAGACGTAATCACATATGCAGATGAAGCAACTGGTAGTGAAATTACTGTTATACCTAGTGATTACTATTGCGTGACTGCTATGGTTGATTTTGGTACAAAAGTTTTAGGTACACAAAATGCTACAATGAAAAATATTGCTGAATTTAAAGATGAAATTGCAAATTGTAGAACTTTCAGTTTTTTACATGAATTAGAAAGTTTATTAAATAACGGATTAATCAAAGGAGGCGATTTAAATAATGCAATTGTTTATGTAGATAAAGAAATATCTTCAGAAACAATGAATAATTTAAAAAAAGCATTTAACAAAGACACTATTTCTGTAAAAGAAAATGGAATTTTAGATAATCTTACTTTACATCATCCAAACGAAGCAGCACGTCACAAATTACTTGATATTGTAGGAGACTTATCCTTGATTGGTACCAGAATTCAAGGGAAAATTATCGCTAATAAACCAGGTCATTTTGTGAATACTCAGTTTGCTAAAAAAATTCAAAAAATAATTAAAATTGAAGAGAGAAATCAAGTTCCCGTGTATGATCTACACAAAGAACCTTTGATGGATATTCATCAAATAATGTCTATGTTACCTCATAGACCACCTTTTTTATTCATTGATAGAATATTAGAAATGTCTGAATCACACGTAGTTGGGTTGAAAAATGTTACAATGAACGAAAGTTTTTTTATTGGTCATTTTCCTGAAGCACCTGTTATGCCTGGCGTTATTATCGTCGAAGCTATGGCACAAACAGGAGGAATTTTGGTACTAAGTACTGTTCCAGATCCTGAAAATTATCTTACATTTTTTATGAAAATTGATAATGTAAAATTCAAACAAAAAGTTTTACCAGGTGATACATTAATTTTTAAATGCGATTTAATAACTCCTATTAGACGTGGAATTTGCCACATGCAGGCGAATGCCTATGCAAATGGAAAATTAGTAGCACAAGCAGAATTAATGGCACAAATAGCTAAAAAACAATAATTATGAATCAACCATTAGCATACGTTCATCCCGGAGCAAAAATAGCACGAAATGTTGTAATCGATCCTTTTACAACCATTCATAATAATGTAGAAGTTGGTGAAGGAACTTGGATTGGTTCTAACGTTACCATAATGGAAGGCGCGAGAATTGGTAAAAATTGTAATATTTTTCCAGGTGCCGTAATTTCCGCAGTGCCGCAAGATTTAAAATTTGGTGGCGAAGATTCGTTAGCAGTAATTGGTGACAATACCACTATTCGAGAATGTGTTACTATTAACCGAGGAACAGTAGCATCGGGTCAAACAAAAATCGGTAAAAACTGTTTAATTATGGCAACCGCACATATTGCACACGATTGTCATATTGGTGACAATGCCATCATTGTCAACGGTGTAGCTTTAGCAGGTCACGTTACCGTTGGAGATTATGCCATTATAGGAGGTTTAGCGGCTGTACATCAATTTATTTCCATTGGAGAACACGCTATGATTTCAGGCGGAAGTTTAGTACGTAAAGATGTGCCTCCGTTTTCAAAAGCAGCAAAAGAACCTTTATCATACGTAGGAATTAATTCGGTGGGATTAAGAAGAAGAGGTTTTTCAACCGATAAAATTAGAGAAATTCAAGATATTTACAGAATTCTTTACCAAAAAAATTACAATACAACACAAGCCTTAAGCATCATTGAAGCAGAAATGGAAGCAACTCCTGAACGCGATGATATCATTCAATTCATCCGAAATTCCTCTCGTGGAATTATGAAAGGATATACCAGCTCAATGTAATCTTCGAAAATAAACAAACTTCAAACAAAAAAATAAAATGGCAAGTACATCAGATATTAGAAACGGATTATGCATTAAATTTAATAACGACATCTATAAAATTGTTGAATTTCTTCACGTTAAACCAGGAAAAGGCCCAGCTTTTGTAAGAACAAAATTGAGATCCTTAACAAATGGTAGAGTTTTAGATAATACATTTTCTGCCGGACACAAGATTGAAGAAGTACGTGTTGAAACGCACACTTATCAGTACTTATATGCTGAAGGAGATCAATTTCATTTCATGAACAATGAATCTTTTGAACAAATTACTTTAGACAAAAAAGTATTAGATAATCCAGGTTTGTTAAAAGAAGGAACAAACGTTATGATTCAGATTAATGCTGAAACAGATGCTCCTTTATCAGTAGATATGCCCGCTTCTATCGTTTTAGAAGTAACTTATGCGGAGCCAGGAGTAAAAGGGAATACCGCCACAAATGCTACAAAACCAGCAACGGTTGAAACTGGAGCTTCGGTAAACGTTCCTTTGTTTATTAATGAGGGCGATAAAATTAAAATTGATACTGCTACTGGTAATTATATGGAAAGAGTAAAGGAATAATCATTGGGCGCTCTGTAAATTAATTATTTTTAGAACACTTGGCTTATTTTTTACTTTTAACGAATATATAACTGATGAAATTCAATAAAACGCATCCTCTTAAAGAAATAGCACAAATTATCAATTGTAATTTTGTGGGAGATGAAAATTTTCCTGTGGAAGGCATGAACGAAATTCATGTTGTCGAAACAGGAGATATAGTTTTTGTAGACCACCCAAAATACTATGATAAAGCTTTGCAATCAGCCGCTACTATTGTTTTAATTAATAAAGAAGTAGAATGTCCGCAAGGAAAGGCGCTGTTAATTTCAGATGATCCCTTTAGAGATTTTAATAAACTAACTAATCATTTCAGACCTTTTCAAGCGGCAAATTCAGCTATTTCTGAATCGGCTAAAATCGGAGAAGGAACAATAATTCAACCAAATTGTTTCATCGGACATAATGTTCAAATTGGAAAAAACTGCCTAATTCATCCGAATGTTACAATTTACGACAATACCATAATTGGTGATAATGTGATGATTCACGCTGGAACTATTTTAGGTGGTGATGCTTTTTATTACAAAAAACGACCAGAAGGTTATGATCAACTAATTTCGGGTGGAAGAGTTGTGATTGAAGATAATGTTGGGATTGGTGCGCTTTGCACTATAGATAAAGGAGTTACTGGTGACACAACCATTGGAGCTGGAACAAAAATTGACAATCAAGTACATGTCGGACACGATACTATAATTGGAAAAAAATGCCTTATTGCTTCTCAAACAGGAATTGCAGGCTGCGTAATCATTGAAGATGAAGTAACACTTTGGGGTCAAGTGGGAACTACAAGTGGCATCACAATTGGAACAAAAGCTGTAATTATGGGACAAACTGGCGTAACCAAATCGGTTGAAGGCGGAAAAACATATTTTGGAACTCCAATTGAAGAATCTCGTGAGAAATTAAAACAATTGGCTAATGTGAAGCGAATTCCTGAAATTATGGAAAAATTAAAACAATATGACAAATAAAGAAAATATAGAGTTTTTATTCAAAGAAGACGGAATGAGAAGTAAGGAGTTTCTAAACAACTTATTCCATCAAGATTTTGAATTAGAATGGGATAGTTCTTTTGGAAATTCTATTTCAGATAAAAGTTTTATTTTAAATTTAAGCGACGAAATAAATACAAATTACGAAATTTCTTATTTTGAAATTTTAGAACTAATTGAGGAAAAAAATCAAATAGTTGTAAAATATAATCACAAAGTAGCTACAATAGAAAATCCTAAAGAGCTAATGTTAATTACAAAAGCTGTTTCTATTTGGACATTTAAAGAAGAAAAAATTACAAATGGATACTTAATTAGCAAACCTAATTAAAAATATTAAAAAAACATAGTGACAATAGTTCGTAAAAAACTTACTTTTGCATAAAATTTAAACACAATCTAATTCATATATCATGAGCGTTTTAGTTAATAAAGATTCAAAAATAATTGTACAAGGTTTTACAGGTAGCGAAGGAACTTTCCACGCTTCACAAATGATTGAGTACGGAACGAATGTTGTAGGTGGTGTTACGCCAGGAAAAGGTGGAACAACTCATTTAGAAAGACCCGTTTTTAATACTGTTGCACAAGCAGTAAAAGAAGCAGGAGCAGACACTTCAATTATTTTTGTACCGCCAGCATTTGCTGCAGATGCAATTATGGAAGCTGCTGAAGCTGGAATTAAAGTAATTATTTGTATCACGGAAGGTATTCCTGTTGCAGATATGATTAAAGCAAACGAATACATCAAAAATAGAGACTGTAGATTAGTTGGTCCTAACTGTCCAGGAGTTATTACTCCAGGTGAAGCTAAAGTTGGTATTATGCCAGGTTTCGTTTTCAAAAAAGGTACAGTAGGAATTGTTTCTAAATCAGGAACATTAACTTATGAAGCAGCTGACCAAGTTGTGAAACAAGGTTTAGGAATTACAACAGCGATCGGAATTGGTGGTGATCCAATTATTGGAACTACTACAAAAGAAGCAGTTGAATTGTTAATGAACGATCCAGAAACTGAAATCATCATTATGATTGGTGAAATCGGTGGTCAATTAGAAGCTGATGCTGCTAAATGGGTAAAAGCTGATGGAAACCGCAAACCAGTTGTTGGATTCATTGCAGGTGAAACTGCTCCAAAAGGAAGAACAATGGGTCACGCAGGTGCAATTGTAGGTGGAGCTGATGATACAGCAGAAGCTAAAAAGAGAATTATGAGAGAATGTGGAATTCACGTTGTAGATTCTCCAGCAGAAATTGGTAAAAAAGTAAAAGAAGTTTTAGGATAATTTTACACCAAATAGTTAAAATAAAGCCTTACAATTTGTGAGGCTTTATTTTTTTAACAAACTAAAGTATTATATTTGTTACACTTATTTAAAAACTAGACATAATATGAAATTATTAGAAGGAAAAGTTGCAATTATCACTGGAGCTAGTCGTGGAATTGGTAGTGGAATTGCAAAAGTTTTTGCTGAACAAGGAGCAAATGTTGCTTTTACTTACAGTTCATCTGTAGAATCGGCAATGGCTTTAGAAAATGAATTAAACGCTTTAGGAATTAAAGCAAAAGGATATAAATCGAATGCTGCTGATTTTACTGAAGCTCAGAAATTAGTAGAAAATGTTTTGGCTGAATTCGGTACAGTTGATGTTTTAATCAACAATGCTGGAATCATAAAAGACAACCTATTAATGAGAATGTCTGAAGAAGATTTTGATAAAGTAATCGAAATCAACTTGAAGTCTGTTTTCAATATGACAAAAGCAGTACAAAAAATTATGTTGAAAAACCGTAAAGGTTCAATCATAAATATGAGTAGCGTTGTCGGTGTAAAAGGAAACGCAGGTCAAGCAAATTATGCCGCTTCTAAAGCCGGTATGATAGGTTTCACAAAATCAATTGCGTTAGAATTAGGTTCAAGAAACATTCGTTGCAACGCAATTGCTCCTGGATTTATTGAAACAGAAATGACTGCAAAATTAAACGAAGATGTAGTAAAAGGTTGGAGAGAAGCTATTCCTTTAAAAAGAGGTGGAACTCCTGAAGATGTAGCGAATGTTTGCGTATTTTTAGCTTCAGAAATGAGCGCATACGTAACAGGCCAAGTAATTAATGTTGATGGTGGAATGCTAACATAAAATAGTTGGCAGTGTTGAGTTTTTAGTTGGCAGTTATTTACTGTTTGCTAAACTGAACACTATTAACTGAACACTGAATACTAAAATAAAAATGACAACCAATACAATTCTCCTACTTATCTTATCAGTAATAATTGCTGTCGGCTTGTCCTTTTATCAATATATTTATAAAGTCAAAAACCAATCAAAAGTGTATTGGTTTTTGGCTTTTTTACGTTTTTTAAGTTTATTATCGATTTTCGTTTTACTAATTAATCCAATTATTAGTCGAAAAATTACCGAAATTAAGAAAACTCCGTTGCCAATTGTCGTTGATAATTCGAAATCTATTGCCGAATTAAAAGCTACAAAAGAAGCAAGTGAATTATATCAGAAAATTGCCAACAATAAAGACATCACAGAAAAATATGATGTCCAGTTGTTTTCGTTTGATGAAGATTTCAAATCTTTAGAACAATTAGATTTCAAAGGAACACAATCGCACATTGATGGTGTTGCAAAAAATCTAAAACAGTTATTCCGTAATGCTAATTATCCAGTTGTATTATTTACCGATGGAAATCAGACTATGGGAAATGATTATTTGTTTAGTTTCCAAGAAAACACGAGCGTTTTTCCAGTGGTTTTAGGCGATACTACCACAGTTTTCGATTTGAAAATTAATCAGATTAACGTAAATAAATACGCTTTTCTAAAGAATAAATTTCCGGTGGAAGTGTTTTTACAATACAACGGAAATCAAACAATTTCGACAACTTTTGCTATTCAAAATGGAAATCAAACGATTCACAAGCAAAATATTACCTTTTCAAAAGATAAAAAAGCACAATCCATTTCAGTTTTATTGAATGCAGATAAAGTAGGAATTGCCAAATACAAAGCCGTAATTTCATCTGAAGTAAAAGAAAAAAATACATTTAATAATAGTAAGAATTTTGCCGTTGAAGTGATTGATCAAAGAAGTGAAATCGCTTTAATTTCAACCATAAATCATCCAGATTTAAGTGCATTGAAAAGAAGTATTGAAGTTAATCAGCAACGTAAAGTAACTATTCTTAAACCAAATGAAATCAAAGCATTAGAAAATTATAATGTTTTAATTTTATATCAACCGGATGCTACTTTTAAAACAATAATTGATCAAAATAAAGTTACGCAATTAAATACGTTTATCATTACCGGAACGACTACCGATTTTAATTTCGTAAACCAAATACAATCGGATTTAACGTTTAAAATGTCGTCACAAAATGAAGATTATTTGGCTACATTTGATGCTGGTTTTAATCTTTTTGCACAACCAAATATTGGCTTTGAAAACTTTCCGCCCTTGCAACATAAATTTGGGACTATAATATCAAACAATAATGTTTCAACTTTACTTTCGGCAAGAATCCGAAATGTGGAATTGCAAAATCCTATCTTAACTTTCGCAGAAAATGGAAGTATAAGAAACGCTTATTTAGTAGGAGAAAACATTTGGAAATGGCGTTTGGAAACCAACATCAATAAAAAATCATTTGATGAATTCGATTTGTTTACCGATAAAATTATTCAGTTTTTAATGACGAATGCTTCAAAAAAGAACTTGAATGTAACGTATGAGAGTTTTTATAATTCTGGCGAAAACATTGAAATTTCAGCCGAATTCTTCAATAAAAACTATGAATTTGACGAAAAAGCACAATTAACCATCCAAGTAGTCAATACCAAAACGAAAGCGTCTAAAAAATATGATTTATTAAAAGCTACGAATAACTATAAAGTAAACTTAGATGGTTTAGAACCAGGAAATTATTCCTTCAAAATTACCGAAAAACAATCCAATTCAAGTTTTTCTGGAGTTTTTGAAGTCTTAGATTTTGATATCGAAAAGCAATTCGTAAACCCAGATAAAACCCGATTAGAACAATTGGCAAGCAATACAAATAGTGCGGTCTTTTATCCAAATCAAATGGAGCAGTTAATTAAATCGTTAGTTGAAAATGAAAATTATATTCCAATTCAAAAAACAACAATTAAGAAATCGCCACTTATTGATTGGACTTGGTTATTACTACTTTTAATCGCTTCTTTAGCAATCGAATGGTTCACCCGAAAATACAATGGCTTGTTATAACTTAAGTAAAAATTAAGTTGCAATTAAGTTAACCTTAAGCGAATTTTATCGGTATAACTTCAACTTTGTATAAAATTTATTATATGAAAGTTGGTGCCATTTTTTCTAATCGATATGCTCTTTTACTCGGATTTTCAGGTTGGTTTCTTTTGTTTTCATTGCTATTAAGAATCGTTTTTTTAGTTTGGCAATTAAACGATTTAGACCTCTCTGTAGTTAGTTTATTGAAGATTTTAGCTACCGGATTACTTTTTGATATCGGCGTTTTATCATTTCTATTTGTAATCAGCACTTTATATCTTTTACTAATTCCGCAAAGATTTGTTGGAAGTCTTTTAGATAAAATCGCTATTTTCTTCGGATTTAGTATCACTTTGTTAATTTTTGTATTTACTTTTTTCGCCGAAATCACATTTTGGGAAGAATTCAAATGCCGATTCAATTTCGTAGCCGTCGATTATTTGATATATACCTTCGAAGTAATTCAGAATATTAACGAATCGTATCCTTTATATATTTTAATTCCGTCAATGCTTTTCATTACGGGAATAATTTTTTATTATTTCTATAAAAACGACTTTTTTGCTAAAACTTTTAGTACAAAAACGCCTTTTAAAAATCGAATTATTCCTTTTGTAATTTCGTTATTTTTAATGTTGTTTTACGTTTTTTTTATCTCAAATTCAAATGCAGAATGGTCTGAAAATCGGTACAATAATGAAATATCTAAAGCTGGTATTTATTCCTTTTTTGCCGAATTCAGAAATAATAAATTAGATTATAAAACCTTTTATTCTTCCATTTCAGATGAAGAAGCTTTTAAATTAGTTCGAACAAATTTAAAAGAAGATAATGAACAATTTATCAACAACGATTATTCCATCAAACGCAAGATTTCGGATAGTTTAGATAGTAATTTAAAACCTAATGTTGTTTTTATTTTGATCGAAAGTTTGAGTGCTAGTTTTATGACTGAATTTGGAAATGAATACAAAATAACGCCTTTTTTAGACAGTATTTCCAATCAAAGTTTGTTTTTTAAAAACTTGTATGCTACCGGAAACAGAACTGTTCGAGGAATGGAAGCGGTAACCTTATCAATTCCACCAACTCCAGGTCAAAGTATCGTAAAACGACCAAATAATTCTAATTTATACACCGTTTCAAATGTGTTTAAAGACAAAAATTATCAATGTAATTTCTTTTATGGTGGCGATGGCTATTTTGACAATATGAACGCCTTTTATGGTGGAAATGGTTTTGATATTTACGATCGAGGAAGAGGAAGCATTTTAGGAAATGAAGTGAAAACTACGCGTCATAATATCGATGATTCCGAAGTGACTTTTGAAAATGCTTGGGGAATTTGCGATGAAGACATTTATAATAAAATGATAAAAGTGGCCGATGAATACCATCAAAAGAAAAAGCCTTTTTTGAATTTTATAATGACGACTTCTAATCACCGACCTTATACGTATCCAAATAACAAAATAGATATACCATCAGGAACGGGTAGAAATGGTGCCGTAAAATATTCTGATTATGCATTGCAACAAATGTTTGCAAAAGCTAAAAATAAACCGTGGTTTAAAAACACCATTTTTGTATTTATTGCTGATCATTGTGCAAGTAGTGCTGGTAAAGATGAAATTGACGTGGCAAATTACCATATTCCAGCAATTATTTATGGACAAAATCTAATTCAACCTCAAAAAGTCACCAAATTATGCAGTCAAATTGATATTTTTCCAACACTTTTTGGTCAACTGCATTGGAATTATACGTCTAACTTCTTCGGAACAAATGTTTTATCAAACAGCTATAAAGAACGAGCTTTGATGGGAACTTATCTAAAATTAGCACATAAAACCGATAACGACGTAATGATTTTATCAAACCAAAAGCACAATGCTAATTATTTATGGAATGCCACTTCAAATCATTTGCAACTAGTTCCTATGAATAAAGCTAAATTAGATGAAACTATTTCGTGGTATCAAACCGCAGACTATTTATTTATAAATGGAAAATTGAAGTAAAATTAAGATTCGCTTAAACAGATAATTATCTGTTTAAGCGACACCTATTTATACTATCTTAGAGTCGAGTTTTACTATTCAAAAATTCAATCAATAGCAAAAGTTAATTTAAAATGAAAAAAATACTATTTGTACTCCTAATTTTGCTTTCTAATATTGGATTTGCTCAAGAGTGGCAATACAATTTCGAGGAAGCAAAGAAAACCGCTACTGCAGAAGACAAGCCTATTATTGTCGTTTTTTCGGGATCAGATTGGTGTGCACCTTGTATCAAATTAGATCGAAATGTTTGGCAATCGGAAGCTTTTAAAAAAGAAGCTTCAAACTGGATTTTAGTTAGAGCTGATTTTCCTAGAAAAAAAGCCAATGAGCTGTCAAAAGAGCAAACAGAACACAACCAAAAATTAGCTGAAAAATACAATTTAGAAGGTAGTTTTCCGCTTGTTATTGTGATGGACAAAAACGGAAAAGTAATCGCTAAAATGGGATTTAAAAACGTTTCTCCAGAAGAGTATATTAAAATGATTTATACCCAAATTGAGAAATGAAAAAAATAACATTTCTTATATTTTTAATAAACTATTCAGTAGCTTTTAGTCAACAGATTTTCAAGAAACAGCAAAGTTTGTTAGGAAGTCCGTTTGAAATTACGGTTGTTGCAACTGATTCTGTTCAAGCTAAATTATATACTGATTTGGCGATTTTAGAAGTGAAAAGAATTGAAAATTTAGTTTCCGATTGGATTCCTACCACCCAAATTTCACAAGTAAATCAAAACGCAGGAATCAAACCTATAAAAGTAGACCAAGAAGTATTTGATTTGGTCGAAAGAGCGATTAAAATTTCGAAATTAACTTCAGGAGCTTTTGATATTAGCTATGCTTCAATGGATAAAATTTGGAAGTTTGACGGAAGTATGAAAAAAATACCAACAGAAGAAGCTATTAAAAAATCAGTTGCAAAAGTATGTTATCAAAACATAATTTTAAATCCCACAGACAAAACTATTTTCCTTAAGAATAAAGGAATGAAATTAGGTTTAGGCGGAATTGCTCAAGGATATATTGCTGATAAAATTAAAGAAGTATTGCAAGAAAAAGGATGCACTTCCGGATTAGTAAATGTTTCGGGTGATATCAATACTTGGGGAAAACAACCAAATGGCGAACCTTGGAGCGTTGGAATCATCAACCCAATGAATAAAAATAAGGTTTTTGCTACTTTCATTTTAGATGAAAGTGCGGTTGAAACATCTGGCAGTTATGAAAAGTTTGTAATATTTAAAGGAAAAAGATATTCACACATTATCGATCCACGAACAGGTTATCCGGCTTCGGGAATTGTAAGTGTTTCTGTTTTTGCCAAACAAACCGAATTAGCAGATGCTTTAGCCACAGGAATTTTCGTTTTAGGAATAGAAGTCGGCTTAGATTTAGTAAATCAATTAAACGGAATCGACTGCATTATTGTAGATGATAAAGGTGGCGTTCACGTTTCCAACAAAATAGACATTAAAAAACACCAATAAAATGAAAAAAATAATCTTAGCATCAGTAGTTGTAGTTTCAGCTATTTCTTGCAATTCCGTAAAAGAATACGACAAACAATATATTAATGATCCCGAAATGAAACTTTCCGCAAGAACTTCAGAACGTTATGAAACTACTTTTCAGGTCTATCGCGAAGGAGCTTCAGGAGCAAATGGTGGAAAAACCGGAGGCGGTTGTGGATGCAATTAATTCGAAGAAAATGAAAAAAATAACCACTATTTTAGTAACATTCTTGTCTTTGGCGTCTTTTTCACAAGAGCAAGATACAACCGAAGTTGTCTATAAAAAACGAGTTCTTGAAAACATAGAAGTCGATTTTTTAGCAAGTTATTATAAACAAGACGGAAAACATTCGGCTGTTTCTGGTGGAATAGGTTCAGAAAAACTAATGGATATAACTTCAAACATAATCATTGCAATGCCTTTAAATGAAGACGATGTTTTAACTGTTGATGCCGGACTTTCAGCTTATACTTCGGCATCATCCAGTAATATTAATCCTTATGATTCTAGTACTTTTTCTCCTTGGCAAGCTTCTTCCGGTGCTTCGGCTCAAGATGCATTAACTTCGGTTGCCGTAAATTATAGTCATAGTAGCGATGATAGAAATTTTATTTGGAATGCAGATGTCTCTTTTTCAAACGAATACGATTATACTTCAATTGGTTTTGGTGGGGGAATTAGTAAATTATTCAACAATAAAAATACCGAAATTTCTTTAAAAGCAAATGCATATTTAGACCAATGGCGACCAATTTATCCAAAAGAATTAGCTGGAAATTTTGGCGGTTTTACAATTTTTGATCAAAGTGGAAGTCCGTCATTAGGCTATTCGCCTTCAAATTTTTCAGAATGGGATAAAACAAACAGAAATTCATATTCGGCTTCATTGGGTTTTTCACAAGTGGCCACTAAAAAAATGCAATTTTCCTTATTTCTAGATATTTTACATCAAGAAGGAATGTTGTCAACGCCTTACCAAAGAGTTTATTTTGCCGATAAAGCCAACTATTATGTAGGTCAACCTTCGAATATTCCAGTTTATCAAACTACGCAAAATAATGGCGTTTATCAATTAGCTGATGATATCGAACGTTTGCCAGGAACTCGATTTAAAATTCCCGTAGGAGCAAGGCTAAATTATTATTTGAACGAACGCTTAACGCTTCGCACTTATTACAGATATTATTGGGACGATTGGGGAATTACTTCGCACACCGCAAGTATTGAAATTCCAATTAAATTGTCTGATAAATTCACGGTTTATCCTACATATCGTTATTATACACAGCAAAAATCAAAGTATTTTGCACCTTATGAAACACATTTATCGACTGAGAAATTCTATACTTCAGATTATGATTTGTCTTCATTTAATGCCAATCAATATGGATTTGGTATGAGTTATACTGATATTTTTACCAATGCAAAAATTTGGAAATTCGGACTAAAAAATATTGATTTGAGATTCAATCATTACGACAGAAATGATGGTTTAAAAGCCAATATTGTTACCTTTGGAATTAAATTTGTAGTTCAATAACACTAATTGCTATGCACATTCTAATAGTTGAAGATGAAAAAGGAATTGTCGATTTTCTAAAACAAGGTTTAGAAGAAGAAGGTTATACCGTTTCTACAGCTTTTAATGGGAAAGATGGTTTAGAGAAGGCGAAATCTTTAAAAGTCGATTTAATTCTTTTGGATTGGATGCTTCCAAATTTGACTGGAATTGAAGTATGCAAAGCAATTAGAAAGCAAAATATATTGACACCAATCATTTTTTTAACTGCAAAAGACACCGTTCAAGAAACGATTGAAGGTTTAAAAGCGGGTGCAAATGATTACATCAAAAAGCCATTTTCATTTGAAGAATTGCTGGAACGTATAAAAATTCACTTCCGATCGAAAGACGAAACAAAGATTTTAACTTTAGGAACAATCAAATTAGACAAATCAAAATTTCAGGTTTTCGTAGATAACAAAGAAGTTGCTTTAACCCAACGCGAATTTGAATTATTAGAATATTTGATCAAAAACAAAGGCAAAGTTTGCACGAGAAATAAAATTATTGAAGACGTTTGGAACATTCATTTCGAGTATGATACCGGAGTTATTGACGTATTTATGAACGCGATTCGAAAAAAACTAAATTTAACGAAGGAACAAGAATTAATAAAAACTATTAGAGGAGTAGGATATATCGCAAATGACTAAATATTTATCATTTTCATTCAAAAATAGAATCGCTTTTAACTACATTGTCAGTAGTTCAATTCTGATTGCTGTCGTTTTTCTATTTATATATAACATTGTGAAATACAGTGTAAATCTTCACGTAAATGGCGAACTTCAAGAAGAATTATTGACGCATTTAGATGATGTTTCTTTTGATAAAAACGATGCTTATATTGTTCAAATGGAGCAGTGGCGGGAACGCGAACATAATGCTATAAATGTGAATCCTGTTTTTGTTGAATTTTACGATGCTGAGCGTAAATTAATTGATAAATCACCAAACTTAAATAATTCAAAGCTTTCTCTTTTTGATAATTCAGAAAATGATAAATACCTTAATTCCACTCTAAACGGAATTCCAGTTAGACAAACTCAGAAGGCACTTGTTAATAATGATAAAATCGTTGGATATCTAGTTGTCGCTATGTCTTTAGAAGATTTTGAAATTGTTTTAATTCTGAAAAACATTCTATTGGTAACGTTCCCATTAATATTAATTGTATTGTTTTTAATCGCAAGATTCTTTGCAGGGAGAAGTATTAATCCTGTAAAAACAATAATTGATACTTCATCTAAAATCACAAGAGATAATCTGCAAACACGAATTCCATTGCCTGCAAATAAAGATGAATTATATGTTTTATCGGAGAATATCAACAATCTTTTAGATCGAGTAGAAAGTGCAATTGAGCGTGAAAAACAGTTTACTTCTGATGCTTCGCACGAATTGAGAACGCCATTAGCCGTCATAAAAGGAACAATGGAAGTTTTGATTAGAAAGCCCAGAAATCAAGAGGAATACGAAGAAAAAATCAATTTTTGTATTACAGAAGTGGATCGTTTGAATCATTTGGTCGACCAATTATTACTTTTAGCAAGATTCGAAAATCAGAAACAAAACATCAAAAATGAATCTATTTATCTGAATGCTTTAGTCTTAGATAATTTAGCACGTTATTCTGATAAAATTAAAAGTAAGCAAATTACAATTGAAACTAATTTTAAAGATGATTTTTATGTGAATTCCGACAATTATTTGCTTTCGATAGTTATTGGAAATTTAATTTCAAATGCGGTTAAATATTCGAATGATAATGGTAAAATCGGTATTTCTTTGCAGCAAGAAAATAGTAAGGTTTCCTTTTCAATTTCAGATACTGGAATTGGAATTTCAAAAGTTGATTTAGAAAAAATATTTAATTCATTTTACCGTTCGGATGCTACGAATCATACTAATATAAAAGGTACAGGATTAGGACTTTCCATCTTAAAACGCCTCTGCAACCTTTTAAAAATTGAAGTTTCAGTAACTAGCGAGCAAAATGAAGGAAGTGAATTCAAATTAAGCTTCTCTTTAGCCGAACTTAAGTAATTCTTAAGAGTTTTCCGATATTTTTGTGTTAATTTTGATAAAAATAGTAAAGCTACAATAAAGTAATACTTTGCTATATTTTCATTAAATTTGTCTTATGAATAAATTAGTCACATTTTTTTTAATAACCGTATTTTTGTGTGCAAACACATCAATAGGAGAGTTGTTGAAAGTGCCTAATTTAGTAGAACATTACAAACAACACATTCAACAAGCTTCAAATTCTTCTGCTTCATTTGTTGATTTCATCAAAGATCATTATGCTAAAAACACGGATAACGATTTAGACGAACATCAAAATTTACCTTTTAAAACGTTTGATCATACGTCAAATGTATTGTTTGTGTTTCCAATTTCACACTTTAAATTGGAAACTGAAAAAGTTGCTATTGTAACGAATGAAACATTTGTTTATAAAAATTCGTTCAAGTCGAACTTGTTTACTTCCATTTGGCTTCCGCCTAAAATAGCCTAACATATTAATCGTTTAAAATTCAAACGATTGCTTTAGTAATGTCCGTATTTATCTAATAAACAGATAAATGCTATTTATTAATTTTATTATTTTAATAAAATGTTAGAAAAAATTATCGCTTTTAGTTTAAAAAACAAACTAATCGTTTTACTATTTACATTAGGAATTTTCGGATTTGGATTGTTTTCCATTTTTCAAATTTCCATTGGTGCTGTGCCTGATATTACGAATAATCAAGTGCAAGTAATCACTACTTCAGCAAATTTATCAACACAAGATATTGAGCAATATATTACGTATCCTGTGGAAATTGAAATGGCTAATTTACCTGGAGTGGTAGAAATTCGTTCCATTTCGAAATTCGGTTTATCCGTAGTTACTATTGTTTTTAATGAAGAAATTGGAACTTATCTTCCAAGACAATTAATTGCCGAAAAGATAAAATCAGCCTCCGAAAAAATTCCAGCAGGGTTTGGAACACCAGAAATGGGACCAATTACAACCGGTTTGGGAGAAATCTATCAATATACGCTAGAAGTTAAGCCCGAATTTAAAGACAATTATACCGTTACCGACTTACGAACCATTCAAGATTGGGTTGTAAAAAGACAATTATCAGGAATCAAAGGGGTTGTTGAAATTAATACTTGGGGTGGTTATCTAAAACAATATGAAGTTGCTATAAATTCCGCAAGTTTAAAAGCGATGAATATCAATACAACTGATGTTTTCAAAGCTTTAGAAAATAACAACAGTATTGCCGGCGGAGCTTATATCGAAAAGGTAAATCAGAGTTATTTTATTCGTGGAGAAGGAAAAGTAACTTCGTTAGAAGACATTGAAAACATCGTAGTTAATAACAATTCCGGAACGCCAATTTATATAAAAAATATTGCCGAAGTGAAATTTGGTCACGCCAATCGTTTTGGAGCAATTACTGGAAATGGTGAAGGAGAGAAGGTTTTAGGTCAAGTTATGATGTTAAAAGGAGGAAACTCTAAACAAGTAATTGACGATGTAAAACATAGAGTTACTGAAATTGAAAAAACCTTACCAGAAGGCGTTTATATCAATGGTTTTTTAGAACGAAGTGAATTAGTAGGAAAAACAACATTTACAGTAGCTGAAAACTTAATTTTAGGTTGTTTAATCGTGATTTTTGTTGTTGTTTTATTATTAGGAAATTGGCGTTCAGGCTTAGTAGTTGCTTCCGTAATTCCGTTGTGTTTGCTTTTTGCGATTTCATTTATGAATATTTTCCATATCGATGCCAATCTAATGAGTTTAGGTGCAATTGATTTTGGAATTATAATCGATGGAGCCGTAATTATTGTCGAGTTTATAGCCTTTCAAATCGCCCATAAATCGAAACATTTAGTCGGATTATCCAGAGAAGACCAACAAATTCAAATTGATGAAATCACCTATAAAAGTGCTTCTAAAATGATGAATTCGGCCATTTTCGGTCAATTAATCATCTTAATTGTATTTATTCCGATTTTATCACTTTCTGGAGTAGAAGGAAAGATGTTTAAACCAATGGCAATGACATTTAGTTTTGCATTATTAGGTGCTATGTTGCTTTGTTTTACTTATGTTCCTGTAGTTTCTTCACTTTTTTTAAAACCAAAAGAAGAAAATCCGAAATCAATTTCAAACCGATTAATTGCTAAATTAAATGCACTTTATTTCCCTGTAATCAATTGGGCGTTGCATCATACTAAAAAAGTATTATACGGAGCAGTAGCATTATTCATTATCACTATTGGTGTTTTCACAACAATGGGAGGCGAATTTATTCCGACATTAGATGAGGGCGATTTCGTAATTCAACCTGTTTTAAAAACGGGAACTTCCTTGAGTAAAACTATTGAAATTACTACAAATATTGAAAAAATAATTCTTAAAAACTTTCCAGAAGTTTCTCAAGTGGTCAGTAGAATTGGTGCCGCAGAAGTGCCAACAGATCCAATGAGTATGGAAGAAAGTGATGTAATCGTTAAGTTAAAACCAAAATCAGAATGGGTTTCTGCTAAAAATAAAGATGATTTAGCCGATAAAATGAAAATTGCTATCGAGAAGAAAATTCCAAATATGGAAATCGAATTTACGCAACCTATCGAAATGCGATTTAACGAATTAATTTCGGGTTCGCGTTCAGATATTGCTGTGAAAGTTTTTGGAGAGGATTTAGAAATTTTAGCGAAAAAAGCAACTGAAATTGAAAAAGCAATAAAAAATGTGGAGGGAGCTTCAGACATAATTATTGAAAAAACAGAAGGTTTACCTCAAATGGTTGTTAATTATGACAGAAGTAAAGTGGCAAGATATGGTTTAAATATTTCCGATTTAAATGATGCAATCGCACTCGGTTTTGCAGGAAAAACAGTTGGAAATGTATTTGAAGGCGAAAAACGTTTTGATATGGTGGTTCGTTTGAAGCAAGAAAATCGGGAAGATATTGAAGATTTACGTAATTTATATGTGGCAACTCCAAATGGCGAACAAATTCCATTACGCGAATTGGCAAGCATTAAATATACAGAAGGTCCAGCGAAAATTTCTAGAGATGATACCAACCGCAGAATTGTTGTTGGAATTAACGTAAGAAACCGTGATTTACAAAGTGTTGTCGACGATGTAAAGAAGATTATCGATACAAAAATTAAAATGCCTAATGGTTACAGAGTAACTTATGGTGGACAATTTGAAAATTTAGAAAGTGCTAAGGCGAGATTACTAATCGCGGTTCCAGTTGCATTATTTTTGATATTTATCTTGTTGTATTTTGCTTTTGGCTCAATAAAAGAAGCTTTAATGGTTTATTCTGCGATTCCATTATCTGCTGTCGGAGGAATTTTGTTTCTTTGGATTAGAGATTTACCTTTTAGTATTTCAGCAGGAGTAGGGTTTATCGCCCTTTTCGGAATTGCAGTATTAAACGGAATCGTACTAATTGAGCATTTTAAAGAATTGAAACACCAAGGAATGAAAGATATGAATGAATTAATTTTAAAAGGAACAGCAGACCGACTAAGACCTGTTTTGTTAACCGCTTCGGCCGCCGCTTTGGGCTTTTTACCAATGGCAATTTCGTCATCGGCAGGAGCAGAAGTACAGCGTCCGTTAGCAACAGTAGTAATTGGAGGATTATTTACCGCAACAATTTTAACCTTGCTAGTTTTACCGGTTTTATTTAAAGTATTTGAAGAAAAACAATTAAAAAAACTTCAATCTAAAAATGCACTGAATAAAACGCTCCTTCTTTTATTTTTATTAGGATCAAGTTTTGGATTTGCTCAGAATGACAATCCAGAATTAGAAGAGCTTGTGTCGAAAGGAATTCAAAATAATAAAGGAATTAAATCTGGACAATTGCAGGTTGATAAATCGAAAGCTTCAATCAAAACAGCTTATGATTTTGAAAAGACAAATGTTTATTACAGTTATGATCAGAATAATTTAGCTGTTAATGATCAACCTTTAAAAGTATTTGGTGTGCAACAAAATTTCTCATTTCCTACAGTTTACGGTGCACAGAAAAAAGTGAATTCGGCCGTTTATGAAAAGGAAAAATCAGGTTTTGAAATTCAAAAAAACAAGCTTTCTTTAGAAATTTCAAAGACGTATTATCAAATCGTGTATTTGCAACATCAAGAGAAATCGTATACTTATTTAGATAGTTTATACCAAAATTTCACGAAAGCAAGTGATAGAAGATTTGAATTAGGAGAAACAAATTATTTAGAAAAAATTACAGCTCAAGCTAAATTCTATCAGATTAGATTGAAATTAAAACAATTGGAAAATGAGAAAATTAAACAATATGAAATTCTAAATTCATTAGTACAATCGGATGAAAAAATTTTGATCAAAACTACGAAACTTGAACCTTTATATAATTTGACTAATAATTTAAATAAAGAACTATATAATGCATATTTTGAGAGCATTACTAATACTTATAAAAGTAAAATTAAACGTGAAAATCAAAATTGGCTACCTGATTTGAATCTAGAATATTTCCAAGGGAAAAACACAGGAATATCACAATCTTTATACGGATTTCAAGTTGGCGTTGCTGTTCCGTTATTCTTCTCTGGAAATGTATCAAAATCAAAAGTTGCCAAATTAGAATTGCAATCCTGGGAACAACAAAAACTAGAGGAAGAACAAAAAATAGCCACTTATATTAAAGTTGCTAGCACTACTTTAGACCAACATTTACAAGCCATAAAGTATTATAATGAATATGGTTCAAAGTTAGTAACCGAAATTATTAAAGTGGGCGATATGAGTTACAAACACGGGGAAATCGACTTTTTTCAATACATTCTCAGTTTAGAAAATGCTACTACAATTCAAATGGAATATTTAGATGCATTAATAGAATATAACGGAACACAACTAGACTTACAATACCTAAATTATTAATAAGATGCTTAAAAAATATATACTATTAGCCGTTTTTTCACTTGTTATTTTTTCTTGTAAAAATAAAGAACAAGAGGAAGTTGCAACCGTTGACGAAAATATAATTATGGTTACTAAAGAGCAGTTTTCTTCTTCTAATATGAAGATTGAAACACCAATGGAACAAGATTTTGATGTGACTATAAAAACATCTGGAAAAATAGATGTGCCGCCACAATATCGTGCAAAAGTTACCCCGTTTTTAGGCGGTTATGTAAAGAATACAAAACTTTTAGTTGGCGATAGAGTTGTAAAGGGTCAAGCCTTAATTACATTAGAAAACACCGAGTATTTAGATTTACAAAAAGATTATTTAGAATTAGCCGAAAAGCTAACGTATTTAAAATCAGAATTTGAACGTCAGAAAACTTTGTTTGATGAGAAAATTTCTTCGCAGAAAAATTATCTTAAAGCAGAAAGTGATTACAAAAGTAGCCGTGGAATGTATCAAGGTTTAAAAGAAAAATTAGCACTTTTAAACATCAATCCAGCAAGCGTTGAAAGAGGGAATTTCACTTCACAAATTACGTTAACAGCACCTATTTCGGGTGATATAACCGTTATGAATGCTAATGTTGGAATGTTTATGTCGCCATCGGATGTTGTCTTAGAAATTGTAGATACCAACTATTTAAACTTAAATTTATCCATTTTTGAAAAGGATATTTTAAATGTGAAAGAAGGACAAAAAATTACTTTTTCAATACCAGAATCCAGCAAAGAAGTATTTACTTCAAAGGTTCATAAAGTTGGAAAATCTATTGAAAATAAAGACCGTACAATTCCTGTTTTTGGCGAATTGAATGCAGCTGACAAAGCTAAACTGCTTTCAGGAATGTTCGTCGAAGCCAATATAATCACGGCATCTAAGAAAGGTTTTGGAGTGCCATCGGAAGCTGTTATTTTAGAAGACAACAAAACATTTGTATTGGTAGTAACGGATGATAAAAACGACCTAATTTTCAAAAAAGTAGCAGTTACTTTAGGTGAAAAAACAGAAGGGTTTTCTGAAATCATTCTTTCTTCAAGCATCAATAAAAATACTAAAATTTTAACTAAAGGAGTTTTTGATCTAACAAATTAATTCTAGCTTAAACAAAACATAAAATTTTAAAACATTTTGTTTATTCGAAAAAATAGTTGTTACATTTGCAAAGTTAAAAATAACAATAGAACAATGTTTACAACTAATTTACATCATAACCATCATTTAAACCAAGCTCAAGCTAGGCAATGATGTTTTTGTGTAATAACCCAAAATAATTATAAACCCGTTTGAGTACATCAAACGGGTTTTTTGTTGGAAAACATTTTAAAACTTTTTTGGTGTACTTTTTTAAAAAATTAAAATAAAAAATGAACACCTTAAAAATTGCTATCCAAAAATCAGGTCGGTTACACGATGAAAGTATTCAACTTTTAAAAGACTGCGGTATCTCTGTTTACAACGGAAACGATCAATTAAAAGTAACTGCTTCCAATTTCCCATTAGAAGTTTATTATTTAAGAAATTCTGATATTCCTCAATATTTGATTGATGGCGTTGTAGATATCGCAATTGTGGGCGATAATCTGTTAGTCGAAAAAGCGCAAAATATTGTTGTTGCCGAACGATTAGGCTTTTCAAAATGTAAAGTTTCAGTGGCCGTTCCAAAGAATTTCGAGTATAATTCAATTCAAGATTTAAATGGATTACGCGTCGCAACATCTTATCCAAAAACAGTAATCGATTTCTTTTCTGCTAAAGGAATTTCAGTGGATATTCATCAAATTTCAGGTTCGGTTGAAATTGCTCCGAATATTGGCCTATCCAATGCCATTGTTGATATCGTTTCTAGCGGAAGCACTCTATTTAAAAATGGATTGAAAGAAGTGGAAGTTATTCTAAAAAGCGAAGCGGTTTTAGCGGTTTCTCCTCAAATTTCAGCCGATGTAAACGCCTTAGTTGCCAAACTTCAATTCCGAATGCAATCGGTTTTACGTTCTAGAAAATCGAAATATATTTTAATGAATGTTCCAAATGATAAAATTACGGAAATCAGTAGAATTTTACCCGTTTTGAAAAGTCCAACAGTTATGCCATTAGCCGAAGAAGGTTGGAGTAGCGTACATTCTGTTATTGACGAAGAACAATTTTGGGAAGTTATCGATCAATTAAAAGAAGCTGGTGCCGAAGGTATTCTGGTTTGTCCAATAGAAAAAATGGTTTTGTAATTATAAAACAACTAAAAAAGACATTTAAAATGAATAAAATATACAATCCACAACCCGAAACTTGGGCTACAATTTGCAAAAGACCCACGAAATCTTTCACCGATGTTGAAGAAACGGTAAAACAAATTTTCAAAGAAGTACAAACTAAAGGCGATCAAGCCATCATCAAATACGCTTCTTTTTTCGATAATGTAAATTTGCAAGCTCTGGAAGTAACCGCTCAAGAAATAGCTTCAGCAAAAAACGAAATTTCTTTAGAGTTAAAAGAAGCCATTCAATTGGCCAAATCGAATATCTACAACTTTCACAAAGCACAAAAAACAGAAAAAATTGAAATTGAAACTACAGTTGGCGTAACTTGTTGGCAAGAAAAACGAGCAATCCAAAAAGTTGGTTTGTATATTCCTGGCGGAACTGCTCCTTTGTTTTCAACGGTTTTGATGTTGGCAATTCCGGCAAAAATTGCGGGTTGCAAAGAAATTGTAATGTGTACGCCTCCCGATAAAAACGGAAATATCAATCCCGCAATTTTGTACACGACAGAATTATGTGGCGTGACTAAAATATATAAAGTTGGCGGAATTCAAGCCATTGCCGGAATGACATTTGGAACGGAAACACTTCCGAAAGTATATAAAATTTTCGGACCAGGAAATCAATTTGTTACGATTGCTAAACAATATGCTTCGCAAAATGGCGTTGCAATTGATATGCCAGCCGGTCCAAGTGAATTATTAGTTTATGCAGATGAAACTGCCAATCCAAAATTCGTGGCTTCTGATTTATTGAGTCAAGCCGAACACGGAAAAGACAGTCAAGTAATTTTGGTTACGACCAATAAAAACATCTTAAATGACGTTGAAGAAGAAGTGTACAAGCAACTAAAAGTCTTACCAAGACAGGAAATCGCTCAAGTTGCTATCAACAATTCGAAGTTAATTTATGTAGAAACCGAGCAAACGGCTTTGGATTTAATTAACGAATATGGTCCAGAACATTTTATTGTTTGTTCTAAAAATGAAGCTTTTTTTGTAAACCAAATTGAAAATGCAGGTTCGGTTTTCATCGGAAATTATACACCAGAAAGTGCAGGAGATTATGCTTCTGGAACCAATCACACCTTGCCAACAAATGGATATTCAAAAAGTTATAGCGGTGTAAATTTAGACAGTTTCTTAAAAGCAATGACATTTCAGAAAATTACGCAAGAAGGCATACAAAATATTGGAAAAGCCATTGAAGTTATGGCAGAAGCAGAAGGCCTACAAGCGCACAAAAATGCAGTTACATTACGTTTAAATCAGAAATAATTATGACGAATTTTAATTTAGAAGCCATAACTCGGGCTAACGTAAAAAGTATTAAGCCTTATTCTTCCGCAAGAGATGAATTCGACAATGCTACTTTAAATATGATTTATTTGGATGCCAATGAAAATCCGTTTTCTAACGGAATGAATCGTTATCCTGATCCGCAACAAAAAGAATTGAAGTTAATAATATCCGACAAAAATAACGTTCCAAAAGAGTCCATTTTATTAGGAAATGGAAGTGACGAAGTCTTAGATTTGGTTTACCGAGCGTTTTGCGAACCCAATAAAGACAACATCATCACGTTGCCACCAACTTACGGAATGTATGAAGTTTTAGCTTCCGTTAATGCAGTTGAAAACAGAGAAGTGCTATTGAATGAGGATTTTCAACCTAATGTTGATGCGATTTTAAATGCAGTCGATGAAAATACGAAAATTATCTTTCTATGTTCACCAAATAATCCAACAGGAAACTCTTTTACGGATTCTTCTGTAATTAAAATCTTGAATAGTTTTAACGGATTAGTAGTTTTAGACGAAGCCTATATCGATTTTTCGGAAGATCAGAGTTGGTTGAGTGTGTTGAGTGATTTTCCAAATTTAATTATCACACAAACGCTTTCAAAAGCTTATGCAATGGCAGGTTTACGCATCGGAATTTTGTATTCTTCCAAAGAAATTATTACCGTTTTAAATAAGATAAAACCTCCTTACAACATCAACGGTTTGTCGCAAGAAACTGCAGTTAAAAAGCTTTTGCAAAGTACAATGCCAGCTCAAGTAAAGAAAATAATTACCGAAAGAAAGAAGTTGATTGAATTGCTTGAAACTTGCGAATTTGTTGAAAAAATATATCCTTCAGATGCCAATTTTATATTGATAAGAGTAGATGATGCCAGTTTTAGATACAAACAATTTTTAGAAAATGGAGTAGTGGTTAGAAACAGAAGTAATCAGCCTTTGTGCGAAAACTGCTTACGAATTAGCATCGGAACAAAAGAAGAAAACGAACAAGTATTTGAATTAATAAAATCCATAAACAATGTCCAAAAAAGTATTATTTATTGATAGAGACGGCACTTTAGTGTTAGAACCCGAAAATTATCAATTAGACAGTTTATCCAAATTAGAGTTTTATCCGAAAGCTTTTCAATATATGAGTAAAATCGCTCAAGAATTAGATTTCGAACTGGTAATGGTAACAAATCAAGATGGTTTAGGAACTTCAAGTTTTCCCGAAGATACTTTTTGGCCAACTCAAAATTTTATTTTGAAAGCTTTTGAAAATGAATCAGTTAAGTTTGAAGAAATATTTATAGATCGAAGTTTTCCGGAAGAAAATGCACCAACCCGAAAGCCTAGAACTGGAATGTTAACCAAATATTTGAACAATTCGGATTATGATTTGGCTAATTCTTATGTGATTGGTGACCGAATTACCGATGTGGAATTAGCTAAAAACTTAGGTTCAAAAGCAATTTTTATCAAAAATGAAGCCGATTTAGGTGGAAGCGAAATTAGTGCTTCAGCTGAAGAATTACAAAATGTAATCGCTTTACAAACAACAGACTGGAAACAGATTTATGAATTCTTAAAGTTAGACGAAAGAACCGCTTCAATCACAAGAAAAACCAATGAAACGGATATTTTTATCCAATTGAATTTAGACGGAACAGGAAAAAGTAACATCGACACGGGAATTTCATTTTTCGATCATATGTTGGATCAAATCGCTCGTCACGGACAAATGGATTTAGACATTCAAGTCAAAGGGGATTTAGAAGTCGACGAACACCACACAATTGAAGACACGGCAATTGCACTTGGAGAAGTGTTTGCAACCGCTTTAGGAAATAAATTAGGAATTGAACGCTACGGATTTTCCTTACCAATGGACGATTGTTTAGCACAAGTCGCGATTGATTTTGGAGGAAGAAATTGGTTGGTTTGGGAAACCGAATTCAAACGCGAAATGATCGGAAAAATGCCAACTGAAATGTTTTTTCACTTCTTCAAATCGTTTACAGACGGTGCAAAAGCCAATTTAAACATCAAATGTGAAGGAACAAACGAACACCACAAAATTGAAGCGATTTTTAAAGCCTTTGCAAAAGCTATAAAAGTTGCCGTAAAACGCGATACCGAGAAAATGATTTTACCATCCACAAAAGGAATGCTATAATGAAGATTGCAATTATAGATTACGGAGCCGGAAATATTCAAAGTATCCAATTTGCTTTAGAACGTTTGGGTTTTGAAGGGATTTTGACAAATGATGTTACAATGATTCAATCCGCTGATAAAGTAATTTTTCCAGGTGTTGGCGAGGCGAGTAGTGCTATGAAAAAACTAAAAGCTTCCGGTTTGGCAGAAATTATTCCTAATTTAAAGCAACCAGTTTTAGGAATTTGCCTAGGAATGCAGTTGATGTGCAATAGTTCGGAAGAAGGAAATACCAAAGGTTTAGGAATTTTTGATGTTAACGTTCAACGCTTTTCAAATGCTGTAAAAGTGCCCCAAATGGGCTGGAATACCATTACAAATTTGAAGACCGACTTATTTAAAAACACCAAAGAAAATGAATATATGTATTTGGTTCATAGTTATTACGCACCGAAATGTGCTGAAATGATTGCTTCAACCAATTACGAATTCGAATATGCAAGTGCTTTACAAAAAAACAACTTTTACGGCGTTCAGTTTCATCCCGAAAAAAGTGGAAAAGCAGGTGAACAAATTTTAAAAAACTTTTTAATACTATAATTAAGATAGCAACACAGATTTTAAAAATTTTAGAAATTTATCCAATCTGTGTTGTAAAATTAAATTCCAAATTCAATATGAGAATCATCCCAGCCATAGATATAATTGAAGGAAAATGTGTTCGCTTGTCGAAAGGCGATTACAACACAAAAAAAATATACAACGAAAATCCGCTTGAAGTTGCGAAATCATTTGAAGACAGCGGGATAGAATATTTACATTTAGTAGATTTAGACGGAGCCAAATCCAGCCAGATTGTAAATTATAAAATATTAGAGCAAATAGCTTCAAAAACCAAACTAAAAATTGATTTTGGTGGCGGATTAAAGTCTGATGCTGATTTAAAAATTGCCTTTGAAAGTGGTGCCAATCAAATTACTGGCGGAAGTATTGCAGTGAAAAATCCGAATGATTTTAAAAACTGGATTACAACCTATGGTTCAGATAAAATCATATTAGGAGCTGATGCTAATAACAGGAAAATAGCGGTTTCAGGTTGGTTGGAAGAAAGTAACGAAGAAGTAATTCCGTTCATTCAAAACTATCAAAAAGAGGGAATTTCGTATGTAATATGTACCGATATCGCAAAAGATGGAATGTTGGAAGGTCCGAGTTTTGAACTCTATAAAGACATTCTTTCAAGTTGTGAAAATGTAAAATTAATTGCTTCAGGCGGAATTTCCACTTTTGATGAGTTACCAAAATTAGCCGAATTAGGTTGCGAAGGAACCATCATCGGAAAAGCAATTTACGAAGGCCGAATTACTTTAAAACAATTAGAAAACTTCATCTTAAATCAATAAAAATGCTAACAAAAAGAATAATTCCGTGTTTGGATATTAAAAATGGAAGAACCGTAAAAGGTGTGAATTTTGTAGACCTAAAAGATGCAGGAGATCCGGTTGAATTAGCAAAAAAACATGCAGAAACTGGAGCAGACGAACTCGTTTTCTTAGATATTTCAGCCACAGAAGAACGTCGAAAAACCTTAGTTGATTTGGTTCGAAAAGTAGCACAAAACATTAATATTCCGTTTACTGTTGGTGGTGGAATTTCATCAATTGAAGATGTTGAAATCTTGCTTAAAAATGGAGCCGATAAAGTTTCCATCAATTCATCAGCCGTAAAAAGACCTGAATTAATCAATGAATTAGCACGAAAATTTGGAAATCAATGTGTTGTAGTTGCAATCGATGCTAAAAAGATTAACAACGATTGGATTGTACATTTAGTTGGTGGAAAAGTTGAAACAGAATTAAACTTATTTGATTGGGCAAAAGAAGTTGAGCAAAGAGGAGCAGGCGAAATTCTTTTCACTTCTATGGACAACGACGGTACAAAAAATGGCTTTGCAAATGAAGCTTTAGCAAAACTATCAGAAATAGTAAATATTCCCATTATTGCTTCGGGAGGAGCAGGAACAATGCAAGATTTTGCAGACGCTTTCACAAATGGTAAAGCAGACGCCGCTTTGGCAGCTAGTGTTTTTCACTTTAAAGAAATTGAAATTCCAGTTTTGAAACAGTTTTTAGAGGATAGAAAAATAGCAGTTAGAATATAAACTTGTACATATTCAAAACAACTTATATGACTTAAATGTTAAAAAAAAAATGAAAATAGACTTCACAAAAAACACAGACAACTTAATTCCAGCGATCATTCAAGACAATGAAACTAAAAATGTTTTGATGTTGGGTTATATGAATCAAGAGGCGATTGATAAAACTTTGGAGACAAAAAAAGTAACATTTTTTAGCCGTTCTAAAAACAGATTATGGACAAAAGGCGAGGAAAGTGGCAACTTCTTAGAATTGGTTTCTATCAAAAATGATTGCGATACTGATACGCTTTTGATTCAGGTTAATCCAGTTGGACCAACTTGTCATACGGGTTTAAATACGTGCTGGCAAGAAGCTAACAATCAGGAATATGGTTTTATTTCAAAATTAGAAAATACAATTGCAGCACGTAAGGAAAATGCTAATTCTGAATCGAGTTATGTAGCTTCATTATTTGCTAAAGGAATCAATAAAATTGCTCAAAAAGTAGGCGAAGAAGCTGTTGAAGTTGTAATTGAAGCTAAAGACAATAACGACGATTTGTTCTTATCTGAAAGTGCTGATTTATTGTTTCACTATTTAATTTTATTGCAAGCAAAAGGATTTCAGTTGAATGATGTAGTGGAAGTCCTTAAAACAAGAGAAAAGTAATAATCAAAGGTTAAAAAAAGCTCTAATTTTCGGCAATTTCCTAAACTTTTGTATCTTTAAAATAAAAATGAGATTTCATACTAGAAAATGGATTAAGCCCGAAGATTTAAATGCAAACGGAACTCTTTTTGGAGGTAAATTATTAGCTTGGATTGACGAAGAAGCTGCTTTGTACGCGATTGTTCAATTGGAAAATGCGAAAGTGGTGACCAAATATATGAGTGAAATTAATTTTACAAGTGCAGCCAAACAAGGCGATATTGTTGAAATTGGGATTGATGTTGTAAAATTTGGAAGATCATCATTAGTCTTAAAATGTGAAGTACGCAATATGATGACTCGGGCTACTATTATTACGATTGAAAACATTACTATGGTGAATTTAGGCGATGACGAAAAACCAAAATCACACGGAAAAACCCAAATCGAATTCATTGACGATCGCATTAAAAAATAGAATTATGTTACAAAAATCAGTTTTAGATTTTCTTAAAATTCTTCAGGAAAATAACAATCGTGAATGGTTTGCTGAAAATAAAAAAGCATTTGAAGAAGAGCAAAAAATTGCTAAATCATTTTTCAATGAAGTAGGAGCAAATTTAGGCAAAATTGATAGTATTGAGCGAATTCAGATTTTTAGAATTTATCGTGATGTGCGATTTTCTAGAAATAAATTGCCCTATAAAAATCATTTCAGTGCGGGATTTACAAGAACAAAACCTTTACTTCGTGGTGGTTATTATTTGCACATTGAACCAGGAGCAAGCTTTGTAGGTGGTGGTTTTTGGGAACCAAATCCTGCCGATTTGAATCGAATTCGTAAGGAAATTGAATTGGATGACGAGGAAATGAGAACACTTATAGCTGATAAAACATTTCAAAGTTATTTCGAAGAATTGAAAGGCGAGGAGTTAAAAACAGCACCAAAAGGATTTGATAAAACGCATCCTGCCATCGATTTACTTCGCAAAAAACAATATTTATTAACGCGAAATTTTTCGGATAAAGAAGTTTTAGCGCCTAATTTTCAAGATGAAGTCCTAAAAACCTTTGAAGCAATGCGTCCGTTTTTTGATTACATCAGTGAAGTGCTTAGTACCGATTTAAATGGCGAATCTATTTATTAAGATATAATTTCTTTAAAGAATCTAGATGCATAGTTTCAGATAGTTGTACGAAATAATTATTTTGCCAAGCTTGTGTTTTTTGAGCTTGCTTGCTAACTGTTAAATCCCAACTTGGATAAACCCTAAAACCTCGTTTTCCTTCTTTTTTGGCAGAAGAAATAATTCCTTTCTTAATTAAAATGGCTTTTGGGAATACAAATTGGCCAAAATGAGTACTTGTGGAACAATTAATCACGAAAAAGTCAAAATCGTCATTTTCATTATAAGGTTCTATAGGTCCAAGTTCACTTCTTTTCCAAAAAGTGACAAATTGCCCCATTTTCTTTGGAGTTTCTTTGGATTTTCTATAAATAATTTTGTGTTCATTTAAAAGAAATGAACTGGCATTATATTCTATACTTTCAGAATCCAGAATTGTATTTTTAATAGTAAAATCACAATTGGTATAACATTCTTGTTCCAATAAACTTACTTCAGCAAATAACATAATTTATAATTTTTCAAGCAATTGCATTTGACTTTTAAAACGTTCCATCAACAAATTCCCGATTCTTTTATTGATATTCGAAGTGTTTAGGCTGTATTCTTTATATTCAGCAATCGTAAACAAACCAATTATCATTCCTTTTAAAGAATTACTAAACTTTACGTCTTTTTGAAGTGCATTTTCAATATAAAGTTGTTTTTTCGAAAGAGATAATTCAAAAAATACTCCTTTCTGAACTTTCGCATAATTAATAAAAACCTCCAAAAGTAATTCATTTTGAAGTTTTAAAATGGGACGTAAAGTTTGATTTTGAAAGCGTTCTTCGGCACTTGAATCTTCGTTAGTAATTCCCAGCGCAGTTCCTCTAAGTTCTAATAGTGCTTCGTCTTTCGTTTTCATAGTTTTGAATTTAATCTTTAAAGGTAAAAATAAAAAACCTCCAATTACTTGAAGGCCTATAAATTATGTGGTTTTGCATTTGAAGTACTAATAATCTCAAATACTTCTATATCAAAATAAGGAATCGACGCGATCGTATGATCAAAAATATCAGCCATAATATGCTCATAATTAGCCCATTGTTTGTCCTTTGAAAAACAATAAATTTCTAAAGGAATTCCGTTTTCGGTAGGCTGCAAATGTCTAACCATCATTGTCATTTCCTTATTTATTCCGGGATGCGAGATGATATACTGATTGATATATTTTCGAAATAAACCTAAATTAGTTAAATTTCTACCGTTAACAATTGTTGATTTATTGACATTATTGATTGCATTATATTTGTCAATATCCGCTTGTCTGTGCGTGATATAAGAAGTCAAATGGTGAATTTCTTTATATTTTTCTATTTCGTCTGGCGTAATGAATTTTATAGAATGTGCTTTTATTAATATGTGTCTTTTAATACGACGTCCGTCAGAATTAAGCATTCCTCTCCAGTTTTTAAAACTATCAGAAATTAGACTATACGTTGGAATGGTTGTGGTAGTATTATCAAAATTTCGAACTTTTACTGTAGCGAGATTAATTTCAATCACATCACCATCGGCGCCAAATTTGTCCATCGTAATCCAATCGCCAATTCGAACCATATCATTCACTGAAACCTGAATACTAGCCACAAATCCAAGTATTGTATCTTTAAAAATCAAGAAAATCAAGGCCGAAATTGCTCCGAAAGTTGTCAACAACGTTTTCATTGTTGTATTAAACATAATCAAGACAAAAGCAGTTATGCCAAAGACCCACAACACAATCATAATTACTTGAATGTAACTATCAATTGGTTTGTCGTTAAATCTGGGTTTGTGTTTTAAATAATCTTTCAGTGAATTAAAAATACTTCTAGTTATCCAAAGAGAAAGAATAATTATGTAGATTTTTACACCTTTTTCAAAAAAATCTTCCCAATAAGTAAATTTGCTTAATATTACAGGAACCGTTTTATATATAAATAAAAGCGGCACCAAGTGCGCAATGTATTTAGCTGTTTTATTAGCTACCAAAAAATCGTCAAAACTAGATTTAGTTTGAGTAGCAATAATAGCTAAAACAACGATAAATATTTTTTTAAAGATAAAATCCAACAAAGAGGCAACCAATATTAATATAACAAGGTTTACAAATAGATTTAGATATAGCGAAACATCATTACTAAAATCTAATTTTTTAAATAGTTGATATGCCCAGTTAAAAATTATCACGCTTTACGCTTGTTTAGGTTGTAAATATTTTTTATCAATATAAAAGGTGCCAAATGGAAACAACGATGCAGCACAAATAATTGCAAATTCTTTAAGCGTCCACTTTTCTTGACTTTTGTTAAAAAAAGCAAAAAGAATGTATAAAACAAAAAGAATTCCGTGCGCCATTCCAATGTTTTTAACGTAAATGGGATCACCTGCAATATATTTCATTGGCATCGCAAAAAAGTATAAAGCTATAGTTGAAAGTCCTTCTAATAAAGCAATTGATCTAAATGATTTCATCATGATAAAGCGGAATAAATTACAAATCCATAAATTATAAATCGTCCAAAACGTAATAAAGCAAATAAGAAGAAATGCTTCCGTGAGAAATTAATCATTCCTGCTGCCAAACATGCAATAGCAAATGGTAATGGTAATAAGGCACCAACAGCGATTAAGAATCCACCCCATTTTTGCATATTAATAATGTGTTTGGTCATTTTTCCATACAAATAGTTATTTACAGATGGAATTGCAGCAATAGCCATTCCAATGAAATATGCAATTACACCTCCTAAGTAGGATAAAAATGCTAAAATAGTTAAATAGAGTAGTGGTGATTCGGTGTTTTTGGTCCAAGCAATGAAAATATCCGGCGGAATTAAGCCTAAAATAGTTTCAGAGGCTAAGAAAACTGAAAAAATAAATAAATCACTAAAGTTTTTTGTTAAATAAATTAATCCATCATTTAGATTAATTACTTCGTAATTTACGTAAAATAAGATAGCGACAATTATGACTGTCGGAATAATTGCCTTACGAATTCCTTCCCAAATGAAGGAGTAAAAACCAGTATATTTATAATATTGGTGTAGTAATTTATATTTAGGCTTTCTAACTTTCGACATTATTAAAAATTTTGAGCAAAAATAAGCTATTAAAACACATTATAACGTTAATAAAAATAAAAAATCGATAGAAATACTATCGATTTTAAAATTATGTAAAATAGAGTTTTTTAATTAAAACGCTAAAAATGCTTTGTTATATTCTTTTAAGTCTAAGATGTTATTTTTCTTACTTAAATCTGTGAATAAAGTTAGAAAGTAATTTAAACTTTCTAAATTATTTTCTTCGGAGATATTTGCTACTACAACAGCATCTTTGACGTCAACTGGCTCGTCGTCTGGAATTCCTATTAAAAAGGCGTCGTTAGATTCTAAATGTTCGTAAGCTAATCGTAAAGCTTTTGTAACAACAGGATTATTCAATTCTAAGGTTATTTCTCTTACTTTTTTCAAATCAGCTACAGCATCTGTAAGAACTAATTTATTTTGTAATATCTCTTTTTGAATCTTTTCAATTAGTTTAAGGGCTTGTTTGTTTTCCATGACTTATTTAATAATGGTACAAATCTAAACTTTCTGAGCTATAAATACAAACGTTTTTTAGTCTTATTTGATAATATATTATTGAATTATAATATACATTATGTAAAATAGAATATTTAGAAATACGCTAATAAGAAATAAACCTAATTTTGTACCTTCGTCCCTAAATATACTTTCTATGAAAAATTCTATAGCAGAACGTATCACCGATTTTCTGAAGCAATATCCACCTTTTTCAAGTTTGCCTTATCATGATTTATTAAAAATAGCTAACAGTTCAAAAGTTTTGTATCTTGAAAAAAATCAACTTTTATTTAAAATTAACGATGCTACACACAGCTTTTTTTATGTGGTGAATTCCGGTGCTGTTGGATTATCAGTAACTTCGGATAGTGATGATGTTTTAATTGATAAATGTGATGAAGGTGATATTTTAGGATTGCGTCCGTTTTTTGCCAGAGATAATTACTTAATGACGGCAAAAGCTCGTGAAGAAAGTATTGTTTATGCGATTCCTATTGACATTTTCACACCTTATGTAGCATCAAATCCACCTGTTTTAAGTTTCTTATTAGAAAGTTTTGCTTCAAACACTCGAAATCCTTACGATAAAAATAACAAAGGAAAATTGATTTCAGAAAATGTCATTTATAATGATCAAAATGCTGAAATTCATTATTATCAGCCTATAAAATACACCGAGAATCCAATTACGGCATCTCCATCTGATATTGTTCGCTATGTAGCACAAACAATGTCTAGTAGTAAAATTGGAAGTATTATTATTCACGAAAATAGAAAACCAATCGGTATTGTAACGGATAAAGATTTACGATCGAAAATTGCTACTGGCTTATTCGGGATTGATGTTACGATTGATAAAATTATGTCTTCGCCCGTAATTACGGTTGCCGATAACTTATCTTTAGCTGAAGCCCAAATTATGATGTTGAAAAATAATGTTTCGCATTTATGTGTTACCAAAGATGGTTCAAGAGATTCAGAAATCACCGGAATTCTTACCGAACACGATATTGTTGTCGCTCAAGCCAATAATCCTGGTGTTTTATTGAAACAATGTAAAAGAGCAATGAAATCTGCAGATTTAAAAGAAGTTAGATTCAAATTATCTGATTTAATTCAGCATTCTTTGGATAAAAATGTGCCTATTCAACATATTACATCGATTGTTGGTGAAATTAATTTAGCGATTACAACGCGTGCGATCGAATTGGCGATTGAAAAAATAGGAACTCCTCCTCCAACCCAATTTGCTTGGATGAATATGGGAAGTCAAGGTAGAAAAGAGCAACTTTTAATGACAGATCAAGATAATGCAATTGTTTTTGAAGATGTTCCCGAAGAACAATATGATTTGGTGAAACAATATTATATAGAATTAGCCGAAAAAGTTACCAAAACATTAAATAAAGTCGGCTATATTTATTGTCCAGCTGGAATGATGGCAAGTAATCCGTTGTGGTGTAAATCAGTTACGGATTGGCAAAATCAATTCAAAGGTTGGATTAATACGCCAGGCGAAAAAGGTATTTTACATTGCACGATTTTCTTTGATTACGATTTTGTTTATGGCTCTGAAGCTTTGGTTGATGCAATTACTAAAACCATTCACGAAGAAAGCAATGATAATCAGTTGTTTTTTGCTTATTTAGGTGCCGATGCATTGAAAAATCCACCGCCTTTAGGCTTTTTTAGACAGTTTTTAGTCGAAAATGACGGCGAACACAAAGATACGTTTGATTTAAAAGCAAGAGCTTTGATGCCTTTGATTGATTCTGCTAGAATTTTAGCCTTAAGCAAAGGAATAAAAAATGTATCGAATACACTTTCAAGATATGCAAAACTAGCCGAATTAGAACCTCAAAATGCTCCTATTTATGAAGCTTGTGCCGATGCTTTTGCCGAATTATTAAAGTTTAGAACCGAAGAAGGTTTGCAAAATGATTCCGATGGTAGATATCTGAATTTAAACGAGTTATCGAAATTAGATAAACTAAAACTTAAGAATGATTTCCAACCAATTAATGATATTCAAGAAGTGATTAAAAATCGTTTTCAATTAACTTATTTTACATAATATGAGCTTAAATTGGTTTAATAAAATAATTAAAGAACATCCGAAATTTTGGGAAACCTATCTTACTTACTTTGAAGAAAATCAGAGCAAAGAAAAGCGTTATGTGGTATTTGATTGCGAAACTACAGGATTAGATTATAAATCAGATCGAATTTTGTCAATTGGTGCGGTTGCGATTCAAAATAATGAAATAATTGTCAATGATTATTTAGAGGTTTTCCTGCAACAAGAAGTTTTTAAAGCAGAAACGGTTCCCATTCACGGAATTTTACGCGAAGGAAAAGAAGAAAAAATTGTAGAAGCTGAAGCTGTAATTCGTTTTTTAGAGTTTGTAAAAGATGCAACATTAGTAGGACATCACGTAGATTTTGATATTGAAATGATTAATCAAAGTTTAACACGCTTAGATTTGGGAAAACTTAAAAATCAGTCAATGGATACCGATATTATGTATCAGAAATTGAAGTATTTACCTTATGAACAACATACTTCCTTGGATGAATTATGTACTATTTATAAAATTAAAAAATCAGACCGACATACCGCAAGTGGTGATGCTTTTATCACGGCCTTATTATTTTTAAAATTGAAGCGAAAATTAGAAATTTAAAGTATTAATTTAAAACTATAATTTCTTTAAATCTTCCGTGATGACTTACGGATATAGGTTTGTTTGAATTTAAAGTTATAGGTAAACCCTTTTCATCTTTTTTATATTCGGAAGTATTTACTTTTTCAATTCGTTCAAAATCGGCTTTATTTAAAACCACAATTGTTTTTATGAAATCGGAATCACTAGTGGTTTTTCCATAAAATAAAGTGTCAAATAACTGAACAACAGATTCATTTTTAGCGTTTATTTCTAAGATTTCGATTTTGGTTGGATAGAATCCTTCGTTATAGTTAATTCTTTGATAAGCCTTGTAAACACTTTCTTTTATGCTCCAAAGCATCCAAACCAGTTCTTCTTGATTTGTTGCTTTCGCGATTAATTCTTGCTCAAATGATGTAAATAATTTAGTTAGAAAGCCTTTGCGTTTCCAATTGCTTTCTTTTTTCGCGAGCACCAAATCAATTACATCATTTCCAATCATTTCTCTGCTAATTTGTTTTGAATGATAGCAATTGTATTTCCTAAATCTAACATTTTTTCCATTGAATCGTTGTCAATTTCAATTCCAAATGCTTCTTCAACATCTAAAACAATATCTACTAAATTGGCCGAATTGATATTCAAATCCGTAATAAAATGTGTTTTTTCGGTAATTGAATTAAAAGCGTTTTCGTCTTTCACAAATGGTTTAACGATTGGTTTCAATTTTTCTATTATTTCTTCTTTATTCATATTTTTTTTATTTAAATCAGTGTACAATATACACTTTACAATATACTTTTTTAATACTTTTTAAAAATAAGGCAACCATTTACATCGCCAAATCCAAAACTTGCTTTTGCGACTATATTTAGTTCTTTTTGAATCATTTTTTGTGGAATTTTCTCTTCCGAAATGATCGCTTTTATTTCTTTGTTCAAATCTTCACAATTGA
This sequence comes from Flavobacterium psychraquaticum, assembly GCF_034497725.1. Lineage (NCBI taxonomy): Bacteria > Pseudomonadati > Bacteroidota > Flavobacteriia > Flavobacteriales > Flavobacteriaceae > Flavobacterium > Flavobacterium psychraquaticum. The sequence continues at coordinate 116,898 of NZ_JAXKVR010000026.1, forward strand.
TGTTGGGAAAAATAAAATTATTATATATTTGAAGTACAGTTGCCACAGCTTCCACACTTCCCGAACCAGATAAACAATGGCCAACCATCGATTTTAATGAATTTATATACGGAAAATCAATTCCTTTTCGGTTTAAAGCTTCGCTCCAATTCTTAATTTCCAACGCATCTTTTGAAGTTGCCGTTAAGTGACCGTTTATGGCATCAATTTCATTTGGATTTACGTTGGCATCTTTCAAAGCATCGGTAATACATTTCTGAACGGCCACCGAATTTGGAGCTGTCATTGTTCCTTCTCCACGTTGTCCGCCAGAATTTACATTTCCACCTAAAATTTCGGCATATATTCGAGCTCCACGAGCTAAAGCCGATTCTAATTCTTCTAGTACCAAAGCTCCTGCTCCACTACTTGGAACAAATCCGGAAGCGGTTGCACTCATTGGTCGTGAGCCTTTTTCAGGTTGTTCATTATGTTTAAAAGTACAGACTTTCATCGCATCAAATCCACCCCAAATATATGGACCAGAATCGCTCGTGCTTCCGACCAACATTCGTTTGGCTTTTCCTTGTTGGATGCGTTCAAAACCCATTAAAATGCTTTCAGTTCCTGTTGTGCAAGCGGATGAATTGGTTGTAACTTGATTTCCTAAACCTAATTTTCCACCTAAGTAGGCCGAAATTCCACTGTTCATAGTTTGTGCAACAGCCGTACTTCCTAATCTTCTGGTTTCAAAAGCGTCAATTTTATAAATCGATTCCCTAAATTTTTCAATTCCCGAAGTTCCTGTTCCGAAAATCGTTCCGGTTTCCCAATCGGGGTTTTCGTTATTTTCAATAGGTAAATCTGCATCTTTCCAAGCATCTAAACCTGCAATTACACCATATAAAATACCTGTCGAGTTAAAATTTCTTAATTCTAAATCACTAAAATAATTACTTTTAAGTTCTTCCGAAATTTCTGGAGTTCCCGAAATCTGGCACGAAAATTTTAAACGTTCTAATTCCGCATCAAACTTAATTCCTGAAATTCCATTTTTTATCGCATTCATAAACGCGTCAAGTCCTACTCCATTTGGAGCAACAATTCCTAAACCTGTTATGACGACTCTTTTTTTCAAATTTCAATTACAATTACAAAAAACAATATCAACTACAAGGTCAGTTCTAAATTCTAAAAACTATTATTTATTATCAAAATAAAACTTACAACATACAACCTAGAACATATAACCTTTCCTAAATAATCATTCCCGACAAAGTTCCAGAACAAACTTCTTGCTTTTTCTCATTTAGCATTTTTACTTTGCATTTCAGTTTCCCAAATCTATAATATATTTTTTCAGAAATTACTGTTACTTTTTCATTTGGATACACCGGTTTCAAAAACTCCACTTCGGAAGATGTAAATCCGATGTTTTGAATCTCTTTTCCTTCATTTAAATAAATTCCCAAACAAACCAAACCAATTTGAGCCATTGTTTCCGTTAAAATAACGCCCGGTGTTATTGGGTTATTCTTAAAATGGCCTTTATAAAAATCTAAATTCGCATCAAAAGTAAACGTTCCTTCTACCCCATTTTCATTGATTGCTAAAATTTCATCCACAAACAAAAAAGGTTTGGAATAAGGTAATTTCGTTATAATTTCTGCTTTTGTCATTACCATTCTAATAAAACTCTTTGAGCTGTAAAACCAGGTCCAAAACTCAACATTACGCCTTTATCTCCGTCTTTTGGTTTATTGTCCATTATTCGTTCTAAAACGTATAAAACTGTGGCACTCGACATATTTCCATATAAACGAAGCACTTCTTTTGTATCATTAATATTTTTTCCTAAATCGGAAAATAAGCCTTCGACTAAATTAACGATTTTTTTTCCACCCGGATGGAATATTAAATGATCAATATCTTCTATTTTTAAGCTATTTCGCTCTAAAAACGGATGAATTATAGCCGGAAAATGTTCTTCAATCGTATCGGGAACTTCGATATCTAAAATCATTTTTAAACCATTATTAGTCAGTTCAAAACCCATCATATTTTCTTTATCATAGAAATGATACATCGCTTCATCAACAATGGTTGGCCCCACTTCATTTTCATACGAAGAAAGTAAAACACAAGCCGCTCCATCACCAAAAATCGCAGCACTCACAATGTTTGCCATCGAATAATCATCTAATTGAAAGGTCGCTGTTGGACTTTCGACCGCAATTACAACCGCTCTTTTATTAGGATTTGCTTTAAGAAAATTTTTGGCATAAATAATGCCTGAAACACCGCCAACGCAACCCATTTCAGTAACCGGCAAACGCACGATATCCTGACGCAAATTCAATTTATTAATCAAATAAGCATCTACTGACGGAATCATAATTCCGGTGCAACTTACCGTAATAATATAATCGATGGTTTCTGGTTCCCAATTGGCTTTATCTAATGCTTTTTTAAGTACTTTTTCACCTAAAACAATCATTTTTCGTGCATAAATGGCATTTCGCTGTTCAAAAGAATATAACGAAAAAACTTCCGCAGGATCCATAATGGAATACCGTTTATCCACGTTTGCTCCTTCAAAAATCTTTTTGACTTTCCGCTTGAATCGATCGTCTTGATTTACTAACCAACTATCTAAAAAAGGCAAGATATCTTTGGTTTCTCGAGAGAAATCGGGTAATTGTGTAGCAACATTTATTATTTTAACTGGCATAAAATATAGATTTTTAGCTATTAAGATTTATGGATATCTAGATTTTTTTAATAATCCATTGGTAGCGAAAGGCCCATTTCCAATGAATGGTATAATTTTTAAATTGATTTCGTTCTGAAAAATTGATTAATTCTTGTTTTTTAAAACCTCTTAAAATGGAAATTAAACCATCTTCTCTGGACATTCTGTTTAAGCGAAAGAAGAAGCAAATCAATTGAAACGCTCGGTAAGCAATTATATTTCGATGTAAGTCATTAATAACGATTCCTATTCGTGCTTGCTTTTGAAATAATTGTAATAAGTAATCTATCTGATTGTTTTTAAAATGATGTAATGTTAAGGTGCACAACACAATATCATAATTCAATTGACTGAAAGGTTCACTAAAAATATCTTCGCATTTGTAGCTTATATTTGGATATTCTTTGGATAGTTTGATAGCATAATCAATTGTAAAAGCATTTGCATCGATTCCGATTAGCTTGCAATTATAGTTATTTTTCGTTGCAAAATCAGCCAAAGCTCGCAACATATCGCCATTTCCGCAACCCACATCAACGATTGTAATTTCGTCATTTGTGTGAATTAACTTTTTGACTCCTTGTAAAGTTAGTTTATTTCCTCCCAAAAACTGATTTATAGAAGCAATTTTATCCAAAGCATCTCGAAGTTCTTCACCTTCTAGCGAGAAATCGTCCATAATTTCCTCTTCTTCAGTTCGATATTTTGTGCTAATTGCCATCTTATAAATTGCTTTTTGAAGTTGTTATTGTTGTCGACATTTATAATGGATTTCCGTGCGTTTTCTTAATTATTATCGGCAATAAAAAAGGAAATACTAACAACAAATTCATTGTTACTTTAGATAGATACGGATTTAAGAGCAGTTTGGATAAAAATTTTCCAAATCTTAATCTATTTTTAAACGTTTTATTCCAAATTGAAGTATAATTGACTTCTAAATTTGTTCTTGAAATTTTATTATTTAGAAAATCGGCAACTAATTCGCTGGCAATTTTTGCACTGTGAATCGCCATTGCCATTCCGTTTCCACATAAAGGATGAATCAAACCAGCCGAATCGCCCAACATTAAAATGTGATTTTCAATTTTTGGTTTGTTTTCAAATGATATTTGACTAATCGTTAATGGATTATCGAAAATCATTTTGCTTTCTTTCAATATTTTTTTAAGATTTTTGTTCTGAAAAAGGATATTCTCTTGAAACTCTGCAATATTTTTATACTTCTTAAACGATTCGAATTGAACTAAATAGCAAATATTAATCACATTATCTTCCACTTTTGAAACGCCACAATATCCTCCTTCGAAATTATGCAATCCAACTAAATCATTTGCAAAATCTCCTGCATAATGTGCTTTTACACCTAACCAAGGCGATTTCTGTTGGATAAATTTTCGCTTCAATTCGATGTCTAAATTAGAACGTTTTCCGAAAGCTCCTAACGCAACTTTTGAGTGAAAAACTTCATTGGATTGTGTTATAATCGTAAAAATATCTTCAGAAAAGTCAATAGTTTTAACGGTTTCGAAAACTATCTTCCCTCCTAATTCTAGGACTTTTTCAGCTAAATAAGCATCTAACTTATAGCGACTTACACCAAATCCGCCCAAAGGTAATTTTGTTTCAATTATCTTTCCAGAATGCGTTGATAACTCGGTTTTATAAATATGTGTTGGCTGAAGTGACTCGATAGTTAAACCTAAATTTTCTAAATAAGGTAAAACTTCATTGGAGATGAATTCGCCACATACTTTATGTTTTGGGTATTCGTTTTTTTCGAAGACAATTACTTTAAAATTTCTATTCAGTAAATCGATAGCGGCTGTTAAACCTGCTAAACCACCACCAATTATAGAAACGTCGTAAGTTGAATTCATTTTACTAAAGTATGAATTTTTAAGTGAACAAATATCAAACTATTTAAATTAACAAGCGTTTAATAAAAAAAAACTGCTTCTTTTCTGAAGCAGTTTTTAAGATAATAATATGAATTTTAATTATTTCGGATCTAATATAGCATTAATTCTAGCCAAACAATCTTCTAAATGAAAGTTGTTTTCAGTTGTTGTTTGCAATCCTTTTTTAGTTTGAATTAATTTTTTTAGTGTGGATAATTCGCCACGAACTAAAGCTCTAACATCAGATTGTGATACATTGTAACTTTCTTTAGAATTGTTGTTTTTAAACTCTTCTTTCATTAAAAATTCCATTCGTTCAATATAAGCTCTTTGCAAATTTCTTCTGTAAATAGTTGTGTTTTGATTGGCATTTAATTCATTCCAAATTCCAGTTCTAAGTTCTTGTAAAAATGTTAATGGTTTATAAGCATTTTGGTCAATTACTGTTGCATTTTGAAGTCTTCCTAATGTTTCTAAGCTTAAAATTTTATTTAAAACACGAACTTGTAAAACTCTAAACTTCTCAATGTAACCCGTATAAGCTGTGTTTTTTAAGATAGTAGTATTCACCAACCAGGTTGGACTGTTGAAAGCATTTTCTTGCAACCATTTTAAAGCTTCTTGCTGTTTTACTTTTGGTACATTTTTATAAATTTCACCAGCTTGATTTGGTTTTTTATAAGTTTCGTAAACGCCGCCAATATTTGTCGCTACGTGGCCCACATAACGGTTCCAGCATCCTAATAATTCATCATATAATTCTTCTACATCTTCGTAGTTATTTGTTTTTAAACTAGTCCAATTTTCTAAATTATCAGCAACAATTTTTAAATTTTTTAAAGCATAAGTACTAGCTTTCATTGCATCATTCCCAATATCTTCGGTTTGTGAACTTGGATCGAAACTACTGCCTTGGTTTCCAAATTTATAAGTGACGTCGTTTGCTTTTTCTTCAATCCACTGGTCTAAAATTTTAACTTCACTTTCTGGCGTGGTTGCATTTGGAATTTTTCGATAGCCCCAATTTGTAGCATAAAAATCATAGGGACCCATTTGACGAATAAAACGCACATCTTTATCGCCAGGTTGCGCAATATAATTGTAGCGCGCATAATCCATTATACTTGCTGAAATTCCCATTTTCTTAGTAAAAGCAGGTTTTCTATAATTCTCCACATCATAAGCACAACTTGCTCCCATATTATGCGGAAAACCTAATGCGTGCCCCACTTCGTGCGCAATAACCATTTGCATCATTTCGCCCATATCCTCTTCGGAAGTGTCTAACGTTCTTGCCTTTTCATTCGCAGCGCCAGTTTCTAATAAATATCTATTTCTATACGATCGCAAGTGATTGTGATACCAAATAATGTCACTTTCAATAATTTCACCAGTTCTTGGGTCTGAGACACTTGGTCCAACGGCATTTCGTGTTGTACTTGCTACATAACGAATTACAGAATATCGAATATCTTCTGGACTAAAATCAGGATCTTCTTCTTTTGTTGGCGCATCTTTACAAATAATAGCATTTTTAAAGCCCGCACTTTCAAACGGTTTTTGCCACTCTTCTACTCCAGCTTTGATGTATTTTCTTAATTTTTCGGGCGTTGCAGGATCTAAATAATACACAATTGGTTTAATTGGTTCAACTAATTCGCCACGATTGTAAGCATCAATGTCTTTCGGTTCCAAGCGCCATCGTCTGATAAATGTCTTTTTATCTGATTTTAATGCTTCGCTAGAATAATCGTATTGATTTACTGTAAACCATCCAACACGATTATCAAAAAGTCTTGGTTGCATTGGAATTTCGGGCAATAAAATCATTGATTGATTCATTTGTAAACTAATCGTTTCTGTATTTTGTAAAACAGAAGGATTCGAAGCAACATAAGTAAAGTCTTGTATCACTTCAATATTAAGTGGAAATGATTTTACCGAAGTGATAAAACTTCTTGAATCATCTAAACTTTTTACTTTGTAAGTTTCACGCATCTGAGATGTTAAACCACTTAATGCTTTCACATCAGAAGAATAAAATTTTGTTACATCAATCACAACGGCTGAAGAATCTTTAGCAAAAGCAACGATATCAAATGCGTACAAAGTTGGTTCGTAATTATTCGCTTTTACAGAAATATTAATCGGCAAGCTATCATTTGCTATTGAAGCAAAAGATTTGACTTTTATTAAAATTTTATCTTGAAATTTCTCCCAAACTATCAGTTGTTCATTTGCCGAAGAACCCGCATTGACATAGCCTCCACCAAGTCCAGAAGGAAGTTTAGAAATTCTACTTACCAATAACATTTCCTTGTTTAGAAGCACATTTGGAATTTCGAAATAATATTTATTATCTACTTTATGACTTTTAAATAAACCTTCATCTGAAATTGCACCTTTAGTAATTACTTGATTGTAATCTTTTATTTTAACCTCTTTTTTCTTGTCGGCTTGGAACTTAAGTAACTGCTCTTTTTCTGCTAATTCTTTTTTCTTTCTTTTAGATTGTGAATAGGTATGATTTAGTTGAAAAAACATACTCAAAACCAACAGTAATGTAATCTTTCTCATATTTAATTTTTAGGGAAACCAAATATAGCAAAGGATATGGTAATAATATAAATTGTTTTTGTAATTTCATAAAAGAAAGTACAGTAAAGTAGATACTTTTAATAAAAATTATTAGACTATGACAATAGAAATTATCATTGTATTTACTGTTCTTTTATCGTCTGTGGTTTTATTTGCCTTAGAGGTATTTCCTGTAGATAAAATTGCATTTTTCATAATGGTTAGCTTATTGTTTGTAGGGCTTTTAAGTCCAGAAGAAGCGATTAGTGGATTTTCGAGTCCGGCTACAATATCTATATTATGTTTGATGATTATTGCCATTGGTTTGGAAGATAATGGTGTAATTTCTTGGCTTTCACAAGGACTCCAGAAGTTAAAAATATTACCGCTTCTCCTGATTATTCCTTTGTTTATGTTCATTACTGGAACGGTTTCTAGTTTTATTAGTACGACTGCTGTTGTAATTGTTTTCATTAAAATTATTACCGATTTAGCTCGAAATTATAAGATTCCGAAAGGTAAATTGTTACTTCCCATATCATTTGCTGGAATTTTAGGCGGAAGTTGTACTTTGATGGGAACTTCTACCAATTTAATTGTGAATTCTGTTATCAAAAAAGAAGGTTTGGATCCGTTTACTTTTTTCGAGTTTACAAAATATGGAGTATTATTTTTGGTAATTGGTATTGTGGTAGTAACTGCTTTATCCTTTTTGTTGCCAACCGGAAATTCAGATGATTTAGATGTATTGGACAAAAATAATCGTTATTTAACTACAGTTCAGATTAAAGATGATTCGGAATTAATTGATAAAACATTAGAAGAAACGGTTTTATTTAAAGATGATAAAATCAAGATTTTGAAGTTAATTAGAAACTATAATACCACAAAATCTCCGGGGAAATATATTAAAATTAAAGCAGGTGATATCTTCGTAATAAGTGGTGATGCGAAATCTTTGTTTGATATGAAGAATTCGGAGCACTATTTGGTTAATCATACATTGGAAGAGAATGAAATTGAAATTAGTACGAACGAAAAGCACAAAGAAGCAAATTATACCAAAATTGTTGATTTAGTAGTTTTGCCCGGTTCGGCATTGATCAATAAACGATTTTCGGATATTAAAAGTTATATGATTAATGGTGCGAAGCCGTTGGGATTTCGAAAAAGAACGAATTTGCCCAATTTTTATGAGCGAATGATGCAAGTTAAAATTAATGACCAAACGATAAACTTAGGCGATCAACTTTTGGTAGAAATTCCAGAGAAAAGGTATTTTGAATTTAGTTCATCGGAATATATGACGGTAAATAGAGATTTCGATTTTACAATCAAAACTTCTAAATTTAAAAGAAATATTACTTTCTCAATTCTACTATTAGTGATTGGATTAGCGGCGACGAGTATTGTTCCTATAATAACTAGTGCATTAATTGGTTGTGCTTTATTGCTTGTTTTTAATTGTATTACCTTAGGAAATATCTATAAAAAAGTAAACTGGGAAATTATTTTCCTTTTAGCCGGAATGATTCCAATAGGAATTGCTATGGCAAATAGTGGTGCCGATAAATTCTTAACTGCTAATTTATTAGAATTGTGTATAGGCCAAAAGCCGTATTTTGTTATTGGAATTTTATTCTTAACAACAATGATTATTAGTGGTTTTGTCTCTAATAATGCGACTGCAATCATTATTACTCCTATTGCAATTGCCTTAGCTCAAGGTATGAATTTGCCTGTAAAACCCTTTATATTAGCAGTATTATTTGCTTCGAACTTTAGTTTCTTTACGCCAATGGGATTTCAAACCAATACGATTATTTATGGGCTGAATATTTATAAATTCAAGCACTTTTTTATAATTGGTGGGATTTTATCTATTGTCTTATGGATTGTAGCAACGTTTGTTTTATCAAGTATGTTGTAAAAAAAAGGAAGCTTATAGCTTCCCTTCTTTAATTTCATCTACAATTTCTGGATTGAGCAGTGTTGAAGTATCTCCAAAGTTTGAAAAATCTCCTTCTGCAATTTTACGTAATATTCTACGCATAATTTTACCAGAACGTGTTTTTGGTAAACCACTCACAAATTGAATTTTATCTAATTTTGCAATCGGTCCGATTTGATTAGAAATCATCTCGTTAATTTCTTTTGCTAAGTTAGTTTTATCACGTCCTTCACCACTTTCTTTCAAGATAATGAATCCGTACAAAGCATTTCCTTTAATATCGTGTGGAAATCCTACAATAGCACTTTCCGCTACAGCTGGATGTTCATTGATTGCATCTTCAATTGGTGCAGTTCCTAAATTATGTCCAGAAACAATTACGACATCATCTACTCTACCTGTGATTCTGTAATAACCAACTTCATCGCGTAAAGCTCCATCTCCAGTAAAATATTTACCTGGGAAAGCTGTAAAATACGTTTCCTTATATCTTTGATGATCACCCCAAATTGTTCTAGCCATTGACGGCCACGGGAATTTAATACATAAACTTCCATTTACTTGATTTCCTTCAATTTCATTGCGTAAATCATCCATTAAAACAGGTTGAATTCCCGGTAATGGTAACGAAGCATAAGTTGGTTTTGTTGGCGTTACGAACGGAATTGGTGAAATCATAATCGCACCAGTTTCCGTTTGCCACCAAGTATCTACTAACGGGCAACGCTTTCCTCCTACGTGGTCGTTATACCAATGCCAAGCTTCTTCATTGATTGGTTCTCCAACCGATCCAATTACTTTTAAAGAATCTAATTTGAATTTTTGAACATAGTCTAAACTTTCTTTAGCTAGTGCACGAATGGCCGTTGGAGCGGTATAAAATTGAGTAATTTGATGTTTTTGAATCACTTCCCAAAAACGACTAAAGTCTGGATAAGAAGGAACTCCTTCGAAAATTACTGTTGTTGCCCCGTTTAAAAGTGGTCCGTATAAAATATACGAGTGTCCGGTAATCCAACCAATATCGGCTGTACACCAATACACATCATTTTCTTCGTAATTGAATACATTTTTAAAGGTATATGCCGTATAAACCATATATCCTGCTGTTGTATGCAACATTCCTTTTGGTTTCCCAGTCGAACCTGAAGTATATAAGATAAATAACGGATCTTCTGCGTCCATAATTTCGGCAACGCTTGTTCCCATTGCTTCATCTAATAAAGGTTGTAACCAAATATCACGACCTTCTTTCATTGTTACTGGCGTGTTTGTTCTATTTACCACCAATACTTTTTCTACACAAGGAGATTTTTCTAAAGCTTCGTCGACAATTACCTTTAGATCGATTGATTTATTACCTCTATAACTTCCGTCTGAAGTAATTACCATTTTACATTCACTATCGTTAATTCTTGCTGCAACAGCTGTGGATGAAAATCCCGCAAAAACAACTGAATGTATGGCTCCAATTCGAGCACAAGCTAATATGGCGACCGATAATTCAGGAATCATTGGTAAATAAATACAAACTCGGTCTCCTTTTTGAATGCCTTGACCACGCAACACATTAGCCATTTTAGAAACTCTTTCATACAATTCATTATACGAAATGTGTAAAGCTTGTTCATTTGGATCATTTGGTTCAAAAATAATAGCTGTTTTCGTACCTCTTTTTGCCAAATGCCTGTCAATACAGTTTTTAGTGATATTCACTTTAGCATTAAGAAACCATTTAAAATTAGCCTCTTGCATATCCACTTCAAAAACTTTGTCCCATTTTTGGTACCAAACAAAGTTTTCATCAGCAATACGATCCCAAAATTTTCTGGGTTCCCGTACTGATTTTTTATACATTTTAAAATAGTTCTCTAAATCGTGTATTTTATAATAACTCATTTTTAAGTGTGTTTTTTATTTGATTATGTAAATATAACTAATCTATTTTTTGATTTTCATATTATTTTGCAAAATAGATATAGCTTGTATAAACTGTAAAATTGAAATTTGAAATTCAAAAAGTAGCATGAATTTATATATTTTAGTTGAACTATTTAAAATATCCGATTTTAGCAATTGATAAAACTTCTCTAATTTCATCAATTATAGCTTCGTCATCGATTGTGGATGGGATTTGAAATTCTTCACCATCGGCAATGCTTCGCATCATTTTTCTTAAAATTTTACCCGATCTTGTTTTTGGTAAGCGTTCTACCATCGCTACATCTCGTAAAGAAGCAACGGCTCCGATTGTATCTCTAACTAGCTTAACTACTTCATATTGTAATTGAAAACGCTCAATTTCTTCACCTGATTTTGCAACCACTAATGCCAACGGAATTTGACCTTTTAAATCGTCGTTTATTCCAATTACAGCACATTCAGCAACCGAAGGATGAGAAGCCACTACTTCTTCCATTTCTGCAGTAGATAATCGGTGTCCGGCCACATTTATTACATCATCAACACGACCCGTTATGAAAATATAGTCTTCTTCATCTTTATAACCGCCATCTCCTGAGAAATAATAACCTGGGAATTTATTCAAATAACCGGCTTTAAATCGCTCATTATCTTTCCATAAATCCAATAAAGTTCCAGGAGGTAATGGTAATTTAATTACGACATAACCTTCTTCATTTGAACCTAATTCTTGTCCGTTTTCATTAAAAATTCGCACATCATAACCTGCAACTACTTTTCCGGAAGAACCTGGTTTTATTGGCAAACGCTCCACTCCCATCATATTTGCAATCATTGGCCAGCCTGATTCTGTTTGCCACCAATGATCAATTGCAGGAACCGGAATATGTTGGTTAACCCATTCTAAAGTTGCCACGTCACAACGTTCGCCTGCTAAAAATAAAATTCTTAATGATGCTAAGTCATATTTTTTAATAAATTCGCCATTTGGATCTTCCTTTTTAATAGCTCTAATTGCTGTTGGTGCTGTGAACATTACGCTTACTTTGTGCTCTTCAATTACTCGCCAAAACGTACTTGCGTCGGGTGTGCGAATTGGTTTTCCTTCAAATATAATCGTCGTATTTCTGTTTATTAATGGACCGTAAACGATAAAACTATGCCCAACAACCCAACCCACATCGGAAGCTGCCCAGAAAACTTCGTCTTGTTGTACATCATAAATGTATTGCATTGAATATTTAAGCGCTGTTGCATAACCTCCTGTATCTCTTACAATTCCTTTTGGTTTTCCTGTTGTTCCCGAAGTGTATAAAACATATAATGGATGCGTTGCATTGACTGGAACACAATCCGTTTCTTCTGAACCATAAACTAAAGCGTCATAATCGACATCATATTTTTTGAAGGGAACTCTTGCTCCTAACTTTCTATTGAAAACCAATACTTTTTCAGGTTTGAAGTTTGCTAATTCAATGGCATCATCAACAAGTGGTTTATAAGCAATTAATCTATCAATTTCAATTCCTGAAGAAGCCGTAATGATTAATTTTGGTTCACAATCGTCAATTCTTATAGCTAGTTCGTGCGGTGCAAAACCTCCAAATACTACCGAATGCGTAACGCCAATACGAGCACAAGCTAACATTGCAAAAGCAGCTTGTGGAATCATTGGCATATAAATTACTGCGGTATCTCCTTTTTCTAGTCCTAAGGATAATAAACCTCCGGCAAGCTTAGCTACTTCCAACTTTACTTCACTATATGTATACTTTTTAACAGTTTGAGTTACTGGCGAGTCATAAATAATAGCAATTTGATCGCCAAAGCCATCTTCTATATGTTTATCAACTGCTAAATAACAAGCATTTAGCTCGCCATCGGCATACCAAAGCGGATAATCATTAGCATCATTAGATAAAATCGTCTCGGGATTCTTAAACCAATCAATCTTTTGGGCTTGCTCCTTCCAAAAATCTTCTGAAGATTCAGTACTTTTCTTATAAAATTCTTGATAATTCATAGGGATAGTTTGGTATTCGTTACTATTTGATTCGTAAATTTAAAGAATTAAAGAACGCCAAATGAATTATTCTTGCAAAATAGCTATAGTTTTATAACCATAAAAAAAGACTAAGTTTCCTTAGCCTTCTATTTCTTTTAAACTAGTAACTCACTAATCTGTTCGACTACCTTTTTAATCGTAAAAGGCTTTGTCATATAGGCATCGGCACCTAAAGCCAATCCTTTTTCAATATCACTTGCTTTATTTTTAGCCGATAAAAATAACACCTTAGTATGTTTCAAATTATCGTCTTTTCTAATTTGTTCTAAAGTGGCAAATCCATCAACCATTGGCATCATAATATCTAAAATTATAACGTCTGGAAAGTTGGTTTTTAAAATATCTAAAGCTTCTTGCCCATCACGAGCAATGAATACTTCGTAGTTGTTTTTTTTGAATGTATATTCCAATGACATTACAATGTTTGGCTCGTCATCTACAATTAAAATCTTCTTCATAAATCTTAGTTTTCAATATTTTTTTGTGGCAATGTAAATACAATACAAGCTCCTTTGACACTTGGTTCTACAGTAATTTCACCTCTGTGATGTTCTATAATTTGTTTGCAAATAGCAAGTCCAAGTCCGCTTCCGATTGGTTTTTTAAAATTTTGATTGGAAGCTTGATAAAACTTGTCAAATATAACATCAAAATCGGTAGGATTTATCCCTTTTCCATTGTCTTGAATCGAAGTAATTACGAAATTATCCTTTTGTTGGACTTGAATTGTTATTAAGCCTTCTTCATCAGGACAAAATTTAATAGCATTTGATAGTAAATTGGTAATTACTTGAATGATCCGGTCTTCGTCATAAAATGCAAAAATAGAATCTTTCGCTTCAATATATACTTTAATATTTTTATTCTTAATCAGCTGTTGTAAAGGTTTAATAGCGTTTTCAATAGTTGCGATTAGATTACTTTCTGTTGGATAAATGGTTTGTTTTCCCGTTTCAAACTTCTCTAAATCTAGTATTTTATCGATTAAGCGGTTTAAGCGATCGGATTCAGAGATTATATTTTGTAAAAATTGTTTTTTTAATTCTTCTGGAATATCATCATCGTCGTGTAAAATTTCGCTCGCCGCCCGAATTGCCGTGATTGGTGTTCGTAATTCGTGCGTAACGGTATCTAAAAACTCATCTTTTTGTTTGTCTTTTCTAACTAAATTTTCGTTGGCCGTTTGGAGTTGGGAAGTGATTTCTTTTAATTCATTCGAAGTTTCAATCAGTTTTTTATTGGTAATAATATTCTCTTTGGATTCTTCTAATATTTTTAAAACTTCCGGCAATGTTACTTTTTCCTCTTTTACAACGCTGGAAATTAAAATTCGAGCAGAAGCTGTCCCAATATGTCCGGTTAATAAATTTTCTGCAAATTTTATTAATCTTGAATCGGCTAATTCGTCGTGTTTATCTACATTATATTTTAGATTAAAGAGATTCAAAGCTCTTTTGGTGCGTTCTTCACCCAGAAATCGAACTAATACTTTTTTAATATCACTTGTGTAAGCAGTTCCTTTCCAAACAAATGCATTTTCGTGATTGGTGCTGTATTTGTCAATATCAACATACATTTCGGCATAATTTCTTTCGCGATAATTTCCTTTAAAACTTACGGATACTGCGAAATAAGTCAACGTATTGAATAACATACTCCAGAAAAATGCGTGAGGAACAGGTTCTAAATAATCCAATCCGAACAATTGGAAAGGTTTTAATAAACTAATATTCATAAATCCTTCTGAAATAAAGGAACTTTCTTGGTTAGTTAGCCCAATAGCATAAGGAATTAAAAGCGTGTAGAGACAAATTGCAAAGCCAATTAAAATTCCATAAATTGCACCTAATCTTGAACCTCTTTTCCAAAAAATAGCTCCAAAAAAAGCGGGTCCTAATTGTCCGATGATTATAAATGCGACTAATCCGATGGAAACTAAATTATAATCTAAAGTGAAGAAGCGATAAATCAAATAGGATGCTATAATTAATGAAAAGATTCCAATTTTCCGAATATTTACAATTTTTTTATTATTGATGGTTTGTTCTTCATTGCGTAACTTCCCTAGAAAAGTATACGGAATTAATAAGTTGTTACTCAACATTGTAGATAAACTTATACTTGAAACAACAATCATAGAAATCGCGGCTGAAAATCCGCCAAGGAAAACTAAAACCGTTAAAAAAGTATTGTTGAAATATTGCGGAATTAATAGTGAATAAGAATCTGCATTGGCATTCGTTCCTTCAAACAAGACATTTCCGCCCCAAGCTATTGGATAAACAAAAATATTGAATAACAATAAATACAACGGAAACAACCAAATCGCCGTTTTAATATGACGTTCTCTATTATTTTCAACCACCGACATATGAAATTGTCTTGGCAAGAGAAAAATCGCAAAAAGTGAAACCATACAAAGGAAAAACCAATTCATTCCTTGTTCTAAACTTCCGAAAGTGTTCTTTTCTTTATAATTTTCTAAGAGTGAAGCTTGTGCATAAATATCATCATAACCATCAAAAACAAAATATGTTACATAAATACCAATAATTAAAAAGAATACTAATTTCAGAATACTTTCTAAAGCAACTGCCGTAACGATTCCTTTTCGTTTTTCGGAAGCATCTACATATCTGGTACCATAATAAGAGGCAAAAAGTGCTAAAGCTATAGCAACATAAGTTGTGGTATCATCAAATATGAGTGAACTTGTATCGGTTTTCGTTACAATATGAAAGGTTTCAGAAATTGCTTTCATTTGTAATGCTACATAAGGTAAAATTCCAGCTAAGCAAACTAGCGTTACCAATGCTCCTAAAAAACGACTGTTTCCATAGCGAAGCGAAATAAAATCGGCAATACTAGAAATTTTATTGACTTTCGAAATTCGTATAATTTTTTTAAGAATAATTATCCAAGCCGGAATAATCATTATTGGTCCAACATAAATTGGCAAATAGCCTAAACCAGAATTTGCGGCCACACCGATACTTCCATAATACGTCCAAGCCGTGCAATAAACAGCTAATGAAAGTGTATATACATAAGAATTATTTGTCCATTTGCTATTTTCATTTTTTTCTGCCCAATGTGCGATAAAAAAAAGAATACCCAAATAAACTAAAAGTATAAGTAAGAGAATAATACTATTCATAATAACGTTGGACTACGAACCAAGAAATTAATACCGAGAACAACCAAACCGAGAAAATATAAATGTAGATAATAGGAAAACCTAAAAAACTTTCCGCACTATCAAATAATAAAAGTAATGGCAAATTTAACGCCAATAGTAATAATAAGGATAATACAACTAATTTATGTTGATGTCTATTCTTCATTAAGAACAACTTAATTTTTTACATTTATTTTTTAAAAATACAAACTCTGTTCTTGAAAAACAAGAACAGAGTTGTAAAATAATTATATCTAAAAATTAGTGTGAACCTCCCGCTTCTCCGGCTCCGGAAGGAATTCGAATGTTTTCCACAATATCTTGTACTTCTTGCGGTGGTGCTGGTGTAAATTTACTTACAACAATTGCAACAACGAAGTTTGCTATCATTGCAACAGTTCCAAATCCTTCTGGTGAAATTCCGAACCACCATTCTGATTTGTCTGGCATATCGCCAATCCAACCTAATTTGAATTTTGCCATATAATAAAGCATCAATAACATTCCGACAACCATTCCAGCAACTGCACCTTCTTTATTCATCCGTTTGTTGAAAATTCCCAAAATAATAGCTGGGAAAAAAGATGCAGCTGCTAATCCGAAAGCAAGTGCGACGACGGCCGCAACGAAACCAGGTGGATTAATTCCGAAATATCCTGCAATAACTACCGCAACTGCAGCAGCTCCACGAGCTGACCAAAGTTCGGCTTTTTCAGAAATTCCTGGATTAATCATTTTCTTAATTAAATCGTGAGAAACAGCGGCAGAAATTACTAATAATAATCCAGCAGCAGTTGATAAAGCCGCAGCTAATGCTCCAGCAGCAACCAACGCAATTACCCAGTTTGGTAATTTAGCAATTTCAGGATTCGCTAAAACCATAATATCATTGTCGATATACAATTCGTTTGCACTGTCTAAATTTGGATGGTCTTTTTGAGGCTTACCATCAACAAGCATAAAAGCATCTCCTTTTACATATTGAATTTTTCCATCTGCATTTTTATCATTATAAATTAATAAACCCGTTTTTTCCCAGTTTGTAAACCATTCTGGCATATCTACATAATTTTTATTGCTCACAGTTTCAATTAAATTAGCTTTAGCAAAAACCGATACTGCAGGAGCTGTTGTGTATAAAATTGCAATTAATAATAAGGCTAATCCCGCAGATTTTCTAGCATCTTTTACATTTTTAACCGTGAAGAATCTAACAATAACGTGAGGTAATCCCGCAGTTCCAACCATCAAAGCTAATGTTATTGCGAAAACATCTAATTTAGATTTTGTACCACTAGTATATTCTGCAAATCCTAATTCTGTAGATAATCCGTTTAGTTTGTCTAATAAATAAACGTCATTTCCTATTACTTTTCCTCCCATTCCTAATTGTGGAATTGGATTTCCTGTCATATGAATTGAAATGAAAATCGCAGGAACCATAAATGCGAAAATTAATACGCAATATTGTGCTACTTGCGTGTAAGTAATTCCTTTCATTCCTCCTAAAACTGCATAGAATAAAACGATGATCATTCCGATAATTACTCCTGTGTTAATTTCCACTTCTAAAAATCGTGAAAACACAACTCCTACGCCTCGCATTTGTCCGGCCACGTAAGTAAATGAAATAATTAAAGCACAAAATACAGCTACCGATCGAGCGGTTTTTGAATAATAACGATCCCCAATAAAATCAGGCACTGTGAACTTCCCGAATTTTCTTAAATAAGGAGCTAAAAGTAAAGCTAAAAGCACATAACCTCCAGTCCAACCCATTAAATAAACAGCTCCATCGTAACCAGCAAAGGATATAATTCCTGCCATCGAAATAAACGAAGCAGCAGACATCCAATCGGCAGCAGTTGCCATTCCGTTAGCTAATGGAGAAACGCCTCCGCCGGCAACATAAAATTCTTTTGTAGAACCAGCTCTACTCCAAATTGCAATTCCAATATATATAGCAAACGTAATTCCTACAATAATATAGGTCCAAATTTTTACATCCATAATTTCGTTTTTTTGTAGTTAGTTAGTCCTTATCAAATCCGTATTTTTTGTCTAATTTGTTCATCAATCGTACATAAACGAAGATTAAAATAACAAATACAAACATTGAACCTTGTTGTGCAAACCAAAATCCTAATGGAAATCCACCCATTTTAATGGTATTTAATTGGTCAACGAATATGATTCCAGCCCCATAAGAACATAAGAACCAAATGCTTAATAATATCAGAAGGTATCTTACATTTTCCTTCCAATAAGCCGTGGCGTGTTTTTGATCGCTCATAATTTTGTAGTAGTTTTGATTGGTTATTATAGATAAATCATCGCTTGAAGTGTTAGCGTATTTACCGCATCACTTGTAGCATATTTTAAAGATTGGTATTCTAAAGTTAATTTAGCGTTGTGACCGCTTAAATAGAGGTTTGTTCCAAGTCCAAATTGTGTCGCATCATCGTTTAAAGCATCAATTTGCCTGTTGTTATAAGAAAGATAAGGTTGAATTTTTGCTTTTAATTTAACAGGCAAAACATAACCAACGTGAGCATATAACATCGAACCCGTTTCATAAGTTGTTCCTAAGATGAAGTCTTTTCCGTAATCGTTATTTTGGTATAAAGCATAAGCCGTTAAAGCCGCACCATTTGTTCCTACTGGAACATCATAAAAAGCATCTATAGCTAGTATTTTTACATCATCGCCACTTAAATTCCCAATTGCATCTGCAACTACAGATCCTTTTGGATGAACAAAAAATCCTGCTCCTACATTAAATACTTTTTTAGTTCCAACATAAGAACCAACTTTATAAGGTAAAAAATTACTTTCATTTTCTAAAAATCCATATTCAAAATAACCAGCATACGTTTTGCCAGCATCTTTTGAACCTAATAATCTTCTTCCTGAGTAATTTGCAGCTCCACCATTTACAGGAAGTCCTGTTTGTAGGTTTGTTGTAACAGCATCGTTGATCGAAATTCGGTATTGAAATTTATCCAAAGCTCCTTTTAAATAAACTCCCATATGTCTCGCAAATTGATCAGACAAACCGAGAGTTGCCCAAGTTTGACGCTGGTTGTCTAAAGTCATAATGTTCAAAGTGCTTTGGTTATTTAAACGCGAAATTCCGTTCCAATAATGCAAACCTCCACCGATTGCGTGATTATTTCCCAAACTATATTGTGCCCAAACATCGTGAAAGAACAATTGAGAAGCATCTTTAGTTCCGGTCGGACTCATATTATCAGCATTTAGGCTGTTTAAACCAAAGTGCGTTAATATCATAAAATCCTTGTTGATTTGTGCATACATTAAGACTCGTGCTCTTCGAAGATTGAATTGCGTGTCCGATTGTTCGTTTCCGTTTGCATCTAAAGGTCGGTCTGAATTGTGTTGTGCCCAAAACTGAGCCCAAGAGATAACTC
This sequence comes from Flavobacterium psychraquaticum, assembly GCF_034497725.1. Lineage (NCBI taxonomy): Bacteria > Pseudomonadati > Bacteroidota > Flavobacteriia > Flavobacteriales > Flavobacteriaceae > Flavobacterium > Flavobacterium psychraquaticum. The sequence continues at coordinate 136,655 of NZ_JAXKVR010000026.1, forward strand.
TGAAGTATTTAGAGCCATCTTCATTGATGTTTACTTTCAATCCTCCGCCATAATCAGGCGAACCTTGACCAAATGTTAGTGCCGAAAATAATAATCCAGCGGTTAGTACTATTTTTCTCATAGTTTAGAAATTGGTTAATCAGTTGGTTTTTGATTTAGCCAAATTCTAAAATTATGTTAATGAAAAAAATTACAATATATAATTTTGTAAAATACTATAGTTAATCCTTGAAACGTTCCCATTTTATCAGCATAAATTTATCACCTAATTCGGTAATAATCATTCCTGCACCTGATAGTTGGTCTTTGTTTTGAAGGTATTCTACTAGTTCGGCGTGTTTAAAAATTTTATATGTTGGATGATAATTAGGATGTGGTGGTTTCTTGATTTTAAACTCCTTAACCCAATTACTAATGGAAACGTGCGAAACTCCGATAATTCGTTCAATTTCTCTAAAGCTCAGTCCTTCTAAATACAATTGTAATGCTTTAGTCACATAATAATCATCAATCTTTTTGCCTATTTTGTTGACTGTGAAGTAATAATTGCAAGATTTACACAAATAACGCTGTCTTTCTTTAATGATACCGCTTTTTACAATTGTGTCACTTTGACATTTCGGACAAGCTAAAATCTCCATATATATAATTTTTGCATAAATATACTAATTTAGCAAGATATACAAAACATATTTCACAAATATTAAATGATATTTTTTTATTAATCACAATTATAGTCCTTAATATTTACATATAATACAATAAAATCAACAAGTAACCAATGGTAATAGTGAAAAATTACAGCTTATATTCTAATTAATCTTTAATTTTATGTTTATTCTATTATGGAAACTTTAATTAATTTACTTAATTTGTAGAAACAACGATAATAATTATGCAATTCGATATTCAAAACACAGATTCTTCAACACTGTACAAACTTTTGACAGGAACAATTATTCCAAGGCCTATTGGATGGATTGCTACTTTGGATGAAAATGGAATTAACAACTTAGCTCCTTTTTCTTATTTTAATATGGTAAGTAGCGATCCGCCTTGCGTTATGTTTTCCACCCGAAGAGATAATAATTTCAATAAAGACACTTTAAATAATATACTACAAAATGGTGAATTCGTGGTAAATTTAGTCACGATGGATGTTGTAGAACAAATGAATGCAACTTCAGCAACTGTAGCTCCAAATATTGATGAATTTGAACTAGCAGGCTTAACTCCTATTGATTCAGTAATGGTTAAACCCAAAAGAGTTAAAGAGAGTTTAGTACATTTTGAATGTGAAAAAATGCATCATTATTTCATTCGAGATGCCGGTGGAAATGAAACGGCTTGTGTAATTATTGGCGAAATCAAGACCATTCACATTGACGATTCAATTCTATCAGAAAACAATCATATCAATTTAGATAAATACAAACCTGTTGCTCGTTTAGCCGGTTCAAATTATGCAACTTTAGGAGAGGTTTTTTCAATAAAAAGACCTTAATCCTTTTTTACTTAGTACTGAATCGATTTACAATATACAAAATGAAGATAACAATAATTGGTGGTGGTCCAGGCGGACTCTATTTTTCGATATTGACTAAAAAGGCAATGCCCGATTGTCAAATCGATGTATATGAACGCAATAAACCTGATGATAGTTTTGGTTTTGGCGTAGTTTTTTCTGATGAAACGTTAGGAGAATTTTTAAAACGCGATATGCAATCTTATGATCTTATTCGAAGTAATTTTGCATATTGGGATGATATTATTATCGCTCGAGATGGCGAAACCGTAACTATTGCTGGAAACGGTTTTTGTGGCTGTTCGCGTAAAACTTTATTGAAATTATTGCACCAACGTTGTTTAGAAGAAGGTGTAAATTTACATTTCGAGCAAAATATAGCTGATTTATCACAATTCGCTGATTCAGATATTATTATTGCTTCAGACGGAATTGCAAGTGCAGTTCGAACGAAATATGCAAAGGAATTTGGAACTAAAATTGAATTGAAAAAAAATCGATTCGTTTGGTTGGGTTCCACAAAACCTTTGGACGCTTTTACCTACTTTTTTAGAACAACGCCTCACGGATCAATCGTGGCACATTCGTATCAATACGAAGAAGGAATGAGTACTTGGATTTTTGAATGTTCCGATGAAACTTGGCAAAATTTAAATTTCGAAGTAACCAATGAAGAAGATACGATTGCTAAAATTTCGGAAATCTTCAAAGAAGAATTAGATGGCCATTCGTTAATTTCTAATAAATCGCATTGGCGTCAATTTCCACACGTTACCAATGAAAAATGGTTTCATAATAATATCGTTTTGTTGGGCGATTCCAAAGCAACAGCCCACTACTCTATTGGTTCGGGAACAAAATTAGCAATGGATTCGGCGATTGGACTTTCGGATGCTGTGATTGCGAATCCGAATAATGTTCAATTGGCTTTTGAACAATACGATAAAACCCGAAGAAATACGGTAGAAATGATTCAATATGCGGCTTTAGTTTCATTGGATTGGTTCGAAAATATGGATCGCAATAACCAACATCCGTTTTATCAATTTGCTTTCGGATGTATGACCCGTTCGAAAAAAGTGACTTATGAAAACTTACGATTACGAGATAAATCATTCACTGACAAAGTTTTAAGCGAGTTCAACAGCAACTTACAACTTACAACCGATAACTTACAACCTAATTCTCCAGCTTTCTCAAAATTTAAACTTAGAAATCTAGAACTTCAAAGCCGAATTGTAATGGCTCCAATGGGCCAATATATGGCGGAAAACGGCTTAATAAATGATTGGCATTTCCAACATTATACTTCAAGAGCTGTTGGTGGTTTGGGATTAATTTTAACCGAAATGACCGCAGTTTCAGAAAATGGTAGAATTACCGAAGGTTGTGCCGGAATTTACAATCAAAACCAAATTGATACTTGGAAACGAATCAGCGATTTCATTCAACAATATACTTCCACTAAAATCGGAGTGCAATTAGGACATTCCGGACGAAAAGGTGCTTCAAAAAAACCTTGGGAAACTTCTTTTACAGGAAATAATTGGGAGTTACTTTCCGCTTCAGCGGTAGCATTTAATAAAAATTTGAATTCCGAAGTTTCGGGACCAAAAGAAATGACTGCAGCAGATATGGATTTGGTTGTTGCTCAATTTGTTCAAGCTACAAAAAATGCAGAAGAAGCTAATTTTGATATGATTGAATTACAAGCACATCACGGATTTTTATTAGCTTCCTTCTTATCACCGCTAACAAACATAAGAACGGACGAATTTGGCGGCAGCATCGAAAACCGCCTAAAATTCCCACTAAGAGTATTCTCCGAAATGCGAAAGGTATTTCCAAAAGAAAAACCGATGTCGGTACGAATTTCCGCAACAGATTGGGCAACAAACGGAATTTCGGAAGCAGATGTTCTTACAATTGCAACTGCTTTTAAAACGGCTGGTGCTGATATTATTGATGTTTCCACAGGAAATACGGTTGCCGATCAAAAACCCCAAATTGGAAGAATGTGGCAAACTCCTTTTTCTGATTTAATTCGAAATACGGTTCAAATTCCAACCATAACAGCTGGATATATTCAAGATATTGACCAAATTAATACAATTATTTTAAACGGAAGAGCCGATTTAGTAGCTTTGGGTAAACCCTTATTATTAGATGCTAATTTTGTTAGAAATGCCCAAGCTTACGAACAATTTCAACCCTCAGATATTCCAAATTCCTACAAAATGGGAATTTCACATTTATATCCGCTAAAAGCTTCCGAAAGAAAACAAATCGAAGGAATGCGAAAAGCGTTGAAACCGAAGAGTAATAAATAGTTCGAATAGAAGTTACCAATATAAATAATTTAAAAACTGTTCGAATTCAATAGGTTTAAAGTAATTAGTCAAAAAACTAATAATTATGAAGCAAAAAAAAACTATTATAAATGTATTAGGAACTGAAATATCAATTGTTTCGGAAGAACAAAATGATTTTATTTCCTTAACAGATATGGCTAATAAATTTGGTGGCGATGACCTCATTTATAGTTGGATGAGAAATCGAAATACATTAGAGTTTTTAGGGATTTGGGAACAAATTCATAATTCTAAATTTAAAGGTGGCGAATTCGAGACCTTTAAAAAAGAAGCAGGTTTAAATTCATTTCATTTGACTCCTAGAAAATGGGTTGAAGCTACGAATGCTATTGGTATATATTCTAAATCGGGTAGATATGGTGGAGGAACTTATGCTCATAAAGACTTAGCTTTCGAGTTTGGAAGTTGGTTAAGTCCTGAATTTAAGTTGTACTTGATTAAAGAATTTCAGCGACTAAAAGAAGATGAAAATAGTAGATTGTCTCTTGCTTGGGATTTAAATCGCACATTATCAAAACTAAATTATCGAATTCATACTGATGCTATCAAAGAGCACATAATTCCGAAAAACATTACCAAAGAACAAGCAAATTTTGTTTATGCTAGTGAAGCAGATGTTTTAAATGTTGCATTATTTGGAAAAACTGCCAAACAATGGCGGGAAGAAAATGTAAGTTTAAAAGGAAATATCAGAGATTATGCAACAATTGAGCAATTGTTAATTTTAGTGAATATTGAAAGTTTAAATGCAGAATTTATTAGAATGGAACTGCCACAAAACGAACGACTATATAAATTGAATCAAATAGCTATCATTCAGTTAAAATCAATTTCTTCAAATAAAGATGTTCAAAATTTAATTGAATAATTATGCAACACTACGAAGACAATTTTGCAAACAATAGCTTACCTATTTCGGACTTACAACCAGAATATACTTTTTTAGATTTACCACAGTTTCAACATCCAGAAATGCTAAATTGTGTCGCTAAATTATTAGACAATCACATTAAAGAAGGTCGTGGTGAAAATGTTTGTATTCGTACGTTTGAAACAATTTGGACTTATTCCGATTTATATAAAAAAGCGAATCAAATTGCACACGTTTTAGTGGATGATTTAGGATTAAAATCGGGAAATCGTGTATTATTGCGTTCGGCTAATAATCCAATGATGGTTGCGTGTTGGTTTGCAGTTTTAAAAGCCGGTGGAATTGTTGTTGCCACGATGCCGTTACTTCGTGCTAAAGAATTAACTACGATAATTGATTGTGCGGAAATTTCTCATCTCTTATCAGATAAACAATTAGAAGAAGAAGTTCGTGTAGTAAAGTCTGATTTTTTGAAGCAAACTTCTTTCTTCGGAAATTCAGATTTAGAAGAATTAATGGTTCATAAACCAACAACTTTTCAGAATTTCCATTCGAAAGCAGATTCCGTTGCTTTAATCGGATTTACCTCAGGAACAACGGGCTTGCCTAAAATGACAGCTCATTATCACAAGGATATTTTAAATATTTGCGAAGCGTTTCCAAATTATTCCCTTCAACCGACAAAAAACGATATTTTCACAGGAAGTCCGCCTCTAGGATTTACCTTCGGATTAGGCGGTTTAGTAATATTTCCGATGTATTTCGGTGCTTCTACCTTTTTAATCGAAAAACCAAGTCCGGATTTACTCCTAAAAGCGATTGAAGCATTTAAAATCACCATTTGTTTCACAGCTCCAACAGCTTGGCGAGTTATCACTACAAAAGCCCACGAATTTGATATTTCAAGCTTACGCAAATGTGTTTCGGCAGGAGAAACTTTACCTTCAAAAGTATGGCAAGATTGGTTTGAAATTACAGGATTAAAAATCATCGATGGAATCGGAGCTACCGAAATGCTTCACATCTTTATTTCCTCTAACGAACAGAATATGAAAGCTGGAGCAACCGGAGTCGCCATTACAGGTTACGAAGCTAAAATCATTGACAACAACGGAAACGAAGTAGCTAGAAATGAAATCGGAAGATTAGCAGTCAGAGGAATAACAGGTTGCAAATACCTAAATAGAATCGATAAACAACAAGAATATGTTGAAAACGGTTGGAATATAACTGGTGATATTTTCCGTCAAGATGAAGAAGGTTATTTTTATTTTGTGGCTCGTGGCGATGATATGATTATTTCTTCCGGCTATAATATTGCGTCAATTGAAGTAGAATCCGTACTTTTAACAAATGAACACATTTTAGAATGTGCTGTAGTAGGTTTACCAGATAAAGAACGAGGAATGTTGGTTTGTGCTTATATTGTCTTAAAAGATTATAATAAAGCAACAGATGCAATGAAATGTGATATTCAATTGTGGTTCAAGCAAATATCAGCACCATATAAGTATCCAAGAGTGATTAATTTTGTAACTATTTTACCCAAAACAGAAACAGGAAAAATCCAAAGATTTAAATTAAAATAATAAAATAAACTATGAGAAAAGTATTTTTAGTAGTCAGTTTCACGCTCCTTTCACTAACAGGAATTCTAACATTTGTCAATTGGAAATTCAGTTTTCTATTATTGATTTTTGTCCCTTTAATTATAATGGGACTGTACGATATGTTTCAATCGCAAAAGACCATTCGCCGAAATTTTCCTTTACTAGGTCGAATGCGTTATTTGTTAGAAGGAATTGGACCAGAAATACGCCAATATTTTGTAGAAACCGATTTAGATGGAAAACCTTTTAATCGACTACAACGAAGCATTGTTTATCAACGAAGTAAAAAAGAAGCCGATTCAATGCCTTTTGGAACCCAATTAGACGTTTACAAAAATGGTTACGAATGGATAAATCACAGTATTCGTGCTATTTCTTTCACTAATGTAAACGAAAATCCAAAAGTACATATTGGTTCTTCGCAATGTGAAAAACCTTATGATGCTAGTTTGTTCAATATTAGTGCAATGAGTTTTGGTTCTTTGAGTAAAAACGCAATTCTCGCTTTAAATAATGGAGCAAAACAAGGCGGATTCTATCATAATACGGGCGAAGGCGGACTTTCACCCTATCATTTACAAGGCGGCGATGTCGTTTGGAATATTGGAACAGGTTATTTTAGTTGCCGAGATGAACAAGGAAATTTCAATTACGAACAATATGCTAAAAGAGCCGTTTTAGACAATGTGAAAATGATTGAAATAAAATTCTCACAAGGTGCAAAACCGGGTCATGGTGGAATTTTACCGAAAGAAAAAGTAACCGATGAAATTGCTGATATTCGATTAGTAGGCAAAGGATATGACATTATTTCACCGCCAACGCATTCTGCTTTTTCAACACCTTTAGAATTGATGGATTTTGTGAAATTACTACGAAAAGGTTCAGGTGGAAAACCGATCGGAATCAAGATTTGTATCGGAAATAAAACCGAATTTGTAGCCATTTGTAAAGCGATGGTAGAAACAAAAACGTATCTCGATTTCATCACAGTAGATGGCGGCGAAGGCGGAACTGGAGCGGCTCCACAAGAATATTCAGACCACGTAGGAATGCCATTACGAGATGCTTTAGCGTTTGTATATGATTGCTTAAATGGATTCGGAATCAAAGACCAAATAAAAATTATTGCTAGCGGAAAAGTTGTCACTGGATTCGATATTATTCGTTGCCTTTCCATCGGTGCCGACCTTTGCAATTCAGCCCGCGGAATGATGTTTGCCTTAGGTTGCATACAAGCTTTAGAATGCCACGCCAACACTTGTCCAACCGGAATTGCAACGCAAAATCCAAAATTAACCAAAGGTTTAGTTCCCGAAGAAAAAAGCATTCGTGTCGCTCGTTTTCAGCACGAAACCGTAAAATCAGCTATGGATTTAATGGCTTCTGCCGGCATTGATCACCCAGATGGTGTAACGCGTGATGTAGTGAGTACAAGAGTTGAACGCAATAAAACACAAACATTTGCCGAAATTTATCCCGAATTAAAACCAGGTTCACTTTTAGACGGAAGCAGCGTGCCTAACGAATATTTCAGAATTTGGAAAAATGCCACTTCAGAAAAATTTTAATTAGAAGCTAATCCCGCTATCCGTTGCAATCTTTGTGTTTATAAAGAAAAAACACAAAGGATTTCCACTCCTATCGGGGCTAGACAACCAGCAATGTTAAGTAATAAAATTTAAATTAGTACTATTTTGTACTATTTGGTAAAATATAGAGAATATGAATCAAGCATTTGTAAAACAAGAAAAAATTCGTTTCAAACACGTCGATTACGCCGGAATCGTTTTCTATCCGCGATTTTTAGAAATACTCAACGATTTGGTAGAAGATTGGTTCGAAGAAGCTTTAGAAAGACCTTTTTCAAAAATGCACGAAACCAACGGAATTCCCACAGTAGATTTAAAAGTGCAATTTAAAAATGCGGCTCGTTTGGGTGAAAACCTAACCAAGAAACTTTGGGTAAAAGAGCTAAAAAACTCCTCTTTAATTTGTGGTTTTGAATTCAGTAACGACCAGCATAAAACAGTTTTAGAAGGCGAAGTAACTTTAGTAAACGTAGTAATTCAAGAAGATAGAAATAGCATTAAAGCCGAAACTTTTAATGAAGAAATTAAAAGCAAAATAGCCAATTACATAATGTAATAATACAGATTAATGAAATTTAAGAAATCAAAATGATTTTTCAATTTCTCTAAGCTACGTTTCGAAAATAAATCAGCGATTATTAGCGTTTGCAAAGCAATTCGTTTCATTCGCGTACAAAATAACAAAAAATGGAATTTAAAAAATTCAAAGCCGCTACCGTTCAAACTGCCCCAGTTTTTCTAAACGTAGAAAAAACGGTTGATAAAGCGATTTCTTTCATCAAAGAAGCTAGTAAAAATGGTGCCAAACTAATTGCTTTCCCGGAAGTTTTCATTTCTGGTTATCCGTATTGGAACTGGATTATGACGCCGGTTCAAGGCAGTAAATGGTATGAAGAATTGTATAAAAATTCAGTCGATATTACTAGTCCAGAAATCAAAAAACTTTGTATGTCGGCAAAAGAGAACGACATTCACATCGTAATGGGAATAAACGAACGTGGCAAAAGTTATGGTGAAATTTACAACACTAATCTAATCATTGACAACAAAGGTGTAATCATTGGAAAACATCGAAAATTAGTGCCAACTTGGGCCGAAAAATTAACGTGGACTTCAGGTGATGGCTCTTCATTAAAAGTGTACGACACTGAAATTGGACCAATTGGAACATTAGCTTGTGGCGAAAACACTAATACTTTAGCTCGTTTTACTTTATTAGCACAAGGCGAATTAATCCATATCGCCAATTATATTTCACTTCCCGTTGCACCACCCGATTACGATATGGCCGAAGCTATAAAAATTAGAGCCGCAGCACATTCGTTTGAAGGAAAACTTTTCACCATAGTTTCGTGTTCCACCATTTCTCAAGAAATAAAAGACGCTCTTCGTGCTGATGTTCCAAATGTTGATGAATTATTAAGTCGAAAAAGCAGTGCTTTCTCAGGATTTATAGGACCAAATGGAGCAGTTATCGGACAACCGCTAATCGACGAAGAAGGAATGGTGTATGCCGAAATTGATTTAGAAAAATGTATCCAACCGAAACAAATGCACGATATTTTAGGACATTACAATCGATTTGATATTTTTGATTTACGCGTAAACATCGCTCCTACCCGAAAAATTACATTTATAGATAATCACGAGGAATTTAATAGGAGATAAGTTTTGGCTAAAGCCAATTAAGAATCATAATCAATATCCCTTTGGGTAAAGCCAAAGGCAATCAAAACCAATGCAATTGAGACAGAAGGAATTGAGACAAATGCAATTGAACTATTTAATATCTTTTAAATCATTTATTGAACATTATAACTATCGAATTTATAACATAAAAATATATGCCATTTATAAAAGTTTACATTCATTTTGTTTGGAGTACTAAAAATAGAGTTCCTTATCTGAAGACTATAGATTTAAGAAAAGCTATGTGGAAACATATTAAAGAAAATGGAGCAAAAAAAGATATTTTTAGAGATTATGTAAATGGATATAATGATCATTGTCACTGTTTAGTTTCATTAGGAACAGAACAGACAATTAGTAAAGTAATGCAATTGATAAAAGGAGAATCGGCATTTTGGTTTAATAATCAAAAATTAATTTTAGAAAAATTTCAATGGCAAGATGAATATTTTGCTGTTTCAGTTTCAGAATCTATGGTTGAAAAAGTTAGAAATTACATTAAAAAACAAGAATTTCATCACAATAAAAAATCGTATCAAGAGGAACATAATGAAATGATTAATAAATTCGGATTTCAAAAATTTAACGACGAACAATAATCAATAGAAATGGGTTTCAACCCATTTAAAAATGAAATGATTAATAAATTCGGATTTCAAAAATTTAACGACGAACAATAATCAATAGAAATGGGTTTCAACCCATTTAAAAATGAAATGATTAATAAATTCAGATTTCAAAAATTTAACGATGTAAAACAATCAATAGAAATGGATTTCAACCCATTTAAAAATGAAATGATTAATAAATTCGGATTTCAAAAATTTAACGACGAACAATAATCAATAGAAATGGGTTTCAACCCATTTTAAAATGAAATGATTGATAAATGTGGATTTGAAAAATTTAACGATGTAAAACAATCAATAGAAATGGGTTTCAACCCATTTTAAAATTAAAATTTGAATCAAAATGAACATAACGAAATGATTTATAAAATTTAACGATGTACAATTATAAATAGAAATAGGTTTCAACTCATTTCATAAAAAAATGAGTAATTGGCTTTAGCCCCAAAAAAAACATAAACAAATGAACGACAACCATTCAGACGACCAATACGGAAGAGCAAGAGTTCAGGATTCACCAGAATTAATTGCTTATTATAAAGAATTAGAAAGTCTAGGAGCTGGTGCTTTATGGACCGTTGCCAACGATATTGAACCGTGGGAACCACGATCGACATCTGTTCCAATGCTATGGAAATATGATGATTTACGTAGTTTAGTTTTAAAATCATCAGAATTAGTTACACCAGAACAAGCCGGAAGACGAGTGGTTTATTTAGTCAATGAAAAGCGAAAAGATGTGGCGGCGGCCGTGGGTTGGTTGTATTCGGGCATTCAAGTAACGCGTCCAGGCGAATTTACTTCGGCACATCGTCATCGAGCTTCTGCCCTACGTTTTATTATGGAAGGAGAAGGCGGTTATACAATCGTCGACGGTAATAAAATTATGTTAGAGGTAAACGATTTTGTAATTACTCCAAATTCTGCGTGGCACGAACACGGCGTTGAAGCAGGTGGAAAAACGTGTATTTGGCAAGACGGCTTGGATATTCCGTTAGTTAATGCTTTAGAAGCTAATGATTATGCTGTTTTAGACGGACATCAAGAATTAGTAAAACCACTTAATTTCTCACCAATTACTTATGGTTGTTCGGGATTAATTCCAGCAGATACTACTTGGGATAAACCTTATTCGCCTTTGTTTAAATATTCCTGGAAGAATGTTTATCCGGCTTTATTAGAAGCACAAAAAGTGACAGAAATCAATCCGTTTGATGGAGTTTTTATGCATTATTCCAACCCAATGACTGGCGGACACGTGATGCAAACGATGGGAGCTTCGATGCAATTATTACCTGCGGGTTTCAAAGGAAAAGCACATAAACATACGGGTTCTTTCGTGTTTCAATGTGCTAAAGGAAAAGGATATTCCATCATGAACGGCAAAAGATTCGATTGGAAAGAACGTGATATTTTCTGCGTTCCATCTTGGGCTTGGCACGAACATCATAATGCTTCCGAAACTGAAGATGCGTGTTTATTCAATTTTAATGACTTACCAGTTATTGAAAGTTTAGGTTTATTTCAATCGAAAGAATATATGGAAAACGAAGGAAATCAGGTAATTCAATACTCAGAACAAATTTAATATTATCCAAAACATTTGCGAACTTTGATCAATCCATTGCGATTATCACGATTAAATAAAAACTATGAAACTACTTACTTATAAAACACAAGACACCGAACCAAGATTAGGGTTCTTACACAACAATCAAGTTATCGATATGCAAGATTTTGGAGATATTTCAAATTTACCTTTGCCAAATGATATGTTGGAATTAATTGATATGGGATTTGAAATTATTGCAGAAATTACAGAATTAGTTGCAGATACGCCAGACGAATTTTTCGAAGAAATTTCCTATGAATTAGATGAAGTAACATTCTTAGCTCCAATTGAAAAACCTCGGAAAAACATCATTGGAATTGGCTTGAATTATACGGAACACGTTGCCGAAAGTGCTAGAACATTAGACACTACTGGAAAACTTCCAACCCAACCAATTATTTTTTCAAAACCGCCTACAACGGTAACCGCAACAAATACAGAAGTAATCAAAAACACTAAGTTAACACAACAATTAGATTATGAATGCGAATTAGCGGTAATCATCTCTAATAAAGGTAAATACGTGCCTAAATCGGAAGCTTTAGATTATGTTTTTGGTTACACAATTATTAATGATATTTCAGCTAGAGATTGTCGTCGTGAAGGGCAATGGATTGTTTCAAAAGGACAAGATACATTTGCTCCAATGGGACCAATTTTAGTCACAAAAGACGAAATTGAAAATCCCCATAACTTAAATTTATCCTTAAAAGTAAACGGCGTAGAAAAACAAAATTCGAACACCAAATTAATGCTTTTTAATATCAACGATTTGATCGAAGATTTAAGTACGGTTTTCACTTTAGAGCCAGGTGATATCATCGCAACTGGAACTCCTGCAGGTGTTGGAGCCGGAAGAAATCCACAAGAATGGTTGCACAATGGCGATGTAATTGAAGCAACGATTGAAGGTATCGGAACGATCATCAATACAATAAGGGAAATATAATTATATTAGAACACAGATTAAATAAATTTTAAAAATTATTAGAATTTCCTTAATCTGTGTTCGAAAAAAACATAATAAAAAATGAAATATAGAATCGGACAAATAGTTCCATCATCAAACGTAACGATGGAAACTGAAATACCAGCTCTTTTTAGATCTAGAGAAACCATTTTACCAGAACGTTTTACGTTTCACAGCAGTAGAATGCGTATGAAAAAGGTAACCAAAGAAGAGTTAGAAGCTATGGATGCTATGAGTTTAAAATGTGCACAAGAATTATCGGATGCACAAGTTGACGTTATGGGATATGCTTGTTTAGTTGCTATTATGAGTATGGGACGCGGTTATCATTGTGTTTCTGAAGTAAATTTACATCAGGAAACGGTAGCAAATGACTTCCCTACTCCTATTGTAACTTCTGCTGGTGCTTTGATTAATGGTTTAAAAGTTTTGGGTGCGAAACAAATTTCAATAATTACACCTTATATGAGACCTCTAACAGATATGGTAGTTGATTATATTGAAAATCAAGGCATTAAAGTTAAAGAAAGCATTGCTTTAGAAATTCCTGATAATTTGGAAGTTGCGGCACAAAATCCTATGAATTTATTGGAAATCTATAAACAATTAGACCTAACTGATGTGGATGTTTTGGTTGTTTCAGCTTGTGTGCAAATGCCATCTTTGGAAGCTATTGACTTAATTCAGGCAGAATGTGGAATTCCAGTAACTTCAGCTGCGGTCTGCACAACGTATGAAATGATGAAAAAATTAGGAATTGAAGCGAGATCTACAATTGGAGGCGAATTATTAAACGGTAAATACTAAAACTATGGAATGGAACGTAATTGATGGAAAATTGGTGAAAAACTTTAAGTTTAAAACCCAAACGGAATTAGCACAATTTCTTTTAAAAATAGCTACTTGTGCAGATGAAATGAATCATCATCCCGATTGTAAAATTCATAAAGCATTTCAATTAGAAATTACTTTATTTACGCACGATAAAAACGAAATTACTGATTTAGATCATCAGCTAGCTGAAAAAATAAATTCATTATAGGTTTGAATAAGAACTAAATAGTACTATTTGAAATAATTTTAAAACATTAAATTTATATAAATTATTTATAGAATTATGTAAAAGTTAAATGGATAATCTATCTTAAATTTGCTTTACTAATCAATTAAAACTAAATATTATGAACGGATTTTTTAAAACTATAATCGCCGGATTTACCGCAAAAAAATTAGGCGGTGGCTGTCTTACAACAATTATAATATTTGTAATCATCTATTGGTTGTTGGGGAAATTTTAGAACAACAGATTCAATTTGAAATTTGCACAAGGGTTTAGAAATTAAAAAAATTCTAACATAATCCGCTATTAAAGTCAAATTTTAAGATATTTTAAAGTGAAAATTCCATAGAAATTTGTAAATTTACTAAGCATTTTAAGCCAATTAAACTGTTTAATTTACTCATTCTATGGAATTTATTGATTACTACAAAGTACTAGGCATTTCCAAAACTGCAACTGCAGATGAAATTAAAAAAGCTTATCGAAAATTAGCTAGAAAATTACATCCCGACATTAACCCAAACGATAAAGAAGCCAATGCGAAGTTTCAACAATTGAATGAAGCTAATGAAGTTTTAGGCAATCCCGAAAAAAGAAAGAAATACGATAAGTATGGAAAAGATTGGGAAAACGGTGAAGAATACGAAAAATACAAACAACAACAATATTCTAACGCTGGCCAACAACAATCGTATGGCGGTGGTTTTGGCGGAGATGATTTTTCGGACTATTTTTCTTCAATGTTTGGCAATCAATCTGCTGGTGGTCGAAGAAGCCAACCCAAATATCGCGGACAAGATATTCAGGCAGAAGTACAAATCAATATAAAAGAAGCTTATACAACTCATAAAAAGGAATTTACGGTTAGCGGAAAAAATATTAGAATTACTATTCCTGCTGGAATTGAAGACCAACAAACCATTAAAATTGGTGGTTATGGTTCGCCGGGAATGAATAATGGACCTAGTGGCGATTTATATATTACGTTTTCAATTGTAAATAATACGGCTTTTAAACGAGTCGGAAATGATTTATTTTTCACCCAAAATATAGACTTATACAGTGCTGTTTTAGGAGGAGAAATTACAATTTCCGATTTCAATCAGTCAAAATTGAAACTAAAAGTTGCAGCAGGAACTCAAAATGGTACAAAAGTACGTTTGAAAGGAAAAGGTTTTCCAATTTATAAAAAAGAGGATTCATTTGGGGATTTATACGTGATTTATAATATCGTCATTCCAACAAATCTTTCGGAAAGAGAAAAGGAATTGTTCAATGAATTAGCAAAAACCACTAAAAACTAAAACTTATGGAAACGCAAGAATTAATTGTAATAGACGTATTTTGTAAAGAATATCAAATTGAAATTAACTTTATCCAAGATTTAGAAGAATTTGGTTTAATTCAAACAATTGCGCATCAACAACAAAAATATATAGCTAAAAATCAATTGGTCTTTATCGAAAAAATAATACGACTTCACAACGATTTAAACATCAATAAAGAAGGAATTGAAGTTATTTTAAATCTTCAAGAAAAAGAAAATCAATTGCTTTCGGAAATTAATTATCTAAGAAAGCGTTTGGGAATATATGAATAGGAAAAAACCTGAATCAGAAGTAATTTTTTGACTCAGGTTTTTTTATAAAATTAGTTGAATTCAATTACAAATTCCTCTTTAGGAGTTCTCACTTTTTTCATTGGAGCAACCCAGTCTTTTGGCGTGTCGGCATAACCAACATACATTAAAGAGACGCTTTTTAATCCTAATTTATTTAGTTCTAATATTTCATCAACAACACTATTGTCGAATCCTTCAACAGGCGTGCTGTCAATTCGTAGTTCAGCAGCTTGTCCCAAGGCTAATCCAAGAGCTATATAAGTTTGTCTCGCAATGTGTGCGAAATTTTCTTCAGCAGATTGCGCCATATACATTTTCTTTAGCATATCGGTATAACTTCCAAAACGACCGCGTTCTAAACCACGTTCGTCAGTGGTAAAATCATAAACTTTATCAATTCGTTCTTCGGTATAACGATCCCATCCCGCAAAAATCAATACGTGAGAACAATCTCTCATACAATCCGGATTTAAAGCTCCTTTTACTAATTTCTCTTTTAATTCTTGATTTTCAACAACAAGCACATTAAAAGGTTGTAAACCTGAAGATGTTGGTGCTAAACGAGCTGCTTCTATTATTTTATCAATATTTTCTTTACTTACTTTTTTTGTTGAATCGTATGCTTTTACAGCGTGTCTCCAATTTAAATCTTCTATTAAAGCCATTTTATTTATGTGTTATTTAATTTATTTATTCGTTTGAAAGAGTCAATTTTACGGCCATATTTCCTCTTGTCGCGTTGGAATAAGGACAAACTTGATGTGCTTTTTCAATTAACGATTGTGCAACTTCCATAGTAACTCCAGGAATAGTTGCGTGTAATGCTGCTTCAAGGCCAAATCCACCCGTTTCCGTTTGACCAATACTAACTTGAGCAGTTACAGATGTAATTCCAGTTTGAATATTCTCTTTTTTAATAACCAAATTCAAAGCACTATCAAAACAAGCCGAATATCCGGCAGCAAATAACATTTCTGGATTTGCAAAATCATCATTGGCACCGCCTAAAGCCTTTGGATGTCTAACTTCTAGATTAATAATTCCGTTTTCACTTTTTACTTGTCCGTTTCTTCCACCGGTCGCCGTAGCTTTTGTTGTATACAATGTTTTCATTTTTATTTTTTTGAAATTTTACTAATTATGTTTTTTAAAACGATCAAATCTTCCATTGAAAGATCCATAGATTCCATCATTTTCGTAGGAATGCAAGCAGCTTTAACCTTTAAAGCTGTACCTTTTTTGGTCAATGAAATATTTACTATTCGTTCATCAACAGAACTTCTAATTCGAGTAACAAAATCTTTCAGTTCCATTCTTTTTAGTAATGGAGTTAAAGTGCCACTATCCAATTGTAATTTTTCACCGATTTGATTGACCGTTTGTTGCTCAAATTCCCATAAAACCAGCATAACTAGGTATTGCGGATAAGTAAGTTCAAGTTCATCTAAAAAAGGGCGATATTGATTAATTATTTCCTTAGCAAGGGAATAAACCGGAAAACAAACTTGCTCACTAAGATGTAATGGATCTTTCATATTGTCAATTTGATGGTACAAATGTAAAATAAAATTAAGTTTTGTGCAATTTAATTGTTTGAAATTAATATTAGTTTAACAATAGTTTATTAAATTATTAAGAGACGTGATTTAGCACCATCCACCTAATTGAATTAACTTTGTAACTTCTTAAATTGAAAAACTACAACCGCAAAAAATTATATAAAACAAGGTTTTTAGTTGAGTAAAATTCACTAATTAATGTATTTCGTTTTAGTATTTGTAGTGTTAAGATAGCTCACAAAAGTATTTTGCTACCTCAAAAAAAGTCAAAATTTTAAGTATAAAAATCAATGAAAAATCAACATACCTCCTATTCTATTTTAGATCTTGCTTTAGTTTCAGATGGAAATTCGTTAAAGCAAACCTATACCGATGCACTAAAACTAGCTCAACAAGCTGAAAAATTTGGATATACACGTTATTGGTTAGCAGAACATCATAATGCTCCTAATATTGCCAGCAGTGCCACGTCGATATTAATTGGTTACGTTGCACAAGGAACAACAACACTTCGCATTGGTTCGGGTGGAATTATGTTGCCGAACCACTCGCCATTACTAGTAGCGGAACAATTTGGGACTTTAGGATCATTATATCCTAATCGTATTGATTTAGGATTAGGACGAGCTCCAGGAACAGACGGAGAAACCGCAAAAGCCATTCGGTCTGATTTTATGGAAGCTGCACATTCGTTTCCAAATGAAATCGATAAAATTCAAAAATATTTTTCTGCAGACAATTCAACTGCTAAAGTTCGTGCCACAGTTGCAGAAGGTGTTGAAGTTCCGCTTTATATTTTAGGTTCAAGTACTGATAGTGCTCATTTGGCAGCCAAAAAAGGATTGCCTTATGCTTTTGCAAGTCATTTTGCTACAACACATTTGATGGAAGCATTGGCTATTTACCGAAACGAATTTCAACCTTCAAAACACTTAGAAAAACCCTATGTTTTAGCTGGCGTAAATATCATAGTCGCTGATACGTATGAAGAAGCACAGCGTTTATCAACTTCGCTAATTCGTATGATTGTTGGAATCCTAACCGGAAAACGAGATTATGTACAACCACCAACAGAAATGACCGATGATTTAACAGAAGTTATGCAACATCCTCAAGTTTACCAAATGTTGAAATATTCTTTTATTGGAAGTAAAACCACAGTAAAAGAACAGGTTAAGAATTTTTTAGCCGAAACAAAAGCAGATGAACTTATTGCTGTTACTCATATATTTGATGTAAAGGACAGAATTAGATCGTATGAATTATTTGCTGAAATTATGAAGGAACTGAATTAAAAAAAGCTAGTTACTACTGATCTTTCTTCACCTCTATAAAATGTTGAATAAAGAATTGCTCTTTGTTTAGCTAACTTCATTTCGTGTTTTCACAATTAAAAAAAAAGCGACAAAACAAATTTAACAAAAAAAACAACCACAAAAACAGGTTCGTAACCTTTTCCGATGGTTGTTTTTTTTATAAATAATCTAATTCTAAATGAAATCCCTACGGAATAACAAATATTAGATATTGGTTTTTCAGCTTATAGATTCTAAAAAACTAGTAAGCCAAAAGCTCTTTTAATTCTGTTTCAAAACGAACTTTTGGTAAATATTGATCTTCTAACGATTTCATAAACGGAATTGCCGATTCTAAACTTCCCACTCTTCGAACGGGTGCATCTAAATATTCAAAACAATTCTCCATAATCAGCGCAGAAATATCACTTGCAATCCCACCAAACAAAGTGTCTTCTTGCAAAATAATTACACGATTTGTTTTCTTAACCGAATTAAAAATTGCTTCCGTATCCAATGGTTGTAAAGATCTTAAATCTAACAAATCGGCACTAATTTCTGGATTATTATTCAATGTTTCTAAAGCCCAATGCACTCCTGCACCAAAAGAGATAATCGTTACATCTGAACCTTCTTTAAGCAATGACGCTTTTCCGAAAGGCAATGTATAATAGTCTTTTGGGACATCTTGATGAATACTTCTATACAATTGTTTATGTTCGAAAAACAAAACCGGATTTGGATCATTAATTGCGGTATTCAATAAGCCTTTTGCATCGTAAGGAAACGCAGGATAAACCACTTTTAACCCTGGTGTTTTGGTAAACCAAGCTTCATTAGTTTGCGAATGAAAAGGTCCGGCTTGCGTGCCACCACCACAAGGCATTCTTACAACTACATCCGATTTTTCTTGCCATCTGTAATGTTGTTTTGCCAATAAATTTACAATAGGATTGAATCCTGAAGAAACGAAATCTGCAAATTGCATTTCCATCACGGCTTTATAGCCATTTATTGACAATCCGTTAGCTGCTGAAACAACTGCACTTTCACAAATTGGTGTATTTCTAACGCGTTCTTTTCCGAATTGCGCTACAAATCCATCCGTAATTTTAAAAGCACCGCCATATTCGGCAACGTCTTGGCCCATAATTACTAAATTATCGTGTCGTTCCATTGACTGACGTAAACTTGAAGAAATAGCATCAATGAAACGAATATTTTCAGTTTCTGCTGAAGGTTCAAAAGTTTCAAAATCATAAGGAGCATAAACATCGCCTAATTCTCCTTCCAAAGTTGCTACAATTGCTGGTTCTTCTTGCACTTTTGCCCAGTCGGTGTCAATTTCTTTTTTAATTTCAGCACGAATTAATTCATCCTCTTCATCTGATAAAACTATAGTTTCTTTCAAATAACGTCTGTAATTCTCCACAGGATCTTTCACAGCCCACATATCCATTAATTCTTGTGGTACATATTTAGTGCCACTCGCCTCTTCGTGACCACGCATTCTAAAAGTTTTGAATTCTAATAAAACCGGACGAGGATTTTCAACTATAGATGTTTTTAATTCGGTGATTAAATGCACTACTTCTAATAAGTTATTTCCGTCCACAACGTGGCTTTCCATTCCGTATCCTATTCCTCTATCGGCTAAATTTTCACAACGATATTGTTCGTTTGTTGGCGTTGACAAGCCATAACCGTTATTTTCAATCACAAATAAAACGGGTAATTCCCATACAGAAGCAATATTTAAAGCTTCGTGAAAATCGCCTTCTGAAGTAGCTCCTTCTCCTGTAAAAACCGCAGTTACTTTTCCGTTTTTCTTTAGTTTATTAGCCAATGCAATTCCGTCCGCAACACCCATTTGTGGGCCAAGGTGCGAAATCATACCAATAATATTATATTCTTGCGTACCAAAGTGAAAACTTCGATCACGACCTTTTGTAAATCCATTTTCTTTTCCTTGCCATTGCGAAAATAGACGGTGCAACGGAATGTCTCGCGTTGTAAAAACACCTAAGTTTCTATGCATTGGCAAAATATATTCGTCTTTATCCAAAACTGCAGTAATTCCGACCGAAATAGCTTCTTGGCCAATTCCTGAGAACCATTTTGATACTTTTCCTTGACGAATTAGGATTAGCATTTTTTCTTCAATTAATCTCGGTTTTAGAATTTTCTTATATAAATCTAACAACTGTGGATTCGATAATTCTCTTCTTTCAAAGTTCATAATAGTGGAACAATTAAATTTTTCTCAAAAGTAAGAAAAATAACATTTTGAAAACCATTTGTGATAAAATATTATATCTTTTTTAGAATGGAAATTATAAGGTGCTTTTTAAATGTTAACAACAGTACTATTATTTAATAAAAATAATTATATTTGTTGTACTTGGGTTATAGCCCTATTGGTTTATTAACAATAAAGTTTAAGTATGCAACAAATTCCTAGTGTTGACTTACGTGATTTCCTGTCGGATGATCCGGCACGTAAACAAAAGTTTGTAAATGAAATCGGAAAAGCCTACGAAGAGATTGGATTCGTAGCATTGAAAGGTCACTTTTTAGATGATCAACTAGTTGAAGGCTTATATTCAGAAGTGAAAAACTTCTTCAGTCTTCCGTTAGAAACCAAGTCTAAGTATGAAATTCCTGGTATTGGCGGTCAAAGAGGCTATGTTTCTTTTGGTAAAGAACACGCTAAAGGTCGTTCAGCTGGTGATTTAAAAGAGTTTTGGCATTTTGGACAATACGTTAGCGAAGGTTCACCTTATGCTGGCGAATATCCAGATAATGTGGAAGTAACAGAATTAGCAAAATTCAATTCGGTAGGAAAAGAAGCTTACCAAATGTTAGAAAAAACCGGCGTTTATGTATTAAGAGCTTTGGCTTTATACATTGGCTTAGATGAATTTTATTTTGACAAATTCATCAAAGACGGAAACAGTATTTTACGTCCAATTCATTATCCACCAATTACTAGTGAACCACAAGATGGTGCTGTTAGAGCTGCGGCTCACGGCGATATCAACTTGATTACGCTTTTAATGGGTGCTCAAGGAAAAGGTTTGCAAGTACAAAATCACGATGGCGAATGGATTGACGCAATGGCACAACCGGACGAGTTAATGATTAATGTGGGCGATATGTTATCGCGTCATACAAACAATAAGTTGAAATCTACGATTCATCAAGTGGTCAATCCACCTAGAGAATTATGGGGTTCTTCTCGTTATTCTATTCCGTTTTTTATGCATCCTGTAAGTGATATGGATTTGAATTGTTTAGCAGAATGTATTGATGAAAACAATCCGAAAAAATATGAAGATATCACTGCTGGTGCTTATTTACACGAACGTTTAGTGGAATTAGGATTGATTAAAAAATAAAATACCAAATTATAATTCATAGAAAGGCATTGAGATTTCTTGATGCCTTTTTTAATTTTTGTAATTATGTAACACAGATTTAAGAAATTTCAAAAATTTGTTTCTTGAAATGAAGACAATAAAAACTAAAAGCCAAACAGAATAAAAATGAAAAATTTTCCACATCAAGAGTTAACAAAAGCAATAATAGGTATTTACTACAATGTTTATAACGAGTTAGGATACGGATTTCTAGAAAGAGTTTATCAAAATGCGATGCTGATCGAACTAAAATCAAGAGGTTACGAAATTGAAGCCCATAAAAAGATAAATGTCTATTATAAAAATGAAATAGTTGGTGATTATATTCCTGATATAGTGGTTAATAATTCATTAATTTTAGAATTAAAATGTACCGAATGTTTAGTAGATGCACACGAAGCACAACTATTAAATTATTTAAAAGCCACAGATTGTGAAGTGGGATTAATTCTTAATTTCGGAAAAGAACCACAATTTTTACGAAAAATTTTCACAAATGATTTAAAAAAACGCAAATAAGCAGAATCTAAAGATTTTTTAAAATTATTTTAATTTCTTAAATCTGTGTTGCTAAAAAATTATAGCAATGAATTTAGAAACACAATTATTAAATTATTGAAAAGTTACAGATTGTGAGGTAGGATTAATTCTTAATTTTGGGAAAGAACCAATATTTATAAGAAAAATTTTCACAAATGATTTAAAAAAAAGCAAATAAGCAGAATCTAAAGATTTTTTAAAATTATTTTAATTTCTTAAATCTGTGTTGCTAAAAAATTATAATAATGAATTTAGAAGAACAACTAAAAAAATTATTCCCAGACCACGAAGTTTCTAACGAACCCGAAGAGGTCGACGATACGCCGCACGAATTATTTGTTCAAAAAGAACCGATGATTTGTAAATATGAGAAACGAAAAGGAAAACCAACCACGATTATTTCAGGTTATGAAGGCGAAGATGAAGATTTTAAACTTTTAGCAAAAGAAATTAAAAATAAATTAGCCGTTGGAGGCACTTTCAAAGAAGGTGAAATCATTATTCAAGGTGATTATCGCGATAGAATAATGAAAATGTTACAAGATAAAGGATTCAAAACAAAACGCGTAGGCGGATAAATTTGTTTCAAGTTTCAAGTTTCAAGTTCAAAGTTAAGAACCTGAAACCTGAAACCTGAAACTTTAAACAAAAAAACAAATGATAGCAGCATCAGAATTAATATTAAATCCAGACGGAAGTGTTTATCACTTAAACTTAAAGCCTGGTCAAATTGCAAATGACATTATTTTCGTTGGCGATCAAAATCGTGTTGAAAAAATCACGAAACACTTTGATTCTATTGATTTTTCTACTCAGAAAAGAGAATTTAAAACCCAAACGGGAACCTATAAAGGCAAAAGAATTACAGTAATGTCAACAGGAATTGGTCCTGATAACATTGACATTGTAATGAATGAATTAGACGCTTTAGTAAACGTAGATTTGGTAACAAGAACCATAAAAAAAGAATTAACTTCTTTGAATATTGTTCGAATTGGGACTTCAGGATCTTTGCAAGCTGATATTCCTTGTGACAGCTTTGTTATGAGTCAATATGGCTTGGGATTAGATAATATGCTTCGATCCTATTTGATTGAAGAAATTTCGGAAATTGCGATGGAAGATGCTTTTATTACACATACCAATTGGGATATGAAAAAAGGACGTCCTTACGTAATTGCAGGAAGTAAAACTTTGGAAAAAAAATTGGAAAGCGATAAAATATTCAAAGGTTTCACAGGAACAGCTGGTGGATTTTATGGCCCTCAAGGTCGCGTTGTTCGTTTAGGAATTCAAGATCCTGAATTAAATAATAAGATGGATTCATTCAATTATAAAGGAATCAAAATGACCAACCTAGAAATGGAAACGGGTGCGATTTATGGACTTGGAAAATTACTAGGACACCAATGTTTATCATTGAATGCTATTATTGCCAATCGTGCAAGTGGTACTTTTAGTGAAGATCCTTATAAGGCTGTAGATGAATTAATTGAATATACTTTAAACAAGTTAGTAGAATAGTGAATTATCTGCTTCAAAATTTTATTTTAGGTATTGGTGGAATTGTTAGATGGTTATTTTATCAATTTTTAAATGTGCCACTTAATGACAAATATCCTAAAAACATTTCACACTTTTTGGATGATGATGCTACCAAAGATAACGGAGGATTAACCTCACAAAACAAGAATTTTATTAGTTTTTTTATCTTCTTGTTTTTATTTATAGTTGTGGCAGAAAAATATTTTTAAAGAAAATTCAAATTTCTTTTTCTTTGTAATTATAAGATTATCTTCAAATGTGCTTTATTAGTGTTATAGAAATGTTATTTAAAGTTTAAAATAAGGTTAATATTATCAAGAAGGAATGCTAATTAGCCCTGAAATTCGCTAATTAGCATTACTTTTGTTGTTAATCAAAAATTAGAATGAAAATTATTCTTACAGGAGCAACAGGTGCTTTGGGTTCTCATATTATGTTTGACATTTTGGAGCAGTTCATAACCAATAACATTGATGGAAAATTATTTTTAATTTCTAGAAACAAAGGGAAAACTAGTGCTAAAGATAGAATTAACAGCATCTTATCAAGTGATTATACTCCGAAAATTTTACTGGATTTTGGCATAGAAAAACTAACTGAATTTTTAGAAATCATTGATACCGATTTAGCGAATATAAACGATTCATTTTCGGACAAAATAAAAGATTCTTACTTTATCCACGCTGCTGGTTTAGTAAATTTATCTACCGATGAAGATCAAAAGAATAAAATTTTTAAGGAAAATGCCGAAATAACGAAAGCAATTTTTAAAATTTTTTCTCCTTACATAAAAAAATTCATATACATAAGCACTGCTTTTTCATCAGGAACAAGAAAAGGTTTGATTGCTAATGATTTTCATAATTTAGATTTTGAATTAGCACATCGAAATGCATATGAAAATGCGAAATTTCATTCGGAAAGCTACGTAATTGAGCAGTCCAAAGCTATAAATTTGCCTTATCAAATTTTACGACCAAGTGTGATTGGCGGAAAAATGTTAGGAACAGAAAATCGTTATTTTATTTCAAAGTATATGGTTTTTTATCTGATGGCTAAATTTTTTCATTTCACTGCCCAACGCAAAAATGAGCAGGAAAATGTACGTTTTTCAATAAATAATGCATCAGGTTTAAATATTATTCCAGTAGATTATGTCGCTAAAGTAATTGTTAATATCTTTGAAAGAGACGATATAAAACAGTTGAACATTGTGCATAATCAAAGTTTCAATTTAGTGGAAGGACTGCAAATAATTATGAAGGAAGTAGGTTATTCTAATTTTAGCGTCATTCAAAAAACGTTCGATTTTAGTTATTCCAACACAATTGAAAAGCTATATTACGAGAGTATCGGAAAACATTTAGAGCCTTATTTAACGGCTCCGGCAAATGAATATGACACTACTTTACTCAATTCAATTTTAGAAATCCCAAAGCTAGATGACGAATCTTTTACAAATCTGATTCGTTATGCGCGTCTTAACAATTTTAAAGATATTAATGTTTAATTTATTGTGAGAATAAAATCGAGTATTTACGAATACAAAAAAAAATATTTACAATATGAGTAAAACAATAAAAATAGCAGGTGTGCCAGAGCACTTTAATTTACCTTGGCAAATGTGTATTGAAGATGGCGAATTTGATGCTGTTGGCATAGACCTAGAATGGACAGATGTGCCAGAAGGAACCGGGAAAATGTGCCAGATGCTTAGAGATGGTGAAACAGATATTGCCGTAATCCTTACTGAAGGAATTATTAAAGATATTATAGCTGGAAATCCGTCTAAAATTGTGCAGGTTTACGTGCAAAGTCCATTAATTTGGGGAATTCATGTTGCTGCCAATTCTAATTATAAAACATTAGCTGATTTAGAACATAAAAGAGTAGCGATTTCTCGATTTGGTTCAGGTTCACAATTGATGAGTATCGTAAATGCGGAAAATCAAAAGTGGGACACTTCTAAATTAGAATTTGAAGTTGTAAATACAATTGACGGAGCTGTTGAAGCATTAACTTCAGGCAAAGCCGATTATTTTATGTGGGAACGTTTTATGACTAAACCTTTAGTAGATCAAGGAATTTTCAGAAGAATTGATGATTGCCCTACGCCTTGGCCCTGTTTTGTAATTGCTGTAAGAAATGAGTTTTTGGAAAATAATCCGAACGTTATCGAACAAATTTTAGAAATTATAAATACCACTACTGAAGAATTTAAAATTATTCCTAGTATTGATAGAACTTTAGCTTCTAAATACAATCAGGAAGTTGAGGCAATTCAGGAATGGTTGAAATTAACAAAATGGTCGCAAAAACAAATGAATACACAAACTTTTGATAAGATAATCGAACAGCTTTTAAAGCTTAAAATCATCGAGAAAAAAGTATCAAAAGAAATGATACTTAAATAATATCGTATTTTTATAGTTTTAAACGAAATGACAATCAATATTCCAACAATCGCCATACTCAAAAAAAAGCTTTCTTTACCGAAGCCTTGGGATGTTGTTGTCATTTTTCTTCTAAATATTCTAATTGCAATACCGGTTTTTTTAGTTGTACATCATAATTTAATAGATTTAAATTGGATTTTACAGTTAGATCGAATAATTCTATTTGTAGTTATTATTGTGTTAATTCAGTTGCTGTTAAGGCTTGTAAAGACGTTTATTATTTTTATTGTTTTTCTTTACTTAATTGCGCTATTGTTTGGAACTTTATTTGGTGATTATGGCTTTAATCGCGTTTTTGAAGATTATCGTTATATGATATACGCCATGAAAGATAATCCGAATCCACAAGATTTGATAATTTCTAAATTGCTTCCTTTTCCCAACAAATCTAAAATTATCTCGGCTGTTGAATATAATAATCCAAAAGTTAGAAATTTTGCTGTGGCATCTACCGCAAAACATTTTAGAAATGAAAAAAAATCAGGAGATCTTCGTGTAATGATTCAATGTTTTGCAGTTTTTAAAGAAATAAGAAACAACTGGAATTATGTAAATGACCCGAATGGTAGTGAATACATAGCGCCAGCCTCAGAAAGTTTACAGCATTTCTCGGGCGATTGCGATGACCATGCTATTTTGATGGCGGCTTGTATTAAAGCAATTGGAGGAACGCCAAGAATTATTCACACGGGCGGCCATTTGTATCCCGAAATGCTAATTGGCTCGCAACGAGAATTAGAAACAGCAACTTATTACATTAAAGAAGTTCTGTTTGCTAAAGAATCTCATAACCAACAAATTCATTATCATATTGATGAACGTGGTCAAATTTGGTTGAATTTAGATTACACTGCTACTTACCCCGGCGGAAAATTTATGAGTGAAGAAATTTTAGGGGCATTGACATTTTAAAATAATTAAATAGTAATTGATGAGTAAAAACGAAATTAAAAAAGCACCAGTAGACAGATGGGTTATCGAGCCTATAAAAGATTTTATAAACAACAGTACAACTAGTGGAATAGTTCTCTTTTCTTCCGCTGTAATTGCTATGATTTTGGCAAATTCTCCTTTAAGAGACGCGTACCATCATTTTTGGGAAACTTCTTTTAGCATTGGATTTGACGAACACGTATTAACAAAATCTTTACATCATTGGATAAATGATGGTTTAATGGCGGTTTTTTTCTTTGTGGTTGGACTTGAGTTAAAAAGAGAAATAGTTGGTGGCGAATTAAGTGATCCAAAGAATGCTTTACTACCAATAGTTGCTGCGGCTGGTGGAATGATTTTTCCTGCCTTAATCTTTTTATTCTTTAATAGTTCGGGTGAAGCTTCTCAAGGTTGGGGAATTCCAATGGCAACCGATATTGCCTTTGCACTCGGAGTTTTATTCTTATTAGGAGACCGAGTTCCCATTCAAGTAAAAATATTTTTAACGGTTTTAGCGATTGCAGATGATTTAGGAGCCGTTCTAATTATTGCTTTTTTCTATACGTCACAAATTGATTTTGATAGTTTATTAGTAGGGATTCTATTTATAGGAGTTTTAGTTTTCTCTAATTTTATTGGCGTAAGAAACACTTTGTTTTACGGGATTGTTGGAATTTGTGGTGTTTGGTTGGCATTTCTAATGTCAGGTGTTCACGCAACAATAGCGGCTGTTTTAGCGGCTTTTACCATTCCTACCAGTGCAAAAATTGATGAAAAACAATTTAATTTTCACTTGAATTATTTATTGCAAGAATTTAAAGGAGCAAAACCTAATGAAAATCCAACGGTAACTACGGAACAACTGTATATTTTAGAGGAAATTAGGGATTATTCTAAAAAAGCGTTAACACCATTACAACGCTTGGAACACAGTATGCATCCTTTAGTTTCCTTTATAATTATGCCAATTTTTGCTCTATCAAATGCAGGAGTTGAAATTAATAGTGCAATGTTTTCAAATGGCTTTAGTAACGTAACTCTAGGAGTAATTTTTGGATTAGTTGGAGGGAAATTAATAGGAGTAGTTGGTGGAACTTATTTATTCCACAAGATGAAATGGGCCACTTTACCAGAAGAAATTACGGTGAAACATTTACTTGGTATTGGTTTATTAGCTTCTATCGGATTTACAATGTCTTTATTTATTTCCGGATTAGCCTTTAAAGATCCATTATTAATTAGTCAAGCTAAAGTAGGTGTATTAATTGCCTCCGTTGTAGCTAGTATTGTCGGATTTTTTGTAATGAAAAACGCTACTAAAAATTAACAAAACTTATATAATAAATTTAAAGCTGAATTAGACTACCACTCTATTTCAGCTTTTTTATTTTGTTTTAAATACTCATTAGTCAATTTGAAATGATTGTTTCCAAACCAAAAACCCCGATTTGCACTCAAAGGTGATGGATGTCCAGTTTCTAAAACCAAATGTTTGTTTCTGTCGACAATTTTGCCTTTTTTATGGGCGAAATTTCCCCAAAGTAGAAAAACTACATTTTCACAATTTTCGTTTAAATGTCGAATTACAGCATCGGTAAAAATATTCCATTTAAGATGTTTGTGACTATTAGCTTCGTCTTTTCTAACGGTTAATCCTGCATTTAATAACAAAATTCCTTGTTTTGCCCAACGTTCTAAATTGCCAGATGTTGGAAAAAGTAACCGATCATATTCCGAATTAATTTCTGAAAATATATTTTTCAACGAAGGCGGAATCGCAATGCCATCATTTACCGAAAAACACAATCCATTCGCTTCACCCGTTCCGTGATAAGGATCTTGACCAATAATTACCACTTTAGTTTGTTGAAAATCAAATTTTTCAAAACCATTAAAAATGAGCTCCTTCGGCGGGAAGCAAATTGTTGCTTCGTATTCATTTTCAACCTGTTGCATCAATTCCAAAAAGTAGGATTTCTGAAATTCTTCCTTTAATTGGACTTTCCAACTGTTATTTCTGATAAACATATTATAATTTTTACCAAAAATATAAATTTCTATTGCAATATGGCTTTATAACTTTGTAACTTTGACCTACTAGAAAAAGAAAAATGATTTCGATTACAGAAAAAACACTAAAAGATTTAGAATTTAATACCATTTTAGAAACCATCGCCGGTCGGTGTAATACGGACATTGGGGAAGAAAAAGCGTTGGCAATTGTGCCTTTTAAAACAAAAGAAGAATTGCTTATCAATTTAAAGCAGACTTCTGAATATGTGTCTTCTTTTTCAAACAATAATGCAATTCCAAACCACGGATTTGATAATATAAATTACGAATTAAAATTTTTAGCGATTGAAGACAGTTTTTTAGAAGTACTAAGTTTTAAGAAAATTGGAACGCTTTCTGAAACAGCAATTGTGCTACTTCAATTTTTAAAGAAATTTGAATCCTATTATCCTAATTTGTATCAAAAAGCAGTTCAAATTGATATTATTAAGCTAATTAATCAACGAATAGATGAAGTAGTAGATAAATTTGGTATAATAAAAGACAATGCTTCACCCGATTTAATTGAAATAAGAAGAAATATCAATGTCGTTCGTGGCAAAATAAATCAAAGTTTTGGAATGGCGATGAGTCAATACAACTCCTTGGGTTATTTAGATGATATTAAGGAAAGTATTGTTGATAATCGTAGGGTTTTAGCGGTTTTAGCAATGTATCGAAGAAAAGTAAAAGGTTCCATTTTAGGAAATTCTAAAACCGGAAGTATCGCTTATGTAGAACCCGAGGCAACTTTACGCTATTCTAGAGAATTAAACAATTTAGAATATGAAGAACGCGAAGAAATAATGCGAATTTTAAAGCGTTTGACTAATGAGATTCGTCCGTTTGCAGACACAATAGCGGCTTATCAAGATTTTTTAAGCGATATTGATGTGATTGCCGCCAAAGCGAAATACGCCAATAAAATCAACGGAATATTACCAAATATTACGGAAGACCGACGTTTGTTTTTTAGAGAAGCCTTCCACCCTATTTTATATTTAAATAACAAAGAAAAAAAAGCGGTCACTTATCCGCAAACTATAGAATTACACGCGGAAAGTAGAATTATTGTAATTTCTGGTCCAAATGCCGGTGGAAAAACAATTTCATTAAAAACGGTTGGATTATTGCAATTGATGTTGCAATGCGGAATTCTAATTCCAGTCCACGAACGAAGCGAAACCTTCTTATTTGATCGGATTTTAACAGATATTGGTGATAATCAGTCTATTGAAAATCATTTGAGTACGTATAGTTACCGTTTGAAAAATATGAATTACTTCCTGAAGAAATGTAATGATAAAACGTTATTTCTAATTGATGAATTTGGAACTGGTTCTGATCCTGAATTAGGTGGAGCTTTAGCCGAAATTTTCTTAGAAGAATTTTATGATCGCGAAGCTTTCGGAATTATTACTACGCATTATAGTAACTTGAAAATACTGGCTAATGAATTGCCATTTGCTTCGAATGCCAATATGCTTTTCGATGAAAAATCACTTGAACCCTTATATAAATTAATATTAGGTCAAGCTGGTAGTTCGTTTACGTTTGAAGTTGCTCAGAAAAATGGAATTCCCTTCGGATTAATAAATCGAGCTAAAAAGAAAATTGAAGTCGGAAAAGTTCGCTTTGATAAAACGATCGCAACACTTCAGAAAGAACGTTCGAAATTAGAAAAAACTTCAATTAATTTAAAGGAAGAAGAAACGAAAGCTCGTGAAGAAGGTAAGAAAATGGAAACCATCAACGCGAAAATTCAAGATAAATTAGAACGTTATCAGGAATTATATGATGCGAATCAACGTTTGATTTACATCGGACAAAAGATTGATGATATCTCGGAAACTTATTTCAATAATAAAGATAAAAAGACTTTAATCGGTGATGTTTTAAAATTAGTGGAGATTGAAAATTCAAAACGTAAAAAACTTACTGTTAAAGAGAAAAAAGTTAAAGAAGTAGTTCAGAAAAAAGTTGCTGAAGAAGTAAAAGTTATAGTGGAAGAAATTCGAGAAGTTAAAAAAGAAAAGAAAATTAAGGCTAAAATTGAAGAAGCTAACAAACCAAAAGTGATCCTAAAAGTAGGCGATCGCGTTCGAATGACCGATGGAAAAGCTATAGGAACTTTAGAAAAAATTGAAAAATTGAAAGCGACTGTAAATTATGGAGTATTTACTTCAAAAGTTAGTTTAGAACAATTAGAATTTGTTGATGCTGTAAAATAGAATTCAATCTTGATATTAAATAAATATGCTCCTTGTTAAAATAAGGAGCATATTTTTTCAAAATTAGTTTCTAAATGCTAAAATCTAATTTTTAATAATTTTCTTTGTAGCTAAACCTTTATCATTAGTGATATTTAAGAAATATACTCCTGAATTAAGGTCGGAAATATTAATTTCATTTTCTATCGTACTTACATCAATATTCTTCACTGTTCTACCGTTGATATCTACAATTGTTACACTATTAATTCCAATATTATTTTCATTTTGGATAGTAAACATATTGTTGATTGGATTTGGGTAAATCGATAAACCATTTGATTCAAACGACTGAGTGCTCAAAACCGTTCCTGTATACTTAGAAATTCCTCCAGCACTATTTGAAGTATTAAATTCACCTGTAAAACCTATTGTACTGTTTAAAAATTCTACTTGCAAATGTTGAACAATATCTACATTTACCCACGTTAACCCATTGTCAGTACTGTAAGATGAGCCTGAACTTCCTGTTGCAGCACCAGTACTTACAACACCAGATGTTCCTGGTATAAAAGTTAGATCACCAGTAAAAACTGTTCCTGTATACGTTTGAGGTATCCAAGTTGCGCCGCCATCAGTTGACTTGTACATGGCGCCATTACTATCATTCACAATCAATCCATTAGTAGCGTCTTTAAATGAAAAAGAGAAAAGATTATCGCTTAGAGGTGTTGATGCCACTGTCCAATTTAAGCCCATATTAGTTGATTTATACAAACGTCCTGTAGCTGTTCCAAACCAAATTGTTCCAGAAGCGACTTCATAAAAATTTGTATATCCGTATTCAGCCGCAGAATTTGTTGCGGGAATATTTACACTTGGCACTCTTGTCCATGTAGTTCCTCCATTAGAAGTTGTGTAAATTTCAAAATATCCGCCAGCAGGATCACCTTGACAAACACCATTGTTAACATCAAAAAAGTGAACAAAATTGGTGAAAGAGTCATTTGGTGTATTGAATTCCGCAGAAGTTTGCTTAGTCCAAGTGGTTCCTCCATTTGTAGTTTTCCAAATACCACCAGCACCAGATGTTGCAGGAAACGCAGAGACCCAAGCAGTTGATGCGGAAACCGCCGTGATATTACCAATTCCTAAACCTGTTGTGCCTGATCCCAAATTTATAGCTCCCGAAGTCCAAGTATTACCACCGTCAGTACTTTTCGAATACTCCTTAATTGTTTCAATCGCTCCACCTGATCCATCTAAAGCTTTGACCCAAACATTATTTGCATCAACAATAGAAATACTATTAACTCCTCTGGAAGGAGACCCAAAAGTGGTAGCTTTCGCAGTCCAAAATTGTGCATTTGTAACAAATGGCACAAATAATAATAAACTAAGTAATTTTTTCATCATAATATTATTTTAATTGTCTAAAATACAAAAAATTAATATAATAAATTAGTTAATTTTCATTTAAATAGTTAAAATGTTTCTATATGTATATAAAACAACTATATGGTTGAAATAGTTTTGTGCTAAAATCCTGTTTTCAAATATATTTGTTAAAATGTTACATATTATACGTTTGTTATATTTAGCTTTGTGATATAATATTTGATTCTATATTTTGAAATTTCAAGTTTTTGAATTTAATTCTACTTTTAAATAACAGCAATGAATAATTTACCTGAAAATAAAAAAATAATATTATTTGATGGCGTTTGCAATTTGTGCGATGCTTCTGTACAATACATCATAAAGCACGATAAAAAAGATACCTTTCGATTTGCTGCTTTACAATCGGAAATAGGCCAAAACATTTTGAAGCATATTGGAATTAGTGATCAAGAAATTGATAGTATTGTGCTGTATGAGCCGGGAATTGCCTATTTTTATAAATCTTCAGCAGCGATTGAAATAGCAAAAGGACTAAGTGGAATTTTCATTTTAGCAAATATTTTTAAAATTTTACCTGCCGGTTTACGAGATAATTTATATGATTATGTAGCTGCTAACCGCTATAAATGGTATGGTAAAAAAGATAATTGCTTACTTCCTACAGCAGAACTAAAAGCAAGGTTTTTAGAGTAATTATATGATAATTATCAGTTAATTAACATTTGTTAATCATTATATTTGTTAAAATTCTAACCTTTATAACTATGGCAAATTTATTATTACCACTTTATTCTTGGGGCAGCGGAGCATTTATTATGGTTGCAATTTTCGGACTTGTAATTGTAGGTTTGATTGGTGCCGTGATGCTATTAATGAACAGCGATAAAAAAAAGAAAAACGACCAATAACTGGTCGTTTTTCTTTTGTAATATTGTTTAGTCCTGAAATATCAAGATATTAATATTTTAAGTGAATATAATGATCTTAATATTTAATTAAAAAATGCTTTCCTAAATTACTTAAGTAGGCATTTCTTATTAGTAATTCTTTAATTTTTAACCATTCATAAGTACGCTTTTGGTATAACTACTGAATCAATAACGTGAATTACACCGTTTTTTTGATTTACATCAGCGATAGTAATTTTCGCACTATTGCCATTTTCATCTGTAATATAAAGGTCTTTTCCTTTCATCCAAGCAGTTAATGAGTCACCACTAACAGTTTTAAAAGTATACTTTCCTTTTCCTTTTTTAACAGCATCCATAATATCTTTTGCGCTCCATTTTCCCGCTGCAACGTGGTAAGTTAGGATCGTGGTTAACATTCCTTTATTTTCTGGTTTTAATAAAGTTTCCACAGTTCCTTTTGGCAATTTATCAAAAGCCGCATTTGTTGGTGCAAAAACAGTAAATGGTCCATCAGACATTAATACATCTACTAATCCAGCAGCTTTTACAGCAGCAACTAAAGTAGTGTGATCTTTAGAATTAACTGCATTTTCCACGATGTTTTTACTTGGATACATTGGTGCTCCTCCTACTTCAACTGTTTTTTCTTTTGATTGTGCAAAAGTTGATACACTAAAGAATAATCCGAATGCTACTAATCCTGTAGCTAAAATTTTTTGAGTTTTCATTTTACTATTTTTAAAGTTATAATTGCATTTACGCAAATACATTAAACTTGGTTTTAATAAAAGGAAAAATAATTTAATCTTAAGATTTTCATACAACATTATTGAATTAAATTTTTTAAATTTGTTATCTTAAAAATTAAGCAATGGCAACAATAACATTAGGTGGAAATCCAATTCACACTTCAGGAGACTTACAAAAAGTAGGTACAAAAGCAGTAGACTTTAGTTTAGTAAATACAGATTTAGGAACTTCTACTTTAGCTGATTTTTCAGGTTCAAGAGTTGTTTTAAATATTTTCCCAAGTATAGACACGGGAACTTGTGCAGCATCTGTTCGCAAATTCAACGAAAAAGCTAGTGCAATGCAAAACACTAAAGTATTATGTATTTCTAGAGATTTACCATTTGCTCAAAAACGTTTTTGTGGCGCAGAAGGTTTAGAAAACGTAATTAACCTTTCTGATTTTAAAGAAGGTAGTTTTGGTAAAAACTATGGTTTAGAAATTACGGATGGTCCTTTAGCAGGATTACATTCTCGTGTAGTAATTGTTATTGATGAAAATGGGACTATTTTACACACCGAACAAGTTGGTGAAATTGCAGACGAACCTAATTACGAAGCTGCTTTAGCTGTATTATAATATGAAATTCGAAAAAGACGAAACACTTTTTACCGGAAGACTAAAAAGTATGGGCTTTGCTCTAAAAGGTGCTATCAAATTAATCACAACCGAACACAGTGTAATGGTGCAATCGTCGTTAGCTTTGTTAATGATCATTGCAGGATTTTACTTTGGGATTACCCGATTTGAATGGATGTTTCAAATTCTGGTTTTTGGATTGGTTTTAGCTGTGGAAGGTTTAAATACTGCGGTAGAAAAAATAGCTGATTTTATACATCCTGAATACCATGAAAGAATTGGGTTCATAAAAGATATTGCTGCTGGTGCCGTTTTTTTCGCAGCAATGACAGCAATTGCTGTTGGTTGCATTATTTATTTTCCATATTTATTTTAAAAAAGCTATTTTTGTAAAAATAGTTCCGCTTAAATGGCTAAAAAAAACTCAAAAGACGCTGCAAATACAGCAAACGAAAATACTAATCATAAGTTTTCAATAAAAATAAATCGCCAACAAAAGTTTATTGTTGGTGTTTTACTTATTTTCTCTGCTTTAGCCCTGCTTCTGTCCTTTATTTCCTACTTTTTTACTGGAAATATAGATCAAAGCCAAGTATCTGAATTAGGAAATAGAATTGCAAAAACTGAAAATTGGTTAGGTAAAATTGGCGCTTATGTAGCTGATTTTTTCTTGTACAAAGGTTTTGGAGTTACTTCATTCATTTTCGTTAGAATTTTATTCTTAATGGGAGCCTATTTAATTTTAGATATGGCTTTAGGAAAACTGAAAAAAAGTTTCTTTTGGGATTTATTTATAATCATTATTGGGTCAATTTTACTAGGATTCTTTTGGAATGTAATCCCACAGCTAGGCGGTACAATTGGTTTTGAAATGAATTTATTTATACAAGATTATATTGGTAAAACAGGAACTTTACTATTACTTTTATTTGGAGTGGTAATTTTCTTAATTTTTAAAATAAAAATTTCTCCCGACGCTATAGCTTCTATTTTTGAAAAATCTACCAGTTCTTTTAAGGATAACTTAAAAACAGAAGATGCTAATCAAAATAACACAACTATAATACCTGCAAACGATAGTAACCTATCGACTGCTTTAGATCACCATAAAAATGAAGATTTTATTTTAAAAGAAGATGAAGAAGAACTGGGTAATTTTGAGTTAAAAACCTATCCTAGTTCATTTGAAATTGATAAAGAAGCTTTAAAGCCAACTATTTCAAAGTCATCAGAATTAAGTTTAGAATCAAAACCAAAAGAACAAACGCCATTAGTTACCAATTTCTCTATTGAAGACAAATCAGTTCCAAAAGAAGAATTTGTAAATGAAGACGCGTTTGTGATTGAAAAAGTTGCCGAAGAAGAGGTTATAGAAGAAAATTTAGCCGCACGAATGGTGCAAGATTTTGGTGAATTTGATCCAACATTAGAATTATCACGCTACCAATTTCCTCCTATTGATTTATTAAAAGAGTATTCTTCTGGCGGAATTACAATTAATCAAGCCGAATTAGAAGAAAACAAAAATAAAATTGTAGATACTTTAAAAAATTACAGCATCGGAATTTCTCAAATTAAAGCAACTGTAGGTCCAACCGTTACTTTATATGAAATTGTACCAGAAGCAGGAATTCGTATCTCGAAAATTAAAAATTTGGAAGACGATATTGCTTTGTCTTTAGCGGCTTTAGGTATTCGTATAATTGCCCCTATTCCTGGTAAAGGAACTATTGGTATAGAAGTACCAAATAATAATCCAACGATGGTTTCTATGAAAAGTGTGATTGCTTCACCTAAATTTCAAACCGCTGAAATGGAATTACCTATTGCGCTTGGAAAAACTATTTCAAATGAAACTTTCGTAGTAGATTTATCAAAAATGCCTCACTTGTTGATGGCTGGAGCAACTGGACAAGGAAAATCGGTAGGATTAAATGCAGTATTAACTTCATTATTGTACAAAAAACATCCAGCTGAAGTAAAATTTGTTTTGGTTGATCCAAAGAAAGTTGAACTTACACTTTTCAACAAAATTGAACGTCATTATTTAGCAAAATTACCCGATGGTGGTGATGCAATTATTACGGATAATACTAAAGTAATCAATACTTTAAATTCGTTATGTATTGAAATGGACAACCGTTATTCATTATTAAAAGATGCAATGGTTAGAAATATTAAAGAATACAACGAGAAATTCAAACATCGTAAATTAAACCCGGAAAACGGTCACCGCTACTTACCTTATATTGTATTGGTAGTTGATGAGTTTGCCGACTTAATTATGACCGCTGGTAAGGAAGTGGAAACGCCTATTGCGCGTTTAGCGCAGTTAGCTCGTGCCATCGGAATTCACTTAATTATTGCTACGCAACGCCCTTCTGTAAACGTTATTACGGGAATGATTAAAGCCAACTTCCCAGCGCGTATCGCTTTTAGAGTAACATCTAAAATTGACTCTAGAACTATTTTAGATTCAGGCGGAGCGGATCAATTAATCGGTCGTGGCGATATGTTGTATACACAAGGAAATGAAATTGTTCGTGTACAATGTGCTTTTATCGATACACCAGAAGTAGAAAAGGTTTGTGATTTTATTGGTGCACAAAAAGCATATCCTGAAGCTTATTTGCTTCCTGAGTATGTGGGAGAAGAAAGTGGCATAAAACTTGATGTAAACATATCCGAAAGAGATACTTTGTTTAGAGATGCTGCAGAAGTTATTGTTACCGCACAACAAGGAAGTGCTTCTTTAATACAAAGAAAACTAAAATTAGGTTACAACAGAGCTGGTAGGTTAATTGATCAATTAGAAGCCGCTGGAATTGTCGGACCTTTTGAAGGAAGCAAAGCCCGTTCAGTTTTAGTTCCTGATTTAGTTTCTCTCGAACATTTTTTAAATAATGAACAAAAATAAAAACAAAATGAAACGTATTTTAAGTGTATTATTCTTACTTTCTATCGGATTATCAACTCAGGCTCAAGATGCAAAAAAAGCAAAAGAACTTTTAGATGAAGTATCAGCAAAGGTGAAGTCTTATACTAATATCGTAATTGACTTTAAATATTCGATAAGTAATCCAGCGGAAAAGATTAACCAAGAAAGCAACGGAAATGTAGCTTTAGATGGTAATTTATATCATTTGAATTTTATGGGTATAACTAAAATATTTGATGGCAAAAAAGTATACACTATTGTTCCTGAAGACGAAGAAATAACGATTGAGAATTTTGATGCTTCAGATGATAAAGCAATAACGCCTAATAAAATGCTTACTTTCTTTAATTCGGGGTATAAATTTGCTTGGGATATTCCCCAAAATATAAAAGGACGAAAAATTCAATACATAAAATTAATACCAAATAGCACAAAAGATACGCGTAAAGAAATACTTATAGGTATTGATACGCAAACAAAACATATCTATAACGTTATTGAAGTTGGAAAAAATGGCTCGAAGACGACTTTAACTGTTAATTCTTTTAAAACAAATCAGCCATTATCCAAAAATCATTTTACCTTTACAAAATCAAAATATCCTAATTATTACATCAATAAATTAGACTAAAAAAGTTCGGGTGAAAATTTTAGATAAATACATAATTAAATCTTATATGATTACATTTACTACGGTATTTGTAATCTTATTTTTTATATTCGTTTTACAAGGAATTTGGCTTTTCATTGCTGAATTAGCAGGCAAAGACTTGGATATTTTTACTATCTTAAAATTCCTTTCTTTCTATGCGCCTACAATTGTTCCAATGGTTTTACCTCTTTCGGTACTTTTAGCAGCCATTATGACATTTGGGAGTTTTGCAGAAAATTATGAATTTGCGGCAATGAAATCTTCAGGAATTTCCCTTCAAAGAGCTATGAAAATGCTTACCATAACAATTGGAATCTTAAGTTTAGTCTCTTTCTTTTTCGCTAATAATGTTATTCCAGATGCACAATATAAATTCATAAATCTTAGAAAAACTATTGTGCAGCAAAGTCCAGCAATGGCAATTGCAGAAGGTCAGTTTAATACCATCGGAACTTCAAATATTAAAGTAGATAAAAAATCAGGTAAAAGTGGCGAAATATTAACAGGCGTTACTATGCACGTCAAAAATAATAGTATGGGTCTTGGTGCCAATACAATTATCAAAGCAAAAAGAGGTCTGTTAACAAGTGAAGAAGATTCGAATTATCTTCAACTTGAACTATATGACGGTCATTATTATGAGGATATTCATCCAAAAAAATATGAAGATCGCAAAGGACTGCCTTTCGCAAAAAGTAGTTTTAAAAAATATGTAGTAAATATAGATTTGACAAAATTAAATCAAGGCCAAATGGACGATGGAGATATTACATCAGAAAAAATGCTCACAGTTTCAGAATTAATATATACTATTGACTCTCTCGATAGAAATTACAACAAAGAATTACTTTCTTTTGCCGATAATATTACCTCGAGAAACGACAATTTTATAAGTGCAGAATTTCCTTTAAGAAATCCTGTTAGTCCGGTAAAAAAAACAAAATTTTCAGAAGATTTATTGAGTTATTTTGCACCGTCAGAGCAATTAAGAATATTTGAGGCTGCTAAAAATAATTTAGCAAGTATGGAAATTAGTATTGAAAACAGTAATTTGGATTTAGATTACAAAGCGAAAAACATTAATTTACATTGGTTAGCGGTGTATGAAAAATTCGTAATTGCCTTCTCATGTCTACTAATGTTTTTTATTGGAGCACCACTAGGAGCTATCATTAGAAAAGGTGGTTTAGGATTGCCAATTGTATTTGCAATGCTTGTTTTTATAACCTTCCATTTCATTAATACCTTAGGAAGAAAATTGGCGCAAGAAGATACAATTTCTCCTCTATTAGGCTCAGCAATGTCATCAATCGTTTTAATTCCATTAGCGGTATTTTTAACTTATAGAGCTACAAATGATATTGGAATTATGGTCAATTTCGATTGGATTACGGATCCAATAAAATATATATATAATAAATTATCAAAAACTAAAGACAACAACTAACTCCATGTCAAACAACATACAACTAAATACCATCGAAGAAGCTATTGAAGACATCCGTCAAGGAAAAGTTATCATAGTAGTAGATGATGAAGATAGAGAAAATGAAGGTGATTTCTTGGCTGCAGCCGAAAAGGTAACACCAGAAATGATTAATTTCATGGCAACACACGGAAGAGGCTTAATTTGTGCTCCATTAACAGAATCGCGTTGTAAAGAATTAGATTTACATACGATGGTTCGAAATAATACCGATCACATGGAAACAGCTTTTACTGTTTCTATCGATTTAAAAGGAAATGGGGTAACAACCGGAATTTCCGCAGCAGACAGATCTAGAACAATTGAAGCATTAATCGATCCTGAAACAAAACCGTTTGATTTAGCACGTCCTGGCCATATTTTCCCTTTAATTGCTAAACAAGGTGGCGTTCTAAGAAGAACCGGACATACCGAAGCAGCAATTGACTTCGCAAGATTAGCCGGATTCAAACCTGCTGGCGTAATCGTTGAAATTATGAACGAAGACGGAACAATGGCACGTTTACCACAATTAGTAGAAGTAGCTAAAAAATTCAATCTGAAATTAGTTTCTATTGAAGATTTAGTAGCTTATAGAATGCAACACGATAGTCTAATCCAAAAGAAAGAAGATTTTGAAATCGAAACTCGTTTTGGAACGTTTAGAATGCGTGCTTATTTACAAACTACAAACAAACAAGTTCATATTGCTTTGAGCAAAGGAACTTGGAACGCGGGCGAAC
Source organism: Flavobacterium psychraquaticum (assembly GCF_034497725.1). Lineage (NCBI taxonomy): Bacteria > Pseudomonadati > Bacteroidota > Flavobacteriia > Flavobacteriales > Flavobacteriaceae > Flavobacterium > Flavobacterium psychraquaticum. Next base: position 177,694 of record NZ_JAXKVR010000026.1, read on the forward strand.
CCGTTTTAACACGAATTAACACAACCCAAGTTAACAACGATATTTTAGGAACGTTAACGAGCGGTAACGATAAAAAATTAGAAGATATTTTCCGTAAAATCAACGAAGCTGAAAAAGGTGCAATTGTTTTTATCAATCAGGAAGTGAAATCTTTGGAATTATTAAATCGTATTAGCGAATTGAAAGTCTTGCAAGGTCAAGGCGAAATGAGAGCCCCACAAATAAAAATGGATACCAAAGATTTTGGAATTGGTGCCCAAATTTTGCACGATTTAGATATTACGAAAATTGAATTACTTTCTAACAGCTCTGCTCCTACTAAACGTGTGGGAATGATTGGCTACGGTTTGGAAATTACAGAATATGTGAATTATTAAGTAAAAATTCATAACACAAACAATTTAACTCTCAAGGCAACTTGGGAGTTTTTTATTTAAAATAATTACCGTCGCTAAACTGATGCAATTCGGTATTCTTATAATCCGCTAAAAATCAGACTTTAAAACTTATCAACAAAAACATCAGCTAATTTGTTGATTACTTGTTATTCAAACAAGACTAAAAAGTCTTTTTAATTTTTACATTTGTTCCATAGCACAATTAAATTTCTACACTATGGACAAATTTGTAATCAAAAGGAATGGAAAATACTTACCATTTGAAACTTTCAAAATAGAAGAAGCCATCCAAAAAGCGTTTAACAGTGTTTCTGAAACGTATAATCCAAAAGTAACAGAAGCCGTTTTATTGTTATTAAATCATCGCGATACTTTAGCAGTCGAAGACATACAAGATTCCATTGAAAAAGTATTATTTGAATACAGTCATTTCGAAGTGATGCGTTCATTTATGATTTACCGTCACACTAGAAAAATGCAAAGGGAACACGTTTTAGGTTTGAATGACGACACCACTTATGTAGACAGCACCCAAACTATTGAAGAATATATTCATCAAACCGATTGGCGAATTAATGCCAACGCAAATACTTCCTACTCCAATGCGGGTTTAGTAAATAACGTAGCCGGAAAAATAATTGCAAATTATTGGTTAGATAAAGTCTATTCGAAAGAAGAAGGTTATGCCCATAGAAATGGCGACATTCACGTGCACGATTTAGATTGTTTAACGGGATATTGTGCAGGTTGGAGTTTACGCGTTTTGTTAAATGACGGTTTCAATGGCGTTCGTGGTCGCGTAGAAAGTCGACCTCCGAATCATTTTAGAGAAGCATTAGGTCAAATGGCAAATTTCTTAGGAATTTTACAAAGTGAATGGGCCGGAGCTCAGGCTTTTAGTTCGTTTGATACCTATTTGGCACCTTACGTTTTTAAAGATGATTTATCGTTTGAAGAGGTGTTGAAAGCCATCAGAAGTTTTGTTTATAATTTGAATGTTCCGGCACGTTGGGGACAATCGCCTTTTACAAATATCACATTAGATTGGGTGGTTCCCGATGATTTAAAAGTGCAAATTCCAACTAGAGGCGATCAGCATTTATTCAAAGGAATTACCGATGAAAATACTATTCAAAAAGCAAAAGAATTAGGAATTTCAGACCTTACGGAAATGCGTTACGAACATTTTCAAAATGAAATGGATATGATCAACAAAGCCTATTATACCGTTATGACGGAAGGTGATGCGCATGGCCAACCGTTTACTTTTCCTATTCCAACGGTGAATATTACCGAAGATTTTGATTGGTATGGAAAAAACACAGATATTCTATTCGAAAATACAGCAAAAATCGGTTCTTCTTATTTCCAAAATTTTATCGGAAGTCAATATAATTATGATGAAAATGGGAATAAAGTAGAAAATCCAAATGCATACAAACCAAATGCGGTACGAAGTATGTGTTGCCGATTACAACTCGATTTACGTGAATTACTAAAAAGAGGAAACGGACTATTTGGAAGTGCCGAAATGACCGGAAGTATTGGTGTTGTTACTATAAATATGGCAAGATTAGGTTATTTGAACAAAGGAAATAAAGAACAATTATATGCCGATTTAGATCGTTTATTAGACCTTTCGAAATCAACTTTAGAGAAGAAACGCATCTTCATTCAAGAAATGTATGACCGCGGATTATTTCCGTATACCAAACGTTATTTACAGCATTTTAGAAACCATTTTTCAACCATCGGCGTGAACGGAATGAACGAAATGATTCAGAATTTCACCGATGATAAAGAAAATATAGTTTCTGCTTTTGGAATGGAATTCGCGACGGAAATACTGGATTTTATCCGTACGAAAATGCGTGCTTATCAAGAAGAAACTGGCAACCTTTACAACTTAGAAGCCACTCCTGCCGAAGGAACAACCTATCGTTTTGCCAAGGAAGATAAAAAACGTTTTGCCGATATTATTCAAGCCGGATCCGGTGAAAATATTTATTATACAAACAGTTCACAGATTCCAGTAGATTTCACCGTAGATCCGTTTGAAGCCTTATTATTACAAGACAAATTGCAATGCCAATATACCGGCGGAACGGTTTTACACTTGTATATGAATGAAAAATTAAGTTCCATTGAAGCGTGTAGAAACTTTGTTAAAAAAGTAATTACCAACTTCAAATTACCTTATATAACAGTAACGCCTGTATTTAGCGTTTGCCCAAAACACGGCTATTTAAACGGCGAACACGAATTTTGCCCAAAATGCGACGAAGAGATACTAGAAACCTTAAATATAAATAATTATGAAAACACAAACCACTGAAGCATTGCTTTTAAACCCTGAAAAAAGAACCAAATGTTTGGTTTACACCAGAGTTATGGGCTATCATCGACCTGTTGAAAGTTTTAATATTGGTAAAAAAGGAGAGCACAAACAACGCACTCATTTTAGAGAATGTACCGATGGAATGGCATAACAAAAAAGCAATTCATAGCATCAGTCCGTTTACTTTATTAGATTATCCAGATAAAACGGCTTGTATCTTATGGTTTTCGGGTTGCAATATGAAATGTGATTACTGCTACAATCCAGAAATAGTTTTCGGGAAAGGACAAGTGTCTTTTTCCGAAATCTTTTCGTTTTTAAAACTCCGGAAAAACCTTTTAGATGCTGTTGTGCTAAGCGGAGGCGAATGTTTAATTCATCAAAACATCTTGCCGTTAGTTCAAACCATTAAAGCAATGGGATTTAAAGTAAAAATTGACACTAACGGAAGTAAACCACTGGTTTTAAAAACTTTATTAGAGCAGAACTTAATTGATTATGTCGCGATGGATTTCAAAGGTCCGAAGGAAAAATTTGAAAAAATTGCTCATTTAAATGCTTACGGAAGTTTTAAAGAGAGTCTGAAATTATTAGTTGAAAATGGAACAATTCCGTTTGAAATTAGAACTACTTTTCATTCATCATTATTAAATAAAGAAGCTGTTTTAGCAATGATTCAAGATTTAGACAATTCAAATTATACCAAACCGTTTTATATTCAAAATTTTAGATATTATCAAAATACAATTGCACCACTACCCGATTCTAAACCTCTAAAAACAACAGATTTCGCTACAAGTATGACCAAAGTCATATTTCGATGAAGTAAAAAACGTAACTTTGTTTTAAATTTCAATTATGTTTTCGAAAACTTGCGAATATGCCATAAGAGCTGCGATTTATATTGCTTCAGAATCTTCTGATGGCAATCGTTGTGGTATTAAGGAAATCGCTAGGAAAATTGAATCTCCTGAACCTTTTACAGGAAAAATCTTGCAACGTTTAGTAAAATCGAACATCATTAATTCTATTAAAGGAAACGGTGGCGGATTTGAAATTGAAAAATCGCAATTTGAGTTAATTAAATTAGAACAAATTGTAAAAGCGATTGACGGAAACGATTTATTTGATCGTTGTGCTTTAGGATTGCACGAATGCTCGGATAAATCACCTTGTCCGTTTCACCATAAATACAAACCCGTTCGCGAAAATTTAAAGAAAACATTAAAAGAGACATCACTTCAAGAATTAATTGACACGTATAATTCGGGTGGAACTTTCCTAAAATTGTAAAAAAATTTACTTAAATAAAAGACAAAACCATCTTCTATGAAAACACTTCAAGATAAAATAATCGCTTTAAAACAAGAAAAAAATGCTGTGATATTGGCCCATTATTATCAAGATAAAGCCATTCAAGACATTGCGGATTTTGTTGGAGATAGTTTAGAATTATCGCGAAAAGCTTCCACAACTGATGCGGATATTATCGTCTTTGCAGGCGTTTATTTTATGGCTGAAACGGCCAAAATTGTAAATCCAACCAAGAAAGTATTGATTCCTGATGAAAATGTAGGTTGTTCGCTAGCCGATGGTTGTCCGCCTGAAGATTTTAAGCAATTTTTATCGAAATATCCGAATCATACTGTTGTAACTTACATCAATTGTTCGGCTGAAGTGAAGACTTTAACCGATATCGTTTGCACGTCTTCGAACGCCAAAAAAGTGATTGCTTCTATTCCGGAAGATCAGCCAATTGTTTTCGCACCTGATAAAAATTTAGGAAAATATCTAATTACCGAAACCGGAAGAGAAATGGTACTTTGGGAAGGATCTTGCATTGTGCACGAAGCGTTTTCATTGGAAAAATTAATCGATTTACATAAAAAATATCCAACAGCACAAATTATCGCACATCCGGAATCGGAAACGCATATTTTACAAGTTGCTAATTATATTGGTTCCACTTCTGGAATGATTAATTATGTTAAAGAATCCGACCAAAATATATTTATTGTCGCTACTGAAGCTGGAATTTTACACAAAATGCAACAGGATAATCCTGAAAAAACATTAATTCCAGCACCTGCAAAAGAAGATAATACGTGTGCTTGTAGCGAATGTGCGTTTATGAAATTAAATACTTTAGAAAAATTATACAATTGCTTACGCGATGAAAGTCCGGAAGTAAAATTGGAACCTCATATAATTGAAAAAGCCTTGATTCCCATTCAAAGAATGTTGGCTCTAAATTAAACGAAAATGCAAAAATTAACAACCGATATAGTAATTGTAGGCACAGGATTAGCCGGATTATCATTAGCAAAGTACAGCAGTGAATTGAATCCGAATCTGAAAATTTTACTCCTTAGTAAAACTTCAATTGATGAATGCAATACCTATTACGCTCAAGGCGGAATTGCCGTTGTGCACGATTTCATCAAAGATAGTTATGAAAAACATATTGAAGATACGCTCAATGCAGGAAAAGGAATTTGCGATGAAAAAGTTGTAAAACACGTTATTACAGAAGCTCCAAAACGCTTGAAGGAATTGATAAATTGGGGAATTGAATTGGATAAAAACCAAGAAGGAAATTTAGATTTAGGTTTAGAAGGTGGACATTCGCAAAATCGAATTGTACATCACAAAGACAAAACTGGTTACGAAATTGAAACGAAACTAATTCCCATTATTGAAAATCTTCCGAATGTAGCCATAAAAACATCTTTTTTTGCTACCGATTTATTAATGGAAAATGACACTTGTTTGGGTTTAATTGGTTTTGATGATAAAGGCGAACCCACTATAATTGAAGCCAAAATAACGGTATTAGCCTCGGGTGGTTCGGGACAAGTTTTTGGAGTAACTTCAAATCCTTTTGTGTCAACTGGCGATGGCGTTGCGATGGCTATTCGTGCTAATGTGGCGTTAAAAAATATGAAATATATTCAATTTCATCCGACAGCATTCTATGAACCTAATAAAAGTCAGGCGTTTTTAATTACCGAAGCAATTCGAGGTTTTGGTGCTCATATTTTGAATCAAAAAGGCGAACGTTTTTTATTGAAAGCTCATAAAAGTGGCGAATTAGCAACGCGTGATGTGGTTTCAAAAGCCATTTCGGAACAAATGAAAATCGAAAATAGCAAAAATGTTTGGTTAGATTTAAGGCATTTGAATTTAGAAGATTTTAAAAATAAATTTCCGAAAGTATATGAATATTGTACGGAGGAAGGTTTTGATATTACTAAAGATTTACTTCCAATTACGCCGGCTTCGCATTATCAATGTGGTGGAATTATAGTGGATGAAAAGGGCGCAACCGACAAAAATCAGCTTTTTGCTTTGGGCGAATGTTCTTATACCGGATTGCACGGAGCGAATCGATTGGCTTCGAATTCACTTTTGGAAGCGATGGTTTATGCTCACGATGTTGCGAATCACATCACAGAAATCATTTCAAATATTGAAGAAAAGAATTGCGATACTGATGCTTTAAAATACAAAAATATCCATCACGAAGAAGTCCTTCAGTTTCGAAATCAACTGCAACGCATTATGAAATACGATGCTGTTTATGGCACAAAACAAGACATCATAACTTCCTATCAGATGGTGAGCGAAATGCAGAAGCGTTTTAAAATGAAGTTTAAAAATTACAATTCGCATCCGTTTTTGTGTGAAACGTATAATTTAATTCAAACGGCTGAAATTATCTTAAAGGAAAGTTTACCAGTGAATTATAAACGTGTAAAAGCTATCAAAAAAACCAAATCTAAATTATGAATTTAAATATTTTTGAACATCCAAGAAAAGTTTTCATCATCTTGTTTAGTTGCTTCCTTTTGTATAGTTTTTGGGTGTATTCGATTCCGCTATTTAGCACCTATCCTACTCCAATTCCGAAAACAAAATTGGTGAGTGACGGTCGTTTGGTTTGGCAAAAATACAATTGTCATACTTGTCATCAGTTTTATGGTTTGGGCGGTTATTTGGGACCAGATTTGACTAATGTCTATTCGCGTTCGAATAAAAATGAAGCGTATATCAAAGCGATGATTCAATCGGGTGTGCAACAAATGCCTGCTTTTGATTTATCGGAAGATGAAATGACTACTCTTTTGGCATTTTTAAAAGATGTTGATGCTTCTGGAAACGCTGATGTAAAAGCACATAAACCTGAAATTTTAGGAACTTTTAGTTTAGAAAAAAAATGAAAAATATTGGAATTATATTAGTTAGAATTGCTTTAGTTTTATTATTAATAGGTTTATTTTTTGGTCATTTAGCCTCTGAAAGTTATCAAATACAAGAAGCTAAAAATGGAATTTTAGGATTTTTATCGCTTCGACCAATGCACGTCAGTAGTGCTTATTTAGGAATTATAACTGCTGGCTTAGGCTTTATGAGTATCATAATTCAAAAAAGAAGAGATTCATCTTTTGGAAGAAAATTGCAATTATTACATCTATTTTTGTGGGTAACCGCGTTAATCGGTATATTTTACAGCTATTTAACCGGAGATTTTGGTGGAAGAGAATATTGGGAATTCAATCCGATTTGGGCTTTACCTATTTTTTTGTCTTTCATCGTATTTCTTGTATTTTATTTGCATCAAGTGGGATTTAAAGAAAAATGGCCGGTTTATCAATGGATGTGGTTTACCGGAATCATCTTTTTTATCTTCACCTTTATCGAAAATTATTTATGGATCATTCCGTATTTCCGTTCGCATTTTATAGCCGATATGACGATTCAATGGAAAGTTAACGGTTCTTTAGTGGGTGCAGTAAATCAGATTATTTATGGAACTGCTTTTTATCTGATGGAAAAAATTAGTGGTGATAAAAAAACATCGTATCAAAAATTATCTTTTGCACTTTATTTCTTGGGATTATTCAATTTGATGTTCAATTGGGGCCATCATATTTACTTACTTCCGACAGAAAAATTCATCCATTATATTGCCTATGCGGTGAGTATGAGCGAATGGATTTTATTCATCCGAATATTTTACAAATGGAATCAGCAAATCAAAGAAAACAAACAACATTATTACTTATTTCCGTACCGCTTTTTAATGGCAATGGATTATTGGGTAATTTTGAATTTAGGAACCGCTTTGTTAATGTCAATTCCCGCCATAAATCTTTATACGCACGGAACCCATATTACGGTGGCACATGCCATGGGAACTACAATTGGAATTAACACGATGATTGTTTTAGGAGCGAGTTTTTATTTTTTCAAACCAAATTTTCTATCAATCAAAGCACTTAAATTCAATACTATTCTTTTTTGGACAGCGCAGTTTACCTTATTAGCATTTCTATCGGCTTTAGTTGGAATGGGAATTCAAAGAGCGTTGTGGCAAGCGGGTTTGACTACTAAAAGTTTTGCTCAAATGACAGCATCAAGTAATTATTGGATTTTAGCTTTCATTATTTTAGGCACACTTTTGATGCTGGTACTGGGCTATTTCATCATTTTTTTACTCTTCAAATCGTTTCGAAAGGATAAAGTAACTTAATAAAATCAAACAAAAAGTCATCAAAAAATAAATTTTAATCGTTTATTACTCGATTCCTAGTATATTTGCAGATTAATATCACTTTTATAGAAGATTTATGTTTTCAAAATCATGCAATTATGCTATCAAAGCTTCCATTTACATTGCGCAAAATTCGTTAGAAGAAAAGCGTGTTGGTTTTGTTGCAATTTCAAAAGAAATCGAATCACCAGAAGCTTTTACAGCTAAGATTTTACAGATTTTAGTAAGAGCTGGAATCATAGAATCTGTAAAAGGAGTCAATGGTGGATTTTCTATTCCCAAGGAAAATATTGCGTCTACTTATTTGGTTCAAATTGTAGATGCTATTGATGGTGATAGCGTTTTTCACGGCTGTGGTTTGGGATTGGCACAATGTTCAGAAACACAACCTTGTCCGGTACACGATAAATTTAAAGTAATCAGAGAGGCTTTAGCACATATGCTAAAAACGACTAATTTAGAAGAATTGGCTTTAGGAATTAAATCAGGCGAAACCTTCTTAAGACATTAATTCCTAAAGCGAATTTTACTTTTTTTTTTAGAATTGAATCATTAGATTCACAAACATATTTCTACCCATTCGAGGTAAGTTTTTCCAATCGGTATAAGTTGTATATTGTGTGTCTAATACATTTTCCATTCCTGTGTTGACAATCATTTTAGCTTTTTCGAAGTTAAACTTATAGCCGAAATTTAAATTTAAAATCGCATAATCTTGCGTTTTATCTTCTCCATAAAAAGGATTGAATTCTGTTTGCGTTGTATTTCCACGAACTAAAACTTCTGCGTTGAATTTGTTTTTACTAAATGCTACAGAAGACAAATAACTAAATGGACTCATAAAAGGCAAGCCATCGTTATTGTTATCTTTTCCTAAATTATAGGCAAATTGAGCTTTCCAAGTCCAATTTTGGTGTAAAAAGTAACTAAAAGTCAAGTCATTTGACCAAATTGTTGCATAATCGATTGCGGTATACACTTTAATTCCATTCGCACCGATAGTCATTGAAGCAACAGAAGGATCTGGAATTCCGATGATGTAATTAGAAATATGAAAATAAGATGAAGACATTTTTGCACTCCAATTGCTTGTTTTCCTACCTAAAAATGCACTTGCTTCTAGAGCTTGTTCACTTTTTAAATCTGGATTTCCGATGTAATCATATCCATCAAAACTGTTGAATAAATAAAAACCGTAACCTTCAGAAACTGATGGTGCTCTTTCGCCATAACCCGCTCCTACTCCATATTGCCATCGATTTTGATCATAAATATAATTGGAAGAAAAACTTTTTAAGAAACGTGTATTTGTAGCATCCATTTCCGGATAAAATATTTTTAAACTTTGTAATCCAAAATCACTCGCTACATTATTCGAATGCATTCCTAAAGAAGTGGTGAATTTTAAGCTTGAATGACAATTTAAAACCCAATTATCTTCCAAATAAATTCCAGTGTATAATGTTCGAATATCGGGCCAAGTGTACATAAACATCAGGTTTTCATTTGGATCGGCTGGATACATTGTCATTTCGGCAATCGAACGGTTATAAAAACCATTTAAATTCGCAGTAAAATGATGATTTTCGAACTTTCCATTCACTTTTGAATACAAACCATACGTATCGCTCCATCCGGGCATATCCATATGAATCGGCACGTTTGGACGTTTTGTATCGTCCATTGTGTGCGTAATTGTGTTTAAATACATTTTAGTTTCCCAATTATCAACTAATTCCGAAAGCGGTTGGTATTCAAATTTTACCGAAGCAATTACGGCTTCCGCCAAAGAAACATCCATTGGTAAAGCTGGATAACCAACATCTGTAGCTTTGTCATAAATCACTGAAGCTTCAATCAATTTATTAGACGCCAAACGATAGCCCGTAGTCAAGGAAAGGTTTAATTTTCGGAATTGCGAAAACAGAATTTCATCGTTATTTCCATCTTTATAATTTTCAGCATCACGAAACATTATATCCGTATCTACATAAAATAAACTGTCGACATAATTAATTGATGAACCGATTATTTTCTGTTTATTATTGGTTTCATAACCTGAATTCAGCGTGAAATCCCAACCTTTTGAAGCAAATTTATTACGACTTCTTTTTAAATCTATGGAACCACCAATTGTATTTCCGTGGCAACTTCCTTGTTGACCCGATGAAATCGACGCTTCAGATAAATTTGAAACTTCTACATAGGACGTAACAGGATCCATTTTATCGGTACAAGCTCCAAAAATTCGCATTCCATCAATGGTTACGACGGTTCGTTCCGTTGCCATTCCATTAATAATTGGTTCCCAGGCATAAGCACCTCTTTTGATTAAATCTACTTTTGTTGATTTTTGTAAAAACTCATCAACCGAAGCTAGTGTTTTTGACTGTTTCTCGTGCAATTGTGATTTTGTTCCAGCGACAATTACTTCTCTTAATTCCTTAATTTCTAAAGAATCGTTTGCTATTTCTTGTGCAAAACCACTAAAAAAAGAAAGAGCAAATATAAAGGCTAAACTATTTTTCATAACAAAGATTAAAAAAAAAGCCATTTATAAAAAATGACTTTTTTTATAAGATAATTAGAACTCAATTTCAAAGAAAATACTACTTGCTTCTACTGAAGTTGTAATTTCTTCTCCTTTAAGAACAGTTCCTAAAGCATTAGCTAATTGCAAATTAATTTTCCAATAACCAGACATCGTCATTGATAATTTTCCGTTATATAAACCACCAGCTAAACTTTGTGTTGCGTTAACATTATTAGGCGAAGAATGATTTCCCATACTTGGCATTCTTGGATCAATTTTTACTGTGTAACCGTCTACGACAGGGAAATTCATCATACTTTCCATTTTCCAAACGCCTATTTTTAAGTCATTAATTGCTACTTTTGGAGTAGTTGGTTCAACAAGTGCTACTAAATATTTCACATTATCTGAACCCATAAATGTAGTTACTCTTCTTTTTGTTGCTGCAGGAACGTCAATTACTGAAGTTGCATTATATTCTACTCCATTTATTGTGTAAGTGATTTTTAAATCCCAATATTCTGTTGCATTTTGTGCCATTTGGAACATAATATAACCTTTATAAAGTGTTCCATTTTCGGTAACTTTTTCTACCGCTGAATAAGGACAAGCGTGCATCATTGAAGTCATATGCATTAAGGGTTTCCAAGAAACTGCAGCATTTTTTTCATATGTATTAGTAGCATTATTTTTAATACGTAAGCTAATATCGTTGTAACCTTGTTCTAAACCAGCTTTATTGGAATATAACTCGATTGTATGCGTATCATTTGTAATTTCTTGGATTTTTGTAATTCCAGCCAATTCATTAACTGGAATTACATCATTTTCATTATCAGAACAAGACACAAAAGTAGAAGCCATAGCAAAAAGTGCCACAATATATTTAATTGAAGTTTTCATTTTAATTGATATAAAAGATTGATAGTCATTATATAGCAGAATTTTAGCTACATAACTTATTTAAGTATTTTTTTAACTGTCGAATTTTAAAGATCGACAAACCAATAATTAAACCAAAGAAATAATGGGCGGATGAAAAACGTAACTATTATTCAAGTGAAAGTAAAAGTTTGAATAATTGTTACTAATTAAAGTGGTATTTGGAAAATAAATTTGTCGAAAATCCATAAATTCAAGTTCCTGACAGAACACAATTTCCGTCTGTTGGAAAGATGTTTTTTTCTCACTTGAATTCGTAGAATCACTTTCTGCAGCTTTTGCCAATTCTTTTTCAAGATGACATTTACCATTACAGTGTAATTCTGGTTTTGACTTGTTTTCACAAAGTTCAGTAACAATATAATCATAATTAACAATGTATTCTAAAACCGGAAGCACTGGCTTTAAAAACATTATAAACGAAATTATGATTACTATATTTTTCATAGTACAAATGTAATTCAAAGCAGCATTGATTTCTTATGATTTTAATCATATTTTATTAACTTTTAATAGCTCTTATTTGAGTAATAAGTTTGTTCAACGTGCAGATTTGATGTATTTATAACTATTATTTATTTTAATGTATTTGAACAGCTGGTATATAAATATCAAATTGAGCGCCTTCATTAATTTTACCATTTGCAGTAATAAAGCCATTATGATTATCAACTATTTTTCTTGCTATTGTTAGCCCGATGCCTGTTCCCGCGTATTCATTCTTGCTGTGTAAACGTTGAAACATCTCAAATATTTTTTCTTTAAAAGTTGAATCAAATCCAATTCCATTATCACTTACACTTATGTGATAATGATCGCATCTTAAGATTGAATCTTTAAATTTTAATTCATCATACTTTATGGATTCACCTTTAATTATAATATGCGTTTTAACTTCTGCAATAGCGTATTTAAGTGAATTACTAATCAAATTTTGTATCAATTGCCTGAATTGAAATGGTATAACATTCGCTTCAAAAAGTTCATGAACTTCAATATTTGCTTGCTTATTTACTATTTCTTCTTCGAGCATATTAATTGCTTCTTTCACAATTTTATTAAGATCACTTTTTACAAATTTCCTTTCAGTAGTTTTAGTTCGTGAATAAGCAAGTAAATCATTAATAAGTGTTTGCATGTGTAAAGCGGATAGCTTTGTACGTTCCACATAATATTTACCCATTGCAGATAAATTATCATACTCTTCTACGAAGATTCTGCCAGAGAAAGTTTGAATTTTTCTTAGAGGTTCCTGTAAATCATGACTAGAAATGTATGAAAAAGACTCAATCTCTTTATTGGCAAGTAACAATTCGTTTGCACGCTTTTCTTTTTCAATATTTTGAAATGCCAATTCTTTGTTCGCAATAACTAACTCTTGCGCTCTTTTTTCTTTTTCTTGATTTTGATACGTCAATTCTTTGATGGCAATTACCAACTCTTCTGCTCGCTTTGCTTTTTCCTGATTTTGATAGGCTAATTCTTGGTTAGCTATAACTAATTCTGATGCACGATTCTCCTTTTCTTGATTTTGAAATGCTAATTCTTTGTTTGCTATGACTAATTCGTTAGCTCGCTTTTCTTTTTCAATATTTTGAAATGCCAATTCTTTGTTCGCAATAACTAACTCTTGCGCTCTTTTTTCCTTTTCTTTATTTTGATACGTCAATTCTTTGATAGCAATTAATAACTCTTCAGCTCTATTTGCTTTTTCCTGATTTTGATACGCAAGTTCCACATTAGCAATGACTAATTCTTCAGCTCGCTTTGCTTTTTCATGATTTTGTACAGCAAGTTGCGCATTAGAAATTGCAAGTTGCCGATTGGCTATGATTAATTGCACTTCGCGTTTTTCGGTTTCGACAATTTGTAATGCCAATTCTTTGCTAGCAATAATTAATTTTTCAGCAGTGTTTTCGTTATCCACGAATTCCTGAGCAATTTTTACATTTTTAGGAATTACTTTTTTATTCATTTTTAAGATTAAAATTCAAAGACGATAATAATTTTTTTTTTTTAATTTGTCGTTCGAGCAAAAAAAGCATTGTTTACAATTTTCTGCGGGTAGCGAAAGATTCAAGAATAACTAGTACAAATATATAATAACTTATGGTAAATTCTACAAGAAATTAAAGAGCTTGAAAAGAGTTTTTGATTATTTATTAGCAATCCTATATAGTATTTTCGGCTAAACGAAAATACGATAAAAAACGGTAATTCCACTAAATTCGCAAATGGCGCAAGACGTGTGTTAGGTAGTGTAGTTTTATACGTTCTTATTTCAGTTTTCCGCTTTTTTTATATTATAAATGTAAACTTGAAAATTGTCATTTTCGGATTCTTTTATTAGAACAATTTCTTCAACAGTTTTTATGTTTTGATATGTTACTTTGTAAGAATATACAATTGATTTTTTGTCTGCGGAAGTTTCACTTTTCATCAAAGTTTTTTCAATAAGTTTTCCGCAAGACTTATTTTTTTCTTTTAGAATTTCTTTGAACTTATAATATGGAGTTTTTTGATAAAATCTAAAACTAATTAAAGGACTCAATTTTTCAATATTATTTTGGTATTTATAAAACATTTCGATTGTCTTTTCAGACGATATTTTTTCAGTCTTTTTTATTTTAGATTTAGAAATTACTTTTCCATTGCTGTTAACAAGTATGTCTTCGGTTTTATTTTGTCCTCTAGAAATTGAACAGATAATAAGCATTAAAATTATTGTAATCTTTTTCATTTAATTTTCTTGAATTCCACGATTTTTTCGACTATGCTACCTAACTTCTTGGCGCTACAAGAAGTTGGGGTTTAAAGATGCGAGTTTTTTCCATTAAACACTAATTTTCCAAGTACAAAACCATCTTTAAATTCAGCCAAATACCCAAATTGCTTGTAGCGCGTGTTGGCAGTAGTTGCTTTTTTAGAGTACTTTTCTAATTTCTTCGTATTCCAAAGTTTCTTTTTTGTAGACGGTTAATAATTTTATTTTATTTATTGCACTTAATTTCCCTTCTATTATTATTAAAGCATCTCTATGGTTTTGATAAATTTTAATTGCTGTATTTCTTGATAATCCAATATTTTGAAGAGCAATAATTATTCTGTTTTGTGTTCCATATTCTAATAGTGTTGCCCAATTTTCGCCTGCATTTTCTTCACCTAATATCTTTACTAGTATTTGATAATAATGATTAAAATATTTTTCTAATAAAAATCTCAATATATATTCAATATCATCTATTGTATTTTCTATTACAATGTTAATATGTTTTTTGTTCTTTTTATCAAACGTCTCAAATTCATCGTAGGAAATCTTAATAGTATTATTGTTATCATAATTCCAATTTATTGCTTGATTAATTATTTGGTTCAATGTGAAACCGTTAATCCATTGATTCATCAGAACTGCATAATATTTTAAACTGTTGATTTTTTTTAATCTGGTTTCTGCTTTTTCCCAAGAGTAAAGTTTGTAAAAATTTTCCAACACTTCTAAACAGGTATTGTAATTTATTTGACTACTTGGAGGTAATGTAATTTTTCCTTTCGATTTCTTGAGTTTTAAATAAACATTATTTTGTATTTCAAAATCAATTGTTTGATTAAATTTTAAAATGAAACTAGGTATTTCATAATCCTTTGTTTTGGAATTAGCTAATTCTATTATTTTAGTTTTATTTTTTTCAATTAATTTAGAAATGATTGGACTTTTATAATTTGAATTTGTTTCTAATGAATCTACTTTTATAATATTAGCTATATATCTTAATATCTCCTTTTCTGTCTCGGTTCCTGATATATCTTTATCATTTAGTAGCTTTTCTATTTTTTGTAAATTTCGATCAACTTTATTTAAAATTGTTGGGTTAAGATCAATTTTCTCTTTCTTAAAAATTTCTTTATTGTCCCACACAAAATTATCATATTGAACGCAAAAAATATTTCCTTCTAATTCTTTTGAAAGTCTTCCTGCTCTACCTGATAAATTCCAAAAATCAATAGGTTGTAATTTACTTTTACTTCCATTTCTATTATCAAGTATAAATATATTTTGTGTTGGCATATTTACTCCTTCTAATAGAGTTGAAGTACAAAATACATTTCTAATTTCTTCAGTTTTATATAAATCTTCAATTAAGTTTCTTATAAGTTGAGGGAGTTTTCCATAATGATAAGCAACTCCTTTCATCAATAATTCAGCTAAATAATAATCAGGATGTATGTAATCTTTAATACTTTGGACAGCTTTTAAAATATTATTGGTAGGAGCGAACTCTCTTATTTTTAAAGCAAATTCGTTTGCCTTTTCAATTGTTTTTCTTTTTGAATTACAATAAATAAGATTGTTTTTATTTATTCCAATAAATTCAATTAAATCAATTTCATCTTGTACTTCTGAAAAATCAACTTTATCGTTTAGGTTTATAATATTTCCATTCGAATGTAATTCGAAGTTTTGATTTGTTAAATCTATAAAATATAGATTTTGTGACACAGGAGATTCATCTGTCTTATAAAAATTATTTAAAGTTTCTCTTCCAAATAATTTTAGAAATATTTCTGGATTTGAAACATTTGGTGAAGAAAAGTAAAGCTTAATATTCCCATATTTTTTTTGAACTTTTTCAATTGCTGTATAAGTTGTTATACTTCTAGAATCATTGTTATTCGCGAATTTATGAGCTTCATCAAGAAATAAGAAACCTATTGGTGGATTATCATCTTGTGATAGATAACTTATTAATCTTTCAGGAGTTAATACAAAAATATAATTAAATTTCCCTTCCGTTAAAATATCTGAAACATTTGAATTTATAAAGACTTTGTATTTATAAAATTCTAATAATTCTGACAATTCTGATTTTAAATCAATTGAAAATTGATTTATTAATGCTCTAGTTGGAACAATTATTACTATATTTTCGGGAGGACTGTTTTTAATAACTTTTTTTATAAAAGATTTAATTAAAAAAGATTTCCCCATTGAAGTTGGTCCTGAAAAACTAAATTCAATACTATTACTTAATTTTGAAAATAGTTCATATTGGGAATCAGTAAAAAAAGTATTTTCAGTATCTGGAACCTTCTGAATTATTTTTTTTGAATCGCTTTCAAAATCTCTTAGCAATGGTAGTTCTGCAAAATTATCATTTTTAATTTCTAGAAAATTAATTGCAGGATAATTTCCTAGCATACTAAAAACTGCTTTTGAAATAGTTCTGTAAGTTGGGTTATTACTGTAATTATGATTTAAAGAAGTAATTATTTGATATGCTTTGTTTCGGCTATTTGGTTCCTTTGAATTTGATAAAATATCTGCAAATCGTAAAGCATCAATAAATTCTTTATTTGTCAAATTTGATGGGTTTATCGATTTGAGATTGTATTCCGCTGATGAGAGCAAACATTTTTCAAAGATTTGTATAAAATAATCATCTAAGTAGATGTCTGAAATTAATTTGTCAATTAAACGCATATTAAGTAGTAATTTCTTTGATTATTTCTTTACGTATTTTTGCCAAATCACTAAACGGAATTACATAAATATAAAACTTGTAACCTGAAAATTCATTTTTCTTAATTTGAAAATTAAAAGATGATATTGTAGAAATTATCTCTTCTTTAATTCTTTTTCTAATTGTATCGCGAAACTCAGAATTACTTAATTCACTTTCTGTTTCACTTATTGTTAAATCATAGCCTAAAAATATCCCAAAAGAATAATCCATATATGTTTGATCTTCTTTTGCACTTGGAATGATTATTTTCTTCAGAATTTCATAACTATTTTCATCAAAAGCTTCTTTTACTAATTCACTATTTATTAAATCAATTTCAAATTTTAATTTTCCTTTTTCTGTTAAAAGTGTTTTAATAGAATCGAAAGCAGAATAAATTCCTTTAGTTAGCTTTGCTTCAAGTTTTGATTCACCGAAAATAAGCTGATATTCTTTATCATTAAGTTTTAGTAAATGAACTCCATCAGCTCCTTTAACATAATCGTTATGTGCTGTTTTTAATTCTAGTTTGGTTAAAATTTTAGGTGCATTTAAATGTGACTCAAGTAAACAATATAAAAGAATCTCACCAAGTTCGCCTTCATTTACTGAATGATTTCGAAGTTTTGCTTTTGCATTGTCTATTAAGTCTTTAAGTTTATCCTCTTTTTTCAAATGAGCAACTTGTTGCCTCGAAAGTGCAAAATAATGTAGTTTGTTCCCTAGCTCACTAATAAGTTCATCATAGGAGAATGAATTGTTTTGAACCTTTAAAGTAAAAAGATTTAAACTATTATCTCTTTCTAATTTTTCAGAAACTAAATCGTGATAAAACAAATCTAAAAAATCTTCTTTAATACTTTTTTCTATCATAAATTTAGTTAGGTTAGTGTGACTCTGCGGTGCAATTACTGCCAATTCATATATACACGAACTTAAAATAATTGAAAATTCGTAAATACTTGTTTTTTAATTTTTTATGAAAATATATTTAATAAAATGAAATTTGGATTATTTTTTTTAATAGAAATTCCCTACGAATATAATACATTTTTTTCCTACAAAATACATCCGTTCTCTAAATTTCTTTAACTAACTCAAAACATCGATTAAGTACCATTTTTCAATCAAAAAATATATATGAATTTACTGCTAGGTTGCGTTAAGGATGGGAGCGGCATCCTTTTTGTTTTTTCTTTAAAAACAAAAAGATAGAGCGGACAGCCTGCTCGAACGCCAAGAAAAAAGTTGATAGTTAATGGTTGATGGTTAAAAGAAAACACCATTACTCAATAAATTTCGTAATGGTGTTTTTGTAATAAAGTATCTGTAACTTACTTTAGAATGCTGGTTCTTGGTAGGTTATTTGTTGTAATTTATTTTCGAAAATTGCCATATCTGCTGTGATTTTTGCAAAGCTTGCAAATGTAGTAGCATCTGTGAATAACGATTTGTAATACGAAATTCCGTTTGTAAGATTGGTTTTAAAGGTTTCCCACTTCTTAATTTGTTGGGCAGTGATTTCTAACGTATCGTTGATTTGGTTCGTTAAATAAGTCACATATAATTCCAGTTCCTTCACAAACATATTAGGTCTGTTTTCGTGGTTTTCGATGTTTTTTGTGCCATAAATATGGTGCATCATCTCTTTTAAAGAAACTTCTTTAGAGAAATAAGCCATATTTGGACCCGGACAAACGACAACTCCTTGGTTTTGACCTTTTACAGGGATTCCGAATTCTAACAAACTTGGATTCGCAAGTCCCACACACAAACACGACTTTTCAGTAATGGAAGTGTACGCTTTGGTGTATGCTTGTTCGGAAATTGTATTTCGGGTTTCTTCTAACGCTTCAATTTTCTTGTCTTGGTATTTTTTTGAAGCCGAACAACTTCCTTCTGGATCATATTCTTTGCTCAACGCTAAAAACTTTTTAGGACAAGAACTTCCTGCTTTTCCAGAGGCAATTCTTTGGTTTTTGTAAAAGTCATTCGTCGTTCCTTTAATGGTGTTAAACGGCACGCCTAAAGGTGAAATATTACTCAAATATAAATCTTCGGACTTTGCTCCTGCTAATAATTTTCGGGTTTGAACGTCTACTGAAGTCGCTTCTGGAACCAATAAAAATGGCGAACCCCAACCTACTGCGTCCATATTGTAATGGTCTAATAAAAATTGATGTTCTTCTGCCGTTCCAACGCCTCCTTGCACTGATAATTTTAAATCGGGCGGTGTGTTTGGAAGTATTTTATTTTTTGCAGTTAAGGCCGAAGTCAATAAACCATAAGCCGATTGAATTAAATCTTGTTTTTTGTTTTTGAATTCTTCTAAAATGGGACCTAATAAAAATCCGTCCGTTGCGAAAGCGTGTCCACCACAATTTAGGCCTGATTCAATGCGGTATTCTGAAACCCAAAGTCCTTTTTTTGCTAAAAAATTTCCTTGAATCATAGCTGATCGAAAATCACTAACTTTTAGGATAATTTTCTTCTGAAATTGTCCGTTTTCGTTTGGATAAAAAGCATCAAACGATTCCATATAACTGAATAATCTCGGATTCATACCCGCAGAAAAAACTACGGATGAATTGGTTGTGCTGTTCATAAATCCGCGTAAGGCCGAATGAGCATCGTTATAAATCACAGGCAATTGCTCGTGGTCTTTAAAATTATCTTTGTCCAGTTTGGTCATAATGTTCACATCAATACTTCCGGGATGAAAATAATGATTTAAAGTTGTTTGCAACTCGTGAAAATTATCTTTTCCGGAAGCAATCAGTTCTTCTAAACGCTCTTTTAATTGGGAACTTGAAGGTAAAGTAGTCATAAAATCATCTAATTTACTTCTAGTTTCTATTAATTCTGCTTTAAAAGATTCGAATTTCTGCGTGACAACGGTGTCAATTAAATTCAGATAATTGGTGATTCTTTTGGCTCTAAAATCTTCAACTTTTTGCGAAATTTCTTCATAAGGTTGTTTGAATTTTTGGGCATAAAAAGCAGTCATTTTTTCGATTAAATCATCGTCCATAATGGAAATAACGGAATCTATTCCATACTGAGCAACACGAATAGGGCTATCAATAGTGAACGCCAATCCCATTACTGGAATATGAAAAGTGTGTGTGTTCTTTTGTAAAATCATTTTATGGCGGTTTTGAATTGTATTGTTTTGATTCTTAATTCTTTAAAAATAGTAGCAACAAATTAAATGCAATCAAAATAGAATTTATATGATAAATATCATCCTTCGAAAAATTATAATAAAATTATAAGTACTAATCCCATAAATGCACCAAAAGCAAGGAGTAAATACTTCCAGAAGGCATGGGCTTTTTTCAATTCCATAAACTGAAATGCTACCAGCCAAAACTTCACCAACGATAAAGTAACAACTGTGCCAACAATGATATCTGAACTTACATTAAAAGCAAAAAATGCAGCCACTAACGTGAGAGTTATCAATAAAATAAATGTTGATAAAAGTGTTTGATTTTTCATAATTAAAATAATAAATAAAGTACCGGATATAAAAGCAACCAAATGATATCGCACATGTGCCAGAATGTTGCACTTGCTTCAATATCTTCTAAAGATGCTTCTGTTTTGCTTTTTTGGATGGATCTTCGAATAAAAATCAAAATAATCAAACCGACCAAAACGTGAATCCAGTGGAAGCCTGTTAACAGCCAATAATTTGTGAAAAATGAGCTTTTTCCCATAGTTAAGCCCATTTCTATTTTTTCGTAATATTCGTATGATTTTAAAATCAAGAATCCAAAGCCAGAAAGAATTGCCCAAAGCATAAATTGCGTCGTTTTTTCTATTTTCTTTTCTTTGAAAAAATGAACGGCTTTTGCTACAAAAAATCCACTTGTTAATAGTAATATGGTATTAATTGTTGCGGTGAATTTGTTCAATAACTGACTGTCGGCATGAAATTGTTCTCGTTCTAAAGAACCATAATAAGCCAACGCCAAAATGGCCATACCAAATGTGAATAATTCTAAATAGATGATGATCCACATTAAAATTCCTCCTGGAGGATAATAAATTGATTTGTGATTTACTTCCATTCTAATAGTCTTCTTTCTCCGTCGATTTGTTTAATTTCAGTGATATCTTGTGACATTTCGATTACGCCTCTGTAGTTTTTTTTGTCGTCTCTAACAGCAAAGTATCGAATGTAAATTTGGCGTTCTTTGTAATTAATCCAGAACGAAGCTTCATTTTGTTCGCCTTTTCTAAACGCTTCTAGAATTTTCAACACCGTATCCACACTTTTTGGCGGATGACAGAAGCGAACTTCTCGGCCAATAACTCCAGCACTTCTAGGAAAAACGCGTTCTTCGCCTCTATTATAGAAAATTACTTTATCGTTTTCATCTACATACGTTAAGTCGATGGGCAACGTTCTGAAGAGCAAATTCACTTGTTCCACCGTCATATAACCTTCATCAAAGTGCGATGCGTTTTCAGCAAAAACCACATCTGTTCTGATTTCGGTATCTTGCGAAGGATGCACATAATCGGGAATATTGGGGAATTTTACTGGTGCTTCGCTTAACATCCAACCGATTTCTTCCTCGCCTTTTCGCATTTTAATCCAATCTTCATCGGTTAACAATTCTAATGCGTTTGGAAACAATACATTTTCTTCGACACTCAATAATCGTTCGATATTTTGAACAATTAAACTGCTGTTGTGTTTTACGGATGTGAAATCTTTGTCCGAAATATTTTTTCGAACGATGCGAAACATTTCTCTAATCGTATCGTGAAACGACCACATATTTTGAGAAGGTCCATTCCACCCTTTTTGTTCTAAAAACGGGAAAAGTTGGTTTTCTTTGCGTTCAAATCGCTTTTCAACCGTTGCTAATTGATTGAAAACATTATAAAATTGTTGAAATTCTTCTTTGGGATCCAAAGCATTTAGCTCGGCTATAAGTTTCTGTATCAAATCCGTTTCTAAAAAATAAGTATGAATCGGATGGCCTTCCATTACAGTGGTATGTGTTTCTTTTGTTACCATTTTATTGGTGTTTAATTTTCTCATAAAGTTTTACCAATGATTTCAGTAAAGCTTCTGGAGAAGTTAATATTTGATAATGATTTTGTCCAAACATTTGGGGCAAATAATATTTGGCTTGTGCCTCGATGGCTAATGCATACGAGTTTATTTTGCGTTCGTTTAATTCGCGTAATGCTTGTTTGATGTCTTGAATGCCGTGTTGGCCTTCATATTTATCGTAATCGTTTGGTTTTCCGTCGGATAAAACGATAATCCATTTATTTTTGGAATCTATTTGATCTAATCGTGCTCCTGCGTGCCGAAGTGCGGGACCAATTCTAGTATAACCGTTTGGTTCAATCGCTCCGATTTTATGTTTGGCTGAATTCCAATTTTCGTTGAAATCTTTTAAGGTTAAATACGTTGTGAAGTTTCTCGTTTTTGAATAAAATCCGTCGATTGCAAAATCAATGTCGAATTCGTGCAGAATTTCTCCAAATAAGATGGAAACTTCTTTTTCAACATCAATCACCCGATTTCCGGCGGCATAACCATCGCTCGAAAGACTTAAATCTAACAAAACCAAAATAGCAATGTCTTTATTTTTTTTGCGATTCGAAAGATAAACGCGTTCGTCAGGCGATTTTCCCGAATGAATATCGGTATATAAATCCGTTAAAGCGTCTAAATCGAAGGCTTCACCTTGCAATTGTCGGCGTTGTTGTTGCATTTTATTATTCACACTAGTTAGCATTTTTCGCAAACCATTTAAAGTGGTTTTATACTTCGCCATTGTGTTTTTATAGTACGATGGATGTGTTTTTATTTGCGTTTTTGGATACACTTTACAAAAACCGGGTAAGTAATTTCGCTT
The DNA here is from genome assembly GCF_034497725.1 of Flavobacterium psychraquaticum. Taxonomy (NCBI): domain Bacteria; kingdom Pseudomonadati; phylum Bacteroidota; class Flavobacteriia; order Flavobacteriales; family Flavobacteriaceae; genus Flavobacterium; species Flavobacterium psychraquaticum. Next base: position 200,848 of record NZ_JAXKVR010000026.1, read on the forward strand.
TTTAAAATCCCATTCATCATATTTTAAGTGGAATCCTTTTTCGTCGACCTCAGCACTTTCGGCAATGGAAGTATTTTCAATAAAATCAGCTTGATAAACCGAATGCACCATATCATCCACCCGAACTGTAAAACGCATATTCATTTCTTCCAAGGCGTCTTGATGTTCTTTTAAATCATCTTTTCCGTCGAAATCGCGCCAATTTCCGTTGAATTCTTCAGCCGTTTCAATTTTTTCAAAACTGTGCATCAACACATAATCTTCTTGCTGTTTTTTGTCGATGGCAAGCGATTGAATTTCTTCTACTGCATTCGCGTGAAGCGTTGTTTCCGCCACCACACTGTTTTGAATTTTTGTAGCTACATCGTCAAAATTGTGCAAGACGTCTGAAGCATCAACTTCGGGCGAATTTTTCATCCATTTGCCATATAACCAACTAAAATCAGCTGTTTCTTTGTTTTTTTCGAGCGGTAATTTTGGAACGGCTTCGTAATACCATTCGTCTAAACTTGGGTATTCTTGAAATAATTTCTCCAACACTAATGGAGCCGTTTCTTGTGCTTTTTCTAAGGATAAGTGTTGTAAATCGTCTAGCGAAGTCCAGTTTAAATTTAATTGTTTCTGAACGCTTAAATACGCCGTTCTGAAAAAATAAAACTTCCTGTTTTCTTCTTTTGTTGGAAAAAGGGAACAATTTATCGGTAAAAAGAAGTTCAAGTTTTTATAACCACCTTCGCGTTCGGCCGGAAATATTTCAATAGGAACACCACAAAGTGCTCTGGCTAGAAGTGTTAATCTGGGTTTAATTTCGGACAACGTCACTTGACGACTCAGCATTTCAGTGTCATTGAGTCGTTTGTTTTTAAAGTATTTGATTACTTTTTTATATAAAATTTCATCTAATTCGAAGCCCATTATTTATTTCTCTAAATCATTAAATCACATAAATCTTTCAAAGCATTGATGGTTTCGCGTTCGTCCGTTAATGGTTCTACCACAGCCACGTGAACGGCTAAACGTTTTGGAAGTCCGTTGTTAATTAACTTCGCGGCGTCAACTAGAAGTCGGGTTGAAACGGTTTCGGTTAATCCCAGTTCGGTTAAATTTCTAATTTTCGCACCGATTGTGACTAATTTCTGAGCGATTTCAGCTGAAATTCCGGTTTCATTGATTAAGATTTCAGTTTCTGCTTTTTGATTTGGATAATCAAACGAAAGTGCTACAAAACGTTGGCGAGTTGACGGTTTTAATTCTTTAAATCCTTTTTGATACCCCGGATTGAAGGAAGCTACTAAAAGAAAATCGGGATGTGCTTTGATGGTTTCTCCTAATTTATCGATAAAAAGCTCTCTTCTGTGGTCGGTTAAGGAGTGAATCGCAACGATTACGTCGGGTCTTGCTTCCGCAACTTCATCTAAATATAATATGTGTCCGTTTTTAACTGCGATAGAAAGTGGTCCATCAATCCAAACGGTTTCGGCTCCTTTGATAATAAATCTTCCGATTAAATCCGTTGCAGAAGTTTCTTCGTGACAACTTACTGTAATTAGTTTTTTATTCAATTCATTGGCCATAAATTCAATAAAACGCGATTTACCGGAACCTGTTGGTCCTTTCAATAATAAAGGTAATTGCAATTGCTTGATTTGATTGAAAACTTCAATTTCTGAGCCAACTGCTTTATAAAAAATGGTTTTTTCTGCTACTAACATTTCTTTTTTTGTTTAAAAACCGAAACCAAATGCCAACAGCGACAACTCTGGGCAATTGGTCTCGGTGGGTTATTAATTGTAAACTCTAACCTAAAAAATTAATAACTATTCTTCTTTTATAAGAGCTTCATCAGTTGGTTTACCATATTTGATAAACTCAATAATGAACATTGTAATTCCGGTTGCAAATAAGGTTGCACAAACTAATAGTACAACGAAATGAATAGCAATTTCATTTTGAACGTCCATAAAATCCATTTTCATTTTACGTTCTAAATATACTTGGGCTACTCCAGCAACTCCGAAAGCAACTGTCATTCCTAACATTCCTACATTTGAAAACCAAAATGCCATGTGTCCTTGTGTGCTGTTGTAACGTTTTCTTCCGGTCATATTGGGTAAAGCATAACTAATAATTGCTAAAACAATCATCGCATAAGCGCCCCAGAATGCGTAGTGACCGTGCATTGCTGTTACTAAAGTTCCGTGTGTGTAAATATTTGTTTGTGGTAAAGTATGTGCAAAACCTAATAAACCAGCTCCTACAAATGAAACGATTGACGCTCCGATTGTCCAGAATAATGCAATTTTATTAGGGTGCGATTTTTCTCCTTTACGATACATATAAACCGCAAATAATGCCATTGCTAAGAATGCTAGCGGTTCTAATGCTGAGAAAATTCCACCTACGATTAACCAAATTTTGTTGACGCCGATGTAATAATAATGGTGCCCTGTTCCTAATAATCCAGAAAGGAAGGTTAATCCAACAATTACATACAACCATTTTTCAATAACTTCGCGGTCAACACCAGTAAGTTTGATTAATAGGTACGATAAAATACCTCCCATAATTAATTCCCAAACTCCTTCTACCCATAAGTGAACAACCCACCAACGGAAGAATGAATCTGTAACTTGACTATCGAACCAAATCATCCCCGGAAGGTATAATAAAGCGGCGAAAACCAATCCCATTGTTAATACTAAAGCCGTTGTAGTTCTTCTTTCTGCTTTGTATAAAGTTCCTAAGATTAAAAACAAGAATAACAAGACATTTATTACTACTAAGAAGTCTAATTCTCTTGGAATTTCAAGGAATTTTCGACCTTCCCAAATGTTAAAGTGAAAACCTACAATGGCTAAAACACCAACAATAGCAAGCGAGATTAATTGTACATACGCTAATTTCACATTGATTAATTCGCGTTGTGCTTCTTCTGGAATAATGTAATAAGCGGCTCCCATAAAACCGGTTAACAACCAAACTACTAATAAATTAGTATGAACAGCTCTTGCTGTATTGAATGGAATAAAGTCGTGCAAACCATCCATTCCTATTCGGGCAAAGCCCATTATAAAACCGTAGACAATTTGCAATGCAAACAATAACATGCATAAGGCAAAAAACCAATAGGCTACTTTCTGTGATTTATATTTCATAATACTATTAATTTTAGATTATTCGTCTTTCGCTAAAGGTGAAACTACGCGTTCGAAGCCATTTAAATCAATTTTTCCAATCCAATTGAAGTACGCGATTACAGCTTCAGCATCGGCGTCATTCATTTCGTATTTGACCATTTTTCTTCCTTTTGGTCCCCAAGGAATTGGCGATTGAAGTACGGCTTTTACATAACCTTCTCCTCTTCGCTCAATAACCTTTGTAAGTTCTGGAGCATAATAACCTCCTTCTCCTAGTATGGTGTGACATCCCATACAATTATTCGATTCCCAAATTTCTTTTCCTCGAATAACTTTTGCATCAATCTTATCATGATACGTTTGATCGTTTCCAGGCATGAACGAGTAAACCGTTAATCCAATGAAGACTAAAAAGGTGATTACTGTTCCTCCTAAAAAAAATGTTCTGGCTTGTGATTTTGATAACATATTTGTTAGTTTAGTTTATTTTAAAATATAGAAGACAAAAAAATCTTTTATATTCTTTAGCAAAATAAATACATTAAAAAGACACCTAATATGATTGCAATCATAAAATATAAATTATATTAAGGATAAATTTGTCTTCTATTTAAAATATAACATATTATGGTAGTAGATACAAACAAAACAATCGGTGAAATGGTTGCCGATGATTTTAGAACAGCAAGTGTTTTTAGTGCAAATAAAATTGATTTCTGTTGCAAAGGTAATCGTACTTTAGATGAAGTATGCAGTCAAAAAGGATTAGATGTTTCTACTGTGCTAGAGCAATTAGAGAAAGCAACCGCTACGGACAATACTTCGATTGATTTTAATACTTGGGAATTAGATTTATTAATCGATTACATCGAGAAAAAACATCATCGTTATGTAGAAGAAAAAATTCCTGTATTGTTGTCCTTCTTACTAAAATTAGAACAAGTGCATGGCGCAGCTCACCCTGAATTGTTCGAAATTAAAAATTTATTCAAAAGAACTGCAGATGAATTAACGCAACACATGAAAAAAGAAGAGTTAATCCTTTTCCCTTACATTAAGAAAATGGTTGAAGCAGATCGTACTAAATCAGCTTTAAGTGCTCCAGGATTTGGTTCTGTGGCAAATCCGATTGCAATGATGATGGAAGAACATGAAAATGAAGGCAATCGTTTTGAAAAAATTGTAGCAATTTCTAATAACTACACGCCTCCTGCTGATGGTTGCAACACTTATAAAGTTACGTTCCAAATGCTTCAAGAGTTTGAAAGTGATTTACACACACATATCCATTTAGAAAATAATATATTGTTTCCAAAAGCAATTGTTTTACAAGAAAAGTTTTTATAGTTGATGGGTTCTTTTAAGTTAAATCATCTTGTTTACAAGACGACTGACCTTAAAGATAAAAGGACTGCTAATATGATGTTAGCGGTCCTTTTTGAATTACTAATTATGCTACTTCATCTATAACCTTGTACTAAAGCAATTGTAATAAAGTTGCGATAAAATAAATTTAATTGTTACTGAAAGTTAAGTTAAATCGCCTTATAGAAATGAAGACCTCTAAAATAAAAGGACTGCTAATGTAAATTTAGCAGTCCTTTTTGAATTAATAATAACCTAATAATCAATTAACCTTTATTTTTTATAAGTAAACAATTGCGGACTAAATGAAACCATTATCCAAGCCCAGTTGTTGTTGTTTGTATTGTCTCCTCCTTTTAAGGTTTCCATCGTATTGCTTGCAAACATTTTAGACACACCGCCAGAAATTAGAAAGTTTTTGTCCGCTTTATAAGAAGCTGTTAGATCGATTTCTGTTCCTAAATAATTGTCTTGTTTTTCTAAAGTTATAGGACTGTAAACTGAAGCAGCACTCGAGAAAAGATGAGGAATCAAAGCTACTTGCCATTTATTTTTGTCGAAAGTAAGTTTTGCATAAATATCTTGTAATCCTACAGAATTCTTATGATTTCCGACGTAGAAATAATCCATAAATCCATTAAATCCGTGATTGGTTCCAAATAAAGGTGTGAATGCTTTAAATTTTGCATCCGAATCATCTTGATCTTTTCCGGAAAGATATTCAAATCCAACTTCAGCTTTAAAAGATTCTGTGAATTTGTATCCTAAATTCAATGCTCCATAATAAGCAGAAATAGCTTCTTTATCATTTGGTAAAGCCACTTCACCTGTTTGAAGATATAAACCAGCATCAGCAAAGAAATTTGAAGCATTCAATTTACCATAAACTCCAACTGTTTGTAAATAGGCCACTTGAAATTTATTCTCTACTACATTTTCAAATTGATATCCGGTATTCATTGCTAAGAAACTTATGCTGCTGTTGGTGAATTTTTGGTTAAACCAAGCAAATTGTAAGTTCTTATAATTGGTTGAATAAGCTACTTCGTATAAAGTTTCAGTGGTATTGTTCAAAGCTGCACCCAAATCCAATTGATAATTGTTTTTTTTGTTGGAAACTAATAAAGCATCGTGACTTTGTCCTTGTTGAGCCCAATCGATTCCGCCTAAGATTCTTTGATTGTCATACGACAACACTTGTCTTCCAATTTTAGTAGTCCAACTTTCATTGAAATCATAGCTTAGCCAAGATTCAAACAAAGCAATTCCGTTTTTATCCGAAGCAGAAGTTGTAGCTACATCGCCCCAAATTCTAACATTTTGAAAAGAAATATTCGCTTTTAATTTATCTTGCTTATAGAAGAAATTCATTCTGGAACGTTGGGAAACTAATGAAGTTGGGTACAAATCGTCTTTCATTAATTCTTTATAACCATTTCGATATTCAAAACGTGGTCGTAGTTGTAAGTTTACTTCTAACTCTTGTCCGAAAGAACTTACTGTCGTAATTGCAAAAGCAGCAACAACGAATAATTTTATATTTACTTTCATCGATTTTTAGTTTTTAGGTTTGAAGATTCGCTAGTTAATTTTAGCCGCTTCTTCAGTGATTTTAGCAACTGTTTTTTCATAACCAGTTCCTAATCCTTCTTGTTGATAAGTCATTTCACCTTCTGCATTGAAAATACTAATGATATTAGAATGTGAAAAATCGATAGGCGATATTTTTTTGTAATTTACGGCTAAAACTGCCGCAAATTCGCGTGTATTTTCTTCATTTGAACGAAGGAACGTCCATTGATTTCCTGTCATTTTGTTTTCTATGGAGAATTCTTTTAGGCGTTCAGGTGTATCCACTGTTGGATCGATACTTACTAAAACTAAATTCACCTTCTCTTTATATTCTTTTGGAATTAGTTCTTCTATATGACGCATATCGGCAACTAATCTTGGACAAGCCGATTTGCAAGAAGTATAAATCATTACCATCACTAAAACTTTACCTCTCAACTCCTTTAATTCAATGTCTTTTCCATCTTGATTGGTCCATTTTTCGGGTAAATTATAGATGGATAAATCCGTTATCGGTTTTTCTACTATATCTTTTTTTTCTACTTTGGAATTGCAACTTACTACTAGTAAAAAGGCAATTGCTAGCAACATCATTTTTTTCATGCTATTTGATTTTAAATTGATAACTCAATTATTCGATGTTTTTGGCACATCTAAAGCCTAAATTTTTTGTAGTATAATTTGCTTTCACACTACCTCTGAAGGCATAACGCATAAAAGCGGCATAATTCATTAAATCAGTTGCGTTTACTGAGCCACTTCCGCAAAATAATTCTTTGTCGGTGTCTTTATCTTTTCGAGATTCACCCGATAAAAAGATGCTATTGAAATCGAAAGTCCATTCCCAAACCAATCCGTGCATGTCATAAATTCCCCAATAATTTTTAAAAGTTTGTCCGACAGGATTGTTATATGTTTTGTTTTTTTCGTACCAACTTAAAATATATTTATTAAATTCTTCTCTAGAACGAGCGTCTTTTCGTTTTTCATCGGCCATTGCAACATATTCCCATTCGTCTAATGTGGCTAATCTTTTACCTCGACATGCACAATATTCTTTAGCCGCGAACCACGAAATATTCGTTACGGGTGCATTGGCATTTAAGGCTCCAAAATTTAAATCACCTGTCCATTCTGATAAATAGGTTTTATTTGCAAATAAGCCTTTGATTTTAGATTTTCTATAATTTGGATTGGTTTTTAAAAAGGCAAGATATTCTTGATTTGTAACGGGATAAACATCCAATAAAAAAGCATTTACTTTAACTGGTTTTTTATCGGCTGTTCCATATAAAGGAATATAAGTTCCAGATTCTATGGTTGCCATATTTTTGGTTCCCTGCGAAAAAGAAATGGAAACCCAAAAAAGTAAAACTAGGCAATAGTTCAATCGATTGTTAATTTGAGTTTCCATTATCATTCTTTCTAATGTTCTTATTTATTTTTTGCCTCTTTGTGCTTTAACCATTGCTGGAGTAACTTTTGTATTGTTATTTCCCCAACTGCTGTAAACATAAGTTAATACATCAGCTACTTGTTGGTCATTTAATCCTTGACCAGTCATAACACTATTAAATTTTTTACCGTTTACTGTAATTGGACCTGTTAACCCGTTTAGAACAGCTCTAATTGCTCTGTTAGTATCAGCATTTAGGTAATCTGATTTCGCTAAAGGTGGAAATGCATTTGGAATTCCAAGTCCGGTTGCTTGATGACAAGCTACACAAGTTTTTGCATATATCGCTTTTCCTTTTGTTACATCTTGAAACGCTACTACTTCAGTAGTTTTTGTTGCAGGCAATTTAAAACTGATTAAAGTTCCTGTTACAATTAGTGCCAAAGCACCGAAGATTATTTTTTTCATTTTGTTTGATTGTTATATTTGATTAATTATTATTCGTGTATGTCTTTTGTTTTTACAACCGGTTTTGCTCTTTGAGTTTTAACCATTTCTGGAGTAACTTTCGTTTTATTATTCCCCCAACTGTTATATACATAAGTTAAAACATCTGAAATTTCTTGGTCTGTTAAATTTTGACTTGTCATTACGGAATTGTATTTTTTACCGTTTACAGTAATTTCTCCACTTAAACCATGAAGCACTGCATCAATTGATCGGTTCACATCTGCGTTTAAGAAATCTGATTTCGCTAAAGGTGGGAAAGCATTTGGAATTCCTTGACCTTCTGATTGGTGACAAGCAAAACAAGTATTAGAAAAAATGTTTTTACCATCATTCATTTGTTGCGCTAGTGTTTTATTCACAATTACTTCTTTACCATTCGCAACTTTTGGCATATTTTGGATAGTTCCACCTTCTGGCATATAAATACCTTCTTGTGTGGTTCCTGAATATAATTTTGTATTCTCTTTTCCTTCTACTTTTAGCATTCCTAAAGCTCCCTTATTAAATGCTCTAAAAATTGAGTGATCAACTAAAATAAAAGTTCCTGGTACATCTACTTTAAATTCTACTATCGCTGCTCCACCTGCAGGAATTAGAGTGGTTTGTACATTCTTATTAATCATATCGCCACCTTCAACGTGTACTCGGTCAAAAATTTCACCAATAACGTGAAAAGATGAAACTAAATTTGGTCCACCATTACCCATATAAATACGAACTGTTTCACCTACTTTAGCTGTTAATGATTTATCACCTGTTAATGCACCAACTTTACCATTAAAAACCACATAATCTGCTTTTTCATCTACGGCCTTTGTCATATCAAAAGGTTGTACTCCTGGATCTCCGTATTTTCCTTTGGTATAGAAATCACCTTGCATTACATAGTATTCTTTGTCGACTGGAGGCAAGCCACCTTCCGGTTCTACTAAAATTAAACCATACATTCCATTTGCAATGTGCATTCCTACTGGAGCTGTTGCACAATGATAGACATACAATCCTGGATTTAGACATTTGAAATTAAATGTTTTTGAGTGTCCTGGCGCAACTAAAGAAGAAGCTGCTCCACCACCCGGACCTGTAACAGCATGTAAATCGATGTTGTGAGGCAATTTGTTGTCAGGATGATTTTTTAATGTAAATTCAACTTCATCGCCTACTCTTGTTCTAATAAAACTTCCTGGTACACTTCCGCCGAAAGTCCAATAATTGTATTTTACGCCGTCAGCCATTTCACCTTGCTCCTCTTTGATTTCCATATGAACAATCAATTTAGTGGCTTTGCGATCTCCAATTGGTTTAGGAACGAATGGTGGTGCTGTTAATTCTGCAACCATTTCGTTGGCTACTGCAAGCGTTGAATAATCAGTGGAAGATTCACTGTTTTGCTTACACCCTACACTCGAGAGGCAAGCAATAGTAACTACAAGTATTCTTTTAATAAAATTACTCATGATAAAATATTTAGTTTATTATTGGTTCAATAACAGTTCATTTTCTTGTTATTGTATGGTACAAAATTAGAAGACAAAAACATCCTTTAATATGACAAAAATCATATTTCAAAAAAAAATTAATTTATTTTTATCAGTGAGATTAAAACAGCTTTATTGGAGAAAAAAATTAAAAAAAAATTACTTATTTAAATAGATGATTTTCAGCGATATGGAAATTATATGCAAAAAAAAACACTTGCAATATAATTACAAGTGTTTTGAAAATAGTTGTGTTTAAATAATCTATGTAGTTGTTTCAATGCAAAACAATACTTTTTTAATCATTAGATAGCTAAACCATCTAATATAGTTTTTAATTTTTCTTCAGAAGGACGCGGTGCATCGTAGTTAATAATTTTTCCAGCTGGATCAATTAAAATAAATCTAGGAAATCCCATAATGAAATAATCTTGAACAAATTGAGATTCATAATCTTTATCGGCTAAAAGCTGAACACCACCCATTTTTTTATCTTTAATCATCGCTCTCCATTTTGCTTCATCTTTAAGATTATCAATTGAAAGGCTAATGAATTTGATGTTTTTACCATGATATTGCTCTTCTACTTTAGCTAAATATGGGATTTCATATTTGCAAGGACCACACCAAGTTGCCCAAACATCAATATAAACATAGCTTCCTCTAAAGTCTTTTAAAGATGATTTTCCACCGGCATAGTTGGAATAATTTGTGAACTCAGGCGATTGATTTCCTTTGGCTAAAGCTTTATTTATATTTTGTTGCACTTGATAAGCTGTTAAATTATCTTTTTCAAAAGCTACTAAATTTGCTTCTTGAGTGCTAACGAAAGTAGAATCTAATTCTGCCTTTTTAGCTTTTAAAGTATTAGCAACTGCTTCTAAATAAGATTTGGTTTTTTTATCAAAAGTGTAAATCGTCAGCAAAAAGTGGACTGATTTAGACAAAAACTAAGAGAGTGTTTTCAAAAATTATTAACTTTGAAATAGTATGAAAACATCTAATAAAAAAACAGCAGAGAATTTCATCAAGGAGATTCGTAGAAATACACGAAGAATCTTTAGTTCCGAACAGAAAATCCAAATTGTCATGGAAGCTTTACGAGCAGAAATGTCAGTTGCAGAATTGTGTAGAAAGTATTCCATTAATGAATCTCAGTTTTACAAATGGAACAAAGAGTTTTTAGAAGCTGGTAAAAAGCGTTTAGCAGGTGATACCA